>NZ_JAVDXD010000003.1:0-499706 GCF_031457705.1 Microbacterium sp. BE35
GGTACTGCAGGGGGGACCCTGTGGGAGAGTAGGACACCGCCGGACACCCATTCACGGAATGGCCACCCCCACGGGTGGCCATTCCGCGTTAACAGCCCGATATTCGCGGTCGGTAGACTCGAAGGATGCCGGCGCTCGACCTGTCTCTGTCTTCTGTCGAACTCACTCGCATCATCTGCGACATTCCGAGCGTCTCCGGCGACGAGAAGACCCTCGCCGACGCGATCTTCGCGCAGGTCTCCGCGCTCGAGCATCTCGACGTCTATCGCGACGGCGACACGATCGTCGCCCGCACCCGCCTGGGTCGCGCGCAGCGCGTGGTCATCGCCGGGCACATCGACACGGTTCCCATCAACGGCAACGTGCCGACGAAGGACATCGATGTCGACGGCGAGGCGTACGTCTGGGGTCGCGGCACCGTCGACATGAAGGCGGGCGTCGCGGTGCAGCTGAAGCTCGCCGCAGAGCTTTCGGATCCCCGGGTCGACATCACGTGGATGTGGTACGACCACGAAGAGGTCGACGCGGACCTGAACGGACTCACGCGGCTCGCGCGCACGCGACCCGACCTGTTCGCCGGCGACTTCGCCATCCTCGGGGAGCCGTCCGACGGCGCCGTCGAGGGCGGCTGCAACGGCAACCTGCGTGCGATCGTCCGCACCCACGGGGTGCGCGCGCACAGCGCGCGTGCCTGGATCGGCGAGAACGCGATCCACAAGGCCGCGCCGATCCTCGAGCGCCTCGCCGCCTACGAGCCGCGCGACGTCGCGGTGGAGGGGCTCGTCTATCGGGAGGGGCTGAATGCGGTGCGCATCAACGGGGGTGTGGCCGGCAACGTGATCCCGGATCTGTGCGAGGTCGAGGTCAACTACCGCTTCGCCCCGAGCCGTGATGTCGCGGAGGCGGAGAGCCATGTGCGTGACGTGCTCGCCGGGTTCGAGGTGGAAGTCGTCGATGCCGCGGCCGGCGCCCGTCCCGGTCTGGACGCCCCGCTCGCACAGGAGTTCCTGGCGGCCGTCGGCGCCGAGCCGCGGCCGAAGTACGGCTGGACCGATGTTGCGCGCTTCAGCGCGTTGGGCGTGCCCGCGGTGAACTACGGACCCGGCGATCCTCACCTGGCGCACCACGACGAGGAGCGGGTTCCCGTCGCGCAGATCGAGGCTGTCGAGCAGGGTCTGCGCGCATGGCTGGCGAGCAGCTGATCCTGTCGCCGGTGACGCGTCCGTCGGCCGCCCGGACCGCTGTGCGCGTCGCGGCGATCTACGTCGCCGCGAGGATCGTCACCTCCCTGTTCCTGTTCGCCGCCGCCGAGCTCTCCGGCTTCACGTCGCGGATGGGGGCGGACGCCCAGCTGGGCGACACCATCGTCGCTTGGGACGGCCAGTGGTATTGGCTGGTCGCCGTCTCCGGCTACCCGAGCCAGCTGCCGCTCAACGACGCCGGGCAGGTCGCAGAGAACGCCTGGGCGTTCCTCCCGATCTATCCGTGGCTCGCGCAGTGGGTGTCGATCCCCTTCGGCCTCTGGCACACCGGCGCCCTCATCGTGTCGCTGGTGGCCGGGTACGGGGCATCCGTCGCGCTCTATCACCTGCTGCGGATGCGACTGGACGAGTCGGCGACGCTCTGGGCGGTGGCGTTCTTCGCGAGCGGTCCGCTCGCTGCGCTCTTCCATGTCGGCTACGCGGAGGCGCTCAACCTGTTCTGGCTGTTCTGCGCGCTGCTCGCGGTCGCACGCCAGCGCTATGTGTGGCTGTACGCCTTGATCCCGCTGATGGCGTTCACACGCCCCGGCGTCCTCGCGTTCGCCCTGTTCCTCGCACTGTTCGGCATCTGGCGCTGGCTCACGCGCGCGCGTGAACCGCTGCGGGCTCCGGAGATCGCGCACATCATCGCCGCCGGGCTGCTCGCCGCGGTCGCGGGGTTCGCGTGGCAGTTCATCGCCGGATGGGTCACCGGGAATCCTGAGGCCTATCTCGTCACGGAGATGGCCTGGCGTCGCAACTGGATCCTCGGTGACGCGACGTTCACGCCATTCGAGCCGTTCCTCGCGGGAATCTCATACTGGTTCGAGACGATGTGGCACCTCCCGCTGGCACTCGGCTACATCCTCGTGGCCGGAGGGCTGCTCGTCGTCGCGGTCGCCCTGATCGCGCTGCCGCAGGTCCGCCGTCTCGGCATCGAGATCCGCCTGTGGAGCGCCAGCTACCTCGTCTACCTCCTGCTGGTGTTCTTTCCGCAGTCGAGCATCTTCCGGCTGTTGGTGCCGCTGTCGCCGCTGTGGGGCGCGTTCGCGGTTCCGCGCTCCCGCGCGTGGCGGATCGGTGTGCTGATCGCGTGTCTCGCGGGACAATGGTGGTGGATCTACAACATGTATGCGCTGGGAAGTACGAACTGGCAGGTCCCGTGACGCCGGATGACGGATGCCGCTTTCCCCAGGCGTGCCCGGGGCGTCGGCCCTCACGATAAACTCGATGTGCAGACCATCGATGAAAAGGAGCCGCAATGGCAGCCATGAAGCCGAGAACCGGAGACGGGCCGATGGAGGCCGTGAAGGAGGGTCGACTCATCATCGTGCGGGTTCCGCTCGAGGGAGGCGGTCGCCTTGTCGTCTCGGTGAACGACGCTGAGGCCAAGGAGCTCTACGACGTCCTGGGGGGCGTCGTCAACGCCGCGTAATCGCTCGTTGCGCGACGGCCGGTCCTATCGGGACCGGCCGTTCGCGTCTGCGGTGCGGAGATGTCAGGACGTGGAGACGGTGGTGAGCTGCAGCAGTCCCTCGCCCGTGATCGACAGTGCGCCGATCACCGCGGGGGATGCCTGCGTCTCCTGGATGAGCGAGCGGTACGCGGTGGTGACCGGGTCGCGGCGCACCGGATCGGCTACGGCGCCACCGGCGAGCACACGGGGGACGAGCACCGTCCCGCCGGCCCGGACCAGGCGCAGACCGTGCTCGACGTACTCGATGACCCCCTCGGGGTCGGCGTCCACGAGCACGATGTCGTAGGACGCCTCATTCATGCGCGGCAGCACCTCTGACGCGCGGCCGGTGATGAAGCGGGCGCGCGCTGGAGGGATCCGCGCCTCGGCGAATGCCTGGCGGGCGGCGCCGAGGTGCTCGGGCTCCTTGTCGATGGTGGTGAGGGTCGCGCGCGGGGAGCCGTGCAGCAGCCAGAGGCCGGAGACTCCGGCACCGGTGCCGATCTCGACGATGTTGAGCGCCTGCGACACCGCGGCGATGATCGCGCACTGGGCGCCGATCGCCGGGCTGATCGGCGCGGCCCCGAGTTCGAGCGCGTGCGCGCGGGCGCGCGCGATGTGCTCCGGCTCGCTCGTCGCCTCGTCGACGAACCGCTGGTTCGCGTTCTGCTCTCCCATCGGAATCCTCCGCCCGCCAGCCTACGCGGCCGCGCGGCGCTGGCCGCACAGGCGCGGCGGTAATCTGAAGGCATGATCTTCGGCCTCACGATCGAGAAGCTCCTGCTGATCGGACTCGTCGCGGCACTCATCCTCGGACCCGAGCGGCTGCCCCGCTATGCGGAGGCCCTCGCCGGGCTGACCAAGCGGGCGCGGACCTGGGTGACGACCGCGCGGACGCGCGTGCGCGACGAGATGGGCGAGGATTTCGACGACGTGGACTGGCGCACGCTCGACCCTCGGCAGTACGACCCGCGCCGCATCATCCGCGAGGCGCTCCTCGACGACGCTCCGGTCGCGAGCCTCGTCCCGCCGCCGCCACCGCTGCCGCCGACGACGCCGGAGCGGTCGCCGTACCGCAGCCCGATCGACGGACCGACGCCCTACGACAGCGAAGCGACCTGACCCGCGGGGCCGATCAGCGCGGGCGGAACGGGAGCGAGCGCCCCGACAGGCCGCGCGGCGTCTGAGCCAGCATCTCGGCGAGGCCGGCGATGACGCGCGACGCAGGATCGTCGGGGTGTGCGAGGACTGCCGGGGTTCCGGCATCCGCATCCGCCCGCAGTGTCGGGCTGAGCGGCACCGAGGCCAGCAGCGGCACCTCGGCGTCCGGCTGCGACAGCGCTTCGGCGACCGCGCCGCCGCCGCCCGCGCCGAACACATCGACCGTCGTACCGTCGGGAAGCGTCATGGCGGCCATGTTCTCGACCACCCCGATGACGCGCTGCCCGGTCTGGCGCGCGACGACGCCGCTGCGCACCGCGACGTCGGCCGCCGCCGCCTGCGGCGTCGTGACGACGAGCACCTCGGCGTTGGGCAGCAGCTGCCCCACCGAGATCGCGACGTCGCCGGTGCCGGGAGGCATGTCGAGCAGGAGTACGTCGAGGTCGCCGAAGTAGACGTCGGTGAGGAACTGCTGCACGGTGCGATGCAGCATTGGCCCGCGCCATGCGACGGCGCCGACCGGGGCGTCGCCCCCGGAACGGCGCAGGAACATGCCGATCGAGATCACCTTCACGCCATGTGCGACGCGCGGCAGCATCAGGTCGTCGACGCGCGTCGGCTGCGGTACGGTGCCGTCGGCCGCGACGAGCCCGAGCTGGCCCGGGATCGAGAAGCCGTGCACATCGGCGTCGAGGAGCCCGACGGCGAGCCCGCGTGCGGCCAGCGCGACGGCGAGGTTCGCCGTGACCGTCGACTTGCCGACGCCGCCCTTGCCGCTTGTGACGGCGATGACGCGCGTGAGCGTGCCGGGACCGAAGGGCATCTCGCGAGCTCGTCCGCCGCGCAGCCGCTCCGTGAGCGCGTGCCGCTCGGCCGGCGTCATGACGCCGACCTCGAGCGCGACCTCCGTGATCCCTGGAACGGATGACGCCGCCGCGCGCACCTCTGACGCGATCCGGTCCGCCGCGGGACACCCCACGATCGTGAGGGCGATCCCGACGCGGGCGACCCCGTCGTCCACCGAGATGTCACGGACCATGTCGAGCTCGCCGATGGGTCGGCGCAGCTCGGGGTCGGAGACGGCTCCGACGGCGGTGCGGACGGCGTCCGCGGAGGCCGGGCTCATCGTGCGGCGCCGTCCTCGACCTCAGGGGAGTTCTCGAGCTTCTCGAGCAGGGCGCGCAGCTCGCTGCGGAGGACGTCGCGTGTGAGGACCTGGTCGGCGAAGTCGTTGACGGCCATCCGAAGGGCGACGACCTCGCGGGCGAGGTACTCCGTGTCGGCGAGGTTGCGCTCGGCGCGCTGCCTGTCCTGCTCGATCTGCACACGGTCGCGGTCGTCCTGCCGATTCTGCGCGAGGAGGATGAGAGGCGCGGCGTAGGACGCCTGCAGCGACAGGATCAGGGTGAGCAGCGTGAAGTTGGTCGCTGCGGGGTCGAACTGCAGCTGCGGCGGCATGAAGATGTTCCACGTCAGCCACACGGCGACGAAGATCGTCATCCCGATCAGGAAGCCCGACGTGCCCATCGCGCGGGCGAACGCCTCCGAGAAGCGCCCGAAGCGATCGCTGGACGGCTGAGGCGTGCGCTGCAGCATGCCCGAGCGGCCGCGAGGGGCGTCGAGCGACGTCTGGCGGGTGTTGCGTGCCATCAGCGCCTCCTGCCTGCGCCGGATGGCTTGCCGAGAACTGACGTGCTCGCGGTCGTGGTCGGGACGGACTCGGATGCCTGGCGTTCGTCCTCCTCGGCATCGTGCGATCTCCAGTCCTCGGGGAGGAGGTAGTCGAGCACGTCGTCGACGCTGACCGCGCCGACCAGCCGGTGGGCGGGATCGACGACGGGGAGGGATACCAGGTTGTACGACGCGAGCAGACGTGCGACCTCGGCCGCCGACGCGGTCGCCGGAACCGGGTCGAGCGTGTCGTCGATGATCGCGCCCAAGCGCTCGTGCGGCGGGTAGCGCAGCATCCTCTGGAAGTGCACGGTGCCGAGGAGGCGGCCCGTGGGGGTCTCGTACGGAGGGAGGGTCACGAAGACGGCGGCGGCGAGCGCCGGGTGCAGTTCGTGACGACGGATGAGCGCGAGAGCCTCGGCGATCGTCGCATCGGCGGAGAGCACGATGGGCTCGCTCGTCATGAGGCCGCCCGCGGTGTCGGGCCCGTACTTGAGAAGGGCGCGGACGTCTTCCGCCTCCTCGGGCTCCATGAGCTCGAGAAGCTCTTCGCGCTGATCCTCGGGCAGCTGCCCGAGGACGTCCGCCGCGTCATCGGGCTCCATGGCGTCGAGGATGTCGGCCGCGCGTTCGTCGTCGAGGGCCTCGAGGATATGCACCTGCTCCTCTTCGGGCATCTCTTCGAGGGCGTCGGCCAGACGGTCGTCGGGGAGCTCATCGACGACCTCGAGCAGCCGCTCCTCGGGCAGGTCGAGCAGCGTGTTCGCGAGGTCGGCGGGACGAAGTTCGGAGTATGTCGCCACCAGCTGTTCCGCGGACTGCGCTTCGCCGGGCACCTGGCTCTCGCGCACCGCGTCCCAGTTCGCGAATGTGGTGGGACCCTTGGCGAAGGGGGAGGCGCTCGTCTTCGGCTTGCGCAGGAAGAGCTGACCGACGTCCCACTCGCCGAGGCGGTTGCGCTCGATCGCCACGTCTTCGATCACCGCGGTTCCAGATCCGTCGGCGAAGAACACCTTGCGGCCGAGGAGCTCGGCCATGACGCGAACCTCGCCGCCGCGCTGCTGGAAGCGTCGGACGTTGATGAGTCCGGTGGTGATGACCTGGCCGGTCGCGATCGAGGTGACGCGGCCGATCGACACGAACACGTTCCGCCGGCCGGGGATCTCGACCATCAGCCCGATCACGCGGGGCGGATCGTCTTTGCGGTAGATGACGACGACGTCGCGGACCTTGCCGAGACGGTCGCCGGCGGGGTCGAAGACCGAGCACCCGGAAAGGCGCGCGACGAAAACCCTCTGCGTGCTCACACGTCCCAGCGTAGTCCGCGCGCCGTGGGAGGATGGGGAGATGACCATGATGGGAGGGCGCTCTCCGCAGGGTTCCGACGCCGTCGGACAGACCGTGGCGAGCTTCCCGACGTACGAGGCGGCGCAGAAGGCGGTGTCGTCCCTCATCGCGGCCGACATTCCCGCACGCGACATCGCGATCGTCGGGCTGGGCCTCCGCTCGATCGAGCGCATCACCGGCCGTCTGGGTTACGCGTCGGCCGCGCGGTCGGGCGCGGTGAACGGGCTCCTCCTCGGTCTCCTCTTCTCGGCGATCCTCGTGATCGGCTCGCCGTCCGTGCCGATCCAGGCATTCGTCGGCGTCCTGTTCGTCGGCATCGCGATCGGCATGCTGCTGAGCATCGTGGCGTACTCGTTCGTGCGTCGGCGCCGCGACTACGCGTCCGTGATGCAGGTCGTCGCCGACCACTACGAGGTCACCGTCACCGACAACAGCGTCGGCCGAGCGCGTCAGGTGCTCGGCCCCCAGACCTCGGTCACGCCCCCCGTTCCGGCCCCACCGACGGCGCCGGTCGCCCCAGCCCCCGCCGCTCACTCCACCGAGCCGCCCAGATACGGCGAGCGGGTCGCGGCGAAGCCGGGTGCCGAGGGCGAACTCGGCGAATCCGCGCCGGATGCGCACGCCGTGGCTCCGGGCCCCGGCGCGCACGCCGTGGACGCCGCCGAACCTGAGCCGTCGACAGCCGCGGGGCAGGACGAAGCGGACCCGGTACGCGCGGACGACAGCGAGCGCGCATGAACGCAGACGGGGATTCCTCGCGGATCGCCGTCGCGCTCCCGAACGGGAACGCCGAGGTATCAGCCGACCTGGTCATGCCGTCGTCGGCATGGGCGTTCGCGGCCGTTGCGCACGGTGCGGGCGCGGGGTATCGGCATCCGTTCCTCACCGGCTTCGCCGACGCCCTGGCACGGGAGGGCGTAGCCACCCTGCGGTTCAACTTCCCGTACGCAGAGGCGGGCAGACGGATGCCGGGACCCGCGGCGCACGCGATCGCGACGTGGGCGGCGGTCCATGCCGAGCTGGCGGAGCGCGCCGCGGGCGCCCCCGTGTTCGCGATGGGCAAGTCGTACGGCGGGCGCATGGCGTCGATGGCGGCGGCGGAGGGCGCGATCGATCCGGTCGGCTTGGTGTACCTCGGTTACCCGCTGCATCCGCCGGGCAGCCCCGACAAGGCCCGCACCTCGCACCTGCCCGACGTGCCGCAGCCGCAGCTGTTCGTCGAAGGGACGAACGACCCCTTCATCGACCCCCACGAACAGCTCGAAGCCGCCGTCGCGTCGTGCCGGGTCGCCGCGATCGCCTGGATCGACGGCGGCGGCCACTCGTTCGAAGTGAAGGGGCGCAAACGCCCTCCTGCCGAGATCGCGGCCGATCTCGCACCGGTGGTCGCGGACTGGCTGCGCCGGACTCACTCGGGAGCAGGACCGACGTAACGCCCTCGGGGTCGCAGGCGCATCGGGCGCTCGTCATACTCGTCAACCGCGTGCGAGATCCAGCCGACGATGCGTCCGATCGCGAAGATCACCGATCCGGCGTCGTCGGACATGTCCGCCCAGAGGGTCAGCGCGGCCAATGCGAGGTCGAGGTTCGGCCGCAGGTCGGCGCGGCGAGCCACCTCATCGCAGACGGCGTCGACCGCGGCGAGGATGTCCGCGCTGTCCGTCGCGTCCCTCAGCAGCTCGAGGAGCACGGTCGCGCGCATGTCGCCCGCGGCATAGAGCGGCTGTCCGAACCCCGGGATCCCGCGGCCGCCGTCCCGCACGGCGCGCGCGATGGCGAGCGACGGGCTTCGGCCGTCGCGGACGGCGCGCACGAGCTGCGCGGCCGCGCGGCTCGCGGTGCCGTGCAAGGGTGCATCGAACGCGCCGAGCGCCGCGGTGACGACGGCATATCCGGAGGCGCGGGCCGATGCCGCGACACGCGCGGCGAGTGTCGACACGGCGAGATCGTGGTCGATGACGAGCACCAGTGCCGCATCGAGCAGTCGTGGTCCGCCGGGGAGATCGCGCGGAGCGAGCGCGCGCCACAGCGTCCGCGCGACGCCCGCGGGCTGGTCGGCGGGGGCGAGCGCGGCGGGCAGGCCGGTGACGAGCCGCGCTCCCACGCGCACCAGCTGCGACGGATCGGGGTCGTCGCGCAGGGGATCGCCGGCAGCGAGAGCCGCCACCGCGACGACCAGCCTGTCCACAGGCGGCGCCTCCGGGCCCAGGGCGTCGATCGTGCGTCGCGCGACGGCGAGATCGGCGGGCGACGGGGCGCGCAGTGCCGGTACGTCCCACAGCCACCTCACGACCTCCTCGAACGTCGACTCGCGGGCGAGTCGTGCGGTGGATCGCTCGCGATAGTGCAGCTCGTCGTCCTCGATGTGGGCGAGTCTCGTGTCGAGCACCATGAGCGGGGTGCCCGGAGCCGGCGAGCCGGGGACAGCACTCGGAGAGCGTCGGCGCCGGCGCGAGAACGCCTCGATCTCCAGCGGATCGAACGACGAGCCCGCGGCATCGCGCTCCCGCGACAGCAGTCCCCGTGAGACGTATGCGTACAGGGATTCCGGCTTGACGCCGAGACGGGCCGCGGCCTCAGCCGCGGTGAGCCGGGGAAGGTCGCTCATGATGTTGATCCGATCAAGATTGACGAAAGCAGGATCAAGTTCCGACACTGAGTGTAGCGGGACCGACCGCCCACGGCGCGGTCGACTTCCCGGAACCCTCGAGCAAGGAGCCGACATGACGACGACACGCCTCACCCCGACAGACGCGCCGCGCGGCCTCGCCGGCGTGATCGTCGCCGAGACCACCGTGAGCGACGTCCGCGGGGCGGAGGGCTTCTACCAGTACCGGGATCGGTCGGCGATCGAGCTGGCGGAGACGGCGAGCTTCGAAGACGCCTGGCAGCTCCTCGTCACCGGACAGGACGCGACGGATGCCTCGCGCCCGGGGTTCGCCGCCCGCGTCGCCGATGCCACCATCCGGCGGCGCGGCGACCTCGACCCCGTCGTCGACGCGGTGTCGACGGCGACGCCGGAGGTGCTCGCCGGGCTCGCGGCCGCCTGGCCGTTGCTCGGCGCGAGGCGCGGCATCCGTCCTCTCTACGATCTCGACGAGGACGAACGCCTCGACGATGCGATCGCCCTCGCCGCCGCCACGCCGGTGCTCGTCGGTGCCCTCTGGCGGCGCGGTCGCGGAGAGCGCGAGCTGCCCGTGCTGGAGGGCCGCGGCGTCGTCGCGAACTACCTCCGGCAGGTCACCGGACTCGTTCCGGACGAGGCGACCGAGAGCGCTCTGACCGCCTACCTGATCGCCGTCATGGATCACGGCTTCAACGCCTCCACCTTCACCGCCCGGGTCATCGCCTCGACCGGGGCCGACGTCGCCGCCTGCCTCGTCGGCGCCCTCGGAGCGCTCACCGGACCTCTCCACGGGGGCGCGCCGTCCCGTGCCCTCGACGGGCTCGATGCCGTCGGCACCGACGACCGCATCGACTCGTGGATCCGCGGCGAGCTCGCGGCGGGGCGGCGTCTGATGGGGTTCGGTCATGCGGTGTACCGCACCGCGGACCCGCGCGCCGAGCTGATGAAGCGCGTCGCCCTGCGCACGGGCGGGCCGCGTGTCGAGCTCGCGCTGCGGTTCCAGCAGAGCGCCGAGCGGCTGCTGGCCGATGCGAAGCCCGGGCGTGAGCTGCACGCGAACGTCGAGTTCTGGGCGGCGCTGGTGATGGAGCAGTGCGGGATCCCCCGCTCGATGTTCACGCCGACGTTCGCGGTCGCGCGCACGATCGGGTGGACGGCGCACATCCTCGAACAGGCGCACGACCCGAAGATCATCCGGCCGTCGTCGCGCTACGTGGGACCCGCGGTCCGCGTGGCGGCGGCCTGATCGGGACTATCTTCCGGCGGCGTACCCCTGCATCCCGCGCGGGTTCGCCGCACCCCACAGGAAGCCGGTGGCGGCATCCCGTCCGACGGCCGACACGCGGCCGAGCGCCCAGTCGCCCGCTCGTGTGACGCGGTGGCCGCGGCGCTCGAGCCCCTCGATCAGCGAGTCGCCCAGCCGGTTCTCGACGACGGCGCCGGCGGGCGTCCAGGTGCGGGGCCAGAAGGACTCGGGCATCGAAGTGGTGTGCAGCGCGGGCGCATCGATCGCCTGCTGCGGCGTATAGCCGCCGACGATGATGCGCAGCAGGGCAAGCACCTGCCACTGGTCCTGCTGATCGCCGCCGGGGGAGCCGATCGCGAACTCCGGCGTGCCGTCCCGAAGCACCAGCGTGGGTGTGAGGGTCGTCCGCGGGCGCCTCCCTGCGACGAGCGAAGACGGGTGCCCCGGCTCGAGCCATGTCATCTGCAGACGCGTTCCGAGGCAGAACCCCAGCGCCGGGACGGTGGGCGAGGATTGCAGCCACCCGCCCGAGGGAGTCGCCGAGACGATGTTCCCCCATCGGTCGATGACGTCGAGATGGCACGTGTCGCCGCGCGTCTCGCCGGTTCTGGCGACGGTCGGCTCGCCCGTGCCCACCGTGGGAGCGTCGTAGGTCGTGCGCAGCGGGGGACGGAACGGCGTACGCCCCGGCAGCGGACCCGGGCGGAACTCGGCCGAGGCCTGCGACGTGATCTGCGACCTTCTCGCGTCGAGGTAGTCGGCCGACAGCAGCGCGTCGAGGTCGACGTCGTCGTCCCCGAACCAGGCGTCGCGGTCGGCGTAGGCCAGCTTCTGCGCCTCGAGGATCGTGTGCGCGCCCTCCTCCTGCGACGGGTCGAGCAGGTCGTCGGCGAGGGGCTCGAGCAGGCCCAGCGTCTGCAGCAGCGCGGGGCCCTGCGTCCACGCGCCGGCCTTCGCGATCGTGCGGCCGCGGAACTCCCGCGTGATCGCGGGCTCGTAGCCGGCGTCGAAGCTCGCGAAGTCGTCCGCGGTGATGACCGCCGCGTGCAGGCCGCCGCCGGAGTGCCGGTGCGGCTGCGACAGGAACGCGGACGCCTCGTGCGCGACGATCCCGGTCTTCCAATCGCGCCGCGCGGCGTCGATGCGGGCGGCCCGTCCGACGGGCCCGTCGTCGCGCACGGTGCACGACGCGTGGACCAGCGAGTCGAGCACCTCGGCGTAGGCCGGGTTCCGCATGATCTGACCGGCGACCGGAATCTCGCCCCCGGGCACCCACAGGTCGGCGGATGTCGGCCAGTCTTCGCGGAAGAGCTCGGCGACGCGCGCGATCGTGGCGGCCGCGCCCGCCACGAGCGGGTGCCCGTCGCGCGCATAGCCGATGGCGTACGCGAGGACGTCGGTGAGCTCCCATGTCCCGTGGTCGCGCAGCAGCAGCAGCCATGCGTCCACGGCGCCGGGCACCGCGGACGCGAGGCCTCCGGCGCCGGGCGTGAGCTCGAGACCCTCGCTGCGGTAGTGCTCGATCGTGGCGCCGGCGGGCGCCGGGCCCTGGCCCATCAGCACGGTCGGGGCGGCGGCATCCACCGGCTGGAAGATCGCCACGAGATCGCCGCCGGGCCCGTTGAGGTGGGGCTCGACGACGTGCAGGACGAAGGCCGCGGCGACCGACGCGTCGAAGGCGTTGCCGCCCCGTTCGAGCACGGCCTGCGCGGTCGCCGTCGCGATCCAGTGCGTGGACGCGGCCATACCGAACGTGCCCGTCAGGGTCGGACGCGTCGTGAAGGACGACGGGGCGGTGTACTTCGACACGCTCGATGACCGATGAGGGCGTTCAGCGGCCGCCGCGGGCGATCCATGCCTCGACCTCGTCGGCGGTGCGCGGGATCGCGGCGGACAGGTTGACCGGTCCGTCGGCGGTCATGAGGATATCGTCCTCGATGCGCACGCCGATGCCGCGGTACTCCTCGGGAACGGTGATGTCGTCGATCTGGAAGTACAGGCCGGGCTCGATCGTGAAGACCATGCCCGCCTCGAGGATGCCGTCGTAGTACATGTCGCGGCGCGCCTGCGCGCAGTCGTGCACGTCGATGCCGAGGTGGTGGCTCGTGCCGTGCACCATGTAGCGCCGGTGGTGGCCGCCGTTCTCGGCGTCGAGCGCCTCCTCGGCGGTGACGGGGAGGAGACCCCATTCGGCCACACGCGTCGCGATGACCTGCATCGCCGCCTCGTGGATCGAGCGGAACTTCACGCCAGGCTTCGCCACGGCGAACGCGGCGTCGGCCGCCTCGCGCACGGTCTCATACACCTTGCGCTGCACGTCCGTGAAGCGGCCGCTCACCGGCAGCGTGCGTGTGATGTCGGCGGTGTAGAGGCTGTCGACCTCGACGCCGGCGTCGATGAGGATGAGGTCCCCGGGGACGACGGCGCCGTCGTTGCGCGTCCAATGCAGGTAGCACGCGTGGGGGCCGGACGCTGCGATCGTGTCGTAGCCGACGGTGTTGCCGTCGCTGCGCGCACGCTGGTGGAAGACACCTTCCACGACGCGCTCGCCGCGGGGATGCTCGACGATCGCGGGGAGGTTCGCGACGATGTCGTCGAAACCGGACGCGGTGACCTGGACGGCGAGTTCCATCTGACCGACCTCGTAGGCGTCCTTCACGAGCCGCAGCTCCGAGACGAACCGGGTGAGGTCGTCGTCCTCGTCGAGCACGACATCCCCGTCGCCGGCCTCGAAGTCGTCGATGTGCGCCGTCGCGAGGCCGAGGTCGGATGCGACGCCGGCAAGGGCGGGTCGGGGGCCGATCCAGAACTCGCCGATCGAGGCATCCGAGTAGAACTCGCTCGTCGTGCGGTCGGCGCGCTCGCGGAAGTACAGCGTGACGTCGTGGCCGCCTGACGAGCGGGGCTCGAATACCAGCACGGCGCCGGGCTCGGCGTCGGACGCCCAGCCCGTCAGGTGGGAGAAGGCGGAGTGCGCGCGGAACGGGTAGTCGGTGTCATTGCTGCGCTGCTTGAGCTCGCCCGCGGGGATCACGAGGCGCTTGCCCGGGAAGGCGGCAGAAACCGCGTCACGCCGCGCAGCCGTGAAGGCTGCCTGCGGGCGTGCCGGCGGAGCGGACTCCGGGCGTTCGGCCCATCCGGTCGAGATGGTGTCGAGGAAGCCCTGCCCGTACGGCTGACGGCGGTTCGTGCTGGTCGACGTCGGGGTCGAGGTCTCGGTGGTGCTCGTGGCGCCGGGGGACTGCTCGCTGGCTGCGCTGCTCATGCCTCCCAGTCTCGCACGCGCGTGGGAGCGCGGACAGTTCAGCCGGCGGGGTCGTACTGGACGATGAGCGGGCGGTGGTCGGACCCGGAATCGTCGAGCGAGCGCAGGACGAGCGAGCCCGTGGCCCGCCACTGCGGCGTCGCCATCACGTGGTCGATCGGGGCGCCGAGGATGGCAGGCATGTCGGCCGACCAGGTTCCCAGCGCGCCGTTGCCCGTCTCGGCTGCGGCATCGGTGCAGTGGCCCAGCGTGGCACCGTCGAGCCCGAGACCCGACATGTGATCGACCGTGGCGTTGAAGTCGCCGGCCATGATCACGTTGCCGTCGCCGCACTGATCGGCCAGCCATTGGAGATCGTCGCGCCAGTTCTGCATGTAGCTGGGGCGTGGGGCGACCGCATGCACCGCCACGACGGTGGGTCCGTCGCCCGACACCGGCATCGCCACCGCGCTGGGCACGGTCGAGGTGTTGCTGCTGCCGTCGAGCGAGGACTCGATCACGGCGTAGTCGCCGAGCTCGGGTGAGATCAGGAGCGTCGTCGAGCCGGCGTCCCATTCCGTCGACGGGTCGGAGGCGTGGTGCGCCCACATGCGGTGTCCGAGGTCGCGCATCGCGATGGCGACGCTCTCGCCGGTCTCGATGGTCGTCTCGGGGAGCGCGACGATGTCGGCGTCCATCGCGACGGCGATCTTCGCGATCGTCTCGGGCGGCGTGGCGGCGCCGGCGGTGTTCCACGTCATGATGCGGATGGACGACTCGGTCTTCGCCGGGAGCGGGTCGCTGCCCAGCCCGCCGCGCGACGACAGCACGGCGACATTCGCGACGGTGGCGAGCCCCGCGACCACCGCGATCGAGAACGCGAACGCGCGGATCGGGCGGGCGATCGAGAGGAGGAGCGCCAACAGCGCCGCGGCGGCGAACGCCAGGGCGAGGAGGCCTCGGAACGACACGATCTGGGCGATGGGATAGATGCGCTCGACACGGAAGAAACCCGGGAAGGTCAGCACCGCGGCGGCGATGGCGCACAGCACGGCGAAGAGGATCCCGAGCAGGCGAAGCACGACCGCGACTCTATGCGAGCAGGCTGTGAGATCCGTCAGCGCGCGCGGGCGTCGCGCGTTTCGCGCCGCGCTACGCTCGGAGGATGCCCAGACTGCAGCGGTTCGAAGGGCCGAGCGACCTGCATCTGCACTCGGCGAACTCCGACGGCACGCAGCCACCCGCCGAGGTGATGGCGTCCGCCCACCGGCACGGGGTGCGCACGGCCGCCCTCACGGACCACGACACCACGTCGGGCTGGGCCGAGGCCGCGGAGGCCGCGACATCCCTCGGCATGACGTTCCTTCCCGGGATGGAGCTGTCGGCGCGGCACGAGTGGCGCAGCGTCCACGTGCTGGCGTACCTGCCCGACCCCGACGAGCCGGCGCTGCGAGCCGAGACCGCGCGCATCCGGTCCTCGCGGCTGGATCGGGCCCGCCTGATGGCCGACCGCATCGCGCGCGACTACGACCTGGTGTGGGACGACATCCTCGAGCAGACCACCGATGCCGCGACCGTGGGCCGGCCGCATATCGCCGACGCTCTGGTGGCACGGGGACTCGTCCGCGATCGCGCTGAGGCGTTCGCCGGCATCCTGAGCCCGCGGGGCGACTACTACGTCGCCCTTTACGCGCCCGACCCGGTGACCGCGGTGGGACTCGTCGCGGGCGCCGGGGGAGTGGCGGTCATCGCGCATCCGGCCGGGCGCGCAGGCCTGCTTCCCATGCGCGTGATGGAACGGATGCTGGACGCCGGCCTCGCAGGCTTCGAACTGGGTCACCGCGAGAACCGCGACCCCGCGCTCGCGACCCTGCGCGACCTGTGCCGCGAGCGCGACCTCGTCGTGACGGGCTCCAGCGACTACCACGGGCTGGGAAAGCCCAACCAGCCGGGCGAGAACACCACCACCGACGAGATGGTGGGGCGCATCATCGCCCGCGCGACGGGAAGCGCCCCCGTCTACCCGTGAGGGCGGACGAGGGCGCTTCGTGACCGCGGATGCCGCGGGTCAGATCGTGACGATCGGCACGGTGCCGTTCAGCCGAGCGCCTTGGCCTTCAGCGCGTCGTACTCGGCCTGCGTGATCGTGCCGGCGTCGAGGAGACCCTTCGCCTTGGCGATCTCGTCGGCCGGGCTGGGGCCTGCGCCCGCGACGGACTTGATGTAGGCGTCCTGTGCGCTCTGCAGCTCCGAGGCCTCCTTCGCGCTGCGCTTGGCCATGCCGTTCCCGCGCGCGATGAGGTAGACCAGCAGCGTCAGGAAGGGCACGAAGATCAGGAAGATGATCCAGACGGCCTTCCACCAGCCGCTCAGCTTGTGGTCGCGGAACAGGTCGGCGATCACAGCGAACAGCGCGAACAGGTACGCCATGAAGAAGAAGATCCAGAGGAACCACCAGATGATGTCCCAGAAGGAGCCCCAGAAGCCCTGGTACTCATAACCGGTGGTCACGGCCTCGATGATGCGCATCGTGTGCCTTTCGTGAATGCGAGGTACCGGCGCCCTGTGCGCCGTCAGCGCTCACCATAGCGCTGTCGCGGCGCCGGATGACGGCGCCGCGACAGGAGAAGACGGATTCAGGCGCCGACGGCGGCGCCACCCGCGGGGGTCGACCCGCCACCGCTGCCGCCGCGACGGCGGCGACGGCGCCGCGGAGCGGGCTTGCCGTCGTGGTGCTCCTTGCCCCCGCCGTCGTGGGTTCCGCCCCCGTCGGTGGAGCGGTCGCCGTCCGCGCTCCCGGGCGCGCCGTGCTCCTGCGACCCGGCAGCACCCGCCTCGCCGGTCTGGAACGTGGAGCCGACCCGCTCGGTCGAGCCCGACCGGCGACGCCGGCGCCGGCTCCGCGGAGCCTGGCCGTTCGTCTCGACCTCGGCGGCAGCATCCGCCGCGCTCTCGGGCTGGACGCGGACGGCCTGGGTCTTCGGGGCCGTCACGATGCGGCCCTTCGTGCCCGCGGGGATGTCGAGGTCCGAGAACAGGTGCGGGCTCGACGAGTAGGTCTCGACCGGCTCGGGCTGGCCGAACTCGAGGGCGCGGTTGATGAGGGCCCACTTGTGCAGGTCCTCCCAGTCCACGAACGTGACTGCGATGCCGGTCTTGCCGGCGCGGCCGGTGCGGCCGGCGCGGTGCAGGTACGTCTTCTCGTCGTCGGGGATCGTGTGGTTGATGACGTGCGTGACGTCGTCGACGTCGATGCCGCGCGCGGCGACGTCGGTCGCGATCAGCACGTCCTTCTTGCCGGCCTTGAAGCCCGCCATCGAGCGCTCCCGCGACTCCTGGCTCATGTCGCCGTGGACCGCGCCCGCGTTGAAGCCACGGTCGTTCAGCTCGTCCACGAGCTTCTGGGCGGCGCGCTTGGTGCGTGTGAAGATCACGGACTTGCCGCGGCCCTCCGCCTGCAGGATGCGGGCGATGATCTCGTCCTTGTCGAGCGAGTGCGCCCGGTAGACGAGGTGCTTGATGTTGGCCTGCGTGAGGCCCTCGTCGGGATCCGTCGCGCGGATGTGGATCGGGTTCGACATGAACCGGCGCGCCAGCGCGACGATCGGCCCGGGCATCGTCGCCGAGAAGAGCTGAGTGTGACGGATGGCGGGCACCTTCGAGAAGATCTTCTCGATGTCGGGGAGGAACCCGAGGTCGAGCATCTTGTCCGCCTCGTCGAGCACGACCTCGGTCGCGTTCGAGAGGTCCAGAAGTCGCTGGTTGTTGAGGTCGATGAGGCGGCCCGGGGTTCCCACGACGATCTGCGCGCCCGCCTTGAGCTGGTCGATCTGGCCCTCGTAGGCCTTGCCGCCGTAGATGGCGACGACGCTCGCGGAGCGGTTCGAGGTGAGCATGTCCATGTCTTCGTAGACCTGGACGCACAGCTCCCGGGTCGGGACCACGATGAGCGCCTTGACCCCGGGGGCCGGGTCGGCGCCGAGACGCTGGACGACGGGGATGCCGAAGCCGAAGGTCTTGCCGGTGCCGGTCTTGGCCTGGCCGATGATGTCCTGGCCGGGAAGGCCGAGGGGGATGGTCTGCTCCTGGATGGGGAACGCGTCCACGATGCCCTTTGCGGAGAGCGCGTCGACGATGTCCTGATCAACGCCGAGTTCGGCGAAGGTCGTCACGATGTGTGCCTGTCCGGCAGTGGGATGCTGCCTGGGTTCATGCCCTGGCGCGTCCGACGACTCTGAGCGGTCGCCGCGCGGGCGGAAGTGCGATCCACGCCCTTCTTTCCCACAGGCGCGGGCGCCCCGATCCGACGCCGGGGACGACACCCACGATACCGGAGGACCCCGGCGCGAGCGTGGAGGCTTGTCCCCTCGTAGGCTTTCGTCCATGGTGAAGTGGTTCTGGCAGCGTCGCGAAACGGGGCGCAGGCTGCAGCTGCGCTCGCGCGACGAGCTGAGCGGTGGCAATCGCGTCGACTTCGAGGAGCTCGCCCCGGACATCGACACCTTCCTCGGCCAGGCGGCTTATCTGCAGCTCAGCTTCTTCGAGACGCTCACCGAGTTGATCCAGTCGACCCCCGAGCTGGGCGAGAAGGAGGCGGTGTCCCGCGCCGCCGGCGCGGCTCTCACCAAGCATGAGGCGCTGGTCGCGCTGATCCGCGAACGCGGCGACGACCCCACCGAGATCATGCGGCCGTTCCGCGAGCCCCTGGACGCCTTCCGGGCGGCCACGCACGGCGTGCGACCGCAGGAGACGATGCTGTCGGTGCACATCACCGCAGGCATGCTCGACGACTTCTACCTGGCGCTGTCGGCGAGCTACGGGGAGACGGGCGACCGCGTGGCGCACATCCTGCAGGCCGATGACGACCGTCAGGCCATCGTCGAGCTGATCTCCCAGGCCATCGCGAGCGACCCGGAATGGAAATCGCTGCTGGCGCTGTGGGGGCGCCGCCTCGTCGGCGACACCCTGCTCATCGCGCGAGCCGCGCTGCGGCCGACCGACCTCGGCCCGGTGGCCGAGGAGAAGGTGGAGCCCGTCTTCACAGAGCTCATGGCCGCGCACTCGCGGCGCATGGACGCCATGGGCCTGGCGGCCTGACACGCCGAACGGATGCTTCGTGCCCCCGATCGCGGCGGGGTTCGGGCGCGCTCGGCCGAGCGCGATCAGCCGATGCCGAGGCGCGCCTTCTCGCGCGCGTCGTGGGCGACGCGCGCGCGAGAGGTGAGGGTGATCGCCGGGTAGGTGACCACCATCGGGACGATGAGCGCCGCGAGCCACGGCCACGGCGTGTCGATCCCCACACCGAGCCACGTCAGGATCGACCACGCCGCACCGGCCGACACGGCGCCGATCATCGGCGCCAGGACGACCCCGCGCGTCAGGCGCTGGTGCAGCTGGAAGTGGATGCCGATGCCGACGACCGCGCCGACGATGAACGCGATGAGGATCTGCATGCCCGGGTCCGCTCAGGCGACGAAGCCGACGCGGCGCGACTCTTCGGAGCCGAGCTCGATGTACGCGAGGCCCGCGGTGGGGACGATGTACGAGTTCCCCTTCGCGTCGGCGAAGGTGACGTGCGTGGCGCCGGCGTCGAGCGCTGCGGCGACGGACTTCTTCACGTCTGCCGCCGGCTCGTTCGTCTCGAAGTTGAGCTCGCGGCCGGTGTTCGCGATGCCGATGCGGATCTCCACGTGACTGACCTCCTGCGCGGGGCGATAGTTGTGTGCCAGATGGCTGAGGGCTCCTCCTGGCGGAAAGGCTGAGGGTCCCCGGACGCATGGCAACTCTACGACACCGCGCAGGGGCATCCGCCCGCCGCCGGAACGCTCTGGGCGAACGGCCGATGTCGCGCCCTCGCGCTAGCGTCGGAGGGTGACTTCGGGCAGGGCAGATCGTGCGGCGTGGACCCCGGACGCCGCGCAGCGGCACGTGCTGGCGCTGCCTCCGCAGGCTTCGGGCGTCGTGGTGGGCGCACCCGGCACCGGCAAGACCGAGACGCTGATCGCGCGCGTGGCAGCCGTGATCCAGGCCGGCGTCGATCCCGACGCCGTGCTCGTGCTCACCCCGTCGCGGCAGACCGCGACGGCTCTGCGCGACCGCCTCGGTCTCGCGGTCGGGGTGGCGACGACCGGGCCGCTCGCGCGGTCGGTCGCCTCGTACGCGTTCCAGGTCGTTCGAGCGCACGCCGTCGCGGCGGACGCGGATCCGCCGCAGCTTCTCACCGGCGGCGACGAGGACCAGATCATCCGCGATCTGCTCGAGGGCGACGACGAGGATGAGGCGGCCGGCGCCGTCCGCTGGCCGGACTGGCTGGGCCCGGCGATCCGGGGCACGGCCGGGTTCCGGACCGAGGTGCGGACGTTCCTCGCCGAGTGCACCACCCTCGGCATCGAGCCGCGGCGCCTCCGCGAGCTCGGCGAGCGTCACGAGCTGCCGGCCTGGGTGTCGCTGGCGTCGTTCTTCGGCGAATACCTCCAGGTGCGCGCCGCCATGCGGGGGGCACACCGGGACGCGGCGGGTCTGGTCCGCGAAGCCGTCGGGCTGCTTCGCACGGCGCCGGCCGGAAGCCCTGCGGTCGACCGGGTGCGCGTGGTCATGGTCGACGATGCACAGGAGCTCACCCTCGGCGGAATCGAACTGCTCGAGGCCGTCGGCGCCCGGGGCGCCGCGGTGCTCGCGTTCGGCGATCCCGACGTCGGGTCGGGATCGTTCCGCGGTGCGACGCCCGAGAACTTCGCGCGGCTCGCAGCGTCACTGGGTGCCGTCCACGTGCTCACCGAAGGCCATCGCGGGAGTGCGTGGCAGCGCGAGCTGGTAGGTCGGGTCACGCAGCGCATCGGCGCGGTCGGCGTCGTGGCCCACCGCGGTGCGGCATCGGGTGCCGCAGCCGACGAGTCCGTGCGGGTGCTGACTCTGCGCTCCGCGGCCGAGGAGTATGACGCCGTGGCGCGGGTGCTCCGCGAGCGCCACGTGCACGACGGCGTGCCGTGGAGCGGCTGTGCCGTCATCGCCCACGACACCCGGCAGGTCGCGGCGCTCGAGGCGGAGCTGTCGGCGCGAGAGGTGCCGGCGCGCTCGAGCGGCCCGGGGCGCGCCCTCGGCGGGGTGCGGCCGGTCGCCGACCTGCTGAGGCTCATCGAGCTCGCGTCGCGCGACGAGTGGACGTTCGAGGAGGTGTCTGCGGCGCTCGTCGGCACCTACGGACGCCTCGACGTGATCGAGCTCCGCCGGCTGCGCTCGGCACTGCGGCACGCCGAGCTGCGGCGGGTCTTCGAGGGCGAGGCGGAGGCCACGGGCAGCCGGGTCGCCGTGGAGAGCGACGATGGCGCGGGCGTCGCCGAGCGCTCGGGTCGCGACCTCGTGCTCTCGGCGATGCGCCGGCCGCTCGAGTTCGACCTGCTCGACACGCGCGAGGCCCGGCGCGCGGCATCGCTGGCGCGGACGCTCGAGGTGCTGCGCGAGGACCTCGAGCGCGGTGCCACGGCGCACGAGCTGCTCTGGACCGCGTGGGACCGCAGCGGACTCGAGCGCTCGTGGGGCGAGCTCGCGCGCGGCAACGGCCCGCTGGCCGAGCAGGCGCACCGCGACCTCGACGCCCTGGTCGCGCTGTTCCAGGCCGCGAAACGATTCGTCGAGCGCTCGCTCGACGCCGATCCGCGTGTGTTCGCCCGGTCCATCCTCGACAGCGGCGTCGCCGAGGACCGTCTCGAAGCGCCGACGCGCGACGACAGCGTGCGCGTCATGACTCCGGCCGGAGCCCTCGGCCTCGAGTTCGACACGGTGGTCGTGGCCGGCGTGCAGGACGGTGTCTGGCCGAACACGAGACTGCGCGGCAGCCTTCTCGACACGTGGCGGCTCGCGGACGCCGCCACCCGCGCCGACGGCGAGACGCTGGGTGCGTTCGACCGCCGCCGCGGGGCGATGCACGACGAGCTGCGCCTGCTCGCGCGAGCGTTGTCGCGGGCAACGGCCCGCGTGATCGTGACGGCCGTCGATGACGACGACACGGGCCCGAGCGTATTCTTCGAGCTGCTGCCGGATCCGGAGCCCTTCGAGCTCGACCACCCCGTGTCGCTTCGCGGACTCGTGGCTCGGCACCGGCGCACCCTGACTGCCGCAGGCCCGCGCTCAGCCGCCGCCCCGGGGCCGCTCGCCGCGCCTGCGGCCCGCGCCGCAGAGCAGCTCGCCCTGCTGGCGGATGCGGGGGTGCCGGGCGCGTCGCCGCGCGAGTGGTACGGCGTCGCCGGGCCGACGTCGACCGGCCCGCTGCGCGATCTCTCGCGAGAGGACATCCGCGTCTCACCCTCCCGGCTGCACGCCCTGGAGGAGTGCGAGCTCAACTGGGTCATCGCCGATCTCGGCGGCGACCCGGGGGGCACCACCGCCGGCCTCGGCACGATCATCCACGCGGCGCTCGAGCACGCGGCCGATCACGATGAAGCGGGACTGTGGGCCGAGGTCGAGTCGCGCTGGGGCGAGCTGACGTTCGAGGCCGCGTGGCGCGACCGCGCCGAGCAGACCCGTGCACGCGACCTGGTGCGGCGCCTGCACCTCTACCTGCGACGCTTCGACGACGCCGGCGGCAGGCTCATCGGCGCCGAGCCGCACTTCGAGGTCGTGATCCCGATGGAGGACGAGCCGCAGGCGGCCGCCCCCGAGGCAACTGAGCACCGCGTCATCCTCTCGGGCTACATCGATCGCGTCGAGCTCACGCCGGAGGGAACCGTCGTCATCATGGATCTCAAGACCGGCAAGCGCGAGCCGCAGACCGACGCCAAGGTGCTCGACAACCCCCAGCTGGGCGCATACCAGTTGGCCTTCGAATCGGGCGCGATCCCGGAGGCGAACGGCCATGCGCCCGGTGGCGCGAAGCTCCTCGTGCTGCGGCCGACCGCGACCAGGTCGGACTACGTCACACCGTGGCAGCCGCCGTTCGACGACGAGCGTCGTGACGCGTTCGTCGGCCGCATCCGCACGGCCGTCGCGGTCATGCGCGGCGAGACCTTCACGGCACCGTACGAGGAGCACTGCCGCGACGAGCACTCGTACGGACTGTGCCGGATCCACACCGTGGGTGCGGTGAGCGCCTCGTGACCATCGCGCAGCCCGTTGACACGCAGGCCGTGTCCCCGCCCCCCATCTTGTCGGCACGCGTGATCGCGTCCGCACTGGGGCAGTTCCCGCCGACCGACGAGCAGATCGCGGTCATCGAGGCGCCCCTGGCGCCCGCGCTCGTCGTCGCCGGCGCCGGCAGCGGCAAGACCGAGACGATGGCCGCCCGCGTCGTCTGGCTCGTCGCCAACGGCATCGTCCGCCGCGACGAGGTGCTCGGCCTCACGTTCACCCGCAAGGCCGCCGGCGAGCTCGCGGAGCGCATCCAGAAGCGGCTCGCGCGCCTGGGCGAGTTCGAGCGCCGCGGCCTGCTGCCGTCGCTGCCCGCACTCGCGGACGAGGGACGGCTCGAAGTGTTCGGCGAGCTCGAGCTCTCCGGCGTCGATGGGGCGCGCTCGACGGCGGAGCGACACCGTCTGCTCGACGCGCTCGCGCACGCCGTCGACGCCATCCCGCAGGATTCCGTCGACGACGCGCTGCTGCACCGGCCGAGCGTCGCGACCTACAACAGCTTCGCCGACCAGATCGTGCGCGAGCACGCGCTCCGGATCGGCCGGGATGCCGAGGCCGCCGTCCTCTCGGAGTCCGCGGCCTGGCTGCTCATGCGTCGCGTCGTGTTCGCCTCCGACGACCCGCGCCTCGAGGAGCGGGGCGAGGCGGTGCGCACGATCGTCGACGCAGCGCTGCGGATCGCCCGTGACGGCGTCGACAACCTCGTCGACTTCGACGCTCTCGCCGCATTCCCCGAGCGCTTCGGTGCCGTGCGCGAGCTGCCGTCGACCAATCGGCGCACCACGGTCTACGCCGACGTGGCCGACGCCGCCGACCGCGTCGATGCGCTCGCGCTGCTCGCCGACCTCGCTCGCGAGTACGCCGCCGAGAAGCTCCGTCTCGGGGTCATCGACTTCTCCGATCAGGTGGCGGGCGCGCTCGAGGTGGTCGCCGGCCACCGCGCGGTCGCCGACGAACTGCGCGACCGCTACCGCGTCGTCCTGCTCGACGAGTACCAGGACACCTCCGTCGTGCAGACGGATCTGCTGGCCACGCTCTTCGCCGGCACCGGGGTGATGGCGGTCGGCGATCCGCACCAGGCGATCTACGGCTGGCGTGGCGCCAGCGCGGGCAACCTCGGCGGCTTCGCTGCGGCGTTCGCGCCGGGCGCGGCATGCGCGCAGTTTTCGCTGCTCACGAGCTGGCGCAACAGCGCCGCGGTGCTGACGGCGGCGAACGCGGTGCTCGCGCCGCTCGCGGCGTCGGCTTCCGTCACGGTCGGAGAGCTGCAGCCGCGACCGGGAGCCCCTGCCGGGGTGGTCGAGCTGGGCTTCGACGCCGACCTCGACACCGAGGCCGACCGGGTGGCGGAGTGGTTCGCGCGGGTGCGTGCCGAGCGTGCCGACGGCGGCCGATCGACCACCGGAGCCATCCTCTTCCGCAGCAAGAAGCACATGGTGCGCTTCGGCGATGCGCTCGGGCGCCGCGGCATCCCGCACCGCATCCTCGGACTCGGCGGCCTGCTCTCGACTCCCGAGGTGGTCGACGTCGTCTGCACGCTGCGTGTCATCAGCGACCCGTCCGCGGGCTCGGCGCTCATCCGGCTGCTGTCGGGCCCACGGTGGGCGATCGGCCTCCCCGACCTGCGCGAGCTCGTGGCGCTGTCCCGCCGCCTCGCACGTCACGACACCGCGCTGCAACCTCTCGCACCCGAGGTGGTCGAGCGCATCCGGGCCAGCGCGGGCGACGATGACGGGTCGCTCGTCGACGCGCTCGACTTCGTGCTGCGCCAGAAGCCGGATCACGGCTGGCTCGAGGGCTTCACACCCGAGGCGCGGGAGCGGCTGCGCGACGCGGCATCCGTCTTCGCGGGACTCCGGCAGGCCGGCGGCATGCCGATCCCCGAGCTGGTGCGACTGATCGAGCTGGAGCTGCGCCTCGACATCGAGCTCGCCGCGAACGAGTCACGCGGGCCCGCGCGCGTCGCATCGGCACAGCTGCGGGCCTTCGTCGACGAGGTGCACGCCTTCCTCGCCGCTGACGAGACCGGGTCGCTGTCGAGCCTGCTCGCGTGGCTCGACCACGCCGAGCAACTGGACGAGTTCGCGCCGCGCACCGAGCCGCCCGAGGACGACGTCGTGCAGCTGCTCACGATCCACGGGTCGAAGGGCCTCGAGTGGGACGCCGTCGCGGTCGTGCGTCTCGTCAAGGACGAGCTGCCGAGCGCTCCGCGCGACACCAAGGCGTGGCTCGGGTTCGGCGTCCTGCCGTACGCATTCCGCGGTGATTCCGCCTGGCTGCCGGCGCTCGGCTGGCAGTCGGCCGACACGCAGCAGGCGCTCAAGGAGGCGATCGAGACGTTCGTCGAGGCGAACCGTGCCCGGCAGCTCGAAGAGGACCGCCGCCTCGCATACGTCGCGGTCACCCGCGCCCGTGATCACCTGCTGCTCACCGGTGCGACCTGGTCGGGCACCAAGCGCCCGCGCACCCGTAGCACGTTCTTCGCCGAGATCGCCGAGGCGCTCGAGGTGCCGCTGCCGGAAGACGAGCCCGGCGACGACCCGTATCAGGGGGAGCGGCGCGTGCTCCAGTGGCCGATCGATCCGCTGGGTGCCCGCCGCACGGCGGTGGCCGTCGCGGCGGGCACCGTCGAGGCAGCGCTCGACGCACCGCGTGCGGGGATCGATCCCCAGGCCGCGCTGCTGCTCGCTGAGCGCGAGGCGCGCCGTGCCCGCCCGGTGCACACGGCGCCGACGCGCATCGCGGCTTCGCGCTACAAGGAATACGTGGCCGACCTCGAGGGCACCCTCGCCGGCATCGCGCGGCCGATGCCGGAGCGACCCTTCCGTCAGACCCGCCTCGGCACGCTGTTCCACGCCTGGGTCGAGCAGCGCTCAGGACACGCGGGGCTCGGCGGCTCGCTCGATGACGCGCTGTGGGAGACGGACGAGGACCTTCCGGGGACGGAGGCCTCGGTCGAGGACGCCGCCGCGCTGGCTGCCCTGCGCGAACGCTTCCTCGCGTCGGAGTGGGCCGCGCTGCAGCCGATCGAGGTCGAGACCGAGATCGACTTCACCACCATCGGCCCTGACGGCCTGCCGCACATCGTGATCTGCAAGCTCGACGCCGTGTACCGGCGCGACGACCGCGGCGGGCGCATCGAGATCGTCGACTGGAAGACAGGCGTCGCGCCGCGCACCTCGGCCGAGAAGGACGAACGGATGCTGCAGCTCGAGCTCTACCGCCAGGCCTATCACTCGAAGCACGGCGTGCCGCTCGACGAGATCGACGTCGCGCTCTACTACGTCGCCGAGGACGTCATCCTGCGGAGCTGAGTCCGCGAGGCGTCGCCCACGCCGCGAACCCTGGCGCGGCGCCGCCTCAGTCGGCCAGCCAGCGGCGCAGCGCCGCCTCGGACGCGCGCTCCGCCTCGGCGGCGGCATCCAGTCCGCCGTCGCGGTCGTCGTCACGCGCACCCGGTGCGTTCGCCGCGGTGCCGGCCGGCAGCGTGATGGGCGCGGTGGAGAGGTCGTCGTCCGGGTGGATCGCGGGCAGCTCCACCGAGGCCGCGTCGAGATCGACGGGCCGGAAGGCGGCGAGCTCATCTGCGGTGATCTCCTGCGTGTCGAAGGACTCCGGCGCACGAGGCACCGGCCCCGTCTCCCGTCGCGCGTCGTCCTCGTCGGCGACCCACTGCGCCAGCTCCTCGGGGTCGTATGCGTCGGTCTGCATCGACGTGTCGATGGTCGGCGCACCGGCGCCGGGCGTGCGCTCGAGCAGGGCGATCGCGTCGTCGACGTCGAGTGAGTCCGCCGAGAGGATGTCGTCGCCGGCGACCCCGCCGGCGAGGGATTCGAGCAGTTCGACGGCGTCGGCGACGATGTCGTCGCGGTCGACGTCGTAGCCGTGCACCAGCCACTTCGCGAATTCGAGCTCGGCGTACAGGCGCGCGCGCTCGCGCGCCCGGGCGTCGGGAGCGCGGCCGCTGTCGGCGACGTAGGCGGCGTAGACGTCGTCAGCGGCGTCGGGGGCCGACGCGAGCCACTGCAGGTCGGTCGCAGGGTCGCCGATCGACAGCCCGTGCCACTCGAGCAGTCCGGTCACGGTCGGCACGCCGTCGAGATCCTCGAAGAGGAACGACGCTGCCCCCGCGCCCCCGAGCACGACGGCGGACTCGAAGCGCCAGAGCTCGTCGGCGTCGGCGGCCCGGTGCCAGCGCTCGGCCAGAGTCACGGGCAGGCGGCGGGTCGCGACAGCGCGTTCGATCAAGCGGGTGACGTCGGCGCGCACCTGCTGCGGGGTGCGCGCAGGCAGACCCTCGCTCTTGACGATCGAGTGGGGCAGTGCGTGCAGTGCTGCGAGCGAGGCTCCCAGCGAGGTCGCAGCGCCGCGTCCGGGCGGAAGGTGGGCCGCATCGACGCGGTAGCCGGGAAGGAAGTCGACGACGACGACACGCGTGTCTCCGAGGCCCGCCTCGCCCAGCAGCTCAGGCGCGCGGAAAGGGAGCAGGCCCCGCACGCCGGGAGTGAGTGCGCGCAGCGCGCGCACCTCCGCGGCGAGTTCGGGAGCGGACGACGCGTCGGCAGGGACACGCACGACCACCCTGCGCCCATCGTCGAGATCCGCGACCGCCGCGTCGAATCGGCCGGCCGCTCTCTCGGTGAGGGCGCCGACTCCGACGACGCCGACCCGCGGGAGAGCCGACGTGACCGACGCGGCTAGAGTGAGGGGTGAGCGTGCCATGTGCCCAGGGTAGGTCGGTCGCGCTCGTCCGTCCCCGCGCCACGCCCGGCCCTGAACGACGAAGGGGAGCATGTTCGATGACGGCGCCCGACAGCACCAGCCTGAATCCGCTGGCGCAGCCCGGACTTGATCGCGCGGCCGATGAGAGGCTGATTCCCGGCCTCCTCGAGACGGCGAAGACGGATGCCGACTCCCGCGTCCTGGTCGTCGTCGGCGACTCCGCACCGCTCGCGGCACCCGACGCCCTCCAATGGCGCACCCCGGCGAACGTGCCAGACGGAGCCGAGTGGGCCTTCCTCGGGCGTGATGAGGACGGCGCTGCCCTGCTCGCCGCGGTGTTCGCGACGCAGGACGACGAGCTGTTCGCCGCCCCGTCAGGATGGGCGGGCCTGCGCACGGTGGGGGCGTTGCTGACGCCTCTCGACGCCGGCGCGTTCGTCGAGGCGCTGAGCCTCGGACGATGGCTGATCGACGCCCCGTTCTGCCCGGCGTGCGGCACCCGAACGATCCTCGGAGACGCGGGCTGGTCGCGCCGATGCCCGAACTGCGGGCGGCAGCACTTCCCCCGCACCGATCCAGCGGTGATCGTCGCGATCACGAGCATCGCGGACCCCGATCTGCTGCTCCTCGGCTCGAACGCCCTGTGGGGTGCGGACCGGTTCTCCTGCTTCGCCGGGTTCGTCGAAGCCGGCGAGTCGCTCGAGGCGGCCGTGCGCCGCGAGGTGGCCGAGGAGTCCGGCATCGACGTCGGCACGGTGACCTACCGCGGATCCCAGGCTTGGCCGTACCCGCGCTCGCTCATGGTCGGCTTCCTCGCCGAATCCCGCGACGACGCGATGGCGCGCGCGGACAGCGAGGAGATCGCTGCGGTCCGCTGGTTCACGCGCGACGAGATCGGCCGGGCGCTCGCCGGCGACGGCGACGTCGTGCTGCCCGGGCGAGCGTCCATCGCGCACCGGCTCATCGCCGACTGGCACGCGGAGCGAGTGTGAGCGCCGGCGCCCTCGCAGGGCTCGACGAGCATCAGCTCGAAGCGGCGACCGCGTTGCGCGGACCCGTCGCGGTGCTGGCCGGCGCCGGCACGGGTAAGACCCGCGTCATCACACACCGCATCGCCCACGGCGTCGACACCGGCGCATACTCGCCGGGGCGCGTCATGGCGGTGACCTTCACGACCAAGGCCGCCGGTGAGATGCGAGGGCGTCTGAGGGCGATGGGTGTCGGCGGGGTGTCGGCCCGCACCTTCCACGCGGCCGCTCTGGCACAGCTCAACTTCTTCTGGCCGACGCTCGCGGGTGACAGCGCTCCGGGCATCATCGACAACAAGGTGCGGATGCTCGCCCACGCGGCGGACGGCATCGGGCTCGCGCCCGACGTCGCCACCCTGCGCGACGTCGCGTCCGAGATCGAGTGGCGCAAGGTCTCGATGCTGAGCGTCGACGCGTACGCGGCGGCCCGCCCGAACGGCGTCGGTCGCCTCGGCGTCGAGCGCGTCGTGGCGCTGCAACACGCCTACGAGAAGCTGAAGGATGAACGCCGTCAGCTTGATTTCGAGGACGTGCTGCTCGCGTGCGCCGGCATGCTCGAGGCCGAGCCGCAGGTCGCCAAGGCCGTTCGCGAGCAGTACCGCCACTTCACCGTCGACGAGTTCCAGGACGTCTCGCCGCTCCAGAATCGCCTGCTCGAGTTGTGGCTGGGGGATCGCCGCGACCTCTGCGTCGTCGGCGACGCCAGCCAGACCATCTACTCGTTCGCCGGCGCCGACGCCGCGTACCTGCTCGACTTCCCGTCGCGCTACGAGGGTGCCCGCGTCGTGCGCCTCGAGACGAACTATCGATCGGATGCCCCGATCCTGGCGGTCGCGAACGAGCTGATGCGCGGGCGTCCCGGCGCGCTGCACCTCTCAGCGGCCGCCGATCGCGACGCCGAAGCCGGCTCTGCCCCCGTTCCGACGGTGACCGCGTTCGACGACGACCGGGACGAAGCGCGCGCGGTGGCGGCGCGGATCGCGGCGCAGATCGCAGACGGCGCGGACCCGCGCCACATCGCCGTGCTGTACCGCGCGCATGCGCAGTCCGCGGAGCTCGTCGCCGCCCTCTCCGACGCGGGGATCGCGACGACGGTCCTCGGCGGCCGCCGCTTCTTCGACATGCCCGAGGTGCGGCAGGCGGTCATGGAACTGCGTGCGGCCTCGGTCGCACCCATCGAGAGCGCGTTCGTCGACACGGTGCGAGACATCCTTCGTTCGCGGGGTCTCACGGACGAGCCGCCCGAGGCGGGCGGCGCCCTCCGTGACGCCTGGGAGGCACGAGCTGCGCTGCTGCGTCTCGCCCAGGAGGCGCCCGAGGGGACCACCCTCCGAGCGTTCGCCGACGAGCTCACCGCCCGGGCCAAGGCGCACGACGAGCCCGCGATGCGGACGGTGACCCTTGCGACGCTGCACGCGGCCAAAGGCCTGGAGTGGGAGCACGTTCACCTCATCGGCGTCGCGGAGGGCCTCCTTCCGATCTCGTACGCCACCACGTTCGAGCACGTCGACGAGGAGCGGCGCCTCGCGTACGTCGGCATCACGCGGGCTGGGCGAACGCTGTCGCTGTCATGGGCTCGAGGCGTACGGGAGCGGCAGCCGTCGCGGTTCCTGCGAGAGATCGGCAACGGCACTCTGCGTGCGGGCGGTGCGACCGCACGTGCCGGTGCAGCGACCCGGCGCGCAGGATCACCGACCGGGTCCGGTCGGCCGAGGGGTTCCGCGCGCGCTCCGCGATGAGGCGTCCGGCCACGATCCCCGCCTCCCAGAGCACCGAAGGCTCACTCTCGACGGGACGACCGAGCAGCTGCGCCGCGACCACCGGCCACGAGGGGTCACTGTCGCGACGGTGAGCCGCGACGCAGGCGAGACAGGCGCTGCGGCCGGGCTCCACGAACGGTCCGACCTCCGCACCCGAGCCGGTGAGCGCGATCGGCACGTGATCGACGTCGGCGCCCATGAGCGCGGCGGCCGCACCGGGCGCCACGATGCGATGGACGATGAAGACGACGGCTTCGGCATCCGTGCCGGCGCTGCCGATGCCATCGAAGCGGTGGGCCGTGTGGATGTCGACTCCCTCCGCGGCGAGGCCCGCGGCGATCGCGTCGCGATGGCGGTCGGGCACGCCCTCGGCGCACTGGATCGCGACGCGGGGTCTGGTCGCCCGATCCGTCAGGAGTGCCCGGCGGATGCGTGAGAGGAACCGCGACGCGGCGAGGGCGTCCGGAGCTCCGAGCGCCTGTGCGAAGGGGACTGCGGCCCCGTCGGGGATGCCGCGCTCCAGTTCGCGGAGCAGACGCTGCTGCCACGGGAGCGGATCATCGAGGACCGCGACCGGCTCGGCGCCGAACTGGATCGTCGAGTCGGTCCGCCACACCGGGGGATACGCGGTGTCGAGTCGCAGCATGCGCCCGATCCTGTCGCGCCGACAGGGTCCGCAGCGGATATCCACAGGCCGCGAGGTGTCTTCGGGGTGCTCCGGCCGTCTGGGGAGGAACCGGCGATCCGGCCCGGACCCGCCGCCTACACGGGCCGGTGGTCGTCGGGCGCGCCGCTCTCGCCCTCCTCGCCCGATCCGTCGGACTCGGAGGGGGAATCGGATGCCTCGTCCGCGGCCGATCCTCCGGGCTCCTCGCCCGCGAGGAGGCGCGCCAGGGCGTCGTCCATCTCGTCGCGCGCCGGCTCCTCGCCGCGGGCGCGGGCTTCCAGGCGGGCGACGAGTGCTGCGGGGTCGTCGATGTCGGAAGCGCTCGGCATGAGATCGGGGTAGTCCCACAGCGCGTCGCGCGCGGCCGGGCCCACCGCAGCCGTCACGGCGCGCCACATCGCGGCGGCCTCGCGCATGCGGCGCGGCCGGATCTCGAGGCCGACGAGCGAGCCCAGAGCACGCTCGGCGGGACCGCCGACCGCGCGGCGGCGGCGAACGGCCTCCGAGATGCGCTGTGCCGAGGGGAGTCGCGAGGTGGCGTCCTCGGTGACGACTTCGACCCAGCCTTCGACCGTCGCGAGGAGGTTCTCCAGGCGGGCGAGAGCCGCCTCCTGGGCCTCGGAGCGGGCGGGCAGCAGTGCACCGCTCTCGATCGCGCGGCGGAGCTCCTCGGGCTCGGACGGGTCGAAGCGCGTGGCGAGATCCTCGAGGGCGTCGGTGTCGACGTGCACGCCCCGCGCGAAGTCGGTGACCTGCGAGATCACGTGCAGGCGCAGCCAGCGCGCGTGGCGGAAGAGGCGGGCATGCGCGAGCTCGCGCGTCGCGACGTACAGCGCGAGCTGGTCTTCGGGCACCTCGAGGTCGCGCCCGAAGTCGGCGAAGTTCTGGGGAAGGATCGCGGCCTGGCCGTCGGGCATCAGCGGGATGCCGACGTCGCCGCCGCTCACCACCTCCTTGGACAGGTTGCCGACCACCTGACCGAGCTGCGACGCGAAGAGCGAGCCGCCCACCGTGCGCATGAGGCGCCCGGCGCCCTGCACGAGTCCCTGCATGTCTTCGGGCGCCTGCTCGCTCAGCGCGGACGTGAGTGCGTCTGCGATGCTCGTGGCCACCGGAGCGGCGAGCTCCTGCCATACGGGCAGCGTCGCCTCGACCCAGGCACCACGCGTGAGCGTCGCGGGGGGAGCCGACAGCTCCGAGATCGTGGTCGCCTCGCTCAGCCACAGCGTCGCCAGCGAGAACGCCTGGTCGAGGTCCGTGCGCTGACCCGCGGTCACACCCAGGCCCTCCTGGTTGGCGATGTGCAGCGCCTGCCGCTTCGCCATGTCCCACGAGATGCCGGTCTCATCGGCGCCCTCGAACGCCCCCTGCAGCTGACGCATGACCGCCTGCATCATCGCGGGGTCGATTCTCATCCCCGACAGCCGCGACAGCTGCTCGGGGTCGAAGTCGCCCGCGGCGCCGCCGAACAGCTGGCGGATGAGTTCCTGGAAGTCGTCCTCGGGGCTGGGGTCGCCCCCGCCAGTGACGTCGTCTGCCACTTCAGCCGCCTTTCAGCCGGTCGATGAGGTTGCGTTCTACGCTAGTCGCAGCATCCGTCGCACTCCCCGGCAAGGACCCCGAACGCCTTACGCCGGTCGCGAACGACCAGGCGCAACACCGACAAGGCACGGAAGAGAGGTCCCGCGTGGCCCTGTTCGACGAGAACACGACGATCGAGCCCGCCCCACGGCCGCGGATGTCCCGCCGCACGCTGGCGGGCGTATGGTCGCTCGCCGTCGCGATGGTGGTGCTCCTCGTCATCACGTTCCTGCCGACCTCCTACGTCATCCAGCGGCCGGGTCCGGTGTACAACACGCTCGGCACGGCCCAGAACGCCGACGGCGACGAGGTGCCCCTGATCTCGGTCGAGGGAGCCGAGACCTACCCGACGGACGGATCGCTCGACCTCCTCACCGTGCAGGTGCAGGGCAACCGCGAGCACACGCCGTCGTGGTTCGAGCTCGCCATGGCGTGGTTCGACCCGAGCCGGGCCGTCATGCCGATCGACGCGATCTTCCCCGAGAACCAGACGACCGAGCAGCGCAACGAGGAGAGCGCGCAGATGATGGTCGACTCCCAGCACGAGGCGACGGCGGCCGCGCTGACCGAGCTCGGCTACGACGTCGGCGGGACCCTGTCGGTCTACTCGGTCATCGACGGCGCCGCGGCCGAGGGGATCCTCGAGCAGGGCGACCTGATCCTCGAGGCGAACGGCGAGGAGCTCGCGGATGTCTCGAACCTCCGCTCGGTCATCAACCAGGGGGAGGGCGCTCCGGTCGAGCTCCTCATCGAGCGCGACGGCGAGCAGCAGACGGTGGAGGTCGCGCCGAAGGAGATCACCGACGACGATGGGAAGACGACCTGGATCCTCGGGGTCAACCTCACGACGGACTACGACTTCCCGATCGACGTCACCATCCAGCTGAACAACGTCGGCGGACCCAGCGCCGGCATGATGTTCGCGCTCGGTATCATCGACACGCTCACCCCGGGCGAGCTCAACGGCGGGGAGCAGGTCGCGGGCACGGGCACGATCACCGCTGATGGCGAGGTCGGGCCGATCGGAGGCATCCGTCAGAAGATGTGGGGCGCGCTGGATGCGGGCGCCGAGTGGTTCCTCGCTCCCGAGGCCAACTGCGACGAGGTGGTGGGTCACATCCCGGGCGACCTGCGAGTGTTCTCGGTCGAGGATCTGGACGATGCGCTGGCCGTGCTCGACGCGGTGAGCTCGGGCGGCGATCTCGACGCGCTCCCGACCTGCACTCTCAAGTGAGCGTGCGGATCGTGCCCGAAACGTTGCGAGTTTCTTAGAGTTCGCCCAGGGAGGACAAGGCGGGCGCCGAGAATCGCGCGCCTAGGATGGGAACGTGACCACGACCTCCGCGCCGACTCCGGCCACACCCTCTCGCACCCGACGCGTCATCGCCATCAGCCTGGCGATCATCGCCGCGCTCGTGGTGGCCTTCTTCATCTTCGCCAGCCTCTACGCGGACTGGCTCTGGTACGACCAGCTCGGTTTCTCGGAGGTGCTGCTCACCCAGTGGGTCGCGCGCGTCGTGATGTTCGCGGTCGGCTTCCTGGGGATGGCGGTGCCGGTGTGGCTCTCCATCCAGCTCGCGTACCGGCTGCGCCCCGTCTACGCACGGCTGAGCTCGCAGCTCGACCGCTATCAGGAGGTCGTCGAGCCGCTGCGCCGGCTGGCGATGTGGGGCATCCCGATCTTCTTCGGCTTCTTCGCCGGCTTCGCCGCCTCGGCGCAGTGGGAGACCACGTGGCTGTGGTTCAACGGCGTCGCCACCAAGACGACCGACCCCGAGTTCGGGCTCGACACCGGCTTCTACATGTTCGCGATGCCGTTCTGGAGCTCGCTCATCGGCTTCGCCTCGGCGGTGCTGCTCATCTGCCTGCTCGTCACGGCGCTCGTCTCGTACCTCTACGGCTCGGTGCGGATCGGTCAGCGGGAGCTGCGGATCTCGAAGTCTGCCCGCATCCAGCTCGCGGTGACCGCAGGCCTGTACCTGCTGGTGCAGGGCGCGAGCCTGTGGCTCGACCGGTACAAGACGCTCGTCGAGCCCGGCGACCGCATCACCGGTCCCGGCTACACGGGCGTCAACGCGATCATCCCCGGCCAGACGATCCTCGCCTTCGCCGCCGTCATCGTCGCCATCCTGTTCTTCGTGACCGCGATCATCGGCCGCTGGCGCTACCCGCTCATCGCGACCGCCCTGCTCGTCGTGTCGGCGATCGTCGTCGGCGTCGGCTACCCATGGGTCGTCAACACCTTCCAGGTGCAGCCGAACCGCTTCGCCCTGGAAGAGGATTACTACCAGCGCAACGTCGACATGACCCACGAGGCGTACGGCGTCGCCAGCCTCGACCAGCAGGACTTCACGGCCGTGACCGATGTCGAGGCCGGCCAGCTGCGCGACGACGCGGCGACCACGGCCCAGGTGCGCATCATGGACCCCGCGATCATCTCGCCGAACGTGCGCCAGCTCGAGCAGTACCGGTCCTACTACCAGTTCGCCGACCCGCTCGACGTCGACCGGTACGACATCGACGGAGTCTCGCAGGACACGGTGGTCTCGGTGCGTGAGCTGAACCTCGCGCAGCTCGGCAACGCCGCCGACTGGCAGAACTCCGCCGTCGTCTACACGCACGGCTACGGCCTCGTCGCCGCGAAGGGCAACGACCGCACGAATGAGGGCGACCCCGTGTTCCTCGAGCGCGGCATCCCCGCTGCGGGGTTCCTCTCCGACCAGGAGGACTTCCAGCCGCGGGTGTACTTCGGCGAGTACTCGCCGACGTATTCCATCGTCGGGGCACCCGCCGGGGCGGAGCCGGTCGAGCTCGACTACCCCTCGGGTGAGGACGGCTCCGGCGAGACGAAGACCACGTTCGACGGCGAGGGCGGCCCGAGCCTCGGCAACGTCTTCAACAGGCTCATCTACGCGCTCAAGTTCCAGGCCGAGCAGATCCTGTTCTCCGACTACGTCAACGAGGACTCGCAGATCCTCTACGACCGCAATCCGCGCGATCGCGTCCAGAAGGTCGCCCCCTACCTGACGCTCGACAACGACGCCTACCCGAGTGTCGTCGACGGGCGGATCGTGTGGATCATCGACGGCTACACGCTGAGCGCCAACTACCCGTACTCGTCGACCGTGAGCCTGACGTCGGCGATCTCGGATTCGAGCAACCCGGCTCCGCGGTTCGCTCTCGACGACATCAACTACATCCGCAACTCGGTCAAGGCCACCGTCGACGCGTACGACGGCTCGGTCACGCTGTACGCGTGGGACGAGAGCGACCCGGTGCTGGAGTCGTGGCAGAAGGTCTACCCGTCGACGATCAAGCCGATCAGCGACATGTCGGCCGACCTGATCAGCCACGTGCGATACCCGACCGACCTGTTCAAGGTGCAGCGCACGATCCTCGGGGTGTATCACGTCGACGACGCGCGCTCGTTCTACCAGAGCGACAACCGCTGGCAGACGCCGAACGACCCGCAGGAAGAGACGGCGCTGCAGCCGCCGTACTACCTGACGATGCAGATGCCCGACCAGGATGAGCCGACGTACTCGATGTTCACGTCATTCATCCCGGCGGCGACGGCAGGCAACACCAGAAACGTCCTGATGGGCTACCTCGCGGTGGACTCGAACGCCGGAAGTGAAGCGGGCGTCAAGAGCGAGGACTACGGAAAACTCCGGATGCTGGTGATCGACGCCGAGACGACGGTGCCCGGTCCTGGCCAGGTGCAGAACACGTTCAACTCGGATCCGCAGATCTCGGCGCAGATCAACCTGCTGAAACAGGGGCAGTCCGAGGTGCTCAACGGCAACCTGCTCACCCTGCCGGTCGGCGGCGGCCTGCTGTACGTCCAGCCTGTGTTCGTGCAGTCGTCGACGGGCACGAAGCTGCCGAAGCTCCAGAAGGTGCTGGTCTCGTTCGGCGACAAGATCGCCTTCGAAGACACACTGAATGAGGCCCTCGACACTCTGTTCGGCGGCGACTCGGGTGCCGACGCGGGCGACACCGACGTGCAGCCGACCCCGGGTGCCACGCCGGCGCCGACTCCTGAGCCGACTCCGACCGAGCCGACGACCCCGACCGCGCCCACCGACGAGTACCAGGCGGCGCTGCAGGACGCGCAGCAGGCGATGCTCGATCGCCAGGCGGCGCTCGAGAAGGGCGACTGGGCGGCGTACGGCGCGGCCGACGAGCGTCTCACCGCGGCGGTCGAGAAGCTCATCCAGCTCGGCGAGCAGCCGTAACCCCCGCACGCGCGAAGGCCGGTCCCCGAGGGGGCCGGCCTTCGGCGTTTCCGAGAGCTATGCCGTGAGGATCGCGTACCAGATGAGCAGCAGCGTGACCGCGAAGCCCGAGAACTGGTTGAGCCACAGGAACCGCCGCCATCCGGAGGTCGCGGCCGCGGCGTCGGCGTCGGCGATCGAGCGGTAGGGCCAGACCGTCACGAGGTAGGGCACGACGAGCACTGCCGCGAGCGGCCCCGGCCAGGTCGTCGCGAGCATCGCGACCCCCGCCGCGGCGTAGCAGGCGAGGGAGAAGCGCACCGTCCAGCGCGCGCCACGTGCCGTGGCGATCGATGCGATGCCCGCTTCGCGGTCGGCGACGACGTCCTGCACCGCTCCGAACGCGTGGGAGGCGATGCCCCACAGCGCGAACGCGACGATGAGGGCGACGAGGGCGGGCGTCCACGTCGCTCCGGCCAGGACGATTCCGTACACGGCGGGGGAGAAGAAGTGGATGCTGCTGGTCACGGAGTCGAGGAACGGCCGCTCCTTCAACCGCAGCGGTGGCGCGCTGTAGAACACGACGAAGAACAGGCTCGCGGCGAGGACGACCCACGAGACCGCGGAGCCGACCACCGCAAGATAGGCGACGAACGGCAGGCACAGCAGTGCGGAGGCCCACAGGGTCACGCGGTGCATCCGCCGATCGAGCACGGCGCCGTGGGCGCCGCCCTTGCGAGGGTTGCGGAGGTCCGACTCGTAGTCGAACACGTCGTTGATGCCGTACATCGCGAGGTTGTACGGCACGAGGAAGAACAGCGTGCCGACCACGAGGGTGAGGTCCACCTCGCGCGTGGTCAGGACGTAGGCGGCGGCGAACGGATACGCGGTGTTGATCCAGCTCACCGGCCGCGAGGCGATGAGCAGCTGCCGGGCGACGGTGTTGGCGCGCAGGGGCGCGTCGGTGGTCACGAGGCCGTCTCCTCACGATGCGAGCGCGTCGGCTCCAGCAGCGTGAAGACCGCAGGTACGAGGAATGCCGCGCACACGGGGTACGCGAAGTCCTCGATGGGGGCGAGACCGATGCGCACTCCGGAGATCAGCGTCTCGGGGTACGTGAAGAGTCCCGCGGCGATCATGACGTTGTCGAACACGGCGGTGAGCACCACCAGCACGCCGGCGGCGATGACGGATGCTGTCATCCTGCGCCCGAACGCCGGGCGGCGGGCCGTCAGCAGCGCCACGATCACGGTGATGACGACGAACGGGACGACGATGAGGGAGTAGGTCATCGGCTCGCCTCCGAGCGCGGGGACGCAGCATCCGCTCGTCGTCGTTCCGTCAGGCGCACGGCGCCGGACCACGCGACGAGCGCCAGGTAGCTCAGGAATGCGAGGAACACGGGTTCTTCGAGGGGGAGGTGGGGGGCGAGGTCGACGCCCAGCAACAGGGCGCTGTCGCCCTTGACGAAGACACCCGTGGCGATGCCCACGGCGTCCCACGCGAGGAAGAACGCCGTGCCGATGCCCACCGCGAGGGCTGTGCGTGCGGGCGCCTGCCATGCCGCGAGGCGCCAGCGCCGGTCGATCAGCAGCACGCCTGCGGCGGAGGCGAGGATCGCGATGAGGTAGATCCCCGGCACCTTCACACCCTCGCCGGCTCAGCGACGGGACCGGGGGAGCGATCCCCTCGCAGACGCTTGACGACGAGCTCGGCCGAGATGAGGCACATCGGCAGGCCGATGCCGGGCAGGGTGGAGGCGCCGACGTACGACAGGCCCTCGATCCTGCGCGAGGCGTTGCGTGGGCGGAACACCGCGCTCTGCCCGAGCGTGTGGGCGAGACCGAGCGCGTTGCCGCGCCAGGCGCCGAAGTCGTCGGCGAAGTCGCCGGGCGCGACCGTGCGGCGCACCACGATGCGTCCCGCCAGGTCGGGGATGCCGCACCACTCGGCGATCTGCGCGATCACCTCGTCGGCAGCGGCCTCGATCGAAGCGTCTCCGCCGCCGTCGATGCCCCCGTGCCCCAGCTGGGGGTCTGCGGGCACGGGGACGAGCACGAAGAGATTCTCGTGCTCCGGCGGCGCCACGCTGGGGTCCGTGGCGCTGGGACGGCAGATGTAGAGCGACGCGGGGGCAGGGATGCGCGGGCGGGCGCCGAAGATGTCGGTGAAGTTCGCGCGCCACTCGCGGGCGAACAGCAGCGTGTGATGGGCGAGCTGAGGCAGTCGCCCCTCGACGCCGAGCATCACCAGCAGCGCGCCGGGGCTCGGCGTGCGCGAACGCCACCACTCCTCGGGATACGTCTGTTCGGCGCGAGGGAGCAGACGGGTCTCGGTGTGGTGCAGATCGGCGCCCGACACGACGAGATCGGCGGGCACCCGGTGTCCGCCGACGAGCTCGACGCCCGTCGCGACGCCTGCCTCGGTGGTGATCGCGGTGACTCGCGCACCGGTCTCGATCGCGACTCCGGATGCTTCGGCCAGGCGCGCGATCGCGCTCACGAGCTCGGTGAATCCACCGCGCGGGTAGAGCACGCGATCGCCGAGATCGAGGTGGCTCATGAGGTGATAGAGGCTCGGCACGCCGTAGGGGGATCCCCCGAGGAAGACCGCAGGGTACTCGAGGATCTGACGCAGCCGCGGATCGGTGAACCGACGCTCGACATGGCTGGCGAGGCTGCGCGTCAACAGGGACGCGAGCCGCGGCACCCGTCTCAGCACTGCCGGGTCTCGAAGGCCCGCGGTCGTCTCGTACGTGTCGTAGAGGAAGCGCGAGACCGCGAGGTCGTACGCGTCGGCGGCGGAGTCGAGGTAGGCGTCGAGGCGAGCGCCCGCGCCGGCCTCCACGCTCTCGAAGAGGGCGGTGGCCTCGGCGCGGCCGGAGCGCACGTCGAGCGGGGCGAGACCGGTCGAGGGGTCCGAGTACACGCGATACGCCGGGTCGAGCGGGACGAGATCGAGCTCGCGCTCCGCCGTCGTCCCGAGCAGCCGGAAGAAGTGCTCGAACACTTCGGGCATGAGATACCAGCTCGGGCCCGTGTCGAAGCGGAACCCGTCGCGCTCCCAGGAACCTGCGCGGCCCCCGATCTCATCGCGCGCCTCGAACAGCGTCGTGTCCCACCCTTCGCTGCCCAGCAGTGCGGCCGCGGCGAGCCCGCCGACCCCGCCGCCGATGACGACCGCGCGCCGCGGTCCGTCGATGAGAGTCATGCGCGCACCTCCCGTGGTGCGAAGCCGAGCAGCGCGCGGGCCGCGAGACGCGCCTTCACGGCGTCGGGCACGCGCACCCGCTCCTCGGATCCGTCGCACGCGCGCAGGCGCACGGCGAGCTCGGCGAAGAGGTCGTGCGCGGCGGTCACCGCGCGGCGGCAGTCGGCGGGAAGCGCCGGGATGGCGCTCGCCGCGACGGCCAGGTCGCGGTCGATGCGGTCGAGCACTGCAGCACGCTCCCCGTCGGCAGAGGACAGACCGAGGTAGTCGCGGCCGAGCACGGCTTCGTCGTGGTGGAGGTCGCGGAGGAAGTTCACGTCCTGGAAGGCCGCACCGAGGCGCCGGGCTCCATCGACGAGCTGAGGAGAGGGGGCGACCGGATGCTGCGCCCCGGCGTTGACGAAGACCTGCAGGCACATCAGTCCCACGACTTCCGCCGAGCCGTACACGTAGGCGTCGTGCGAGGCGGCATCGTGGCTGCGCGTGCCGAGGTCGGTGCGCATGGACGCGAAGAAGGGGCGCACGAGATCCTCCCCGATGCCGCACTCGCGTGCCGTGCGGGCGAACGCGTGGACGACGAGGTTCGAACTGAAGCCGCGCTCGATCGCCGACAGTGCCTCCTGCTCGAGCTCGTCGAGGATCTCGCCCGCGACCTCCGGAGGCAGCCCGGCCTCTTCGGCGGGGCCGTCGACGATCTCGTCGGCGACGCGCACCAGCGCGTAGACGTTGCGCACGTGCGGTCGCGGTCGCGGACCGAGCAGCCTGCACGCGAGCCCGAACGACGTCGAGTACCGCGCGATCACGGTTGCCGCGGCATCCGCCGCCGCCTGGTTGTAGAGGGCGAGACCCGTGGGGGTCGCGGTGCGCACGGTGCTCATGGGATCCGTCTTTCGATGCCGTCGGCGAGGGTGCGCAGGAGTGCGCCGGCCCGGTCGGGGAGTGCGGGATCGTGCGACGCCGCCCGCACCGCGGTCAGCGTCTCCTCGACGAGCTGCACCAGGCGCTGGCGTGCTCCGGTCTCCTCCAGCACCGCCTGCGCCTCGCGCACCGCGACAGGGCCGGTACGCGCGAGCGCGAGCGCTTCGTCGACGCGCGGCGCGGCGCCGGACTCCCGCGCCAGCGCAACGAGCGGGGTGCGCTTGTTCTCGCGGAGGTCGGGTCCGGTGTCACGCCCCGTCTGCGCCGTGGTCCCGAACGCGCCGATCAGATCGTCGACGAGCTGGAAGGCGAGCCCGAGGCGTCCGCCTGCCTCACCGAGCACGCGCAGCGCGTCGCCGTCGGCGCCCCCGAGCAGCGCGCCCGCCTGCAGCGGCGCGCGGAATGTGTACACCGCGGTCTTGTTGAACGCCGTATCGAGGGTCGAGAGGCGCGACGGATGCCGCGCCGCGACGCTGTTCTCGACGTCGGCGAGTTCGCCCGCCGCCGAGATCAGGACGGCGTCGTCGAGCAGGGTCAGGAGCCGATCTCTCGTCGCGTCGTCGGTGTGGGCCATCGCGATCAGGCGGAAGGCCTCGTGGAGGAGGATGTCGCCGGCCAGGATGGCGGCGGCGTCGCCCACCAGGGCCGCCCCGTCGGGGTCGGCGCCGTCGTCCTGTGCCCGCCGCCGGAACTCGCCGCCGATGTTGGGCACCCCGCGCCGCATCGTGTCGTGGTCGATCACGTCGTCGTGCACGACGAACGCCGTGTGCAGCAGTTCGAAGGCCGCGGCGACGGAGAGGACGGCGGACGTGTCGGCGTCGTCGGCGCGGAACGCGTCGAAGGATGCCGTGACCAGGGCGGGACGCAGTCGTTTTCCGCCCTGGGCCGCGCGGGTGATCGCGTCGCCCAGGACGCCGAACGCGGGGCCCAGCTCCGACGCGCGCTCGCGGATGCGCGCGAGCGCGCCGTCGATCGCGATCCGAAGGTCGGGGTCGGACGCCGCGGGGATCATGACGCGCGTCTCTCGCGCGATGACGTCTCGAACAGGTGGAGCTGCTGGGCCTGGAGCACGAGCCACGGGCTGAACGCCCACGGTGTCGCCTCGAGCGAGACGGCGAGCGCTTCGGGCTCGACCCACCGCGCGTCGACGACCTCGAGCGGGTTGAGCACGGGCTCGTCGTCGGTATAGGCGGTGTACACCGGGCACACCTCGTGCTCGACGATGCCGTTGGCGTCGGTGGCGCGGTACCGGAAAAGCGGGAGCGCGACGCGGAGGTCGGTGAGGGTGAGCCCGAGTTCGAAGTCCGCGTGGCGACGCACCGCCGAGAGCACCGGTTCGGCAGGACGGGGATGCCCGCAGAACGAGTTGGTCCAGACCCCGGGCCAGGTGCGCTTCGTGAGGGCCCGCCGGGTGATGAGAACCTGGCCGTCGCTGTTGACGACGTGGCAGGAGAACGCGAGGTGCAGGGCGGTATCGGGGCCGTGCACGCTGGATTTCGGGGCCGTGCCGATGGCTCGGCCGTCATCGTCGAGCAGGACGACGTGGTCGGTGTCGGGCATCCCATCATTCCTCTCAGATTGCTAGCTAAGCTAGCAATACCTCTTGTGCGATGCTACAACGGGTCGGAGGGAACGTCCACGATGTCGGAACGCTGGCTGCCACAGACCGAGCATGAGCATGCGGTGATGCGTGTGCTCACGTCCATCCGTGCCGTCAGTGACGCCATGGAGCGCATGCACAGCGGCATGAAGGGCGACATGGACATGAACGCGTCCGATGTCGCCGCTCTTCGGCTGCTCATCATCCGCGAGCGGCAAGGCCGCTCGGTCAGCCCGCGCGACATCGCCCGACACCTTCGCATCTCGACCGCATCGACCACCAAGCTGCTCGATCGACTCGTCGATTCCGGCCACGTCCAGCGGCGACCGCATCCCAGCGACGGGCGCGGGCGCGTGGTGGTGCTCACCGAGGATGCGCGCAATGCGTTCTTCCGGGTCTTCGGCGACAGGCTGCGGGCGATGCGGGCCGTCGCGTTGGACTACGACGAGGTGGAACTCGCCGTGATCGCGCGGTTCTTGGACGACCTGTGCGGCGCGATGGACCCGGAGGAGTGAACGCGACGGCTCGCGGAACAACAGAAGAGGGCGACCCTGTCGGGACGCCCTCTTCTGTGTTTTCTGTTGCGGGGACAGGATTTGAACCTGCGACCTCTGGGTTATGAGCCCAGCGAGCTACCGAGCTGCTCCACCCCGCGGCACAAGGAATAGCCTAGCACGGGGTTTGGGGTGGTCGTGACACAGGGGTGGTCGGCTTGCCCCGACCGCGGGCGGCGGGCAAGGATGAACCCATGTCCACCGAGCGCGACACCGACGCTGCAGGCGGCCGCGTCGAAGGCCGCGACGAGACGCCGGAGGAGCGTGCGGACCGCAACTGGAGCGAGGTGCTGCAGGAGGTGCGCGTCCTGCAGACGGGCACGCAGATCCTGACCGGCTTCCTGCTCGCGCTGGCCTTCCAGCCGGCCTTCGGCGACCTCACCGATTCCCAGAGGTCGTTCTATCTGGGGCTCGTCGTGCTGTCAGCGCTCAGCTCGATCGTCGCCCTCGCACCGGTGGCCCTCCACCGGGCCCTGTTCCAGCAGCGTGCCAAGGCCGAAGTCGTGCGGTACGGACACCTCGCCCTCGTCACGGCGCTCGGGACCGTCGCCGTGCTCCTCGTCGGTGTCGTGGCCTTCGTGTTCGATGTCGTGCTGGGTGGGTCGGCGTTCTGGTGGGCCCTCATCCCGCTCGGGCTGCTGGTCTTCGCGATGTGGCTGGTCGTGCCCGCGATCCTCCGCGCGCGCCGCCGGACGAACGGAGTACGACGATGACCGAGACACTCCCCATCGGGGTGGCGCAGTTCGCACCGACGGCCGATGCCGCGGTGAACCTCGAATCCATCGCGCAGCTCGTGGCGACGGCATCCGCCCGCGGAGCGCGCGTCGTGGTCTTCCCCGAGTACTCGAGCTACTTCGTCGACCCGTTCGACGAGTCCCTCGCCGCGAACGCCCAGGCGCTGGACGGCCTGTTCGTGCAGGCGCTCACGCGACTTGCGGCGCAGCACGACCTGACGATCGTCGCGGGACTGCTGGAGCGCGGCAGCGACGGCGAGCGCGTGCGCAACACCGCGGTCGCCGTCGATGCGACGGGCCTGATCGCGCACTACCGGAAGCTGCACCTCTACGACGCGTTCGGCCAGCGGGAGTCGGACTGGGTCGAGCCGGGGGAGCCGGAGGCACCGCAGACGTTCGAGCTCGGCGGACTCCGGTTCGGCCTCATGACCTGCTACGACCTCCGGTTCCCCGAGGTCGGACGGCTGCTCGTCGACGCCGGGGCCGACGTGTTCGTCGTGCCGGCGGAATGGGTGCGCGGTCCGCTCAAGGAGCACCACTGGCGCACCCTGCTGCACGCCCGCGCGATCGAGAACACCGTGTTCGTCGCCGCCGCGGACCACCCGCCGCCCCTCGGAGTAGGCAACTCGCTCGTCGTCGACCCGCAGGGCGTCGAACTGGCCGCGGTCGGCACGTCGACCGACGTGGCGGTCGCCCACCTCGACGTCGGCGCGATCGAGCGTGTGCGCCGGGTCAACCCCGCCCTGACGCTCCGGCGCTTCGGCGTCGGGCCGCGCTGACCCCGAGGCTCACCCGAGGGCGGCGAGGCGGGAGGCCGCTTCCTCGAGCACCTCGACGCGTTTGCACGCCGCGAAGCGCACGAGCGTGGCGTACTCCTCGAGCCGGTCCGGCGTCGCGAACGCGGTGAGCGGGATGGCCACGACCCCGGCGCGCTCGGGGAGAGCGCGGCAGAAGGCCGCGGCATCCGTCGCTCCGAGCGGCGCGGCGTCGACGACGGTGAAATAGGAGCCGGCGGGCATCGACACGTCGAATCCGGCGGCGCGCAGCCCCGCGCCGAGCAGGTCGCGCTTCGCACGCAGCGTGCCGGCGATGCCTTGGAAGAAGTCGTCGCCCAGGCGGAGTCCGGTGGCCATCGCAGGCTGGAACGGGCTGCCGTTGACGTACGTGAGGAACTGCTTGACCGCGAGCACCGCATCGACGAGCGGGGCGGGGCCGGAGATCCAGCCGATCTTCCAGCCGGTCGTCGAGAACGTCTTGCCGCCCGACGAGATCGTCAGCGTGCGCTCCCCGGCGCCGGGGAGCGTGGCGATCGGCACGTGCGGCTCGTCGAAGACGAGGTGCTCGTACACCTCGTCGGTCACGATGACGGCGTCGTGGTGCTCGGCGAGGCGCACGACCTCGTCGCGCACCGCGGCGCCGAAGACAGCCCCGGTGGGATTGTGCGGATCGTTCACGAGGATGACGCGGGTGCGATCGCTCACGGCGGCGCGCAGTTCGTCGAGGTCGGGCTGGAAGTCGGGCCACCGCAGCGGCACCGTCACGAGCCGAGCGCCGGCGAGAGCGACGACCGCGGCGTACGAGTCGTAGTAGGGCTCGAACACCACGACCTCGTCGTCGGGACCGTCGATGAGGGCGAGGAGCGTGGCGGCGAGCGCCTCGGTCGCCCCGGCCGTCACGAGCACCTCACGGGCGGGATCCAGCCGCAGTCCGTAGAACCGCTCCTGGTGCTCGGCGACGGCCGAGAGGAGATCAGGGATGCCGCGACCCGGCGGGTACTGATTGACGCCGTTCGCGATCGCCGAACGTGCCGCCTCGAGCACCTCGGCCGGGCCGTCCTCGTCGGGGAAGCCCTGCCCGAGGTTGATCGCGCCGGTACGCGCCGCAAGGGCCGACATCTCGGCGAAGATGGTGGGGTGGATCGACCCGTCGGAACCGACGAGTCCGGCGCCCGCGGCCGTGCGGCGCCATGCTCCGGAGATCTGTCGCATCGCTTCACCGTAATACCGGGCGGGCTCATCCCTGTTGCATAGGCGAGTCCCATTCGCGACATAAGAAACGCACAGCATCGGTGGGCACAGTGGTGAGTGCTTGGCAGAAGGAGCAACCATGAGCGACATCCAGGGCGATCGCCCGGAAGACCAGACCCCCGCCGTCCCCTCGCAGTCGGCCGCGGAGGCCGCCGCGCAGACGCCCGCCCAGCCCGAGACCCCGGCCCCCGCCGCGGCCGCGCCGGAAGCCGTCGAGCCCGCGCAGTCATCCGCGCCCGCCCAGCCTGCGCCGCCCGTGGCCTCGGCCGCGCCCGCCGCCGCGCTGCCCCCGGTCCCGCCGAGCGCACCCGCCGCGCAGCCCGCGACCCACGTGCAGCCCACCGCGCCGACCCAGCCCGTGCCGCCCGCCGGTTATCCGGCAGGGGCGCACGCGTACGCCCGTCCGCAGGGTTACGCCGGCCAGCCCGCACCCTACCCCCACTCCTACGCGGGCCAGCCGACGCCCGGCGCCCCCGGTGCCGCGTTCGGCGTGCCCGCTGCGGACGCCCAGCAGACGCTGCCGATCGCCGGCTCGACCGGCGCGGTGCCGACGGCGACCAAGGCCCCCAAGAAGTCGTCCGGAGCGGGCAAGGTCGTCGGCCTCATCGTCGCGGCCGCCATCGTCGGCGGCGCTGCGGGCCTCGGTGGCGCGTACGCCGGCGTCACCTGGTTCGCCCCGGTGAGCGCATCGCCCGCCGCGGGACCGTCGACGGTCACCGTCAACGACACCGACTCGGTCAACCAGACCACCGCGATCGCCGCGAAGGTCGTGCCGAGCGTCGTCACGATCGAGGCGACCGGCTCGTCGGCAGCCGGCACCGGTTCGGGCGTCGTGCTCACGAAGGACGGCTACGTCGTCACCAACACGCACGTCGTGACCCTCGACGGCGCGACCGGTGACGCGACCATCCGCGTGACCACGTCCGATGGCCGCGTCTACGACGCAGAGGTCGTCGGCACCGACCCGACGTACGACCTGGCCGTCATCAAGCTGAAGGACGCCGAGGACCTCACCCCGATCGAGATCGCCGACTCGAGCAAGCTCAACGTCGGCGACACGACCGTCGCGGTCGGGGCGCCGCTGGGGCTCGCGAACTCGGTGACGGAAGGCATCGTGAGCGCGCTCAACCGCTCGATCTCGATCGCGTCGTCGGCGGCGCCCGACTCGGGCGGCGACAGCCAGGACCAGCAGGACCAGAACAGCCAGGAAGGCCCGTTCCGCTTCGACTTCGGTCAGGGCGACCAGCAGTCGACGGCGACCGAGAGCATCTCGATCTCCGTCATCCAGACCGACGCCGCCATCAACCCCGGCAACTCGGGCGGCGCGCTGGTCGACTCCGACGGCAAGCTGATCGGGATCAACGTGGCGATCGCGACCGCTGGCGGCTCGTCGTCCGACGGCTCGGGCTCGATCGGCGTCGGCTTCTCGATCCCGTCCGACATCGTCAAGCGCATCACCGGCGAGATCATCGACAGCGGCGAGGCGACCCACGGTCTGCTCGGCGCGAACGTGAAGGCCGCGGCATCCGTCGAAGGCTCCACCATCACCGGCGCCTACATCGATGCCGTCACCGACGGCGGCGCGGCTGCCGCCGCCGGCCTGCAGAAGGGCGACATCGTCACTGCTTTCAACGGCGTCCCCGTCACCGACGCGACCGACCTCACGGCGCAGGTGCGCGCGGCCGCGGCCGGCAGCGACGCCGAAGTGACGTACGTCCGCGACGGCAAGACGCAGACCGTCCAGGTCACGCTGGGATCGCTCCAGCAGTAGTCCGCACGCCCGTCCACACCCCCAGGGACGCCATTGCGCGAGCAGGTAGGCTCGCGGGATGGCGTCCTTCTCGTTCGGCGCGGGGAACGCCCGAAAGCTCGCGACCATCCCGCTCTATGCCGCCGGACGCCTCCTCACCCTCCTGGTGCCCCGCTCGCGCGACGAGTGGGTGATCGGCTGTGCGGTCGGCATCGGTGACGGCGCGCTGGCGCTCTGGGAGGTGGCGGCCGCCGACGGACGCAGCCCTGTCTGGCTGGTCGGCTCGGCGAAGGAGGCGGCGGATGCTGCGGCCTGCGGCATCCGCACCGTTCCGAAGCATTCCCTGCGCGGGCTGTGGCGCACCGCGCGCGCCCGAGTGGTCGTCGTCACGCACGGATTCGGGGACGTCAACCGCTACGCGGTGTCGGGTGCGTTCGTCGTGCAGCTGTGGCACGGCATCCCGCTCAAGCGGATCGGGGTCGATTCGCCCGAGACGCTGAGGGTGCCCGGCGTCGTCGCTGCGACGCCGGCTGCCGGAGCCGTGCGCGGGCTGCTGAGATCGATGTACCGCGGCGCCGCGCGCCGCATCCGTGTGATTCCAGCCGCCTCGCATCTCGTCCGCGGCCGTCTCGAATCCGCCTTCGCATTGCCCGATGCGAGCGTGCCGGTGACCGGCGAGCCTCGCGTCGACGTGCTCTCCCGCGGCAGCGCCGAGGATCGCCGCGTGCAGGCCCGCGCCGCCATCGGGCGCGCCGTGCCCCGCGGGGGCCTCTCGACCCGCTTCGTGCTCTACGCGCCGACGTGGCGCGACGGCGCGGTCGACCCGGCGGTGCCGACCACGCAGGAATGGTCGCAGATCGTCGATGTGCTGAGGCATCACGACGCGACGCTCCTCGTCCGGTCGCACCCGCTCGGCGCCGGCGACTACACCCCGCCGTTCCCGACCGACCGCGTGCACCTGCTCGGCAGTGACCTGGTCGCGGACGTGACCCCGCTGCTGCCCGGCCTCGACGCCCTCGTCACCGACTACTCGTCGCTCGCGTTCGACGCGTCGCTCGTGCCGCTGCCGACGCTGTTCCTCGCCCCCGACGTCGAGGAGTACGCACGAAGGCGCGGCTTCTACGGCACATACGCCGACGTGGCGGGCGCGGACTGGGCGATCGACTGGACGCAGGCGGCGACCCAGCTGGACGCGGTGCTCGGAGACGATGCCGAGCGTGCACGCCGCGTCGATCGGGCGATCGCGCTGGATGCGCGGGTGCACGCGTTCCGCGACGGGCGCAATGCCGAGAGGGTGTACCGTGCGATTCTGGCCGGAACGGTGCACGACGACCCGAGGGAAGGAACCGGATGACCGACGCGCGCTTCACGACGGAGGGGAGCCCGGCTCTCGTGCTCTCGGGCGAGGGGGAGCGGCCGGAATCCGTCGAGATCGTCGGCGCCCGTGCCCGCGTCACCGCGCGCCTCACCGGACGCGGCAAGACGTGGACGGCGACGCTGCCGCTGCGCGCCGCGCGCTGGGGCGGGCCTGAGCTGCCACTGCCCGCGGGCGCGTACGAGGTGCGGATCGAGGATGCCGCGGATCGCGGCATCCGTCCCCCCGAAGCGCTCCCGCTCACGCAGCTCGGAACCCTCCGAGCGAGCCTCGAGGGATGGACCTTGCGCGTCGGGCCCCCGATCGACCCCGCGTACGACTCCGGCGAAGGGCAGGACGCCCTCGAACGCCGCTATGCGACCCGACCCGCCACAGGTTTCGAGAACGCCGTGTTCTTCGAGAGCTTCTACGGCCGCAACGCCAGCTGCAACCCGCTGGCGATCGACCGGGAGGTCGCGCGCCGCGCGCCGGGCGTGACCCGCTACTGGAGCGTCGTCGACCTGTCGGTCGCCGTGCCGGACGGCGCGATCCCGGTGGTCGAGGGGAGCCCGGAGTGGTGGCGCGCCCGTGGCGCCGCCCGACTGCTCGTGGTCAACGACTGGCTGCGCCGCCGGTTCTCGCGGCGCAAGGGGCAGATCGTGCTGCAGACCTGGCACGGCACTCCGCTCAAGCGCCTCGCGCTGCACCGGCCCGGGTTCGACCCGCGCCGGACGGCGGCGGTCGTGCGCGAGTCGCGGCGATGGAACATCCTGTTGGCGCAGAATCCCTATGCCGCGCGCATCCTCGGCAAGGCGTACGCGTTCCTCACGCGTCCGGTCTGGGTCGAGGGGTATCCGCGCAACGATGTCCTGACCACGGGCGACGGCACCGCGACGCGCGAGGCCCTCGGCATCCGCCCCGGCGAGCGCGTTCTGCTGTACGCGCCGACGTGGCGTGACGACCGCGACCAGATCGTGGACTTCATCGACCCGGTCTCGCTCGCCGCGGCCACCGACGCGGTGGTGCTCGTGCGCGGGCACTCGCGCACGCTGCTGCCGGGACGTGACGCGGAAGGCCCACGGGTGATCGACGTCACAGGCTTCCCCGACACCTCGCTGCTGCTGCTCGTCGCCGATGCGCTCATCACCGACTACTCGTCCGTGATGTTCGACTACTCGGTGACCGGGAAGCCGATGTACTTCCTCGTCCCCGACATGGAGCACTACCGCGGCGAGCTGCGCGGGTTCTACTTCGACCTCGCCGCGCACGCGCCGGGCCCGATGGTGCGCACGCAGGACGAGCTCGTGGCCGCGCTCGCCGCGGGCGACACCGCGAAGTATGCGTCCCGCTACACGCAGTGGCGCGACAAGTTCAACGCCCGCGATGACGGCCACGCCGCCGAGCGGGTCGTGGCACGCATCCTGGACCAGGGCTTCATCGACGCCTGACGGCGGGTTGCGCGGTGCACGTCACGGCAGCGGCGTGTTGCGGCTTCCGAGGCGGGAGGTGTCGACGGTGTCGTGTGCGCCGCCGATCACTCCGAGCAGGAAACCCCAGCCCCACGCGAGGTGCATGGACGGCAGCACCGCTGCTGTCCACAGCTTGTCGCGCCACCCGTGCCCGCCACCTCGGCCGAGAGCGACGGCGGCGATGAGGACGGCGTACGCGAGCACGGGGAGGTAGACGACGGATGCCGCCACCGACCACCATCCCTGCAGCAGACCGGTGAGCTGGAGCACGCCGACGATGATCCCCAGCAGGATCGTCAGCACGAGCGCCGGCGGCGCGAAGAACCTCAGCGAGTTGCCGCGCCCGAATCGCCGGACGAGCTCTCCCCGCCATCGCCCCGTCGCCGAGAACTGACGGACCAGGCGCGCCCAGCTCTCACGCGGCCAGTACGTCACGGCGAGTGAGGGATCGAACCAGACGCGGTAGCCGGCGCGGCGGATGCGCAGATTCAGCTCCCAGTCCTCGCCGCGCCGGATGCTCTCGTCGAACAGCCCGACCTCTCCGAGCACCTCGCGGCGCATGACGCCGAGGTAGGCGGACTCGGCCTCGCCCTCCTGCGTGCCGCCGTGGTACGCGCCGCCGCCGAGGCCGATGGGGGAGTTGTAGGCGCGCGCGACGGCCCGCTGGAACGGTGTGCGGCCGTCGGCGCGCATCACGCCGCCCACGTTCGCCGCGCGCACACGGTCGAGGGTCGCCAGCGCGCGTCGCGCGTACGTCGGATCGAGTTCGGAGTGCGCGTCCACACGCACGACCGTGGGGTGCCGCGCGGCGCGGATCGCCAGGTTGAGGCCGATGGGGATGTCGGCGCCCGGGTTCTCGACCAGCACGATGCGGTCGTCACCGGCGGCGAGTTCGGCCGCCAGCGCGTTCGTGCCGTCCGTCGAGGGGCCGAGGGCGAGGATCAGCTCGGTCGGGCCGGGGACGTCCTGCGCGAGCACCGTCTCGACCGCGCGGCCGAGGTAATCGCGCTCGTTGAGCACCGGCATCACGAAGCTCACGCCGGAACCCGGCGGAGGGACTGGAGCGTCCCTGCGCCCGTGTTGCTCGACATGCACGCGTCGATCATGTCACGAGAGCCCTGGGTAGGCTGGAAGCGTGGGTCTGGTCTCGGATGGAAAGAAGGCGGTCGCTCTCGTCCGCAAGGCGGTGCGAAATCGTTCGGCCGTGATCGACGTGCGGCGCACCCTCGCTGCGCGGCCGCCGCACCCGCCGTTCCAGTACCGGGTCGCCGTCTACTTCGCCGACGGCGCGGTCAACATGTACCAGATGCGGCAGTGGTACAAGCCGCTCGCCGAACTCGCCAAGACCTGGCCCGTGGTGGTGCTGAGCAGGGCCGCCACCGGCGCCGAGGCGCTGCTGGCAGACGGCGCGCTCCCGGTGGCGTTCGTCCCGACCGTGCGCGATCTCGAGCGCTTCATCGCCAAGCAGGACATCCGCGTCGTCCTGTACGTGAACCAGAACACGCGCAACTTCCAGATGTTCCGCTACGGCCGGCGCTGGCACGTGTTCATCAACCACGGCGAGTCCGACAAGATGTACATGACCACGAATCAGTACAAGGCGTACGACTACGCGATGATCGCGGGCGACGCCGCGCGCGAGCGGCTCTCGCGGGTGCTGTGGGACTACGACATCGAGCGCCGAACGATCCAGATCGGGCGCCCGCAGGCCGACCACTACTCGGGCACCCTGCCTTACACGCCTGACGAGCGCACGGTGGTGCTCTACGCGCCCACGTGGGAGGGGGACCGGCCGTCCGCCCACTACGGCTCGATCGCCACGCATGGCGAAGCGCTCGTGACCGCGCTCGTGGCCACGGGGCGCCATCGCGTCATCTACCGGCCCCACCCGCGTTCGGGAGTCGTGAACCACGAGTACGGGGCGGCGAACAAGCGCATCATCGCGGCCTTGAACGCGGCGAACGCCTCGGATCCCTCTGCCCGGCACGTCTTCGACGACGGGCCCGAGCTCGGCTGGCAGCTGGCCGCGGCGGACGTCGCGATCGTCGACATCTCGGCGATGGTCTACGACCGGCTCGCGGCCGACAAGCCGCTCATGATCACGCGACCGGCCGACCCCGCCGCCGCGATCGACACGCACGGCTACCTGTCGGCCTGCGAGTGGCTCGACGCCGCCGCCGCGCCCGACATCGTCGCCCAGACCGAACGCGTGCTCGGCGACCCCGATGCCGTCGCGCGCCTGGAGGAATGGGTGACCCGCTACTTCGGCGACACCGCTCCGGGGGCGGCGACGGCACGGTTCCACGGCGCCGTGCAGCGCCTCATGGACGACTGGGACTCCTGGTACGCGCGGTCGGTCGCCGACGCCGAGGACGACGAGCCCGAAGACGAAGCGGAACTCGACGACGAGGGCTGAGCCCGGGCGATCCTCCGGCGGCGTCAGGCCACCGGGGTAGGACGCTCGACCAGGCGCGCGATCGCGCGCAGCGGGATCGCAACCCACGTCGGCCGGTTGCGGGCCTCGTAGATCGCCTCGTACACCGCTTTGTCGAGTTCGAGCGCGGCGAGGAGCGGATGCCGGGGGTCGAGCCCGCCCGCCGACGCGGCGTATCCGTCGACGAACGCCCCGCGGGCATCGCGCGCCCACGCGCGCACCGCGTCGGCGGAGCGATCCGGGTCGTCCAGGCGCAGCGAACCCGCGACGTAGTCGAACGAGCGGAGCATTCCCGCCACATCCCGCAGTGCGAGATCGGGCTGCGTGCGCTCGGCCATCGGGCGCAGCGGCTCGCCCTCGAAGTCGACCATGATCCAGCCGCGGTCGGGGGAGTGCAGCACCTGCCCGAGGTGGAAGTCGCCGTGGATGCGCTGCAGCGGCGGCCAGGGCACCTCGAGCGCGCGACGGTACACCGCCGCCGCGGCACCCCGCCGACCGGCGATCTCGGGAACCTCGGCCATGGCGATCGCGAACCTTCGCTCCCACGTGGCCGCCGTCGCCTCACGGTCGGCGTCCGTCGCGGTGCGGGTCGGGAAGCACTCCGCGAGGGCGACATGCACCTCGGCCGTCGCGGTGCCGAGGGCGCGCGCCGCGTCCTGGAAGTCGTCGCCTTTGGCGGCTGCCTGCAGCGCGACGCGCCACGCGTCCTCGACCCCCGGCAGGAACTCCTGCGCGGAGGCGAGGGACCCGTGCACGGTGCCGTGCGCGGTGGCGAGGTCGGGCCACGTCCCCTCGATCGAGCCGACGGGGCGCGGCACATGCGGCGATCCCGCCCCGGCCAGCGCTTCCTGCAGCTCGATGTCGGGATTGAGTCCCGCGTGCAACTGCCGGTAGACCTTGCAGATCACCGGAGCGCCGTCGCCCTCGAAGATGAGCGAGGTGTTCGACTGCTCGCCGGTGATCACGCGCGACGTCGCACCGGACGGAGCTCCGCCTGAGCCCGCGGCCCGCCCGATCGCCGTGGTCTGCGGCCCGTGAGCGGTGCCCCCGGCCGAGATGAGCCGCAGCAGAGCCCGGGCATAGGTGGGGTCGAAGGGGCCGTCGATGAAGGTCGTTCCCGGCACCGGGCTGCCGATGACGTGGTCGGGGTCCGCGCCCACGGTCTCCGTCGCACGCTCCACGACGGGGATCTGGTACAGGACGGCCGGGAGAGCCCCCTCATCCGCGACGAGGAATGTGCGGATGCGCGCGCCGGCGTCCTCGTCGTCGGCGTCGCCGGATACCGTGCTCAGATCCCACCACGAGAGCAGGCGCAGGCTGGGCGGTCTCCCCTTCGCCGCGTACCACCGCTGCCGCGGCATCCACGCTGCAAGGCACGCCAACGTGCTGTCCATACCTGTGAGCGTATGCCCGTGGTCGGGGGCGTGTCGAGGACCCGCTGCAAGCGCTTGCAGAAAGCGCAGTGGAATTCCGCCTGCTACCCGTCCGCGCCGGATTCCTGGGTCTCGGCGATCTCGATGACCGGCGTCACCGGGATGACGATCGATTCGACGGCTCCTCCGCCGCCGACGGCGAGGTCGCCGAGGCCGAGGGCGCCGAGATCGACGGCTGCGCCATCCGTCAAGCACTCCGCCCGCGTCTCGGCGCGCGCAGGCTCCGACGGGAGACCCGCCCACTCGACGGGCTCTTCGGGGAGCTTGCTGAACAGTCCCATGACGCCATTGTCACCCCGCGGGCGGGGAGGAGGCTCCGTCCTCGGTCGGAACGGGCGCTTCGATCGCCTGCGGCGGCCGACGGATCACGCGGGCCGTGATGCGTCGGGCACCGGACGCGCCGCGCGCGACACCGCCGACGACCGCCTCTCCGGCACGACGTATGCTGCGTCCGGCGAGGCGTTCGATCCGGTCGGCGCCCGGGCGCGGCTCGAGTTCGGGCGGGAGCACCTGCGGAGGCATCCCGAAGGCCCGCCGGGAGCCGGTGAGCACCCGTCGCCCGAGGATGTTGTTGCCGGCGCCGCCGATGGCCGCGCCGATGCCGAACGGCAGAGCCTTGCCGATCCACGACGCGCCGCCCCGCGCGGCGAACTGGCGGATGAACGTCGTCTTGAGCCGGTCGACGAGCGGCCCGACCGCGGCGCGGGGGAGCGATTTGGTGATCAGCTCGCCCCAGTAGCCCGAACGGGAGGGACCGCGACCGGCGGCCTGCCCGGCGAGCTGCGCGACGAGGTCGACGCCCTCCTTGCCGAGCATGAGCGTCAGCACCAGGGCTCGCGCCCTGTCGGGATCCGACACCGGGATGCCGTGCACCTCGGCGACCGACTGCGCGAACAGTGTGGTCGCCTCGAGGAACGCCACCGTCTCGACGCCGCTGAGCGCCAGCGTCACCCCCGTCCCGATCCCCGGAACGACCGCGGTCGCGCCGACCGCGGCGCCGCCGGAGGTCACCGCAGCGAGATAGCGCCGTTCGAGGATGCGGACGATGTCGGCGGGGGAGGACTCCGGATGCCGTAGACGGATGCTGCGCAGGTGCGCGAGGACGACCGGCCGCTGGATCGCGAGCACCCGGTCGAGCGCACGGATCGTGAAGGGATGCTCGTCGGACCCAGCGGGCGGCAGCCCTCCCTGCCACGGCGCGTCGCCGGGGAGGGAGTGGATCTGGTGCACCTTGTCGGTCATCGCGCCGAGTCTATGCGGCCGAGTCTGAGCGCAGGACCGGGGTTGACAGCCTCGCGGCGTTGAGTCAGACGAAGAGGTTGGCGCGCTCGAGGTCCTCGGCGAAGTCCACCTCGACGGCGTACAGGTCCGAGATGTCGAGCGGCTCGAGCAGCACGCCGTCCTCGGCGATCGCGAGCTCGAGGCCGCGCTCGAAGTAGTCCTGGTCGTCGACGCGCGTCAGGTGGCGCATGAACGCCTTCTTGTCGCGGCTGGAGATGTAGTTGATGCCGACGGCCTCGCCGATGCCGCCCTTGACGGTCTTCGACAGCTCGTCGATGAAGCCCTCCGGCGTCACCGTGTACTTGACCTCTTCGTCGCTGACCTTGGAGGTGTTGACCGTGACGAACGACCGGTCGCGCTCGATGAGCTCGATGGCGCGTCCGAGCACGCGCGGGTCGAAGACGACGTCGCCGTTCATCCAGAGCACGCCGCCCTTGCCCGTCTTGGCGAGGGCGCGCAAGAGGCTCTTGGAGGTGTTGGTCTGGTCGTAGCGGTCGTTGTAGACGTAGTCGACGTCCGGGAACGCCTCGACGATGGTCTCGGCGCGGTAGCCCACGACGGTCGTGATCTTGGCTTCGCGGCCGAACGCGGCACGGATGTTGTCGTGCTGCTGCTGCATGATGCTGCGGCCGTCGCCGAGCTCCGTGAGGGGCTTGGGCAGGCTGCGGCCGAGCCGCGAGCCCATTCCGGCTGCGAGGATGACGGTCTGAAGGGTCAAAATCTGCTCCTGAAGTGCGTGATTCACTGCCGGTTCACCGGCGCGACACCCCTTCGTGCCTCGACCATGGTAGCGATGAGGCCTGGGAAGGCGCATAATGGGCGGCTCCCGTTGCCGATTTGTGACATAACGCGAATGCCGCGACGCGGCGAGACCAACTCCGCCGCGATCGGGCCCGCTTGATACGTTGGTTCAGTGACAGCCTCCCTCCCGGTGCCGAATGACATCGATCCGGAAGAGCCGGACCGTCACTCCAGCGCGCGCGTCGTACGCCTCGCCGATACGGTCTCACCGGTTCCCGACAAGCCCCGCCGCCCGCCGCGCAAGCCGCGCACCGACGAGAGTCGCGAACCCGCGCCCGCTCCGCGCAAGAAGCGCACGCCGGCTGCATCCAAGCCGAAGCCCAAGCCGAAGCCGGCGCCCGCTCCGGACCCAGGGCCGCCGCCGCCCCTTCCGAGCGATCTCGAGCTCGCGGCCAGCGCCGCCGCCGGCATCGTCGTTCCGCCGCGCCCGCCGCTTCCCGGTGCGGGCGATGGTTCGCCGGTGGATGCTGCCGAGGCGGTGTCCGTCGACCACGCGACGCCCGTCGACGACAGCGCGGCAACGGAGGACGCCGCGTACGAGACGGAGGCACAGGCCCAGCCGGATGCCGAGTCCGCGTCCGCGGCTGAGCCGGAGGCCGTGATCGAGCCCGCGGCTGAGCCGGAGGCCGTGATCGAGCCCGAGCCCGAGCCCGCGATCGAGCCCCTGATCGTGCCCGAAGCCTCGATCGTGCCCGAACAGGCGGCCGAGCCCGAGGCCCCCGTCGAGAGCACGACCCTTGCCGAAACCGCGGCGGTGGTCGATGCTGAGCCCGTGGTCGAGTCCGCGCCCGTGGCCGAGCCCGCGGGGGTCGTCGAGCCCACGCCAGCGGTCGAGCCTTCTGATGCGCCCGCCGAGCCGGCCGGCGCCGCGGTGGAGCAGAGCGCCTCGCCTGCTCCGCTCGAGCCGACGCTCGCGCCGGCCCCGGAGGCGGCGACGACCCTCGACCCCGAGGCCCTGGCCGCGGCCGTCTCGCTGGACGCGGTCGCGTCGGCGGCTGCGGCATCCGCCGACGCCCTCGTGCTGCGCGGCGTCACGAAGCGGTTCGGCAGCACCCACGCCGTCGACGGCATCGACCTCACGATCCCGGCGGGCACGTTCTACGGTCTCGTCGGACCCAACGGCGCGGGCAAGACGACAACGCTCTCGATGATCGCGGGCCTGCTCGAGCCCGATCGGGGCACGATCCATGTCGGAGGAGTGGATGCGGCGGCCAAACCGCTCGCGGCCAAGCGGATGATGGGGGTCCTTCCCGATCGACTGCGCACCTTCGACCGACTCACCGGCCGCCAGCTCCTCTACTACTACGGGGTGCTGCGAAAGCTCCCGCCGGCCGTCGTCGAGAGCCGCACCGCCGATCTCGCACGCGCCTTCGACCTCGAGGACGCGCTGGGCCGGAGCGTCTCGGACTACTCGGCGGGCATGCTCAAGAAAGTCATGCTCGCGGGCGCGCTGATCCACTCGCCGCGTCTGCTCGTGCTCGATGAGCCGTTCGAAGCGGTCGATCCGGTCTCGAGCGCGATCATCCTCGACATCCTCTCCACCTACGTCGCCCACGGCGGCACGGTGATCCTCTCGAGCCACGGCATGGACCTCGTCGAGCGCGTCTGCACGCGCGTCGCGGTCATCGTGGCCGGCCAGGTGCTCGCGGAGGGCACCGTCGACGAGGTGCGCGGCGAGCTGACGCTCGAGCAGCGCTTCGTCGAGCTGGCCGGAGGACTCAGCGACGTGGAGGGCCTCGAGTGGCTGCACACATTCTCCGACTGAGGCTCGCGCTGCTGGTCGGCACGTTCCGCGGTCACGCCGGCCATGTCGTGCGCGTGGTCAGTGCGCTGCTGATCCTCGCCGCCGCGACGGTGGCGGCCTGCTGGGCGCTGCTGACGCTGAAGGATGCCTCCACCGAGGAGGTGCTCGCCGTCACCGTCCTCGGGGGCTCGGCGGTGACCCTCGGCTTCGCGCTCGCCCCGTTGTTCGGCTCCGTGGAAGACCCGCTGGATCCGCGGCGATTCGCCCTGTTCGGCCTTCCGCGGCGCAGCCTCGCCCTCGTCCTCGCGGTCGCCGGATTCCTCAGCGTGCCGATCCTGGTGCTGCTCGCCGTCGCAGTGTGCTCCGCCATCGTGTGGGCCGACCACGGCGTGCCGGTGATCGTCGGAATCCTGAGCGTGCTGCTCGGGGTGCTCACGTGCGTCCTGCTGGCGCGCGTGTGCATGGCGCTGGCCTCGCTGTTCCTCCGCGACCGTCGATCGCGCGAGCTCTCGGGCGTCTTCGTGCTCGTGGTGCTCGTCGTCGTGGTTCCGGTGGGCGTCTTCCTCGCCTCGCTCGAATGGCAGGGGAGCGTCCCGCCGCAGCTGCTCGAGGCCGTGGACTGGCTGGCCCTCACTCCGCTCGGCGCCGCCTGGGCTCTTCCCGGCATGGTGATCACGGGTGGCGACGCATGGCTGTCTGCGCTCATCGCGGTCGGAACCATCGTTCTGCTGGCGATGCTCTGGGTGTGGGCGGTCAATCGGCTGCTGACCACGACCGAGCGTCCGGGCACCGGTCGTGAGCGAGGCGGACTCGGCTGGTTCGGCGTCGCCCCGGGCACGCCCGGTGGTGCGATCGCGGCGCGCAGCCTCGTCTACTGGTTCGGCGACAGACGCTACGTCGTGAACGGCCTCGTGATCCCGTTCGCGGCCGCGATCACGGTGGTGCCGCTGCTCATCGCCGGCGTTCCGCCCGAGCTGGTCGCCCTCGTGCCGGTGCCGTTCGCGGCGCTCTTCCTCGGCTGGCTGCCGCACGACGACGTCGCCTACGACTCCACCGCTGTCTGGATGCACATCGCCAGCGGTGTGCGCGGCGTCTCGGACCGCATAGGCCGGCTGGTGCCCGTGCTGCTCGTCGGAGTCCCGCTGCTCGCCGTCGCGATCCCCGTGGCGACGCTGCTGCACGGGCGATGGGCGGTGCTCCCGGCCCTCACCGGCGTGTGCGCTGCGCTGTTCCTCTCGGGCCTGGGGCTCTCCAGCATCTCGTCGGTGGTCGCGCCTTACGCGGTGTCGCGGCCCGGTGAGAGCCCGTTCCAGCAGCCGCAGCGCACCGGCGCGAACGGCGCGATCGCGCAGGGGAGCGTCATGGCCGGCGCGCTCGTGGTGTCGGCACCGGTCCTGTGGTGCGGCTGGCTCGCTCTGCAGGGGGACACGGATGCCGCGGACACGGCGCTGTGGGCAGGCCTGGCAATCGGACTCGGCGTGCTCGTGGTCGGCATCGGCGTCGGCGCCATCGTCTTCGAGCGTCGCGGCGGGCGGCTCATGGAGTTCGCGGAGTCCACCTGACTCCCGCGGACGGGCCCCAGCCGTGCCCGCCCCGACTACACTGGCAGACCATGAGCACCCCGCTGGACAGCCCTGACCAGGGCGGCATCGCGACCCTCGATCGCGAGCTCGAAGAGCTCCTCAAAGAAGAGAACATCGAGCCGGGTGACCACGAGCGCTTCTCTCATTACGTGAAGAAGGACAAGATCCTGGAGTCCGCCATCACGGGCAAGCCGGTGCGCGCACTGTGCGGCAAGAAGTGGACACCGGGCCGCGACCCCGAGAAGTTCCCCGTGTGCCCCACCTGCAAAGAGATCTACGAGTCGCTCCAGGGCTGATCACTCCGCGTCGGCGTAGACCGTCGGGATCGCCGGGTCCGATCGGCTGAGGGCGAGCCCGCGCACGGGCAGCTCTTCGCGCACGCGCGAGTGATGCGCGCGCGCCGCTTCGACGCCGTCGGGTCCCTCATATGCGGCATCCGGTTCGCCGTCGACCACGAGCTGCACCTGCAGGGCACGGGAGTCGGGGTGGGCCGACGCGGTGTCGAGGGCTTCGAAGCCGTCCGACACGACGATGAGCTCGCTCGTCGCGGTACCCGCGTCGAGCGTGCGGAATGCGGCCTTGCGGCCCCCCTTCGACGCCTTGTCGGTCGAAGCCTTCGCCACACCGACCCATCCGCCGTCCGAGTCCTGCCGCGCGACGAGCTTGTAGACCATGCCGGCGGTCGGCGTTCCGGATCCGGTGACCACCGATGTGCCGACACCGTAGGAGTCGACGGGGGATGCCGCGAGCGCGGCGATCGCGTACTCGTCCAGGTCGCTCGTCACGGTGATGCGCGTGCCGGTCGCGCCGAGCTCGTCGAGTTGCGCGCGCACCTCGGCCGCAACGGTGGGCAGGTCGCCGGAGTCGATCCGGACCCCGCCGAGCCCGGTCCCGGCGACGCGGATGGCCGTCTGGACGCCCTGGTGGATGTCGTAGGTGTCGACGAGGAGAGTGGTGCCGGCACCGAGGGCCTCGATCTGCGCGCGGAACGCGTCCTCTTCGGTGTCGTGCAGCAGCGTCCATGCGTGGGCGGCCGTGCCCATCGTCGGGATGCCCCATCGCCGACCCGCCTCGAGGTTCGAGGTGGCGCTGAACCCGGTGATGTAGGCCGCACGCGCCGCTGCCACGGCGGAAGACTCACCGGCCCGCCGCGAGCCCATCTCGGCCAGTGGACGGTCTCCGGCGGCGATGCTCATGCGGGCGGCGGCGGTCGCGATCGCGGAGTCGTGGTTGAGGACGCTGAGCGCGAGGGTCTCGAGCACGACGGCCTCGGCGAAGGTCCCCTCGATCGTCAGGATGGGCGAGCCCGGGAAGTACAGCTCGCCCTCGCGGTAGCCCGTCACAGACCCGGTGAACCGGTAGCCCTCCAGGAAATCGAGGGTCGAGGCATCCACCACCTTCTCGTCGCGGAGGAAGCGCAGCTCCTCGTCGCCGAAGCGGAAGTCGCGGATCAGCGACAGCAGCCTGCCCGTGCCCGCGACGACGCCGAACCGTCGGGCGCCGGGGAGGCGCCGCCCGAACAACTCGAACACGCAGCGGCGGTGGGCGGTTCCGTCGCGGAGTGCCGCGTCGACCATCGTGAGCTCATAGCGGTCCGTCAGCAGGGCAGTCGAGGCGGCCATGCGGGTCAGCCTAGTGACCCGCTGGCGTAGGGTGGATTCTCGTGAACGACGCGCCGATCGGAATCTTCGACTCCGGGGTCGGCGGGCTCACCGTCGCGCGGGCCGTCTCTGCGCTGCTGCCGCAGGAGTCGATCCTGTACATCGGCGACACCGCACGTTCGCCGTACGGGCCGAAGCCGATCGCCGACGTACGGCGCTACGCGCTCGAGGTGCTCGACGACCTCGTCGCCCAGGGCGTGAAGATGCTCGTGATCGCGTGCAACACGGCGTCCGCGGCAATGCTGCGCGACGCGCGCGAGCGATATGACGTCCCGGTGGTCGAGGTCATCAACCCCGCGGTGCGCACGGCGATGTCGACCACCCGCAACGGGCGTGTCGGCGTCATCGGCACGGCCGGGACCATCAGCTCCGGTGCGTACCAGGACATGCTCGGGGTCAACGAGCGTCTCACCGTCTTCGCGCAAGCTTGCCCGCGGTTCGTCGAGTTCGTCGAGGCCGGCGTCACCGGTTCGCCGGAGGTGCTCGCCGTCGCCGAGGAGTACCTCGCGCCGCTTCGCGCCGCCGACGTCGACACGCTCGTGCTGGGCTGCACGCACTATCCGTTCCTCGAGGGCGCCATCAGCTATGTCATGGGCCCGGATGTGAGCCTGGTGTCGAGCGACTCCGAGACCGCGAAGGACGTCTACCGTCAGCTGGTCTCCCGCGACCTGCTCGCCGGGCCGGCTGCCGAACCCCGCCACGTCTACGAAGCCACCGGTGCATCGGCAGACGAGTTCCTGCGACTCGCGCACCGCCTGATGGGCCGCGAGGTCACCGACGTGCGCCTGGTGCAGACCGGCGCCATCGACCTTCCCCGTGCCTCGAACCCTGCCCGCCGCCTCGGCTGAGGCATCCGTCCCTCCGGAGGAGAACTGCATGACCGACATCACCCGTGCCGACGGCCGTTCCGTCGACCAGCTGCGTCCCATCACGATCGAGCGCGGCTGGTCGAGCCAGGCCGAGGGGTCCGCCCTGATCTCGTTCGGGAACACCAAGGTGCTGTGCACGGCGTCGTTCACGAACGGCGTGCCGCGCTGGCTGACAGGCAAGGGCAAGGGCTGGATCACCGCCGAGTACGCGATGCTGCCACGCGCCACCAACGAGCGCAACGACCGCGAGAGCGTCAAGGGCAAGATCGGCGGCCGCACGCACGAGATCTCTCGCCTCATCGGACGGGCGCTGCGCGCCGTCGTCGACACCAAGGCCCTCGGTGAGAACACGATCGTCATCGACTGCGACGTACTGCAGGCCGACGGCGGCACACGGACGGCGGCCATCACCGGTGCCTACGTCGCACTCGCCGACGCGATCGAGTGGGGCCGCGGGAAGAGGTTCATCGGCCAGAAGGCACAGGTGCTGTTCGACTCGGTGGCCGCGGTGTCGGTCGGCATCATCGACGGCGAGCCGATGCTCGACCTCGCGTACGTCGAGGATGTGCGTGCCGAGACCGACATGAACGTCGTCGTCACGGGCCGCGGACTCTTCGTCGAGGTGCAGGGCACGGCCGAAGGTGCGCCCTTCGACAAGCGCGAGCTCGACGCCCTCCTCGAGCTCGGCGTGAACGGCTGCGCGGACCTGCGGACGCACCAGCTCGCGGCGCTGCAGCCCGCGGAAGGGGAGTGACGGATGCCGCGACAGATCGTCCTCGCGACCCACAACCCGCACAAGGTCGAGGAGTTCCAGGCGATCGTCGCGGCGACTCGCCCTGACCTCGAGGTGGTCGGATACGACGGGCCGGAGCCCGTCGAGGACGGCGTGACCTTCGCCGAGAACGCCCTCATCAAGGCGCGTGCGGCGGCCGACCACACCGGACTTCCGTCGCTGGCGGACGACTCGGGCGTGTGCGTCGACGTGCTCGGCGGGTCCCCCGGGGTGTTCTCGGCCTACTGGGCAGGACATGCGAAGGATGCCTCCGCCAACCTGGACCTGCTGCTCGACCAGCTCTCCGACATCGGCGACCCGCACCGCACCGCGCAGTTCGTCTCGACGATCGCGCTCGTCGTGCCGGTGGCCGGGAGAGAGGCTGTCGAGCACGTGGTCGAGGGGATCTGGCCCGGACGCCTCGCGTCGGCGCCTTCGGGTGCCGGCGGGTTCGGGTACGACCCGATCTTCGTGCCCGACGGGCAGCAGGCAGGGGCCGAGCGGACGGTCGGCGAGTGGACGGCCGACGAGAAGAACGCGCAATCCCACCGCTCGCGTGCGTTCGTCGCGCTGGCCGGGCTGCTCGCCGAGCTCTGATCTCGCCCTCGTCGCCCGCGAGGGGCATGCTGGGATGAGAGCAGCCATCCGGAGCGGCCGATGTTCTTCGTGCGATGGATCCCCACCTTCCTCGCGTTCCCGCTGGGGGAGCTGATCGCCTCCGCCCTCGTGGGAACGAACCGCGATCCGCTGGGCGCGCTCGTCACGGGCGCGGTCATCGGCGGTGTGGTGGGCGCGGCGCAGTGGCTCGCGCTCGGCCGGCTGGTCGACTGGCGGTGGGCGGTGGCGTCGCTCGGCGCCACGGCGGCGGGTGCCGCCGTCTGCGCGCTCCTTCTCGGCGCGATCGCGGCCACGATCGCGGCGGGCGTCACAGGGCTCGTGACCGGGCTGGCGGTCGGAGCCGCGCAGGCACCCCTGCTGGGGCGCGGCTGGCGCATCGTGCTCTTGTGGGCGGCGAGCGTGGGAGCCGCGTGGGGCGCGGCCGGACTGGTGAGCGGCCTCGATCGCGATCCGGCCGTGTTCGGTTCGAACGGCGCTCTCGTCGCGACCGTCGTCAGCGGGATCGTGCTCCGCGTCATCCTCGCTCCGCGTCTGAGACGCCCGCCGCGGGATCAGCAGGAGTCGGCGCGCACGATCGAGGTCGCCGCGAGCTTCATCGAGGTGAGGCGGGAGGCCGGCCGCAAGGACGACAAAGATCGGCCGGGTTGGGAGTGAGAATCACACTCATTCCCGACTGGGCGCGACGGCCCTCTGCGGGGCAGTCCCGGGCTTAGCCTGGGCTCATGCACGACCACGCGCCGACCGGGATCCGAGGGACGGGCAACCGTCGCCTCCTCGCGATCTCGCTCGCGATCACCTCCACCGTCATGGTGGTGCAGATCGTCGGCGCGGTGCTGTCGGGCTCCCTCGCGCTTCTCGCCGATGCCGCGCATATGTTCACGGATGCCGCAGCCCTCGTCATCGCCCTCATCGCGAGCACCGTCGCGGCCCGGCCGGCGAACGACCGCCGCACCTTCGGGTATCAGCGCGCCGAGGTGTTCGGGGCCCTGGTCAACGGCGTCATCCTGATCGTGCTGTCGGGATGGGTGGCGTTCGAAGGCATCTCCCGCCTGCTCGACCCGGGGCAGACCCAGGTCGCCGGTGGCCTCATGCTCGTCGTCGCGATCGTCGGGCTCGTGGCCAACGGTGTGGCGATGTGGCTGCTGAGCTCCGCCCAGCGACACAGCATCAACGTGCGCGGCGCGTATCTCGAGGTCCTCGGAGACCTCATCGGCTCGGCGGCCGTGATCGTCGCCGCGATCGTCATCGTCACCACCGGCTGGTACCAGGCGGATGCCATCGCGTCGCTGTTCATTGCGGCGATGATCATCCCGCGCGCGGTAGGCCTGCTGCGCGAAGTCGTGTCGGTACTCGCCGAGTCGGCGCCCGAGGGTACGCACGTGCACGAGATCCGCGAGCACATCCTCGCGACACCCGGGGTCGTGGACGCGCACGACGTGCACGTGTGGCAGCTCACGCGCGGGGCGCCGGTATTCACCGCGCACGTGGTCGTCGACGGCGCCGCTCTCACCGACGGCCGGGCCGCCGGGATCCTCAGCACCCTCCAGTCGTGCCTGTCCGACCACTTCGACGTCGAGCATTCCACCTTCCAGCTCGAGCCCGCCGGACACGTCGAGCACGAAGCCCACGCGTAGCGCCGGACGTCAGTCTTCGCGCCGCACTTCGGCGGGGGACTTGTCAGGGCGCAGCCCTCGCCACCGTGGGTGGCGCAGAATGCCGCCCGGGGTGAACTCGCCGTACTCGACTTCGCCGACGAGCTCGGGCCGTACCCAGAGCGCGTCTCGCGCGTCGAGCGGCGGCACGCCGACCAGGGGGTTCCGGTCGGTGCGCAGCGGCGTCAGCTTCTTCAGCAGCATCGACAGCGTCGAGTCGCTGAACCCGCTGCCCACGCGGCCGGCGTACTGCAGGCCGTCGGCGCCCGGGATGCCGAGCAGCAGCGAACCGAAGGTGCTGCTGCGCCCGCCCTTGCCGGGACGGATGCCCGCGATCACGACCTCCTGCGTCCGGGTGTTCTTGACCTTCAACCAGGACTCCGAGCGGCCGCCGCGGAGATATCGCGACGCCGGGTCCTTCACGACGATGCCCTCGAGGCGCAGCTGCTCGCTGGTGTCGAGCGCGGCGTCGACATCGTCGAACACGGGCGGTACGGTGATCGCTTCGACGGATGCTGCGGCCACCGCCTCGAGCACATCACGGCGTTCGCGCAGCGTGAGCGCGGCAAGGTCGTCGCCGTCGTGCGAGAGCGCGTCGAACAGGTAGTACCGCACCGGCGTCCGCCGCGCCACGCGAGCGATGTCGCCGGCGTGCTCCAGGTTCATCCGGGTCTGCAGGAGCGGGAAGCTGGGCCTGCCGTCGGGTTCGAGGGCGACGAGCTCGCCGTCCACGACGCACGGCTCCGCACCGAGGCCGGCGTCCACCGCCGTCAGCTCGGGGTAGCGGTGCGTGACTTCGTTGCCGCTGCGGGCGAACAGGCGCAGGCGCCGCCCGTCCCATGCGCCGACCGCGCGTATGCCGTCCCACTTCATCTCGACCCAGGCGTCGGTGCCCTCTCCGCGATCGGCCCACGTGCGCGCCGCCAGACGCGCCTGGGCGGGAGTCGCACTCGTCGCGAGCATCGGGCGCAGCTCTGATGCCCTTGCCGGCTGTGCGTGCTCGCGCGGATCGCCGGTGAGGGTCCGGTTCGCCTGACGGGTCCGGTGAGGCTCGGGATCTTTGTTCGAGCCGGAGCTCGCATCGCCGGCAGAAGCGGACTCCCGCCTGACCGGTGCGCGCCCGCCAGAGGGGCGAGGCGCATCGGCCTGGGGACTGGGCTCGACGACGGCGCCGCTCGGCTGAGGCCGGCCGGCAGCATCCGTCTTCATTCGATGCAGGAGCCAGCTGGACTTCTCACCTTGCCCGGCCGTGCGGATCAGCGCCAGCCGCACACGCCCGAGCGGGCCGCCGGGGCGTCCCTCGAGGGTCGCGATGACCTCGTCGTCACGCCACTTCTCCAGCTCATAGCGGCCGTCGTCCCAGATGGTCACGGTGCCGCCGCCGTATTCGCCCGCAGGGATCGTGCCCTCGAACGTGGCGTACTCCATGGGGTGGTCCTCGGTCATGATCGCGAGGTTGTTGCGCTGGTACGAGTGCGGGACGCCGCGCGGCACGGCCCAGCTCACCAGGACGCCGTCGTGTTCGAGGCGGAAGTCCCAGTGCAGTGCGGTCGCGTGATGCTCCTGGATGACGAATCGCGGCAGTTCGCCGTGAGGCGACGCGCCGAGGGGGTTCGCCGGCACCGGCTCGGGGGTCCGGTCGGCGCTCCGCTTGGAGATGTACGCCGAAAGCGGACCCGACTCGGCTTCGCGCCCGCCCGCGTGGAACCCCAGCGCGGCCATGGGGTCGCCGATGGTCTCGGCCCGCTCGAGCACCTCGGTGAACTCGAGGTGGCGCAGCCCGGGATCGTCGAGCTCGTCCCAGGTGCGCGGCGCGGCGACCGTCGGATGCGGCCGGCCACGCAGCGAGTACGGCGCGATCGTCGTCTTGGATCCGTTGTTCTGGCTCCAGTCGATGAGCACCTTGCCGTGTCGCTCGGCCTTCTTCATGCTGCTGACCACGAGGTCCTTGTGGTCGGCCTCGATCGCACGTGCGAGCTCGTTCGCGAGCGCGGAGGCCTGCTCCGTGGACTGCCCCGGCGGCAGCGCCGTGTACAGGTGGATGCCCTTGCTGCCGCTCGTGACGGGGTAGGGCTCGAGCCCCATGTCGAGCAGGATCTCGCGTGCCCAACCCGCCACCACGGCGCATTCCGCAAGCCCGGCGCCGGGCCCGGGGTCGAGGTCGAGTACGAGCCGGTCGGCGGGCCCGCGCCCCCCGACGGCGTCGAGGCGCCCGCCTGCTTGTTCGAGAAGCGCGAAGCGCCACTGGGGCACGTGCAGCTCGAGGCTCGCCACCTGAGCCAGATAGACGAGCGTCGGCACATCGCCCACCAGCGGATACTCTTTGGTGCCCGTGGAGTGGGGGATCGGCATCCTTCGCACCCACGACGGCGCGCCGCGCTCGAGGTCCTTCGCGAAGAAGACCATGCCGGGGTCGTCGTCGGTGCCGACGCCGTCCGGCCACCGCTTGCGGGTGACGGGTCGTCCCACGACATGGGGGACGAGGAGCTCGGCGATGCGCGAGTAGTAGTCGATGACCTCGCCCTTGGTGGTGCCGGTCGCGGGGTAGAGCACCTTCTCGAGGTTCGTGATGCGCAGGCGGCGGCCGCCGATGCGCACCAGCTGCTCGTCGCCCGCCATGCGCTCAGAGTATCGGCGCGGCGTCGCGCAAGGGGTGGCCGCGTGTCGGCGCCCTGGTGTTCACTGGTGGGGTGAGAGCGATCTGGAAGGGTGCACTGACGTTCGGGCTCGTCAACGTGCCGGTGAAGGTGTACTCGGCGACTGAGGACCACGATGTCTCGCTGCATCAGGTGCACAACAAGGACGGCGGGCGCATCCGCTATCAGCGGATCTGCGAGATCGACGGTGAGGTCGTGCCGTACTCCGACATAGACAAGGCCTACGACGACGGTGAGAAGACCGTGGTCCTGACCAAGGAGGACCTCGAGTCCCTGCCGGCGGAACGCAGTCGCGAGATCGACGTCGTCGAGTTCGTGCCGAGCGAGCAGATCGACCTCCTGACGCTGGACCGCGCGTACTACCTCGAGCCGGATTCGGCCTCTCCCAAGGCATATGTGCTGCTGCGCAAGACGCTCGAGCAGACCGATCGCACGGCCATCGTGCGGTTCTCCCTCCGGCAGAAGACCCGGCTGGCGGCGCTCAGGGTGCGCGACGACGTGCTGGTGCTGCAGACACTGCTGTGGGCGGACGAGGTGCGCGAAGCCGCGTTCCCGTCGCTCGACGAGTCGGTGCGCATCTCGGCGAAGGAGCTCGAGCTGTCGGCATCGCTGGTCGAGAGCTTCTCGAGCGACTTCGATCCGGAGGAGTTCAAGGACGAGTACCAGGAGGAGTTGCGCACCCTCATCGAGGCGAAGCTCGAGAAGGGCGACGCACTCGACACCTCCGAGACCTTCGGCGAGCAGGAGGAAGAGGAGGCCGGTGGCGAGGTCATCGACCTGATGGCCGCGCTCCGCGCCAGCGTCGAGAAGTCCCGTGCAGCCCGTGAGGGCGCGGGCGCGAAGGCGGCCTCAGGGACGGATGCTGCAGCCCCGGCGAAGGCCGACGCCGAGGCGCCCGCCAAGAAGCCCGCGGCGAAGAAGAAGAAGGCGTCCTGACCGGCGGTACGCCGTCGGCTCAGGCTTTGGGCGCCTCGCCGTGCTCGGGGCCCCGTTCGAACACCTCGGGATCGAGCACGAGGGCCTCTGCCTCGGCGTGGTCGGTGACGACGTCCTCACCCGCCGCGGCGGCCTTCTTGGCCTTGCTGCGCTCGCGGAGGTAGTGCCACAGCGTCACGAGCGCGGTGCCGCCGACGGCCACGAGGAGAATGAGGTCGATGTAGTTCTCGACGAACGTGGCGACGGGCGGGATATAGCCGAGCAGGTAGCCGAACATCGTGAGCCCGAAGCCCCACAGCACGGCTCCGATGAGGTTGTAGAGCGTGTACTTCCACTTGTTCATGTGGCCGATGCCGGCGGCGACGGGCGCGAAGGTGCGGACGATCGGCACGAAGCGCGCCAGGATGATCGTGAGCCCGCCGAACCGCTCGAAGAAGGCGTTGGTGCGTTCGACGTTCTCGACGCTGAACAGGCCTGATTCCTTCTTCTCGAAGACCGCAGGGCCACCCTTGTGGCCGATGTAGTACCCGACTTCACCGCCGACGAAGGCCGAGAGGCCGATCAGCAGGGACACCACCCAGATGTTGACGCCGAAGATGTTGCTCGTGTGCGTCAGCAGGCCGGAGATGACGAGCAGCGTGTCACCCGGGAGCAGGAAGCCGATGAGCAGCCCTGTCTCGGCGAACACGATAAAGCACACCACGACCAGCGCCCAGGGCCCTGCCCATTCGATGATGGCGGCCGGATCCAGCCAGGGGATCAGGGCTGTGGGAACTGCGTGCACGATGGTTGTCCCGTCGTCAGTCGGCGGAGGATGCGAGAACTCGCGTGCGGAAGGTGGGACTTGAACCCACACGCCCGAAGGCACAGGAACCTAAATCCTGCGTGTCTGCCGATTTCACCACTCCCGCGAGTGGCTCTCAGTCTACTGAGGGGACTGAGGGTCGGCTGTGGGGTGGGCCCCCGGTCGGCCCGGAGGTTTAGCGGCGGATCCCGAACAGGAAGTAGCTGGCAGGACCGATCCAGTTCACGAGGATCGCGGGGATCCATGCGGCCTTGGGCCCGCGGACCTCGTCGGGGTCGCGGTGGGCGAGATCCCAGAATGCGAGGAACGCGAACGCGACCTGCACGATGCCGAGCACGCCGAGTCCTGCCTTCGCCGCAGGGGCCATCTCCGTCTTGGTCATCTTCGTCCCTTCGTCTGTTCCTCCATCCTGCCGCGCCGGCGGTCCGCCCGCATCTGTGGATAACTTTCGGCTGGCTCTGCGGCGAATTGGGAGGATGCCTGCGTGACTTCCCCCGCCGCCCCCGTCGCGACCCTCGTGGCGGAGCGCGTGCGGGAACTGCTCCGCGCGGAGCGGTCGGATCCGGCCCGCGACCCCGAGTTCGCCGCGCAGATCGCCCGTGCGGAGGTGCGCCGCCACAACGACTTCGCGCTCGCGCGCGGCCTCGCGCCCGTCGACGACGAGACGGCATGCGTGCGGGAAGTGCTCGCCGCGGTATCGGGGTTCGGCCCGCTGCAGGCTTACCTCGACGACCCGACGGTCGAGGAGGTCTGGATCAACGCACCCGACCGGATCTTCGTGGCCCGCAGCGGAGTCCCGGAGCGCACGCCGCTCATGCTCACCGATACCGCGGTGCGCGATCTGGTGGAACGGATGCTGCAGTCCAGCGGTCGGCGGGTCGACCTGAGTCAGCCGTTCGTCGACGCGTCGCTTCCGGACGGCTCCCGGCTTCATGTCGTGATCCCCGACATCACCCGCCGGCACTGGGCCGTCAACATCCGCAAGTTCCTTCCCGCGTACCGAGATCTCGGGCGACTCGTCGCCGCGGGCTCGATCGCCCCCGAAGCTGCCACGCTGCTGCGCGACGCGATGATCGCGGCGCAGTCGGTGCTGGTCTCGGGGGCGACGCATGCGGGGAAGACGACGCTGCTCGGCGCGCTCATCGCGGCGTGCCCGCCTGAGCAGCGCATCGTCACGGTCGAGGAGACCTTCGAGCTCGCCGTCGCTGCGCCGGATCTCGTCGCCCTGCAGGGCCGGCAGCCGAGTCTCGAGGGCACCGGCGAGGTGACGCTCCGCCGGCTCGTGAAGGAGGCGCTGCGCATGCGCCCCGACAGGCTCGTCGTGGGCGAGGTGCGCGATGCCGAGGCGCTCGACCTGCTGCTGGCGCTCAACACCGGCGTTCCCGGAGCCGCCACGATCCATGCCAACTCCGCCCGCGAAGCGCTCGGAAAGCTCGCCGCGCTGCCGTTGCTGGCCGGGCGCAACATCGACGCGAGCTTCGTGCAGCCGGCGGTGGCGGCATCCGTCCACGTCGTCGCGCATTGCGAGCGCGACGCGAGCGGCGCACGACGCGTGGTCGAGATCGTCGCGCCGACCGGAGTCGCGGACGGCGTGATCACCGCGCGCACGCTCTACCGGACGGTCGACGCGTGACCTTCGTATGGGGAGCGGCGCTCGCCGCCGGGCTGCTGCTGATGATGTCGCCGTGGTTCTGGCCCGCGGGCTCCGGCCGCCCGAGCGTGACGCGCCGCGGGCGGATCTCGCGACTTCTCGAAGACGCGGGGATGGCACGCGCGTCGGTGCCCTCGGTCGTCGTGGTCGCGGGGGTGTGCGCGGCAGTGGCGGCCGCGGTGGCATGGCTCATCGCGCCGGTGGCCGCGCTCGCCCTGGTCGCGGCCGTGGCCGGCGCGCTCGCTCCCTTCACCTGGCTGCGCTCGCGTCGCTCGAAGCTGCTGCGCACGCGGCGCGGACTCTGGCCGGACGTCTGCGATCTGCTCATCGCGTCGGTGCGCGCGGGGATGTCGCTGCCCGACGCGGTAGCCAGCCTCGCAGACTCGGCTCCCGCTGAACTGCGGCCTGCGTTCGCGGCGTTCGCGCGCGACATGGCGGCGTCGGGGCACTTCGACTCGAGCGTCCAGCGGCTCAAGACGAATCTGGCCGACCCCGCCGCCGACCGCATCGTCGAGACCCTGCGCATGGCGCGTCAGGTAGGCGGCACCGAGCTCACCGCGGTGCTGCGCGCGCTCGCATCCTCCGTGCGAGCGGACGCGGCGCTTCGGGCCGAGGTCGAATCGCGGCAGTCGTGGATCCGGGGCGCGGCCGTGCTCGGCGTGATCGCCCCATGGGTCATCCTCGCGATGCTCGCCATGCGTCCCGAGGGCGCCCGCGCGTACGGCAGTCCTGGCGGCATCGCGCTCATCCTCGTCGGCGCGGCGGTGTCGCTCGTCGCGTACCGGCTCATGATCCGTCTCGGCCGCCTCCCCGAACCGAGGCGGTGGTTCGGATGATCGGGCTCGCGATGGGCGACGTCGCGTACGCCGTCGTGCTCGGCACGGCGCTCGGTGTCGGGGTGTGCCTGCTGATCTCGCTCGCTCCGCGGTGGGGCGCGCCCAGCCTCGCGCGGCGGATCGCGCCCTACATCCGCGATGTGACCGATCCGCGTGGGCTCGACGTGGCCGCCCCCGCGGTCGGGGGCTCGCCGTTCGCGTGGTCGGCGTTCGCGCATCGCCGCCTCGCCCGGCTGGCCGGTGGAGATGCGGTGCTCGCCCGTCGCCTGCATCAAGCCGCGTGGACGATCGACGCGGCCCGCTTCCGCGGGCGGCAGCTCGCCTGGGCCATCGCCGGACTCGCGATCGGCGGCGGAGTGGTCGTCGTGCTCGTACTGGTGGGCCGCGGATCGCCCGTCCTCGGGCTGCTGCCGCCCGTCGCCGCCGTTGCGGCGGCCCTCGCGTACGACGCGTGGCTCACGCGTGCGGCAAGGGCACGGGCCACGCGGATCGAGGAGGAGCTGCCGACGGTGCTCGAGTTCCTCGCGCTGTGCCTCTCGGCGGGCGAGGGCATCCTCGACTCGCTGCGTCGCGTCAGCGACGTGGGCGCGGGGGAGCTCACCGCGGAGCTTCGCGGCGTCGTCGTGGCGGTGGGCACCGGCTCACCGCTGTCGGAATCCCTCACGCGCCTTGCCGCGGGCCTTGAGATCCCCGCTCTCACCCGCTCGATCGACCAGCTCGTGGCGGCGATAGAGCGAGGCGCGCCGCTCGCGCACGTTCTCCAGGCGCAGGCGATCGACGCCCGCGAGGACGCGAAGCGCACACTCATCGAACGCGCGGGCCGGAAGGAGATCTACATGCTCTTTCCGCTCGTCTTCTTGATCCTCCCGCTCAGCGTTCTCTTCGCGGTGTTCCCGGGGATCTTCATGCTGCGACTCGGACTCGGCTGACGGCCGGAAGGAGAAATGATGAAAGCACGGATGCTGCACCTCGCTGCTCGTCTTCGCGCGACCGCGCGCGACCTCGCCGACGACGAGCGGGGTGACGTCCCCGGGTGGGTCCTCATCACGCTGATGACCGCGGGGCTCGTCGTCGTGATCTGGGCGATGGCCGGGCCTGCCTTGGCCGACCTGTTCGAGCAGGCGATCAGTCGCGTCTCCGGGCTCTGACGTCGTGCGTGTCGTCCTCGCCCGCGCCGTGTCGGGCGTACGCGCCCGACTCGCCGCAGACCTGAACGACGACGCCGGGGCGAGTCCGGTCGAGTTCGTCCTCGTCGGGACGCTGCTCACCGTGCTCACCCTCGGAGTGCTGCAGTTCGGCCTCGCCGTGTACGTCCGCAACGTCGTGCACGACGCAGCCGTGGAGGGCGCGTATCACGCGGCCCTGGCCGACACGACGCTCGGCGACGGTGCGGAACGCACGCGCGACATCGTGGGTCGCACGATCGGCGCCGGGTACGCCACCGAGGTCAGCGTGCAGGAGACGGCGTCGCTCGGTCAGCAGACCATCGAGGTGCGTGTCCGGGCGACGCTGCCCCTTGTGGGCCTGCTCGGTGCATCGCGTGGACTGGAGGTGACGGCGCATGCACCGGTCGAATCGTTCGGCTGACGAGATCGCAGCGGGTCCGCTCGGCGACGATCGCGGATCGGCGGCGCTCGAGTTCATCCTCGTCGGGCTCCTCCTCCTGGTGCCCCTCGTCTACTTGGTCGTGACGCTGGGCCTCATCCAGGGGCAGAGCCTCGGTGCGGAGGCCGCCGCCCGTCACATCGCGCGCGCGGTGTCGACGGCGAGCGACGTCGACGACGCCCGCACGCGGGCCGACGCGGTGCTCGGGGCGGTGTCGGAGGAGTACGGACTCGACGACGTCGACCTCTCCATCGCCTGCACGCCGTCGGGCGGCATCTGTCCGCGCGCGGGCGCGACACTGCACGTGCGCGTCCGCACAACAGTCACGCTGCCGCTCGTGCCGCCCGTGCTCGACCTGGAGCGCATCGCCGCGATCCCGATCGAGGCCTCTTCGGCGCACAAGGTCTCGCGCTTCTGGAGCGAGCGGTGATCGCTCAGGTACGGCGCGCCCTCGCCCCGAAGCGCGAGTCACGCGATCCCGACGACGGAGGCAGCGTCCTCATCCTCACCCTCGGCTACGCCGTGCTCGCGATCGCGGTGATCCTCGTGTGCACCGCCGCGACGAGCCTGTACCTCGCGCAGAAGCAGCTCGACGCGGTGGCGGATGCCGCGGCTCTGGCCGCGGCAGATGGGTTCGACTTGACGGTGGTCGGTGGCGAGCCGGTCGCCACCCTCACCGACGCGGGGGTGCGCCGTGAAGCCGAGGCGATGATGGGAGCTCTCGATCCCGAGGCGCGACTCGTCTCGGCCTCGACCCCCGACGGGGTCTCCGCGCGGGTGCGGGTCGCCGGGCAGTGGCAGCCTCCCATCGTCACCGTGTTCGTGCCCGGCGGCGTCGCCCTCGAATCCACCGCGACGAGCCGCACGGCGCTGCGCTGACGCGCGGGGGTTCGCAGGCGCTACGCCTCCGACGTGGCCGAGGCGCGCGCGGCGCGCGCAACCGCCTCCATGCGCGAGTGCACACCGAGCGTGCCGAGCAGGTTCTGCATGTGCGCGCCGACCGTCTTGATGCTGATGCCCATCTCGGTGGCGACCTGCTTCTGGGACATCCCCTCCGTGCGACCGTCATGGATGGCGTCCGGACCCGATCCGGGCGCCATCCGTGTGCGTGCTCACGGATGAAGGGTGGATGCGATGGATGCCGTCGGCTACAGTGTCCCGGAGTCGGTGCGAGCGTCGTGCCCGCACACCGGACCGGAGGGAGGAAGAACGATGGCTGTCTCTGTAGCGCCTCGCAACCCCACCCCCTTCCGCGAGGTCGCCCGCACGCGTTGACCCGTCGGCGACCTCCTGTCCTGGAGTGTCCCACCGATGTCATACGAACGCCTCGACGCGTCCGCATCCGTTCTCTCGCCGGATCTCGAACCCGGCCCCGATCAGCGCTGGTCCACGTGGCCGGCTTCTCCGCCCACCCAGCGCGGCCCGCTGCCGCACCCGGAATGGGTCGTCACCGCGTCCGGCGCGTTCGATACCGAGCTGGGTGTCGTGAAGACCGGCAAAGAAGCCGACGTGCACCTGATCGAGCGCGCGGTGCCCGGCACCGCCGGCGTGCTCCTGGCAGCCAAGCGCTACCGCGACTCCCATCACAGTGATTTCCACCGCTCGGGCAGCTACGAGGAGGGGCGCACGATGCGCAACACGCGCGACGCACGGGCCGTGAATCGCGGGTCCTCATACGGGCGGTCGGTCGCTGCAGGCCACTGGGCGGTGAGCGAATTCGACGCGCTCTGCCGTGCCTGGCGCGCGGGGGTCCCGGTGCCGTATCCGGTGCAGGTGAGCGGCACCGAGGTGCTCATGGAGTTCGTCGGCGAGGGGCGGGCAGCCGCGCCGCGGCTGGCGCAGAGCCGGTTGCACGGAGAGCAGCTGCGCAGCGCCTTCGACCAGGTCGTCGTCATCCTCGAGGCGTTCGCGCACGCGGGATACGCACACGGCGACCTCTCGCCCTACAACCTGCTCCACCACGACGGCCGTGTCGTCGTGATCGATCTCCCGCAGATCGTCGACGTCGCCGCGAACCCTCAGGGTCTCGACTTCCTCCACCGTGACGTCGTCAACGTGTCGACGTGGTTCACCCGTCGCGGCCTCGAAAACGACCCCGAGGATGTGTTCGCCCACCTCGTCGCGATGCTCTGGTGAGCGTGGGTCAGGTGGAGTCGCGGACGTTGGACACGGGGATCTGCTTCACGTGCTGCGGGCGCGAACGACCGGAGAGAACGCCGGAGACCCCGGCGCGCGTGCGCCGGGGTCTCCGGACCCTTGGACTACCGGACGCCCTTGGCGGGTGTGGCCTCGAACGCCTTCTCGATCTCCTGCGTGAAGGTGTTGCCCTCGGCGTCCTTCGCCGTGACGCGCAGGTCGACCCAGCCGCCCTTGTCGGGCACGGGGATCTGCGCGGTGAACCCGCTGACCCACGCGCGGCTCGTGACGAAGATGTCGCCGTCACCCTCGACCGCCCCGGTGGGGGCGTCCGTCTTGGCGGACTTCAGCTCCACCGGCCTCCACTGTCCGTTCTCCCCGCGCGCCTCCAGCGTCGCACCGGTGATGGCACCGGCGGGCGAGGTGCCGGCGACATGACCGAGTTCGAGGCCGAGCGTGACCCCCGAACCCTTCTTGCGACCTTGGCCCACCTGATTGTCGATGTTGACGTCGACGTCGTAGTACGCCTGGATCATCGGCAGCAGGCGGTTGCCCCAGTCGCCGAGCTTGCCCGCGGAACGGAAGGTCCAGTCGCTGACCGTCCTCGTCGATCCTTCGAGATGCGCGCCGTCATGGGTCGCCGTGCTCACCACACGCCACTGCTGGTCGCCGTCAGGGAGGTCGAACAGATTCACGCCCTGGTGCTCCTGCTGCTTGACGAGCTGTCCGTCGATGTAGACATCCGCGGTCTGGTGCACGGTCGACGGCTCGACCCACGTGTCGAACGTCCCGGTGTGGTCGGCGTCACCGCCGTCCGCCCAGCTGGGGATGTTGACCTGGGCCCAGTCCGACACGCGGTAGGGCACCCAGAACCCGGTGGCCACGTACGGGCGCACGATGCCGCCGAAGTACTCCTCGGAGGTGCGCTCGCCGCGTGTGTACGTCGTCTGCTTGTCGCGGATCTCCCACATCACGGAGCTGACGGCGACCCATTGGTTCCAGCGGAGGCTGTCGGTGTTGACCCATTCGGTGCGATCCATGCCGCGCTGCGCGCGGAACGGGAACCCGCTGCCGTACTGTGCCCCGGGGACGAAGTCGTACCGGAACTCGGCCAGCTCCTCCTGCTGGCCGTGGAAGCGTGTGTCGATACGAGCCAGCTCTCTCGACGAGTGCTTGTACGCCAGCTTCTGCGGGATCTGCCCGTCGCCGTACTCGGCGATGTCGTACACGACGTCCGTCGTGGGCACACCCACCGCCGACAGCGTGACCTTCTTCCTCCCGCCGAGCTGCCCGAGCAGGGCGCGCCCTTCGACGCCGCTGATGCCGGCGACCGGGATGGACACGTTCGAGAAGTCGGCCTCCGAACCGACCCACGTGCTGAACTCGCCGTCCGCGTCGTTGACGAGGACGAGAAGCTTCGCCCCCGCCGCGGCGGCGTTGGCAGCCTGCTCGGATGGGGAGAGGTCGGCGCTGCGGGTGACCACGGCGATCTTGCCGCCCACCCCTGCCGCGGCGAGCTCGTCGGGTCTTCCCGAGCCGGCCTCGACCGCAGTGGCCTTGAACGAGCCGTCGAGGAAGGTCGAACCTGGCTGGAGGATGAGATCCAGGGCGTTCTTGCCGGCGCTCACCGTGAGCAGCGGCGTCTGCAGGCGCCAGCGCGTCGTGAACCCGAAGTCGGCGTCGTCTATCTTCATCGGCTGCGCCCACATCTCATCCGTCCACACCGGCATCGTGGCGCTGGCGAGAAAATCACCCACCTTCATGTCCATGCGGCGGAAGACCGGCTCGAGTCCCTTCTCGCCGACGTCGAGGGTGACCTGCTTCGCCGCGCGGGCGTCCATAGCGACGGTCTTGTCGCCGTCGAGCTCGAGCGTCGGCTCGCCCACGAGGACGCTGGCGATCGTGTCGGGCGTCCGGCTGAGCTCCATGAACGACACGACCGAGTAGTCGCCCTTCATGAGGCGGAGCGTCGTCTCGCCGTCCACGGGGATCGGCTCGGCGAACTGCGTAGCCGCGTTCCACAGGAACGCATACGTCTGGACCGGGTTGCCGTCGAAGCCCGTCGCCGTGATGGTGAGGTCGTAGCGCTCGGCCTCGGCGATCGTGCCGAGAGCGGTGCGCGTGACCGCGTCGCCGTCGACGAGGCCAACGAGCGTGCCCGAGAGCTGCGTGCCGGCCGGTACTTTCGCGGGGTCGACCGTCATGGTCACGGAGCGGGTCTCGCCTGCGGGGATGGTGAGCGACGCGGAGTCGATCGTGAGGGCGTCGAACGCGATGCCGTCCGAGAGCGGGCCCGGCTCGCCGGTGCCGTCGTCGGGGGTTGTATCGCTGAGCGTCGGCTCGAGCGCCACCGTGAGCTCGGCGTCTGTGCGGTTCGTGTACTCGATCGTGCGGGTCACCGGCGCCGGCGCCTGTCCCCACGCGAGCATTCCGAAGTCGCCGGTGCCCGACGCGATGACCGGTGCATCGAGGGCGGCCGCGACGTTGATGACGCCCGTGCCGCCCTGGTACGGCGTGTAGCCGAGGTCGACGGCGCTGCTCGCGAGCGCAGCCTTGAGCTGGGCCGACGTGTAGTCGGGGTGGGCGCCGAGCAGGATCGCGGCGGCGCCGGCGACGTGGGGCGTCGCCATCGACGTGCCGCTCATCGCGACGTAGGAGCCTTCTCCGGGGCTGTCGGCCGAGCGTGCGGCCGTGACGTCGTTGCCGGGACCGGTGACGTCGGGCTTCATTGCCCCGGAGCGCGCGAGCGGACCCTGGCTGGTGAAGTACGAAAGCGAACCGGACGGGTCGTCGACCGAGCCGACCGTGAGCGCTCGCTCCGCCGAGCCGGGGGCGCCGATGGTCTCGGGCGCGCCGGCGTTGCCGGCCGCGACCACGAACAGGGTGCCGGTCTCCTCCGAGATGCGGTTCAGGGACTCCGCCATCAGGTCCTTGCCGTCGGAGGCTTCCGTCGAACCGAGGCTCATCGACACGATCGGGGCGTTCTGGCCGGCCCACTCCATCGCGTCGATGATCCATGAGTCCTGCCCGTAGCCGTCAGCGCCGAGCACCTTGCCCACGAGCAGCTGGGCGCCGTCGGCGACGCCGCGGTGGGTGCCCCCGCTGGCCGCGCCCGTGCCGGCGATGGTGGACGCGACGTGCGTGCCGTGGCCGTTGGGGTCGGAGTCGACGTCCTCGCCGGGCACGAAGCTCTTCGATTCGGCGCTCACGTGGCCCTGCAGGTCGAGGTGGGTGTCGTCGTAGCCGGTGTCGAGAACCGCCACCGTCACGCCCTGACCGGTGTAGCCCTCGGCCCATGCTTCCGGGGCGTCGATGTAGGGCACGCTCGAGTCGAGCGTCGCGCGCACCTTGCCGTCGAGGTGGATGGACTGGATGCCTCCGGCGAAGCCGGGGGCAGTGGAGAAGCTGCGCGCGGTCGGCGCCGTGAGCGACTGCCACGCGGATGCTGCGGCGTCGTGGCCGAGGGTCGCCGCGGCGCCGCCGATGCTCTCGAGCGGCGTCAGCACGTCGAAGCCGGGGACCGGTGCCGTGAAGGACCTGGCCGCTGCGGTGTCCTGCTCGACGATGATCGGCGTCGCGTCGACGGTCGCGTCGTCGTAGCCGTAGTCGATGAGCAGCGTGACGTTGAACAGATCGGAGTCCAGCGCGCCGGACGCGAGGTAGGGCAACGCCGCGTCGGGGACGACGTGAAGATCGCCCGCCGCCTCGTACGTGCGGACCCCGGCGCCGTCGACGGCGGTGTCGATGGAGACCGTGTGGGTGCCGTCGCTGAGGTCGGTGACGGTGACGCGGTCACCCGTGATGAGGGTGACGGAGTGGGAACTGCCGGCGACCGCCCGTGTGGCGGGGGAGTCGTCTGGGGCGGAAGTGGCGGCCGCCGGCAGGGTGGTGAGGCCGATGCCTGCGATCGCGATCGTCAGGCCGCTTGTGGCGGCGACGATCGGACGGAGGCGAGGGCCGAAGGGCTGGGGTCGTGACATGCGCGAGCCTCTCGGTGTGTGGGGATCCGTGTAACCCCACCTTCCTGTGCCGGGTGCATAAAGTGGATGGCGGAGAAATGCCATGGCCTGCATCCGCCAACGTCGGTGGGTGACGATGAACAGATGGAGAAGCTCGCCGTGCTCGATGCGCTCGGCCTCGACGAGGCCCACACCGCGGTCTACCGATTCGTGCTGCAGCAGCCGTCAGCGTCGACCGCGGAGATCGGGTCGGGCCTCAGTATTTCTCTGCCGCGCACGCGACCGATCGTCGCCGAGCTGGAACGCCTCGGCCTGCTCGCCCGCCAGGCCGCGCGCAGCGACCGGTTCGTGGCTTCGCCGCCTTCGATCTCGCTGCGCCCCCTGCTGCTCGAGCGCGAGCGCGGGCTCACCCGCGCCCACGAGGCCCTCGTCGAACTCAGCGACCTCTACCGTCGTTCGGCCGAGCAGCGCAGCGTGGCTGACGTTGTGGATGTCGTGATCGGCGACGACGCCGTGCGCCAGCGCGTCGCGCAGCTGCAGGCGGCTTCCGTCGAGCAGGTGCGCGTGCTCGTGCTGCACGAAGTCGCGCTGCTGAGCGGCGAGGAGAACATCGAGGAGGACCGCGCGCTCGCGCGCGGCGTGCGGTATCGCGTGATCGTCGAGAATGCAGTGCTCGAACGCCCGGGCTTCCTCGACGCGGCCCGCGAGATGGCCCAGATCGGCGAGGAGATCCGGGTGCTGCCCACGCTGCCCACGCGGATGTTCATCGCAGACGACCAGATGGCGCTCGTGCCCATGCACTCGCAGGCCGAGGATCAGGGATTCGGGGCGCTCCTCATCCATCCCAGCGGCCTGCTCGACCTCGTGACCTCGATCTTCGAGGAGTACTGGCGGGCCGCCACCGAGTTCCTGCCGATCGCCGCCGTCCCGACCGCCGACGCCGTCGACACCGACCTCCTCCGCCTGCTCCTTCTCGGCGTGACGGATGCTGCCGCCGCCGCGCAGCTCGGCATCTCGTTGCGTACCGTCCAGCGCCGGGTATCCGACCTGATGGAGACGGCAGGCGTCACCACGCGCATGCAGCTGGGGGCTGAGGCCGTGCGGCGGAACTGGGTGTGACGCGTCCGCTACCAGCCGTGAGTGTTGAACCACTCGGCGCGACGCCGGGCCTCGGCATCCGTCTCGCCCTCGTCTGCGGTGTCGTGCCTGATCAGGCGACCCGCGTCGTCGAGCGGGACGAACCGCAGGCACACCGGGCACAGCGCGCGGCCGCCGGGGAAGCCGTCGGCGAGGGTGGCTGCTGGCTCGCCGGGTTCGCCAGAGCCGGGGCACTGCGTGGGGTCTGCTCCGGCATCCGTCCACATGATCGTGCGGTGGCGGTGCAGTCCGGCATGCCCGAGGGGGCGCGTGCAGCGACGTCCGTCGTTGCGGCTGCGGCAGAATCTCACGACCTCGCTCACGGGCGTGCCTGCGGGACGTGGCGCGGCACCCATCGCACGAAGGCGAGGGCGCCGACGAGACCGATCGCACCCATGATCGCGGTCGCGACGGAGAGGGACGCGACGGCGGCGATGACCGACACGAGCAGGGGTGCGACCGCGCCGCCCGCGTCGGTCAGGGTCCGCCACGAGCCGAGGAAGGGTGCGGGGTCGGCCTTCGGTGCGACGTCGGCGCCGAGGGTGAGCAGAATGCCGCTCGACAGGCCGTTGCCGACGCCCAGCACCGCCGCGAACATCGCGAACCACATCGCCGCCTGGGGGAGATCGTGCGTGAACGCGAGGGCGACGAAGCCCGCACCCATCAGGATCATGGCCGGCAGGGCGGCCCACAGCCGCCCGAAGCGATCCATGACCTGTCCGCTCGCGTAGAAGAGGGCGAAGTCGATCGCGCCCGAGATCCCGACCACGAGGGCGATCGTCTGCGCGTCGAGGCCGATCGACACACCCCACAGCGGCAGAACGACCTGGCGCGCCGAACGGACGGCGGAGAGGGATGCCGCGGCCAGGCCGAGCGTCGACAGCACGCGGCGGTGCCGCCACATCGTGCGGAACACGCCGGTTCCGGGACCGGTGCCGGAGGTCTCCCGCCGTGGAAGGCGGATGGAACCGGTGACCGGCTCGCCCGTGTCTTCGGTGTCGACGGACGCGTCGCGCAGCGCTTGCTCCTCCGGCATGAGGAATCGCTTCTCGGGGTCGGGGCCGAGGAGCACCAGGAGCACCGTGGCCACGAGGCATCCGCCGAAGAACCAGATCGTGGCGCGCTCGTCGCCGAACAGGGCGAGAAGTCCGGCCGCGACGAACGGGCCGACGAACATGCCGAGGCGGAACGTGCCGCCCAGCAGCGACAGTGCGCGAGCGCGGAACGACAGGGGGACACGGGTCGTCATGAACGAATGGCGGGCCAGGCCGAAGGCCGCGGCGCAGAAGCCGATGAGGAAGACCGCGAGGGCGAAGATGCCGAGCGACGGCGCGAACGCCATGCCCACCACCCCGCCGAGTGAGATCACCCCGGCGATCACCATGGTCAGCCGCTCGCCGACACGGGCGACCGCCCAGCCCGCGGGGATGTTGCCGCAGAGCTGCCCCACGACGAGCGCGGAAGCGACGAGGGCAGCGGTGGCGACATCCGCGCCGAGTTGTGCGGCGATGACGGGGATCAGCGGGATGACGGCGCCTTCGCCGAGCGCGAACAGCACGGTGGGGCCGTAGACCATCGGCCCGAACCGCCACAGCACGTCACGAGCGGTGGGGGAGCCTGTGTGATCGGTCATCGCTTCCACGTTAGTCTGGAGTGTCATGCTCGACTTCGATCCCTCCGCCGACATCCAGGCCCTGCGTTCCACGTTCGCCGACATCAAGGCCGTGGTCGACGTCGAGGCACTCAACGCCGACATCGCCCGACTCAGCGAGGAGGCCGGCGCCCCCAATCTGTGGGATGACGTCGAGAAGGCGCAGAAGGTCACCAGCGCCCTCAGCCACCGCCAGGCCGAGCTCAAGCGCGTCACCGACGTCGAGCAGCGCCTCGACGATCTCGATGTGCTCGTCGAACTCGCCAACGAGATGGACGACGAAGACTCCGCCGAAGAGGCGCGCCACGAGATCGCCGAGCTGGAGGACATCGTCAGCCAGCTCGAGGTGCAGACGCTCCTCGACGGCGAGTACGACGAGCGCTCCGCGGTCGTGACGATCCGCTCCGGCGCGGGCGGCGACGATGCCACGGACTTCGCCGAGATGCTGATGCGCATGTACCTGCGCTGGGCCGAGCGTCACAAGTACCCCGTCAAGGTCATGGACACCTCGTACGCGGAGGGCGCCGGGATCAAGTCGGCGACGTTCGAGATCGACGCACCGTACGCGTACGGCACGCTCTCGGTCGAGGCCGGCACGCACCGGCTCGCGCGGATCAGCCCGTTCGGCTCCGCCGACAAGCGACAGACGAGCTTCGCCGCCGTCGAGGTGATCCCGGTGATGGAAGAGGCCGTCGAGGTCGACATCCCCGAGAACGACCTGCGCGTCGACGTCTTCCGCTCGTCGGGCCCGGGTGGTCAGTCGGTCAACACCACCGACTCCGCGGTGCGTCTGACCCACATCCCCAGTGGCATCGTGGTGTCGATGCAGAACGAGAAGTCGCAGATCCAGAACCGCGCCGCAGCCATGCGCGTGCTGCAGACCCGCCTGCTCCTGCTGCAGCGCGAGAAGGAGGCGGCGAAGAAGAAGGAGCTCGCCGGCACCATCACCGCGAGCTGGGGCGACCAGATGCGCTCGTACTTCCTCTACGGTCAGCAGCTCGTCAAGGACCTCCGCACCGGCCACGAGGTGGGCAACCCGGCGATCGTCTTCGACGGCGACCTCGACGGCTTCATCTCCGCCGGCATCCGCTGGCGCAAGCGCAAGGACGACGACGACTGATCCGGCCCGCACTCGTCAGACCGATGCGCAAACGACGAGTGTCGCTGAACCGGGGCGGGTGGCGTCCGCATAGGCTCGTTAGGCCATGATCCGGTTCGAGAACGTCACGAAGCGCTTTCGCGGCACTTCCAAACCCGCCCTGAGCGATGTCGATTTCGAGGTGCTGCGCGGGGAGTTCGTCTTCCTCGTCGGCGCATCGGGCTCCGGCAAGTCATCCTGCCTCCGCCTGATCCTCCGCGAGGAGACGCCGTCCGAAGGGCGTGTGGTCGTCCTCGGGCGCGACCTGCGCACGTTGTCGAACCGCAAGGTCCCGTACTTCCGCCGCCATGTCGGCGCGGTCTTCCAGGACTTCCGGCTGCTGCCCACCAAGACCGTGTTCCAGAACGTCGCGTTCACGCTGCAGGTCATCGGATCGTCGCGCGGCTTCATCCAGCAGGCGGTCCCCGAGGTGCTGGCACTCGTCGGCCTCGCCGGCAAGGAGAAGCGGTTCCCGCACGAGCTGTCGGGCGGTGAGCAGCAGCGTGTCGCGATCGCCCGTGCACTGGTGAATCGGCCCCAGATCCTGCTCGCGGATGAGCCGACCGGAAACCTCGACCCTGCGACATCCATCGACATCATGCAGCTGCTCGCGCGCATCAACGCGGGCGGCACCACCGTCGTGATGGCCACCCATGAGGCAGGCTTCGTGGACCAGATGCAGCGCCGCGTCATCGAACTGCGCCACGGTGAGATCATCCGCGACGAGCGGCACGGCGGGTACGGCGACCGGTCCAGCCTGCCGAGCCTCGCGCCGGAGCCGGAGCGCGGCGCCGCCGCTGTCGCCGCGCTGACCGCGGTGCTCGAAGTTCAGCGCGAAGCCGCGATCGCAGCGGCTGCGGGCCTCGACCCGACGGCCGTGCAGGACGACGACGAAGCCGTCGGTGCGGAACCGGGCGCAGCGTCGCCGGCCGCCGGTGTCGCGGCGGCTGCGGCCGCCGCAGCCGCCGCGGTCGCGGTCACGGCGGCGGAGGCCCAGCAGGCGGAGGGCCTTGCACAGGCCCTCGAAGAGCCGGTCGTCGAAGATGCGCCCGCGGCCGAGGCGTCCGCTCCCGCGAAGCCCACCCACACGCAGCCGATCCCGCTCGTCGACGCCGTCGAGCTGCAGGTCGAGGAGCTCGGTCTCGCCGATCGGCTCGGCCTCGGCACCACCGATCCCGACGACGAAGTGGGGCCCACCTCATGAGGTTCGGACTCATCATGTCGGAGGCGTTCACCGGCCTCCGGCGCAACGTCTCGATGGTCGTCTCGGTGGTGCTGGTCACCTTCGTGTCGCTCACGTTCGTCGGTGCGGCGATCCTCATGCAGATGCAGATCGGCACGATGCGCGACTTCTGGGTCGAGCGCGCGCAGGTCGCGGTGTACATGTGCACCAGCATCTCGACGCCGGCGACGTGCTCGAACGGCGAGGCGTCGCCCGAGCAGGTCGAAGAGGTGCGCGCGAAGCTGGAGGGCAGCGCGCTGGCGCCCCTCATCCGCGACCTGACGTTCCTCGACCACCAGCAGGCGTACGACGAGCTGCTGCAGATCGCCGGCGAAGAGAACGCGAGCATGATCACGCCCGAGCAGGTGAACGAGACCTTCCGCATCACGCTCGTCGACCCCGAGCAGTCGGACGTCATCATCGAGGCCTTCAGCGGCATGCAGGGGGTCGAGCTGGTGAAGGACCAGATGCAGTACCTCGACCCGCTGTTCTCCGCCCTGACCATCGCGACGTACATCGCGGTCGGCATCGCTGTGCTGATGCTGATCGCCGCGGTGCTGCTGATCGCCACGACCATCCGCCTCTCCGCCTTCGCGCGAAGGCGGGAGCTCGGCATCATGCGCCTGGTCGGGGCATCCAATCGCTTCATTCAGACGCCCTTCATCCTCGAGGGCGTGATCGCGGCGCTGCTCGGGTCGATCCTCGCGAGCGCGGCCGTCATCGCCGGCGTGCACTTCGGCGTCAACAACTACCTGCGCAACCGCGTCGACTTCGTCACGACGTGGGTCGGCATGGCGGATGCGTGGCTGGTGGTGCCCGTCCTGATCCTCGTCGGCGTGGTGCTCGCTGCGCTGTCGGCGAGCTTCGCGATCCGCAGGTGGCTGCGCGCGTGATCATCGGCCCTGTCGCAGGGGTAGACTGACAGGCTGCCGTCCGCCCCTTCGACAGGCTCAGGGGCCAGCGGGTCGGCATCAGCGAGGAGACATCATGCCCAGGGAACGCGGGGAGAAGGTCGTGGCGACCAATCGTCGCGCGCGCCACGAGTACGCGATCGAGAAGACGTACGAGGCCGGCCTCGTGCTGACCGGCACCGAGGTGAAGTCGCTGCGCGAAGGCCGCGCGAACCTCTCGGACGGCTACGCGTACATCGACAACGGCGAGGCGTACCTCGACGCGGTGCACATCCCGGAGTACTCGCAGGGGCACTGGACGAATCACTCGTCCAAGCGCACGCGCAAGCTGCTCCTCCACAAGGAGGAGATCGTCAAGCTCTCGCACGCCATCTCGGCGGGCGGCTACACCCTGATCCCGCTGAAGCTGTACTTCTCGGACGGCCGCGCCAAGGTCGAGATCGCCGTCGCCAAGGGCAAGCGCGAATTCGAGAAGCGCCAGACGATCCGCGAGCGCGAAGACAAGCGCGAAGCCGAGCGCGCGATGCGCTCCCGCAACCGCCTCGGCGAGTAGAGCCTCAGCTCACAGCTTCCGCAGGATCCGCGCCGTGCGCGGCCCGGTCGCTGAACGCCGTCTTCGGGACGAAGCACAGCAGGATGGCGGCGGCCAGTGCGGTCACGCCGCACACCACCCACACCGTGACGTAGCCCGAGAACGATCCCGCCGTGCCCTCGGTCGCCGCACCGGTCGCGCCGTGCAGCAGCGCGATGCCGAACACGCACGACGCGATGGCGCCGCCGACGGTCTTGACCGAGTTCGTGAGACCTGTCGCGACACCGGTCTGAGTGGGCGGAGCAGCGGATGCCGCGGCCGCCGGCAGCGCCGCGACCAGGGCTCCCGAGCCGAGGCCCACGATCACCATGTTCACGATCACCTGCGTGTAGGTGTCGTGGAACGGCAGGAACATGAGGAACCCGATGCCGACGAGCGTCGCCGCGCCGATGAGAGTCAGCCGGGGCGCGGTGAGCCGGGCGATGAGCGGGAACAGCAGGGCGCCTGTGATCATCGCGATGAGGTAGACGCCGATGATGAGCGAGGTCTGGAAGCCGGTCGTGCCCAGGCCGTATCCGTACACCGACGGGTCGGTGCGGGCGAAGGTCGACAGCGGGGCCTGCGCGCCGAGCACGCTCACTCCGAACAGGCCGGCCGTGAGGAACACCGGCCCGAGCGCAGGGGAGCGGAACATCCGCACATCGATGAGCGGGTCGTCGTGGCGCAGCTCCCACAGCGCGAAGGGCACTACGAGCAGCACCCCGAGAGCCGTGACGAGCCAGGCGATCGGATCTGCCGGGCCGTTGAGGCGCAGCAGACTGAGGCCGCCCGTGAAGGCGACGAGTGCGAGGGAGATGAGCACCAGACCGACGTTGTCGAGGCGGCCGCCGGTGGGCTCGGGCGACTCCTTGACTCCGAACAGGATCACGAAGAAGCACGCGACGACGAGCAGGGCCGGCACCAGAAGCACGATCCACAGCGGCAGGCTGTCGATGAGCATGCCGCCCACGAGGGCGCCGGTGATGGCGCCCGTCTCGAGCGCCGCCACGAGGAATCCGGCGGCTCGTGCCGTGATCGTCGCACGGCCCTCCATGCGCCGTGAGCGCGACCAGATCAGCGCGATCTCTAGAGGCAGCCACACCACGTAGAACCCCTGGATGGCCCACGCCGCGAGGAAGACGCCGAACGAGTCGGTGAACGGCAGGACGAGGGATGCCGCGGCCGTGATCGCCGTCGAGATCACCAGCATCCGCTTGTGCCCGACCATGTCGCCGAGCTTCGCGAATGCGGGCACGACGAGCGCCGAGAGCATGAGCTGCGTGCCCTCGAGCCAATTGACGTCGGCGTCGTGCACCCCGAGGTGGCGGGCGATGTCGGTGAGCATGGGCGTGTAGAAGCCTTGGATCACGCCGCTCGTGAACTCGACGAACGCGAGGAAGCCGACGACTCCCGCGAGCGCGCCGATGGTGACGCGTGAGGACACGGCGCTGCCCGTCATCGGTGCTCCTTCGCTCGGGCCCCAGACCCGGTCACTGCTGCGCTCCGCCCCCTGGGCATGCCGAAGGGCGGGTGCGAATCACTCTAAACGCTGGAGAAGGGTGCGATGGAACAGCTCGCCCCGCTCGAGCGCTGAGATCTCGACACGCTCGTCGACCCCGTGGATCGAGGCGCGCTGCGCCTTGCTCATCTCGAGTGGCGCGAAGCGGTAGACCGCCGGCGAGAAGCGGTGGAAATGTCGCGAGTCGGTGGCCGCCATCATCACGTACGGCACGGTCGCAGCGCCCGGGTGCGAAACCTTCACCGCGTCGGTGATGAGCGCGAACTGCGCATTCTCCGTCGACGACTCCGGCGAGGGCCCGTCGCCTTCGAGCACCTCGACCTTCACATGCCGGTCGGCGACCCGTTTGCGGACCCGCTTCACGGTGCTTCCGACCGACTCGCCCAGCGCGATGCGCAGGTTGAGCGTCGCCGTCGCCTGCGAGGGGAGGACGTTCGCGGCCGTTCCGCCGGACTGCATGGTGGCGGCGACGGTCGTACGCACGAGCGCCGCGGGCTCGCCGCCCATCGCGGTGAAGGCGCGCGCGGTGAGCCAGGGTGCCCTCGACAGCAGCCGATAGAGTGCGCGAGAGATGCCGCCCGTCCGGGTCGCGAAGAGTTCGAGCATGCGCGTGACCGCCGCGGGTGTGCGTGCGGGGAACGTCTCGGGCGACAGTCGCTCGACGGCGCGCGCGATGCGCCGGACTGCGGTGCGGGCAGGAGGAGCGGACGCGTGCCCGCCTTCGCCGCGGGCGCTCAGGCGGAGCGTCAGCACGCCCTTCTCGCCCACGCCCACCATGGCCGCAGTTCCGCGGACGAAGGGCAGCGGCGCGTCGACGACGGCGCCACCCTCGTCCAGCACGAGCCACGGCTCGACGCCGCGATCCCGGAGCGTCTCGGCGATGGTGCGGGCGGCACCGCCGAAGGTCTCCTCGTCGCCCCCGAAAGACAGGTACACGTCGCGCGCCGGTGTGAAGCCCGAGGCGAGCAGGTTCTCGACGGCATCCATGACGACGACGAGCGGTCCCTTGTCGTCGAGCGAGCCGCGGCCGTACACCCAGCCGCGATCGACGCGCCCCTCGAACGGCGGGTGGGTCCAGGCGTCGCTCTCGTCGACCGGGACGACGTCGAAGTGGGCCATCAAGACGGTGGGCCGCTCCGCGATGCGTCCGCGCCACCGGTACAGGATCCCCAGCTCGCCGATGCGCTCGCGCTCGAGATGCTCGTGGACGAGCGGGTAGAGCTCGATGAGCAGGTCGGCGAACGCATCGAACGGCCCTTGCCCGCGCTCACTCCGCTCTGCCGAGACAGTGGGCAGCTGGATCATGCGCGACAGTCGTTCGGCGATGCCCGCGCGGGGCGCGACGTCGGCAGGGCTCATCGGGCGGCGAACCGGGCCTCGACGGCCGCCGAGATCACGATGTCCTCGGGCTGGAGCTGCACGGCGGGCCCCCCACCCGCGCCGTCCGAGGCGAACGAAGCCTTCGCCATCAGCATGCGCGGTGCCGGTGCCATCTCGGGGCCGGCCTGCTGCGTCAGCAGTCCCACATCAGCGAGCTCGACAGCGGTGACAGCGGCGAGTCCGAGTGCCCCGGCGTACGCGGTCGCGCGCGCAACGGCCACTCCCACCGCCTGCGTCGCGACCTCCCGTTCCACGGATGCCCTGGTCTCGAGTGTGAGCTTCCACTCGATCCAGCCGAGCTGCACGCCCTCGCGCTCCGCCACCTCGCCGGCCCACCAGGACAGCACCGCGAAGTCGGTGAACGTGACGGAGAAGTCGACGGTCGCGTAGTGCACCGGTGCCAGGCGCTTGCCCTCGTTGTTCCAGGGACGCTCCGACCACACCGACACGCGCTGGCTCGTCCACTCGCTGACGGTGCCCGCGGACTTCCGCGAGGCGAGGTCGTCGCGCACCGGCTCGGTGAGCGCGGCCATGCGCTCGACGACGGCTCCGCGCTCGGGTCCTTCGGCGCGGATGGTCAGGTGCGCGATCGCGCGCTCGGGGGCGATGCGGGTCTCGTGCTCCCCGCGGACGGTGATGACGACGTCGCTCATGCTCAGACCCTAACCCGTGACCGGTGGGTCACTCCGGGAAGATCTGCCCGACCGGGAGGCGCTTCTCGGCCTGGAACGCATCCTCCGTCCGTCCGTATGCCCAGTACGCCGACAGCGACAGGTCGGCCCGCGCGACGCCGCGCTCGAGCAGGAGCGGCCGCAGCGACTTCATCGCGCCCCGCTCGCCGTGTGCGAAGACCTGCACCCGGCCGGCGGGCCAGTCGGCGGCACCCACTGCCGCGACGAGCCGGGCGCCGGGAGCGTCGTGGTCCTCGTCGACCCACTGGACGACGGCGCCCGACGGCACCTCGACCCGGTGTGCCGGCGAACGCGTCTCGATGATCGTCGTGACGGCCGTTCCCGCGGGCAGCGACTCGAGCGCGGACCAGATCGCCGGGATCGCCGACTCGTCGCCGACCAGCACGTGGTGATCCGCGGTGAGGTCGGGCGAATAGCCTCCTCCGGGGGAGGACATCGTCAGCCGATCGCCCGGCTTCGCGTTCGCGGCCCACGGCCCGGCGATGCCGGTGTCGCCGTGCACGACGAAGTCGATGTCGATGGTCCCGACTGCGGCATCCACGCGCCGGATCGTGTAGGTGCGGATCGTCGGCAGTTCGTCGAACGGCACCGTCTCGCGCAGCGTGGCGAGATCGTAGGGCGGCTCGAGCGCGCTGCCTGCCGGAGGGAAGTACAGCTTCGCGTACTTGTCCGTCTCGGGCCTGTCGGCGAAGTCGGCGAACTCGTCGCCCGCCAGCGTCACCCGCACGAGATCGGGCGAGAGCCAGGTGCTCCCGGTCACGAAGAGGGTGGTCTGCGGGCGCGCGGCACGAGGTGAGGTCACCCTTACATGCTAGGCAACGGATGCTGCACCCCGGCCGGAGCTGGCCAGGAATGGCGGGGAGGGCGCATCCGTTGTATCCTGATGTGCTCGGATGCTTCGGCGCCCGAGTAATGGCAACTCCACAGTGTGACAGCGGCCCTTCGCGAGAAGGACACCTCGAAAGAGGAAGCGGGGATGATCGGTTTCGACATCGCCTGTGAATCTGCGAGAAGCGGGCCGAGGATGCAGGGTTATCTCGTGAACGCTCCCTGCGAACCAATAACTGCCGAAAAGAAGCAGTCCGACTTCGCCCTCGCTGCCTGAGCAGCGAGCCCGAGTCCGTCAATCCGTGACTGATCCCGTCACGGGTATTGGCGTCATCTAGGGATCTTGCTGCGTGACGTCGCCTGAGCGTCACGCGGGACTCTTTTCAGGATGGGCTTGTCGACTTAGGTGTCTGTGACAAAGGTCGGAGCCGAGTAGAACGCTCGCACAGACTGCGCCCGGAGAATCCGCAGTATCCCAGCGATGGACGGGGGTTCGATTCCCCCCATCTCCACGAACCGCTGTCACAGAAGAGGGTCAGAAACCCGCGGAATCACGCGGATTTCTGGCCCTTTTCGTTTCGTTGGCTCCGGCGCCGATTCGCGATTTGCCCACAATTTGCCCACAGTTTCGGGGCTCGACCTCGGATCTGCCCACAACTCATGCCTGAATGATCCGGCAGACATCAGCCGCGAGCGCACCCTGATTGAGTCGCGCGGCGACGTCGGCGAGATCGTCCTCGAAGAGATCGGCGTAGGTGTCGAGCGTCATCGCGGCGGACTTGTGGCCGAGCATCCGCTGCACCGCCTTGACGTTCGCGCCCGACGAGATCGCGAGGCTCGCCGCCGTGTGTCGCAGGTCGTGAGGTGTGAGTCGCTCGACGCCGGACCGCTCGAGCGCCGCGGCGAACCAGGAGGTCGTGCCGACACTCGTCTTCGCCCGCCGCAGGTGGTTGCCGTCGGCATCGGTGAACACGAGGTCGTCCGGGCCCTTGCCGGCGCACATCTCCCGGAGCGGTGCCTCGAGGAACTCGGGGAACGGGACGATCCGTCGCTCCCAGTTCTTCGGCGCTCCGACGACGATGCGGCCTTCGACCTCGACGGCCGCACGATTGACCTGGATACGATGGCGGTCGAAGTTGATGTCGCGCACGTGCATGCCGATCGCCTCGCTCCAGCGGAGCCCGCAATACGAGAGAACGAGGATGAGCGTTCGGTAGGTCGACGTGCTGGCAGCCTCGGCGAGCTGGACCACCTCGGCGTGCGTCAGATACCGCCGCGGCTTCTCGGATCGCTTCGCTGGCAGGTTTTGCGCGCCGCGGGCGACGTTGCGCGCGATGCGTCCGTCGCGGACCGCGGTGTCGAGGATTCCGGCGAGCACGCCGAGCGCGCGGTAGACGACAGTCGCCGAGCGAGGCTTTCCTGTAACTCCGCTGCTCTTCGTCCGATTGGTCGCCGCATTACCTTCGGAGAGCTCGCGGATCCACTGCTCGACCTGGGATGCGCGGATGTCGCCGATGCGCGTGTCTTCCCACCGCGGTCGCACGTACACGCGCCAGGACGTCTCAAGCGAGCTGTACGACGATGCCTTGAGCGAGTGCCGCTTGTTGCGCATCCACTCGGTGCCGAGATCGCCGACCGTCGCTCGTGCCGCGGCCGGATCGGTGTAGGAACCGTCGGTGCGGGCAACTTCCGTACGGGCGAGGAAGATCTCGGCGTCGCGCTTCGTGCGGAATCCGCGCTTTTCGACCTGACGATGAGTGCTGTCGTCGCGCCAACGAACTCGATAGCGGCGTCCGGCCGCTGCCTGATAGCTCGCGATGCTTCCCATGCTGACCTCGCTGTCAGGCTAGCTCAGGGTGCGGACACACGGGGCGTGGCTTTGTCGCTCATGACGGTCGCTCAGCGCGCCGGTCTCGGACGACGACGGTTGCCTGTCAGCCCGAACTCACCAGGGCGTGCCGCGTAGGTCGATGTCGCCAACTGGCCAGTCGACCGTCCTAGTCGGGAAGATCAGGAGCGGACTGTCGGGGGACACCACCGTCGCCTGCGGATCCTGCATCGACATATGGCGCTCGACGGCCCGAATCCGCAGCCAGCCTGCGCGCTCATAGAACGGGACGACTTCCTCCCGGCAGCCGAGGTAACCGAACTCGATGCGCGCGTCCTTGCCCATCTCCTGTTGCGCGCACATCATGAGGCGCCGACCCAGACCTCTGCCCCGAGCGACCTCGTCTACCAAGACGCCCCCAGTGCCGGCTACGCTGACTTCCGCTTCGCCGACGCTGATCGTCCGGACCTGGAACCCGATGTGGCCGACCAACGCAGAGTCCACGAAGGCGAGGGTGTGCACATCGGCGGGCGAGTAGCCGTAGGGCCGATCCGGATCCCACGCGCCGTACTCCGTTAGGTACTCGCTGTCGAACAACCTATGCAGCGCGGCACGCAGTGGGCCGGTCAATGCGCGATGCGTGACGACGCGAAACTCCTCGGGCATCCGGCAAGCCTAAGCGCGCGTCGTCTGCCGAGATGGTGCGGAAGAGGGTCCACGTGAGGGCGACGCGCGCTTGAGGCACCTGACGTGCCGGCCAGCGTGCGTGCGGTTGCGGGTCCCAGCCGTGCAGATCAACCGACGAACGCAGATCGCCATGCGCGGATGATCTCTGCCGCTGCGTCAACGTCGGCTTCGTGCGAATTGCTGGCGAGGAGCAGCGGTTCCCGCCCGTCGACAAGCGACAGTTGCAAGGAGTGCTCGACGTCCCTGTTCATGAGCATCCGCAACAGAGCGCTGGACCAGAATGTGAGGACTACCGGGTTGACGGAGACGATCTGGTGCCTCGGGTACCGCCGGGTCCACAGATAACCGCGAGCGATCAAGTGGGTAGGCGTCAACTCGACGCCGTGGAGAGCGCTTCGCAACACGATCCCCACCAGTCCGCTCGCAACCGCAGTCAGGCCTAGGGCCATCGGCAGACCCACCCACGGGCTGGCGGGAATGCCTGGGTTCCAGCCCAGCGCTGTCGGAATGGCGAACGGCACGAAGACAACCAGAAGACCGCAGACAGGGGCGGCGAGCATGTTCCACATTCGGAACCGGCGACCTAGCGGCCACACCATCAGCCGCTTGGCCTCGAATGGTCCCGACCGGAGTGCGAGGACCCCGCGGGGCGGCAGCAAGATCAATGCCACAGCTCCGGCCCACAAGATCAAGAGACCAGCGGAGAGAGGGATGTCCAGGCCGAACTGGTAGTCGTCGTCGTCGACGCCCCACACCAACATCGAGCGAACGATCAGAACTGCGCCGGCGGCCATGCCGACGAGCATGATTGCAGGCGACCATGCGAGCAACCGCCAGTACGAACGTGGCGAGAGAGGACTGTCGTTGCGGCGCACCCGAATTCTCTTCGTCACCGAAAGATGATAATTCCGAGTCGAGGATCCGCGCGTTCGTCGGCCGGCGAGAGGCCAGTGCGCGGTTTAGACGCGTGGTGTGCCGGCCGGAGTTCGTTCGGTTGTGGGTCCCTTATCGAGTGCTCCTCCATGGGCGCAACCAATTTGCCAAACTCTGGCTGGTAACTCGGTTCGTGGCAGACGGGGACTGTATCGATTGACTCTGTCGGACCGGGCTCGGACTCCCGTCAGCGATGAGCCGCGAGCCGCGAACGTGTCTGGTGTCGTCGGACCAACAGGGCTACGGTGGCAACCGGACAGCTGGGTCACTGGGCGGCATCGCGACGGTGCGGTGTCAGCGAACTGGGAGGTGTGTCCGATGCGACGAACACTTGTCGTTCTAGCCGTTCTGATCATGTCTCTGGCGGTTGCGGGACCCGCGGCGGCTGCGCCCGGCGACACAATATCGGACCCCATCCCCATCACCGGGACACTTCCGGTGGCGATCCCAGTCGACAACACGGGGGCAACCGGCCAGGCATGGAACGACTGCTGGGATCCGTTCCCCAATGCTATCTACTACTCCTTTACGGCTACCCAGCCTGTCTTCGTGACTATCGCCGACAATCCGGCTCTGAAGCTGGTTCACGCGGTGTACCGCGCGGATGGGACGTACCTCAGAGATAGCTTCTGCACCGCCAACCCCAGCTATCTGCTCGCGGGGGAGTATCTGATTGCAGTTGCGTCGTTCCCCCAGGTGGGCGACTACGTCACCGGCAGTGGGACTCTTTCGATCACCGCTGCGCCACCGCCTGTGGAGGCGTTGAACTTCACCGTCACCGGCACAACTGTCAACACAAAGACTGGATACGCGCGCGCCACATTCGAGTTCGACTGCAACATCGCGTCTACCTACCACCTGTATCCGAATCTGACCCAAAAGGTGCCGAAGAGCGGTGTGATCAACAAGGCGGAAGACTTCCAGGCCGGTTCCTGTACGCCTGGGGTTCGTGTGCGGCAGACCGCGGTCTTCGTCGGAGTTTTCGCGTTCAAGACTGGGACTGCTGTCGTGAACGCCGAACTAGACCTGTACGCCTCTGAGAATCCCACGGGCGACTTCGAGTTCATGCACGATCAGATCGTGAAGCTCTCCAACTCACACACGTGAGGCGATGAGACGGCCGCGACGGCGGCGAAGTCATCACATGTTCCCAGCCGGCCGACCGCCCACGGTCAAGACTCCTGCGGACGTCACCAAGGCACGTGGCCCGGTCCATCAGCGCGCAAGCCGGTCGGCCACCGCACGCATGCCGGGTCGACCAGCGGCCGGCAAGATCGCGACTATTGGCCGAATTGAGTCTCCCTGTGCGGCGCGCCCGAGCGATCGTAGGTGGTCCAGACTCCGATCTGGCGACCGCGATCAAACGACCCGCTGCGCATGACGCTCCCGTCGAGTCGGAACCACTCCCAAATAGCCATGCATCTCGTCGTCGAGCATCTGACCGCACGCTCGCACGCTCCCGTCCTTGTCGAGCTCTTGGTGCCGTGTGGGCTCGGTCATCCGACCATGTTCGCTGAGGAAGGCGACAGCAACTCGCTCACGCGCGCGCGCTGGATTCGAACTGAAGGGCTCTACTCTTCGGCTGCCGAGTTTCGAAGCACGGCGCGCTTCGCATCACGGAACTCTTCGTCGGTGAGGGCGCCGGCCGAGTGTAGTTCGGACAGCTCGCGCAAGGAAGTCACGAGTGAATCGGGCAGCGATTGAATCTCAGGTTCGTCGACCGCTTGAGCGGCCCTGGCGTCGGCGATCGTGTTTCGCAGCGTCTCGACAGCCTGGTCTCGGGCCGCCCTGGCGGCATCGGCAAATTCGCGTGCGCCGTAGCAGCGAACCTTCAGGACCAGTTCCGGAGTCGAGATCGCAACGATATTGGTCATGAAGGCGGGGATGACGTCCACGCCTGTCACGAGCGCCAGCGGGACCTCCACGTCGAGGCTTCCCGACTGGACCGCTCGATTCATCGCGTTGGGAGCGAAACTCACCGCCTCCGGTGTGAGTGTTACTCGACCGCCGACCCATAGCCCGCCCCACGCCGCACGGAAGACGGAGATGACTGGTCTGACGGCGGGCATGACGAGGTCAGATCCGAAGGCGGAGATTAGCTCATCCACCCCTGGCGCGAGCGAAATCTGAACGTCCTCGATCAGCGCATTGGCCATCTTCGTTGCGAGCACATCGCCGTGCATGAACGCATTGTGGCCTGATTGCGCGCTTCGGTCCATACTCGCTCGAAGCCCAACCACCGCACACTCGAGCATCCGAACCGTCGTGCCAGGCGGAGGTCGCCCCGTCTGCTCGGCCGAGGGTGCGGCTGCGAACGAGCGCTCGTAAACCGGTGGCGTGCGGATGCCGGTCCCCGAGCGCACGACGGACCGCCGCTCAGCTTGCGATGCAGGGGTGGTGCTCAGCTCTCGAGTCGCGCTGGTCCTCGGAGCCCGGTATTCCCCAGTGGGTAAGGCTGGTCGCGGCGGGTCGAGTGCCGACCAGTACGGTGAGCGTATGCGGTGTCGCCCAGCCTTAGCAGTCGGCTCATTGTTCCTCGCCTTCGCCCTGACCAGCTGTGCGACTCCGGTGGCCGGCGCAGCGCCTGCCCCGCCCTACCTGATCAGCGCGCCCACCGAAACGCCGGACCCTGCCGCGCCTTCAGACAGCGAGATCACGGCGGCACGCGAGCAGGCACAGATCTGGCTCGACGCTGCCAACCTCCCGCCCGGGGCCATCCGCTCCGAGGAGACCATTGGCGGCTTCACTTCCTACACCGGGTGGCCGTGCGGCCCAGTAGAGGAACTCGAAGCGTTCTGGACCATCCCCGGCGCAACCGTCAGCGACACGGCCAACTGGCTACGGGAGCACCCGACCGCGGACCTCATCACCACGGCCTTCGCCCCCGTAACCGATGACCCTGCGATCGATTCCGCGATGATCGGATACATCCCTGCCCCTGACTCGCAGGAAGGGATTGTCTACACGATCGCGAGGAAGGGCGATGGCGTCGCCGTGAGAGCCGAGATCGCAGCTCAGACCGAATCCGCCGTCTGCCCGCCCCTCCCCGACGGCGGGATGTACGGAGCGCCGGGACAGGGCTAACGCGCCGAGAACTCGTCCGCTCCGAAGCCGGTCGACGAGCGGGCAGCCAGGGCCTCAGGTGTGTTGGCGGCGCGCTGGGCCATCAAGGGCAGGACGCGGTCTCGAGGATCGGAAGGCCGAAACCGGGACCGCCGGGATACGAGATGCCGATCTCTCCGCCGCTGGCTTGGACCGAAGCCGTCCCGGTGGAGAACGGCATGCCGAAGTCATCGGCCAAGTACTCGCGCACCTTCACCATCTGGATGCCCTCGCGTACGCCTACGAAGTTGCCGACCCCGCCGAACCGCTCGACCGCCACGTACCCCGTCTCGCATCCACCAAGCTGGATCGGAACAAGCGCGGTTGCGGTAAGGGGAAGCAAGACCATCGCGAGCACCAGGATCAGGCCCGCTCCCACGCTGCTGGGGATTGCGACAATCAACCACCAGCGGCTCGACGACACGTTCCATAGAAGGACGACGAACGCGACGACCACGGCCATGCCGGCGACAAGACCGATCTGGAAACCGGAGGCATCGCCGAGCAGAAGCAAGGACGTCGACGACTCGGCAGCAGCCCAGCTGAAGACCGCGATCGGGAAGCACACGAGAAGCATGATGCAGGAGAGAAGCAGGAGCATCTTCTGCCTAGCGACGCGCGGTACAGGCGTCGCCTCCGCGACTAGAAGATCCCCGAACTCGTTCACGTTTACAGTGTGGGGCTCTCAGCGGCGGGACGCCCGAGAATCGGACGAGAGTTCCGAACGAGGCTGCGAGAAGCTCACATGTGAAGCGCGGGCACCGCGGTCCGCAAGCGCGCGAGTCGCGGCCTCGTCGGGCTTACGGCCGGTATTCGTCCCTGCGCGGTGGAAAGGGCTCTGGCGGGAGCATCGTCTGTGCAGTCATCTGCTCAGGTGGTTTGAGCACCGAGAGAAAGAAGCCAAGCGCCTTCACGAACGTGCTGCCGATCACCGCGGCTACCCGCCAGGCGAGGGAACGATCGCGATCGGTCATGTCGCAAGCATCCAACAGTAGGGTGTCGACCGTCCAGCGGTTTGAGGTCGGACAAGTGCGTATGCCGGTCCGCCTGGGTGGGTCAGGCGCCCGGTCGTTGGCGACCCGCGGTTGTGTCGGTCTGGATTAACTGCTGAATCGCGCCGTCGTTGGTCACCAACCGCACCAACTCGTCGCTTGCCGTGGGCTCGGATACGAAGACGCGTTCGCTGTTGCGATTGCCTCTCTCGCTGTAGAACACATGCCAACCGTCGGGTTCCTCGACGAGGCAGTAGGTCTCGTTCCTCTCGCCGCCAACGATATATACCGACTCGGGCACTCCTAGCTCCCGAAGTCGCGACTCAACCTCCATCACCGCAACATACACATGCAGATCCGCTGCGCGCGGCTGGCGGTCGGCCGCACCTTTGCGGGTCGCTGAGCGAAGCGCGAGTTGGGCTTCAGCTGGAGCGATAGATGTCCACGCTGCCGGTACGCACCCGAGTAGCGAGCACGAGGGCGAGGATCCCGAGGCCAAGAGTCCGCGACAAGAATCCGACGGTACCGAGGAGGACGGCGATCTCGGCGTACACCTGCGTGCCGGCAGAGCCCGCAGCGGAGAAGAGAATCTGCGCAATGACGCCGGCAGCGGCCGAAGCGATCAGCGCCCACAGGGGTGCCCAATTCCAAGGGCGCGGAACCACTCGGGCACGCGCAATCTGCACGGACGCGAGCAGTGACGCTGCGAGCGAAACCAGGAGGTTCACGAAGAACACTGCCGTGAGCACGTTCTCGGCTTCGCGATAGGCAGCCATGCCCGCTTCGAACGTCGCGGCATCCATTGTCGGCAGGAACGGCTGCACAGCTCCGGTCATCAACGGCCAAAGCGCGGCAACCGCGAGTGCGATGACCCCGAGTGGCCGGCGAGCCACGACGCTCGCTTCACGCGAGAGTCCGACCGCGAACAGCAGGACAGCGGCGGCGAAGACGACATCGAGCACGATCCCGGTGGCCTGCGCGATCCCGAACAGGGAATACTGCAGCATCCCCATCACCCCGCACACGATGAGGCCGATGCCACCGATCATCCAGGTCAGACGCCGCTGTCGCATTCTCCGACCATAGTCGGCGGAGCCGACGGGACGTTGCTTCGATCATACGGTTCGACCGCAACGACCGAGCGCTCGAGAAGGGTCCCCTTTCGCGCAGCTGAGCGCCGGACATCGGTGACCGGGCAGGACGGCTCGGTACGACTCGAGCAGCGCTGTGCGAGGATCAACCGGAGACCGCAAGGAGATCATGTGACGCGTATGCAGCCTGCTCGCAGCATCGCAGCCAGCGCGGTCGTCGTCGGCGCTCTCGCACTGTCAGGCTGTTCTGCACAGAACTATGCGTGGGGTCTCGTGGAAGGTGACGTGATAGGCACCTGGTCAAACCCCGGAGCGATCGGCACCGAGCTTGAGATCTCCGCGGACGGCACATTCCAGGCGACATCCTGGCCTAGCAACCTGAACTGCGTCGGTCCCATGCCAGAGGACGCGCAAGCCATGCATGACAGTCCCACCAAGAACCTCACCGGCACATGGTCATTCGACGCAGGCGACCATGATGATTCCTCCTCCTACAACATCCTCGCCAGCCTGACATTGAATGTTGATCACGGGTGCGATCCGGACTCGGACAACCCAATGGCGTACTTCACTACGTCGAGATCTGGTGTTCTCAGCATCTGCTTCCCGCTGGATGTTGACCCCGACAGCTTCACCTCCACACGAACGCTCGGGTTCCTCGAGGTACCCGATGACCCAGGGTCCGACAACGAGATGTGCCGCGTGCACGGCTGATACCGTGCATGCCCTGCTCGCCAGACCGCAGGCGGGTCGTTGACTGCGCCGGCCGGTCTACTCCCTGAACCGAAGATCTCGACGAGCGAGCTCCTCGGTCAGAATCCGTACTGCTTTGGGGCCGACACCGTGTATTTCCAACAGTTCCGTGGGTGTGCGGGAGACGAGCTGGTCATACTTGGTGATGCCATTCACCGCGAGTTCTCGACGCGCGACCTTGCCCAGCGATGATGGAAACTCGGATTCGACGGTCATCGCCGTGAGCATACCGGCGACCACCGCAGCAACTCGTGGTGCGCAACCCGGGTGGTGTGGCGGGGCGGGGCGCGTCAGGGTGTCCGAGTGGATCTTCGCTGCCGGGCGGTTTCCGGCGGGGTGCTGTCTTCGGCAGTAGTGAAAGCGGTGTCACGAGGTGCGGCTGCGATCACGCCGACGGCCTCAAGGGCGAGGACGACGAGACTGCCGTGCGGCCAGTAGCCGAGGGCGATGGTGCCGACCACGAGGATCAGAAACGTCATTCCGAGGACGGAGCGGACACCGATTCCCCATCGAGGACCGGCGGTGGCAGCTGCCGCAATCCCGCTTACTCCGACGCCGAGGAGTGCGTAGGCCTCCCACCCCCACAGGAAATGGAGCGGGGCGGCCACCGGGGTGTTCAGGTAGCTGAGTGCGGTGAGCGGCGCGCCGAGGATGATGAGCCAGGCCATCAGGATGCCACCCCACCGGGCACGGTGCAGGTCGGGGAACAGAGCAGCGCCGACGGCGAGGAACGAGAGACTCGAGAGGGCGCCGAAGGTGATGTATGGGTCTGCGGCCCACTGCCGCGCCCAGACGTACATCGGTTGGTCGAACAGCCAGGCCCACTGAGTGACGCCCCAGACGGTCGCCGGTAGCGGCAGCAGCAGTGCGGCCCACAGGCCACCGAGTGCGGCGAGGACGATCCTCCAGGGCCTCGATCGGTCGGTGCGGGAGTCACGCGGTCCTGCGCTCATGCGCTGATTGCACCACTGAATCGCAGCCGGCGCCATATGCGACCGACGTGACCGATCTGGGTCCGCCCGCGGGCGGCGTGGTTCAGGCGCCGTCAGGCTCGTGCGAGAGGGTGAGAGCTGTGGTGACGGTTGCTGTGTTCCCGGTCAGCGCGACGACAGCGACGTACGACATCTGCTTGATGTCGCATTCGCGGACGGTGACGGTCGGCACGTCCGTCATGTGAGGCTGGTAGCCCGCGCGCCAGTAGTCGGGGTCGGCTGCCGCAAAACCAGGCATCACTTCCAGGAGATCGGCGAGGCGCTCATGCATCTCGTGAAGGTCGGCGGAATCCACCAGCTGAACAGGGACGGTCTTATCGCGGCCGAACATCGCATGAGCTGCGAAACGAACCGACAGCGGTCCGTGGTCAGCGCACACCTCACTCACCGTGCGGGCGAGTCTGTCGCCGTGCTCCGTGACTGAGAAGTTCGACACCAGCGTGACGTGCGCCGGCCACTCGCGACGGTCAAAGCTCGTGCCGGCGCCGACTGGGCGAAAGAGCGCAACCACGACGAAGAGTTGCTGCGCTGCGACCTTCTCCACGGACCCAGTGTTCCCGACCGGCCTCGGAATGTCGTGCGTTTGCCCTTCCTCAACCGCGCGACGAGGGAAGCGGGGCCACCCGCGCGGGTCGTGGAGTTAGGGCGACGGGTCGGTCGAACTTGATTGCATCGACCAACGCCCCATCATCAAGGGGCGAGCGAGTGGCGTGGTTGAGGTGGCCCTAACCCGCAGGCCGTCACCGTGCCCTAGCGGGAACGCCGTTTTCGTCGTCAACGGCACCTGTGCGTTCAGACCTGGCGCTTGCATGTGAGGCCAGGGGTTGGGATTGTCGTGTGGTGGGCAAGCCGAACATCCTCTTCTTCCACGTCGACAACCTCGGTTTCGGCGAGCTCAGCTGCTACGCGGGCGGCTCGTTCCGCGGGGCGACCACAGAGCGGATCGACCTGTTCGCGGGCGAGGGGTTCCGGCTGACGAACTACGCACCTGAGTCGCAGTGCACGCCGACCCGATCGGCGCTGCTGACCGGGAGGTACTCGGTCCGGTCCGGCACCCATAGCGTGCCGCTGGGCGCACCGGACGGGTGGGGACTGGTGGCGTGGGAGCGGACGCTGGGGGATGTGCTGACGGACGCCGGATACGCCTGCGCAGCGTACGGCAAGTGGCACGTCGGTGAGGGGCCGGGCCGTTGGCCGACCGACCACGGGTTCCGGGAGTGGGCGGGTCCGCCCCGCACGTACGACGAAGCGCTGTGGCCCGACGACCCCTGGTATCAGCCCGGCCGTGACCCGGTCAGCCGCATGGTCACCATCAATCAAGGGGACACCGACGTCACCGAGGGGAAGCAGCTGACCCTCGACGTGCGCCGCGACGTCGACCTCGACTTCCTCGAGCGCGCCGAGGCGTTCATTCGCGCACAGGTGGACGCCGACAACCCCTTCTTCGTCTACTTCAACCACTCCCTGATGCACATGCCGGTGATCCCTCGAGAGGAGTTCCGCGGCCGCAGCGGCAACGGCGAGTGGGCGGACGCGCTCCTGCAACTGGACGCCGACTTCGGCCGACTGCTCGACCTCATCGACAGCCTCGGGGCCACGGACGACACGATCGTCGTGTTCGCCGGCGACAACGGCCCGGAAGAAGTCCTCTCCTGGCGCGGCACGTCCGGGTACTGGCAGGGCTCCTACTTCGCCGGCGGTGAGGGGAACCACCGCACGCCGTGCATCGTGCGGTGGCCCGACCGGATCGCCCCGGGCACTACCTCCAACGAGATCATGCACGTCACCGACTGGTTCCCCACATTGCTCACCGCCGCCGGCACTGACACCCCGCAAGATCGGGTCATCGACGGTGTCGACCAGCTGCCATGGCTGACCGGCAACGCCGAGGAATCAGCCCGGGACGGCTTCCCCTACTGGATGGGAGCGGAGCTGTACGGCGTGAAATGGCGCGACTTCAAGCTCGTCCTCAAGTCCCAGAAATACTCCACCGACCCCGTCGGCACCCTCGCCTCGCCACACCTGATCAACCTCGTCACCGACCCGCAAGAACGGGAGGCGTTCAACGTCCGCTACCTGCACTCCTGGGTCGCCACCCACATGAACCGCATCCTCGGCGCCTTTCACGCCTCCGTGCAACGCGAACCACTGATCCCCGCAGGCGCACCACTGAACCACACACCCCACATGATCTCCGGGAGCCCCGAAACGTAGCCCGCTGCGATCGCGATCCTTGTCGGGGGTTGCACGGCAGTGGGGCCTCGTGTGCGCGGATCTGCGGTGTGGCGCCGCTGTCGCTGCGCTTCTGCCGGATCGGTGGGGACTGTTCACGATCGGTCCGAGCGTCAGAGGGTCGATTCAGGAGAGCTCGAGATCGGCGCGACCGATGCGGTTTTCACCGATGGAGCGGTGGTTATCGTCGCGACGGACGCCGGGACTGCTCAGCAGTTCTCAGAACTGTTCACCCCGTACGGATAGCGGTCCCTCAGCGCGCGCGTTCGTTTCCTGTACCAATAGTTCGCGCGTGAGGGATCCCTATTCGCGCACTGCACGGGCGTGGGACCGCTGCGTGCGTTCGAGGCCACCTCAGATGTGCTCCGGGATCTGAGGGGATCCCCGGCCGAGATAACGCCAATGGGTTCACTCCGTCTGTCCGGTCACTCGAATGCACGAGAGACCTCACGGCGCACCAGCAGATTCGCGGTCGGCGTGCTCAGGATCCGTGCGCGCCTTTCCGGCATACCTGCCCCGCGGGTGATTCAACACGCCGTGAGGGATCTAGCAATGTCGCAGCCCGGTGGCATTCTGGCAACATGACGACCGGGGAAGTAACCGTGGAGATTCTCTCCCTCCAGGACATCAACGAGCGTCATCGCGAGCTCCTCAACGATGTCGGCGTTTCGATGTCAGAGTTGCGCGACAGGGCGCACGCGTACGAACTCACAATTGACGAACTCGAAGTTCTCCGCGAACTCGAGCGTCTTGAGTTCCTTGCTGGCCGCTGACTACAGCGGGTGGATGCGCTCGAAGAGGAAGCGAATAGCTTCGCGCTCGACTTGATGGAACGACTTGCTCGGGTCTTGCCCCTCGGCGACCTCGGGTTCACATCCATCGCGGCGAAGCAGGCCGATGGCAGCGCTCGCATGTCAGTCGCGTCGGCCGCTCGTGGCGGCATTGAGCTACAGATCGACCAGACTCCGCGGCTGCAGCTTGCGGTGGACTATGAACTGGTCATGAGCCCGACCTCGCAGCGCGCGACGGTCCTGCGCTCGGCTTTTCGCGTTCGGCCATGGCAGGTCGCGCGCCCCCTCTTCACGGTGGACTACATCCGTGACGCCAGCTCGAACATCCCTGCAGCGCACTACAATGTGCACTTTGACCACGACGCGGTAACTGATCAACTCCTACGGGCTGGCGCGTCACGCCGAGGCAAGGTGCACAAGAAGAAGGCGACCGCCGGTTCCCAGCCACGGCTTGCAGATCTGCACTTTCCAGTGGGTGGGCATCGTTTCCGTCCCTGCCTCGAAGACGTGATTGACATGCTGTGGGCCGAGTTCGGCATTGACATGCGGCCCACCGCACGAGGAGCTATTGAGGAAGGGCGTGCGCGCTGGCGCGAGATGCAGTTGCGCGCCGCGGTGAGCGACTATCCGGCGGCTGCCATCGAGGAGCTCCGGGAGCTCGGTTACGAGGTCGCTTGGATCCGACCGGGAGTGCCGGAACCGGACACTCGACGGGACCGAATCCACGCGATGTAGCTGATCTCCAGATTGGGTCGCCTCGGGGGCGATTGCAGGCGGGCGCGAGGTCGATCCTCGTACGGGCGATATCACCCGACTGCTGCGGCATCATGGTGCTCGTGACCGACCCCGGATCAGCGCTGCATGATCAGTCCCCACTCGAGGGAGCGCCCAGCGATGCAGCGCCCGATGAGAGCCTCCGTGAGATGCAGATCGCATCGGAAGCCGCGCGCCGGCTGGTGTCTCAGTGCCGTGCTCATGTCGAGAAGTCCAACCGGAAGATCGGCGATCGCGTGAACAGCGCCGGCGCCGACACGCCCTGCGGCATCGACTTCCGGCGCGCCGCGGCCGGAGAGCATCTGTATGCGTTCGAGCACTCCATCAAGCGGCTGGAAGCGTTGACGAACGCGCTCGTCTCGCACCTGCGCGGACTGCAGGTGCTGCTGTCGGACGACACGTTCTACCCGCTCCCCGCCATGGCGATCGCCAGGTCGCTCGCCGAGGTCTCGAGCTCGACGGTCTGGACTCTGCGCCAGGGGCTCTCCTCCGACGAGCGTGCAGCGCGGAGCTACGCGGCGCTGTTCGCGATGCTCGAGAAGGGCATCGAGTCCGGAGGTGCTGAAGAAGCGCCCCGCACACGAGCCCTCAGGGAAGAGCTCGCCACAAGACTCGAGAGCGGGCGCCCACAGGTTCAGATCATCCGCCGCGTCAAGAGCGGCGTGACCCTGGACGGGGTCGCACAGGTCCGAGTCGGCAAGGCCGGCGCCAAGACGCGGTTCCAGTACACGCAGCGGCTCAAGGACGAGATCCCCATCATCAGCGGGCTCTACGACCACATGTCCGCGGCGACTCACGGAGGACATGCTGCAGTCAGCGCGTCGTTCGACACTCCGGCGTCATACGCCCGAGGGATCGGCCATATCGCGCTCGAGTCGACGAAGGCCTGGTCGCTCGCCGTGCACACCTGGCTCGGTGTGACGCCGGCGCAGTTCTGGAATGAGGCAGACCTGCAGAACCTCCGGAACTCGATCCCGGCGGCCGACAGAGCCGAGTTCGCAGCCGAGCTAGCGGCTCAGCGTAAGGCCCAGCGCTAGAAATCGTGATGCTCACCACTCGCGTTCGCCGACGGTAGGAACTCCCAGCTCGGCGAACTCCGGGGCCGGCCAGCGGGGCCCGGTCAACCCTGCGGGTTTGATAGTCGACCACCCCGGCCGCCGCTCCACGAATGATCACCACCATCGGAACCTATCCAACTTGTCGAACGGAAGCCGGTCCTTGTGCGGGCGACGCGCGTTAGCGGAATCGCGACGCGCAGTTCCGATCGCAATGCACTGTGTACCTAGACCACGCTTCCGGCTGGGGTCCACCCCATGCCGGGCGCTCCATATTGGGCTCCATCGGGCAGTTCCGGGCAAGAAGCGTCAGCGGTCTGGGCTGCGATCTCCGCACGCACAGCGACGCCGTCCGGAACAATCCGGAGTGTGTACACCATTCCCTCCTGAGCGCCCGGCTCCGGGATGTACCCGAGGGTCATCCCGTCACTGTTCATGCCGTCGGGTCGGTGGTCTCCCCATACGGACACGAGACCACCGGCGGGGTGTTCGTCGAACCAATCGGCGGTATCGCTGAGTGTGGCATCGGGATCCAGCCAGAAAGCCTCAAGCTCGGATACCGGCCCGCACGGCCAGCCCGTGTAGGACAGGAACGAGGCGACAGTCGAAGTGGCGGAGGCGCGTCTCGAAAATGGTGCGCGCTGGCCGGTCCGCACTCGGACACAGACGATCGCGCTAGGAGGTCCTCAGCAAAGGTGTCGTCTCGTAGTGGCCCGGCGTCGGCCTTTATCCAGCTGGTGTTTCGTCGATGTAATCTCTCGGGCGGCGGCCGAACCCGAAGAGGCCCCCCGTGAGGCGGTGAACTTCCGAATCGATGAACGTCAGTAACTGGTGCGGTTCGGTGAGGTCAGAGCGATGAGTGGCGCCGAACGCTCCCTCGACCGCGAGTGTCCGCGCGACATAGATGACGAACGCGTAAAGATGAGCCCGCAGCACACCCGGTTCGCTGCTTCTTGGAGCAGTCCGACTACCTCGGCGAAGTGAACCTCTTCGAGATTCATGCGTTTCCGCCCACGTCAGACTTCTTGTCGCTGATCCGGAGTCGCGGCGTGGAGATCGATAAGGGCCTCGACCCCGAGCGGGTCGAAGACCTGCCGGAGGTGCGGCTCGCCGGTATCCGCCGGGTGCTCTGTGGCCGCAATCGGGGCGGGCAAACTCTCGGCAAGTTGAACCGGAACTGTGCCGTGCCCGCTTGAGCCTCGCTCGCGCACCGACCGCCGCAGGCGGACTGCGGGCAGGCCGCGCACTCGAGCTTGGTGAAGCCGTCCTTGAGGGCCCGCTCGCGCAGGTCGTCGGCGATCGCGCCGCTGGTCTCGACGGTGGGGGTGGTGGTGGGCATGGTGGTTCCTCGCATGAAAAGGGGCGGCCCGCCACCGAAGTGACGGGCCGCCCGGATGGGTGGTGGTTGTTCAGTTGTCGGGTTGCAGCTCGGTCACTGCCAGCGCGTGGTTCTCGAGCGCGATGCCGATGCCGTGCAGCAGCGCCGCCACGATCACCAGCTGCACGCCGAGTCCGGCGATCGCACCGCCGACCACGCCGGTGAAGTACGCGGTGGCGGGGTTGGTGCCGTTCAGCGCGCTCATCACCACGATGGCGCCCAGCACGATCGCGACCACGCCGATGGTGTACAGCGAGGTGCGCACCGGGTTGGCCCAGCGCGCCTTGTAGTCCTCGGCGGCGCTGCTCATCAGTAGCCGACCTGGCTGAGCGCGTAGTTCGCCTGGTCGGCGGTGAAGCCCTCGCCGTACTCGCTGGTCAGCTGCTCGAACAGGCCGTCCCGGCTGAACGACGAGTAGTCCAGGTAGCTCTTCGCGGACTCGGCAGCTTCCGCGTTCCAGTCCACCAGCCCGTTCTGCTCAAGGTAGACGATCGCGAACTCGGCGTCCTCGGCGGGGTAGCCCTCGCCGTATTCGCTGGTCAGCTGCTGGCCGAGCCCGGCCCGGCTGAACGCGGAGTACGACAGGTACGACTGCGCCGACTTCACGGCGTTCTTCTGGCCTAGCGTCATCGCAGCGATCGCCGCCTCGGCGGCCTTGCGCTGCTCCTCGGCGGCGGCCGCGGCCTTCTCCGCCTCGGTCAGGACCTTCTCGACGTTCACCACGATGGTGTCGCCGGTCATCACAGCCACGCCGGCGGCCGGCGTGGTGGACAGCACCACCCAGTTGTCCTTGTCGATGACGACGCCCTCGGCGGCGGAGAAGTCGACCTCGAGGCCCTCGTTCTCGAGCAGCGCGGCCGCCTCCTTGGCGTTCTTGCCCGCGGTCTCCGGCACCCGCACCTCGACGGGCTTATCCTCGTCGACGGCCTCGTCGACGGCCTGGGTGACGGCCGGCTTGGCGTCGGCGTCGTCGCTGCGGCCGCCGCCGGCGATCGCGTTGCCGATCGACGAGATCACGATGATGCCGGCGAGCACGCCGACCGGGATGATGATGGCCTTGCGTTTGTACCAGGGCAGCTTGGCGGCCGCCTCCGGCTCCGGCTCCGGCTCGGCGGCGGGCACGGTGACCGTCGGCGCCCCAGCGGCGACGGGGCGGAGCATCTCGGTCCACTGCGCGCCGTCCCAGTAGCGCTCCTGCCCGTCGACGTTGGCGGGATACCAACCGGCGGGCGACGCACTCGGCGTGGTGGGTTCGGACATGGGTAGTTCCTTTCGTGGTGTGGGCTGAGCAGCCCGACCCACCCCGGGGGTCCCTTCCTTCCCGGGGTGAGCCGCACGGCTCAGTCAGCGAGCGTCGCCTGCACGCCACAGTCCAGGCATTCGGCAGCGACGTCCCCGTTGAGAGAGATGACCGCGCCTTCCTCCCCAGAAAGCCAGCGAATGTTCTCGCAGGGGCATTCTTGCACCGACGTGTCGTCGGGCACGGACAGCGACTCAGCCGCGGGTGAACGCCCAGCTCGGCAGGTGGTCGGCGTTGATGAATGACAGCACGATCTGGCCGGGCCACGCTCGGGCTCGATCGCGGTCGCGGTCGCGGTCGCCTGGTTGCCGTACACACCGGCCTCGGTGGAGCGACCCAGTGCCCACGCCAGCCAGGCTCAGATCGACAGCGGCCCGACCTTCAAGAGGGTGCCCTCGGTGAGCGCCGCCGCCTGCCGGGTCAGCGCGATGCCACGCTGCAGCCGGTCGCCGTCGGGCTTGGCGCCGTCGCCCCACATCACCATGGCCAGCTGAACCGGGTAGTCCTCGCCGGACTGGTAGCGCAGCTGCGCGTCGAACGCCTGGTGGCCGGAGTCCAGTCCGTCGGTCCAGGTGATCATGCCGACGTCGCGCAGCGAGGGCCGGGTCTGCAGCCAGGCCAGCAGCGCCACCTGCTCGGCGGGCAGCTCGTCGACGGGCACCAGGGGTGGTCGCGATCGTTCCATCTGAAGGAACCTTTGGGATGGAGTTCATCCGTCATTGCATATTCGCTCTCGTGCCTCGCGAAGCAACGCCGACATCCGGCCGATAAGCGGTGAGAAGCCCCTCTCCTTGCGCCCGCGGGTCTTCCTGCCTGGGCTTAGACGTCCGCTACATCGACGGCGGTGCGCGGGTCTGCCTGCTTGGACGCTGGAACGGGCCTTGCAGCCTTGATGATGAGTGCAGCAGCAAGGAGCATCACTCCAAGCACAGCAACCACGATGCCTATTACGACGGGCCAAGGATTCGGCTGATGGAAGACGCCGACGAGGGACGCCGCTATCGCGGCGACTCTTTCGTTCGCGGCGCCGATCGCAGCGACCAGAATCCCAGTCAGGGTCGAAAGCGCTCCGGCAACGATCAGCGACACGTAGGCGGGATTGGAGCCAGTCGGGAAGATCTGCATGTAATCACGCTACGGTGTCTATGATCCCGCTATCGGGGTTCTAAGCAGACTCTATGAGGTTATCCGGTTCGCACACAGGCGGCCACTATCGCGCCGAGTTGTTGATCTCGCGCCCGCTGCAAGATCGTGCGCGCACTGGCAGCCTCCGCGACTTCTTCCGCGCAGAACGCACTGCAGAGTCTTCCGGAGCGGCGCGAACAGCTGCTCCATCTGCCCAGGCATCCGGCGGGAGGCCACATGTGCAAGGTTGCGCGTGGGCGCGATCCGCCGCGCCCAGATCGAGCAGGACCACGGTGACGGCGACTGATACGGGCATCGCGCGTCATGCGGTCCGTGTGCGGGCGCTGAGCGAAGGCGGTGGGGAGGGCGCGGGGTCCGGTCGACTGGCACATTGGGCAGGTGAGAGCAATCGAACCGCCGCTGTTAACGTGCGGCTTGACGCGTTCCATTGCACGCTGGCGAAGGTGCGGGCTGTGACGCCCCTTCAGAGGGAGATGCTTGCTGGCCGTGCGGCCGTGGCCGCGGACGATCAGTTCGCGCGCTGGATCATGCATTTCGCAAACAATCGTGCGCGCCACGAGGCGACCGAGGTTAGCGTCGACTGGGACTCTCCAGCCGCCCTCCCTGAAGGCGTTCGAAACGCGATCACTCACTCGTTCCAGCGATTCGAGCTGGGAGAGGGAGGAGACGGCGAGCACCTGTTGCGCAAAGCGGCGCGCTGCAGTCCCGCTCAGCAAGAAGCGCTTCGGTTGCTCGTCGTTGAGGAACAGCAGCATTCCGAGCTGTTCGCGCGCGGGCTGCAGCACCTGGGTGCATCCACGCTGCCTGGTCACTGGTCGGACCGGGTGTTTACGCGTTTGCGGCGCATACTCGGTCTACGCACGGAGCTGGCGCTGTTCCTGGCCGCAGAAGCCGTCGCTATGCCGTACTTCGTCGTACTCTCCCGTTCGGGCCCTGACGATGTGATCCGAGCGGTTGGTACGCGGATCGCGTTGGATGAGGAGCACCACCTCGCGTTCCAGATCGACCAGCTGAGACTCGGGTTCGCCGCGACCCCACCCGCTGGGCGCGCACTGGTGTTTGCCGTGTGGTGGTGCGTAGCGGTTGGGGCCGGAACCGTGCTGGCAATCGACCATCGGGCGGCGTTGCGCGCTTGTGGTCTCGCGCCACGCTCGTATTGGGGTTCCGCGTTGCGATCCTTCCGCCGGGCTGCGGCAGCCGCGCTCGGATGACCTAAGCCTTGGTTGTCCCTCATGCCGGCGTAGCCATTGAGAAACGGATGCACCCCTGACTCACGACTGTGCGGCCATCAATCGGGGAACGAGAGACGGTCCTGGACCGTGCAGGTCCGCGTACCGATTCAGGGGGCATGAGCCCGCCGCTGACCTGAACCAACGAGTCCGCACGGTGCCTCAGCCCGGGCCGTTTGGATGGATCAGGTCGTATGTGTGAGACACCTTCTTGGGGACGACCATGCGCCAGGCGTCCACGACGAGCTCGCGAACCTCGGTCGGGTCGAGCGAGGCCAGATCCGCCTCGACCCAGTTGAAGCGCATGTCTGACTCCGATGGCATCTGGAACTTGCGGGGGTTGCCGCCGACAAGCGCCGCCCGCTCCTCCTTCGGGAAGGCGAAACCCATCACCGTCTCATCGAGGGAGAAGGCCACGTAGACCAGCTGCCCCACGCGAAACTTCAATCGCCCCCGCACGTACATCTGGTACGAGCGCTCCAATTCGCCGCCGAGCGCCCGAACATCCTCGACCACAACCATCTCAGAACCCGTCCGCTCCTCGCCAGGCAACATGCGGTTCGCACGCTGTCGAGGACGACATCTTGCTGTTGATATTCGTCATGCGCAACGTGACACGACGACATGCGAGATCGGCCGCCGCGTCCTTCGCATCGGCGACCGATGGCCGGTCCGCCCCCGGGCACTGCGCCCAGGGCGGTGCTCGCGTGCGAGAAGAAGCGCGTTCGATCGCGGCCGTTCTGCGTGCGCCCATCGGTCCTGTTGACCTGAAAGCGGGGGCAAGGGCGACGGCTCAGTCCCAGGCTGCCTTTTCGTGGCGGCCGGCAAATGCGTAGTGCTCCTCCCATACGGACGCCTCGACGACGTCGACCCACATGAGTTTCAGAGGTGCGCCGTCGGGGTACGCGAACTGGCCTTCGTGCAGCTCGCTTCTGATCTCGACGTCGTGTTCCCAACCGTCGTCCCAGCCATCAGGATGCCGCCTAGGCCAGTCCTCAGCCATCTCGAAGAACCATTCAATGAACTCCACTGGATTCACGAGGCGTGGCCGTCCCAGGAGCCGTCGAACCTGTTCGCGCCGGACGTTTACTCGCGTGGACAGAAACCCGACAAGAACGCGTTCGTGGTACACCCGGGCAAGGCCCATCCGAAAAGGATCTAACCGCGAGTCGGGCTCGGGGTCGGGACCTACGATCGTCCGCTTCATACTTGATTATTGACTAGCGGGCGACGACGCCCCGTGGGCGCTCACCGGGCGGAGTTGCTGGCTGTGCTGCCAGGTCGCCTGGGCTCAGCAGCGCCGCGTATTGCTCGCTTGTCGGTCGCTGTCGGTGCATGTTTGTCGGCCCTTAGGCTTCGTTCATGGACGAACTGTCCCTCTCGGGCCTTCAAGCGCTCACCGGGCGCCGGCTGTTCTCAGTTGTGTTCGTCGAGGACTACGTTCAGCTGCTCTTCGACAGCGATGCCGGTGAGGAAAGCCAGGATTCACATCTGGACTTCTTCGTCCTTCCCGACGTCGTCACTTCGAGCCGTGCGTACCGGCCGACCGCCGCTGAGTGGGCCCAGGCCCTTCGTTCGCTTATCGGTTCGGAGGTCGTTGACGCAGGAGAATCTGTCCAGGCGGGGATCCAGGTCGTCTTGACGAAGGGCTCCGTGACTTTGCGCGCCGACGAGCGGTTCGGCGAAGCGATCGAGGTTGCCTTCCTGCAGGTCGGCGGTCGCATAGAGGTATGGCGTCCCGGTGAGGGCGTGTTCGAAACTACGTAGCCCGAGCGCCCGATTCGCGGTCGGTCAGCGTGCACTTTGCGGTGAAGGAACGCCGGCGTGCGTCCGGCGCTGTTCGTTGCCGTTCACTTCGTGTGAGGCTGAGAGCTCATTCGTTCGCGCTGGGAGCCCGATGTTCACCATCACTGAGACGATCAGGATCGAACGACCTGTTCAGGAGGTCTTCGACTTCCTCACTGACGCCCGTTCGCGTTCGAGATGGGACGAGTCGGTGGTCTTCGAGGAACTCACTTCGCCGCCGCCCGTGGGGGTCGGGACCACCATCCATTCGCGCCTTCGCGCGATGGGTCGCGAGAGCGACTTCCACTGGCGGGTGATGCAGTTCAATCCCCCTGCGCGGATGGCGACGGTGAGCACCTCCGGGCCGGTGCCCACAACGCTGGTGCTGGATTTCGCCGCCTCTGGCAACGACTGCGACGTGCGTGCGACCATCGAAGTCACGCCCGAGGGGCTGATGCGGTTCGTCGAACCGATGATCGGCGAGATGGTGCGCACCAACCTGGCCACCGGACTCGATCGGGCGAAAGCCCTCCTTGAACGGCACGCGGACGTCGACTGAAGGAGCACTCGCACCGCGCGACCTCTAACGAGCCACGTCGGAGAGGCGCAACCACGTGCCACCGATCCGCGCCACCACAGACGAGCACGACGCAAACTCGGCCCTCTATCGCCCGCCAGGCGGTCGCTGACCGGGCGGATGCGGGTCGCCCTGCGGGGCGACGAGGGGGCGGCCGGAGGGGCCGCTGGTGGCCAGATCGCTCGCGCGATTCGCGCGCCATGCAGTCGGTGCGCCCTCCAAGTGCCGCAATCGCAGATAGCCCGTTCGATGGAGTGCCCGTTCATCGTGGGGCGAGTGCCGCAACATCGGTGGTGATAAACACCGTGCTCTTGGCCGCCCAGCTGCTCCAAACGGTACTGCGAAGCGATCGCCCCAAACTCCCGCACCGACCTCGTCAATGACGTGACATGAACCGCCGACCCATCCCGACGCAGTCCTCGGGCGAGGCAGCCGAACGGCGAAGGTAACGACCGAACTGACGAACCCGAGGAAGACGATCGAGGAAGACAATGCACGCAGGCACTTTCTGTGGGCAGCCTGCGATCCCTTGAACCGAGTGCGATCGCGTGTCAACCTGGTTGCATGGCTCGCGGGCGCTACAAACAGCGGAAAGTCACGGCGGAACACGCTGCCGCCGTTGTCGCGGAGAGCGACCCGAGCCCCACTACTCACGCACCTGCCGGACTAGTGGAAGGCGACTCACCGGCGCCATCGCCGGTAGTCGGCGTCCCGGGTGGCAGTTCGTTTCGGCGACCTAGGCCCCTGCCGGACGGGGAGACTCGCGTCACGGAAACAGTACGTCCGACACCGCGGGCGAAGCGTCTATCGGCGACGCCATGGGAGAAGAAGCGTGCTCAGCAAGCGGACCTCCGCCGCCTCCGCGATCTGTCGGAATCTCTCGTCCAGCTTCATCGAGAGGAAGCCAAGCTACTGCGCGAGCGCGACTCGCTCATCGCAGACCTGCGCGATCAAGGCGTGCCCTGGTCTTCACTGGCGATGCGCACGGGCCTCAGCCGCCAAGCGCTGAGCAAGCGCGGCGTCGCCGACAAGAGCTAGAGAGTCACGCGTCGCCAGCCGACGGGGTTGTCGGCCGGGGTGTTGGTTCGTCGTCCGGAGACGACAGATTTGCGGACGGCGCGGCGGACTAAGGGGTAGAATATGACTCTGAAGTCATAATGTTGATCGGAGGGTGCAATGACTGCTTCAACCCTCATCCGCGCCGCGCGCAAAAGTCGGCGACTCACGCAAAAGCAACTCGCAGAGCGCACTCGCATCGATCAGAGCCGTGTTTCCAAATCTGAGGGCGGCCGCGATACGGAGTTCGGCACGGTAGAGCGATTGCTCGCAGGCGCGGGGCATCGGCTGTACTCCGCGCCTACCCAGCGCGACGACGCGGCGACCGCGGGCGAAGAGATCCGGCGTCGCCTGGCGGAGGGCGACAAGGACCGCGCTCTCCGTGCGCTCCTGCAGCTCAACGACAACCTGCTGGCCGAGCGAGGACTGGTGCGAGGAATTCTCGGACTCGCCGAGCCGGCATCGACGCAGTATCAAGTGTGGGATGCCGCGCTCGCCGGTCTCGTCGCCTGGCGGCTGCGCGAGGAAGGGCTGCCCGCACCCGAGTGGGTATCCGATCCCAGCCGATACCTCCCTACGCCCGCGACGCTCGAGGTCGACCCGGCCGACCCGACTCCGCCCACGTCGGAAGTGCCCGACGAGTTCGCCGAGCGCGGCGTGCTCGTCTGGCGTGACACCTTCGCGAGCGTGTAAGCATGGCGACGACGCTCGGCAGAGAGGACATCCTCGATGGGCTCAGGGCGCTCATCACGGAGCTGCGCGCCTCTGGCCAGATCGCAGGTATCCGGATCATCGGTGGAGCTGCTCTGGCTCTCCGCTACTTCGACCGTGGCACGACGCAGGATCCCGACTCGCTCCACATCGATCCGGGAAGCAACGCCGAGGTCGCAGCGGCTGCCGCGAAGGTGGCTCAGTCCCGCGGGTGGGATCCGGGCTGGCTGAACTTCGACGTCGAAAAGGCTGATGCGCTTCCCACGTTCGGCCGCAGGCTGGTCGAGTGGGAGACCATCTACGACCACGACGGCATCGTGATCCAGGTTGCGGCGAAGGAAGCGATGCTGGCGATGAAGCTGCGCGCCAACCGGCCCGGTCGCGATACGAACGACATCCGCCAGCTCCTGCGACTGTGCGACGTCAGGACACTCGATGAAGCCGAAGAGCTCTACGAAGACTTCTATCCGGGAGATGCGCTTTCGGACCGCGCCGTGAAGATGGTCGCCGCCATCCTCGACGCCGGGTTGCCGGACGAGGTCCCCTCACCAGGACCGATCGAACTCTAGCGACGAAACTGCGAGGACCCCTCGATGCGAGCCCCGACGGCGAGAGGATAGTGGTCGGACCCGCCTCCGTTCCCGCCGCTCGCTCTTTGCAGACTCCGCGCTCCGCGCTCCGCTTACCAACCGCTCGCTCTGGGCACTACGCCGACCCCGACCACGGACCCGGCCGACTGTCGGGGCGCCGCAATCTGAGCGTGCGGGGGAGGTGCGGCATCCAATTTGCCCACAATTTGCCCACATTCGAGGAGAATCGGCACCGATCCAGACGGTTCGGGACGGTTCAGGAAGGCCCGAAGACCCGCGGAATTCCGCGGTTCTTGGCGTGATTCCGAGAATCGGCGCGGAGGCGTCGGCAGAATTCGATTCCCCCATCTCCACCGCCGTTGTCACCACCGAGTGGGAGCCCCGGTCCCCGCGAGCAATCGCCAGGACCGGGGCTTCTCCTGTCACGTGGGCGAGGTCACGCCCCGGCGATCCACGCCGTGGTCTCGCCCGGAAGCCGGCTCCCGTCGACGGGTCCGCTCGAGAGCGAGACATCCGACCCCGCCGGAAGCTCGAACGGCTCGGTCCCGAAGTTCGTGAACACGGTCCACCCATTCGGACGTCGGAAGCCCAGGACGTCGTCACGTCCGGTGTCGATCCACTCCAGCGACTCGCCGGTCTGCGACGCGCGGCGCAGCGCCAGGGCGTCGCGGTACAGCGACAGCGTCGATGCGGGATCGCCGTCCTCGGCCGACACCGCGTACTCCGCGAACCACGCGGGCTGAGGCAGGTGTGCACCTCCCGCACCGAATCCCAGCGACGGGCCCTGAGCGGACCACGGCAGCGGGACGCGGCATCCGTCCCGTCCGATGTCTTCACCGGGGCTGCGGAAGAAGGTCGGGTCCTGGCGCTCGGCGTCGGGGATCGCGGCCACTTCGTGCAGGCCCAGCTCCTCGCCCTGGTAGACGTACGCCGAGCCGGGCAGGCCGAGCACGAAGAGCGTCGCCGCTCGCGCACGACGAAGTCCGCGTGCCACGTCGAGCTCGGGCTCGACGCCTCCCGACAGCAGCCACTCGTTGCCGTGCTTGCGCGTGGGGCGTCCCTTGTCGTCGCGCTCGACGTCGGGCAGTCCGTAGCGCGTGGCATGACGCACCACGTCGTGGTTCGACAGCACCCACGTCGTCGACGAGCCCGACTTCCCGGCGAGCGCGAGGTTGTCCCCGACGATCCGGCGGAACTGCGCGGCGTCGAAGTCTGCCTCGAGCAAGTCGAAGTTGAAGGCCTGGCCCAGGCTCTCGGCGCGCGCGTACAGCGGGATGCGGGAAGGCTCGACCCACGCCTCGGCCACGGCGGTGCGCGGCGGGTCGTAGGAGTCGAACACCTCGCGCCACTCCGCGTACACCTCGTGCACATCGTCGCGGTCGATCATCGGGTGGTTGCCGTCGCGAGGCATCGCGTCGAGCTCGGCCTGCGAGGGGAGGGGATCGACGAAATCCTTTGCGAGCATGTGCGCCACGTCGATGCGGAAGCCGTCGACACCTCGGTCCGACCAGAAACGCAGCGTCTTCACGAAGTCGGCGCGCACCTCCGGGTTCGACCAGTCGAGGTCGGGCTGCTCGACCGCGAAGTTGTGAAAGTACCACTGCCCGTCGGCCACGCGCTCCCAGGCCGAGCCGCCGAACACCGACTCCCAGTCAGCGGGTGGCTCGGAGCCATCTGGCCCGGATCCGTCGCGGAAGATGTACCGTGCGCGAGCGGCCGAGCCTCGGCCGGCCGCGAGTGCCTCCTGGAACCATTCGTGCTGATCCGACGTGTGGTTCGGCACGATGTCGACGACCACCTTGATGCCCGCACCGTGCAGCGCTCTGAGCATCTCATCGAAGTCCTCGAGGGTGCCCAGGCGAGGGTCGACGTCGCGGTAGTCGGCGACGTCGTAGCCGCCGTCAGCCAGCGCCGACGGGTAGAACGGGCTCAGCCAGACCGCGTCGATCCCCAGCTCTTTCAGGTAGGGCACGCGCGAGGTGACGCCTCGGATGTCGCCGATGCCGTCGCCGTCGGCATCCGCGAAGCTTCGCGGATACACCTGGTAGACGACCGCTTGACGCCACCAAGCGGGCAGTTCGAGGTCGTGCTGGTCTGAGGGGGAGGGTGCGGGGTGCACAGTCGTCACGGGGACGCTTTCCTTTCGGGTTTCGGTGAAGGATGACGGATGCTGCGGCCTCAGCCCTTGACGGCTCCCTGGGTCACGCCTTCCATGACCCATCGCTGGGTGAACAGATAGACGATGACCGCGGGCGCCATCGCCATGAGGTACGAGGCGAACGACACGTTGTAGTTGTTGCTGAACTGGGTCTGGAAGATGTTCTGGACGACCGGCAGCGTCTGCGATGCCGGGTCCGAGATGATGAGCGACGGCATCATGAAGTCATTCCACGATGCCAGGAACGCGAAGATCCCGACAGTGGCGCTCATCGGTGCGAGCAGCGGGAAGATCAACCGCCAGAACGTCTGCCACGTCGTGGCGCCGTCGATGCGGGCGGCCTCTTCCAGCTCCCCGGGGATCGACCGCAGGAAAGCCGTGAACAGCAGGATGCTGAAGCTCAACTGGAACATGATGTGCAGGATCGCCACGCCCGCTGGGTTGTCGAGGCCTGCGAGACCCGTCAGCTGGATCTGAGGCAGGGCCACCACCGGGAACGGCAGGAACATCGCCGCGAGCAGGTAGTAGAACGAGTAGCGGAAGAGTCTGCGATCCCAGTTGCGGGAGATGGCGAACGACGCGAGCGCGGCCAGGATGATCGTGCCGGCCACGGTGAACGCGGTGACCAGCAGAGAGATCGTGAAAGCGCGGGGGAAGTTCGTGAGTTCCCACGCGGTGGTGAACCCGTCGAGACTCCACGGCGCCGGCAGCGAGAACGCGTTGCCGTCGACCGCCTGGCCTTGGGTCTTGAACGCCATGGAGATCGTGACGTACAGCGGGATCAGGACCGTGAAGGCGCAGAGGATCAGCACGATCGTGCCGGACCAGTTCACGCGCTCCATCGCGAAGCGCGAGCGGGCGGGCTTGCGGACGGCGTCGCCGTCGAGCACGCGTTCGGCGTTGATGTCCTCGACGGCGAGGGCTGCTTGCGTGGTCATCAGAACACGTTCCTTCCGCGAGTGAGACGGAGTTGGAGGAGGGAGAGGATCAGCGCGATGACGAAGAAGATCGTCGCGTTGGCCATCTGGTAGGCGTAGTCGCCACCCGAGAAGCCGGTGAAGATCGTCATTGCGATGCTGCGGGTGGCGGTGCCGGGACCGCCGTTGGTGAGGCCGACGATGATGTCGTACGCGTTCAGGAAGTTCTTGAAGCCGAGGATGACGTTGATCACGACGTACCCCGCGACCAGTGGCAGCGTGATCCGCAGGAGCTGTTGCATCTTGCCGGCGCCGTCGATGTCGGCCGCTTCGTACACGTCGCCCGGGATGGACAGGAGGCCGGCGACGTAGATGAGGAGCGTACCGGGGATCGCCTGCCACGCCGTGACGATCACGATCGCGATCCACGCGAGATCCGGATTCGCGAGGATGCTCTCGCTGAGCCATGGGACGCCCCACGCCTGCCCGAGCGCGGGCACGGAGTTGGAGAACAGGAAGTTGAAGACGTAGGCGATGATGATGCCCGAGATCACCATCGGGATCACGAAGATCGCCCGCAGTCCGGCCTTCAGCCGCACGCGCGAGACGAGCCCGACCGCGAGCAGGAATGCCAGCACGTTCACGACGATGACGGTGACGGCAGCGAAGCCGAAGGTGAACAGATAGCTCTGCAGGATCGCCGGGTCGGTGAAGACGGCCACGTAGTTGATGAGTCCGACGAACTCCCAGTCGCCGAACCCGATCGAGTCGGTGAAGCTGAAGAAGATGCCGATGACCGCCGGGATCGTGATCGCGAGGGTGAACAGGATGAGGGCGGGGAGCAGGAAGAGGTAGTAGACCCCTTCGACGCGTCGGCGCGTGCGCGGCATCGTCGCCGCGCCGGAGCGCCTGCCCGCCTTGGGCACCGTGAGGGTAGCCGTGGTGGTTGCCATGAGTGCGTTCCCTTCGTGTCTGCTATTGGCGCAGTGCCAGCCGAGCCCAGTCGGCGTCGAGGGTGCGCAGTGTGCTCTCGATGTCGGACCCGGTCACGATGCCCTGCATGTAGTTGTCGGTGGGGATGGTCAGCGGGATCGCCTTCGAGGCGCCCTGGTAGAACTTCGCGGAGTCGTAGTACTTCTTCATGCCGAGGATGCGCTCGTCGGTGACCGGTGCAGAGTCGGTGGTGGTGCCGTAGCCGAGGAACGCGGCGTTGTACTCGTCCATCACTTCCTTGCGGAACAGGTAGCTCAGGAAGTCGCGCGCACCCTGCTTCTGATCGGATGCCTCGGGGATCCACGCGGCGAGGTCGATGTTGACCCGCACCTTGTTGTCATCGGGGTCGTCGGTCATCGGCAGCGGGAACGTGCCGAGGTCGAGGTCGGGGTTCGTCTTGTCGATCTCGCCGAACGCCCACGGCCCCTGGAGGTACATCGCCGCCTCACCCTTCGCGAAGGCGAGGTTGCCGTCACCGTAGCCCCGGCTCGCGGCATCCGCGTTCGTGTACTCGCTCGTGAGCTGCGTCATCCGCTCGACGGGGTCGGCGAGGGTCCTCTCGAACGACACCGGCGAGTCCGGGCCGACCTCGGTGCCGAGCTCGTTCATCTCGTCGTAGAACGAGGCGACGTCGACCTCACCGCCGACGGCGTAGTCGAACCATCCCTGCCCGACGGTCCACGGGTCCTTGAAGGTGGCGTAGAACGGCGTGATGCCCGCCGCCTTCAGCGCGTCGCAGACCTCGACGAGCTCGTCCCACGTGGTGGGGACCTCGAGACCCTCTTCTTCGAAGATCTGCTTGTTGTAGATGACGGACGCCGCCATCACCGAGTACGGCAGCACGCTCGTGCGCCCGGGGTAGGTGGCGTACTGGTCGACCAGATCCTGCACCTCAGGGAGGATGCGGTCGGCCTCGGGCATGTCGCTCAGGTCGCTGAGGGCGCCGCGCTCCATGAAGCGCGCCATTTCCATGTTGTAGTTGAGCAGTCCGAGGTCCGGCGGGTTGCCGCGCAGGAAGCCGGCCTGCAGGTTCGATGACGTGTCGAAGACGACCTCGACCTCGTCCTGGCTCGCGTTGTACTCCTTGATGAGATCGCGGAAGTAGGGGATCGCCTCGGGCTTGCTGAGATGGAACCTCACCTCGGCCGGCCCGGTCGATGCGCCGGAGCAGGCGACCAGGGAGGTGCCGAGGATCGCGATGACGGCGCCCGCCGCGCTCGCGCGGCGGAGGAAGACGGATGCTGCAGGCACGTCGTTGTCCTTTTTCCGTGGGTTGTGGGACTTCATTGGTTCGAAGAGTAGATTTACTCGCCGAATCAAGTTGTCGTGGACCATAATGCTGAGGAACGCGTGAAAGGTCAAGACCTCGATGTCACAATCGCTGCTCACCCCGACGGCACTGCGTCGCGCGAGCCTGGACGCCGTCCTCGGCTTCGCTTGGGACGCCGAGGCGCTCACAGCCTCGGACGTGATCGAACACGTCGGGCTCACGCGGTCGACCGCCATCGACGTCATCGATGAACTCGTCGAGCGCGGCCTTCTCGCGGAGCTGCCGAATGCCCGTGCGGTGGGGGAGTACCAGAAGGGGAGACCCGCTCGGCGGTTCGCCTTTCGCGCGGACACCGGGTGCGTGGTCGGGCTGGACGCCGGTCGCGCCCGCCTCACGGCGACCGTCGCGGATCTGCGGGGCGCCACGCGGGTGGTGCGCCATCTGTCAGCCGATGCGCCCCAGGATTCGCCCGAAGACCGTCGTCGCGACGCTGCGCGTGTGGTCGATGATGCGCTGGCGGCCGCTGGGATCACCCGAACCGACGTTGTCGCGCTGTGCGTCGGTGTTCCGGCGCCCGTGGACCGGAACGGGTCGTCGCCCTCTCATCGCGATGACTTCTGGCGCCGGATGAACCCATCGTTCGGCGAGCTCTTCGGCGAATGGGTTCCGATCGTGCGGGTCGAGAACGACGCATCCCTGGCTGCGGTCGCGGAGCGGGCGGTCGGTGCGGCCGTCGGCTACGACGACTTCGTGACGCTGCTCGCGGGCGAGCGGCTCGGCGCGGGGGTCTGGGTCGACGGGACGCTGCTGCGGGGTGCGCATGGCGGCGCCGCCGAGATGGTCGCCTTCGACCACGTCGCGGGCGTCGAAGGGGCGTGGGGGCTCGGACACCGGGTGGCCGAGTTGGCACGTCGTGCGGTGGCGAAGGGCTCGCTGCCGTCGTCGAGTGCGCTGCGTGCACTGGACTCCGCCCAGATCGACGCCAAGACCGTTCTCGCGCTCGCCGCGGAAGGGGACGCGGGCGCGGTGGTCGTCGCGCGGCAGGTGGGAGAGACGCTCGCCGTCATCGCCGGCGTCCTGGGGAGCCTCTTCGACTCCCGGCGGATCATCGTGTCGGGCGCCGTCGCCGCCGGCGCAGCACCGCTGATCGACGCGGCACTCGACGCGCTGCCGCAGGAGCTGGACCTGCCCGCCCCCGAGATCGTCGCGTCCGACCTGGGCGCCGACATCGTTTCGGTCGGAGCCGTGCGCGCCGCCGTCGACGCGGCGCGCACGGGTGCGCTCGATCTGCCCCGGTTCGCGGCGGCTAGCTGACGCGCCAGAACTCGCTCAGCCGATCGGCGACGGTACGGGCCTGCTCGTACCCTGCCCGGGCCGCGGAGGGGCGGGTCAGCGGGTTCATCATGTTGTCGCCGAACGCGGTCAGCGATGCGGCGTCGGGAAAGACCGTCTCGACGCTGCTTCCCTGTGCGCGCAAGAGGTCGACCTGGGTGGCCAGGTGGGTGCCCCATTCCACGGGGGTGAAGGATCGGCCGCCGAGGGGCGACAGCACCAGCACACGATCGTGTCCGGCCGCGAGATCCGCGTTGTCCGCGTTGGATCGGTAGCCGCCGTCGATGTACCGGGCGTCGCCGATGCCATAGGCGAAACCGCCGGCGCAGCTCGCCGCGACCGCGTCCACGAGGTCGATCCCGCTGTCGCGATCGAACGCGACGGGCTGGCCGCTGTGCGCGTCCACGGCGGTGACGACGATCCGCTGCCGTGGCCAGAGTGCTGTCGGGAACCGCGCCGCGACGGTCGCGCGCCATTGCGCGGAAGTGGCGGCCGCGGCATCCGTCTCGAGTTCCCGGCCCATCTTGCGGCGCCAGTCGTCCGCGTCCGATGCGGCCGCGATGATCGCCTTCATCCGGTCCAGGTGACGCGACTGCAGGCTGGGCCCGGCAGCACGAGGGCGTGGGCCGGCAGGGCCCTGGATCACCGGGGCGATCGTCGCAGCGAACAGTTCGGCCGGGGTGGTGCTGGTGACCTGTGCCGCGGCGGTGGATCCGGCCGAGGTTCCGACGATGAGGTCGGCATCAGTGACGTCCAGCCCAGCTTCGGAGAGGCCGGCGATGACGCCGATCAGCCAGGCGTTGCCCGCCGATCCGCCGCCGCCGAGGACGAGTGCCCGACGCGGGTCGGGGTGAGCTGAGGTTGCTGAGTTCATGGGAGTCGCCTTTCGCGATTGCGTCTCAGGGGCTCCCGTCCGGCTATCTCTGCCGTCCGATCGTGCGCTGCGGGGGAGCACACCCCATGGGGATACCGCGTTCATGGGTCTCACCTCCCGTCGTCGATCACGATCGCGGGCAAGCCTCGCACGAGGACAGGTCGGCCGCAAGGCGCCCGATCGGCGGCTGCGATCGCGCGCAGGCGCCGGTCGATGATCTCGGGCGTCTCGCCCGTCACCGTATGCGCGGGGATTCAGTGGTTCATCGACTGGAGGTGGTGCGCTGCCCCGTACTGCGAACCCGCGGCGGCCTCCCTCTACGCGGGGCAGTCCGGCCCGCGCGGATAGCCGCCTCTCTGGTCCGGGCACACGCCGACGGCGAGCAGGTACGACTCGAGGAGGTCCCGGCTGCCGCCGGCCGCGGCGACCATCGGGTTCTCCGAAAGCCACACGGCGTAGACCACCGGCGAGGTGAACCGTCCGCCCGACAGGAACGCGGCGGTTCCCTCTCTGAAAGGCACCAGCAGGGCCGGGTGACAGTCCCATCGCTCGATGCAGAGGGGCTCGGCACGATCGGCGATGTCCGCGCAGGGCGACAGCCCGGCCGCTTCGCAGTACTGCGTCGCCCACGCCACCAGGCGATGCGAGCCGATGCCGGGCCGAAGGCCGAATCCGATCGGGTCGATCGTGACGAGGGCCGAGCCGGCGGGATCCGATCGAGGCGGTGTCGCCTGTTCGGCGGTCGGAGGCGCTGGCACCTCCCGTGGGGAGATCGGCCCGGGCGCACTCGCGGGAGAGGGCGCACTGCAGCCGGCCAGAAGCAGCACCGCCCCCAGCAACACGACCCATCGACCCCAGGCGAGCACCGGCATCTCCCCTTGGGCGTGACGGTAGACCCGGACGTCAGTGCGCACAAGATGATCGCTACCGACGGACATCGCTTCGCGGACGGTATCTGTCCTGATACCGCGAGAGGATCGTGCTGTCAGCCCGCCTGGCCTGACGTCCGAAGGAGGACCGAGCAATGTCCAGAGTCGTGTGGTTCGACATCCCCGTCACCGACATGACGCGAGCGATCGCGTTCTATCAAGCGCTCACCGGAGAGAAGCTCATCCGGCTCCCTGTCGGCCCCGACAAGGAGACCGCCGTCTTCGCCGCGGCGGAGGGGGGCGCGGCGGGATGCCTGTTCGCAGCCCCGGAAGACAAGCCGTCGCATTTCGGGTCGCGCGTCTACTTCGACGCAGGTCCTTCGATCGACGAGTGGCTGGCGCGGGTCGAGCCGGCGGGCGGGGGCATCCTCGTGCCAAAGACGGAGATCACGGGCGGTCGCGGCGTCTACGCCTACATCGAGGACAGCGAGGGCAACCGGATCGGCCTCAACGCCCCAGCGTGAACCGGAGGCCGGCGTCGCGGCATCCGACGGGTCCGCGCGGCCCATCGGCGCTGAGAGGATTGGCAGATGACCGCAACACTCGTGGCACGCGGCGTGGCCGGCGGATACGGCCACCGCACCCTGTTCGACTCGCTCGACCTGACCGTCGCGCCCGGTGACGTGGTCGGCGTGGTGGGCGCGAACGGAGCCGGCAAGTCGACGCTGCTGCGCCTGCTCGGCGGCATCTACGAACCGCAGGCCGGCACCATCTCGCTCTCGCCAGCCGACGCCTTCGTCGGCTGGCTTCCGCAGGAGCACGAACGCGTCGAGGGCGAGACCGTCGCCGAATACATCGCTCGTCGAACGGGGTGCACGCAGGCGACGAGGGACATGGATGCCGCGGCCGCAGCGCTCGCCGACCCCGGGCTCGCGTCGGACGGCGCCGACCCCGCCGACATGTACTCGATCGCGCTCGACCGCTGGCTGGCCAGCGGCGCCGCCGACCTCGACGAGCGGCTGCCCGCTGTGCTCGCCGATCTGGGGCTCCATCTCGGCGGCACGCCTGCGGACCGGGCGACGATGACCGGGCTGTCGGGCGGGCAGGCCGCCCGGGTCGGGCTCGCCGCTCTGCTGCTCTCGCGGTTCGACATCGTTCTGCTCGACGAACCTACGAACGACCTCGACCTGGACGGGCTCGAGCGGCTCGAGTCGTTCGTGCGCGGCATCCGCGGCGGTGTCGTGCTGGTCAGTCACGACCGAGAGTTCCTCGCGCGCTGCGTCACGCGCGTGCTCGAGCTCGACCTCGCACAGCATTCCAACCGCGTCTACGGCGGGGGTTATGACGCGTACCTCGAGGAGCGTGCGACGCTTCGTCGGCATGCGCGGGAGAAGTACGACGAGTTCGCCGAGAAGAAGGCCGATCTCGTGGCCCGGGCGCGCACGCAGCGGGAATGGTCGAGCCAAGGCGTGCGCAACGCGATGAAGAAGTCTCCCGACAACGACAAGATCCGGCGCAAGGCGAATACCGAGTCCAGCGAGAAGCAGGCGCAGAAGGTACGGCAGATGGAGAGCCGCATCGCGCGCCTGGAAGAGGTCGAGGAGCCGCGAAAGGAGTGGCAGCTCGAATTCACGATCGGCACGGCGCCGCGCTCGAGCACGGTCGTGTCGACATTGAGCTCGGCGGTCTTCGAGCAGGGCTCGTTCACACTCGGACCGGTGTCGCTGCAGGTCAACGCGGGAGAGCGGATCGGCATCACGGGGCACAACGGCGCGGGCAAGTCCACGCTGCTGCGGGCTCTGCTCGGCCGGCAGGCGCCGGACGCGGGCGCGGCGAGCCTCGGGGTGAACGTCGAGATCGGGGAGATCGACCAGGCCCGGTCGCTGTTGGTGGGGTCACAGCCGCTCGTGGCGGCATTCGGAGAGCTCGTGCCGGACATGGAGTCCGGCGAGGTGCGGACCCTGCTCGCCAAGTTCGGCCTGAAAGCGGATCACGTCGGCCGACCGGTCGATGAGCTCTCGCCGGGTGAACGCACGAGAGCCGCGCTGGCGCTCCTGCAGGCACGTGGCGTCAACGTGCTGGTGCTCGACGAGCCGACCAACCACCTCGATCTGCCCGCGATAGAGCAGCTCGAGCAGGCGCTCGACTCGTATCGCGGGACGCTGCTGCTGGTGACGCACGATCGGCGGATGCTCGACGCCGTCGACCTCGACCGCCACTGGCGCGTCGACGCCGGGCGCGTCACCGAGCTGTAGCCGCGACCCGTTAGCGCCCCTGGCGCTTCTTGTACGGCTTCGGCTGGCCTTTCACGATGGGCGCTCGGCCCTTGCCCTTGGAGGCCTTCGCCTTGCCGCCCCCGGGAGCCTTCGGTGCGGTGACAGGAGTGGGGGCTTGCGCGATCCGAGTCCTGGCCTCGTCGAGCAGGAGCGCGCCCGCGGGGGTCAGCGACCAGCTCGGCTTGCTGCGGGTGAAGAGCGGGTGCCCGACCTCTGCTTCGAGCTTGTCGATCGTCGAGTACAGCGACGCCAACGGAACCCCCAGCGCATCGGCGGCACGCGGAACATGCAGGTCCTGGTCGACGATGGCGACGAAGCGCTGCAGCTCACTGATCTTCACTGGCGACCTTCCGTGCACCGAGGGACAGATCAAGTCTGCCGCAGCGACCGGTGTGACTGCGATTCGCACGCCGGTTCCGTGGTGCGCCGTGGAGGCGACGCCCCGGCGATCGGACCATCGTCCGGGGCGCCGCCGGTCCGTCACGCGGCGATCTCCCGAGAAGCCACGTAGCCCTTGCCGGCTTCCGCGATGGTCGCGGCCACGGCGGCCGGCTGCGACACCGCGATCGCGTGCGACGCGCCGGCGACCTCGAGGATGCCCCGCGAGCCCGCACGCTCAGCGCCGGCTCGGTGCACGGCGACGGGGATGTTGAGGTCCTGATCGCCGAAGACGTGCCACGACGGGATGTCGCGCCAGGCCGGCCGATCGGTCGGGAGGCCCTCCGACAGCGCAGCCTGCGTGACCGGGCGCTGGGTCGCGGCCATCAGCGCGGCGACCTCGGGCGAGACATCGGCGGCGAACTGGTGGTGGAACAGCTCGGGGCGGATGGCGAGTTCGTCGCCGCCGCTCGACACCGGGTACGCCGTGAGCGCGTCGCCGAGCGTGCCTCCGGGCGCGCTGTTCGACAGCTCGAACGCGCTCTGCCCGGTCTCGGGGACGAACGCCGCGACGTAGACGAGTCCGACGACGGCCTCGCTGCCCGCGGCCGCCTCGGTGATGACGAGCCCGCCGTACGAGTGGCCGACGAGGACGACGGGCCCCTCGATCGACGCAAGGACGTCGCGGACGTACGCCGCGTCGCCGGCGAGGCTCCGCAGCGGGTTGGCGACCGCGATCGCGCGGACGTCGTGCTGCTGCAGCTGGGCGATGACTCCGTTCCACGATGACGACTCGGCGAAGGCGCCATGGACGAGGACGATGGTGGGCTTCTGAGCGGTCATGTCGAGTTCCTTTCGAGGGGGTTTTGCGGTCTTGTGAGCTTGGACCGGGCAGGTCCTGGACTTGTGACATGGGCCGCGTCGATCGAAGCGGAAGCCTCTGGCATCGAGGAGACTGGGCCGATGCCCCTCCTCGATCACCTCGGCATCACCGTGGAAGACCTTCCCCGCGCGGTCGCTCAGTTCGATCCCGTGCTCACGGCGCTGGGCATGGAACGCACCGACGGTGACAACGGGGTCTCGTGGTACGTCGAGGATGAGACGGAACTGATCCTCTTCCCCGCGCGGGAGCCCGGGACCGGCCCCCATGTCCACGGCTCGGTCGGCTGGCAGCATCTGGCGTTCGCCGTGGACTCCCGTGGCGACGTCGATCGGCTCCACGCCATCGCGCTCGCCGCGGGATGGAGCGCGGTGCGCGATCCCAAGCCGTACCCGCGGTTCAACGAGCGCTACTACGCGTCCTTCCTCGAGGACGACAACGGCATCCGCATCGAGTTCATGCACAACCCTCCGAAGACCGCGCCCGGCTGATCCCGCAGATGGTTCGCGGACCTGTCACAGAACGCCGCGTCATCCGGTCTCAGCTGTGACGCGCGCGTTCCGCGCGCGACGGAGCAGAGAGGGTTCGACATGAGGATCGCTGTCATCGGAGGAACCGGACTGATCGGCTCGAGGGTCGTCACCGCGCTCGAAGCCACGGGCCACGACGTCGTCGTCGTGGCCCGAGCGGTGGGCGTGAACTCCTTCACCGGCGAAGGGCTGGAGCACGCCCTCGGCGGAGTCGAGACCCTTGTCGACGTGTCGAATTCGTCATACACGGACGAGGCCGGCGCCCGCGAGTTCTTCTACGGGTCGACCCTGAACCTCCTCACGTACGGCGCCGCCGCCGGGGTGGCGCACCACGTCGTGCTGTCGGTCGTCGGCACCGACCGGCTCGCCCGCTCCGAGGGCGGCTACTTCCAGGCGAAAGCCGAGCAGGAGCGCCTGCTGACGGCGTCCGGTCGCCCGTATTCGATCGTCCACGCGACGCAGTTCTTCGAATTCATCCGCAGCATCACGGATGCCGCGACCCGCAGCGGGATCGCACACGTCCCCGACGCCCTCATCCAGCCCATGGCCGCCGGCGACGTGGCCGCGGCGGTGGCCCGCGCCGCACTCGCGCGACCCACCGGCGGGATCACAGAGCACGCGGGACCCGAGGTCTTCGAGCTCGGCTACCTCGCGCAGCGCGAGCTCCGGTTCCGTCGCGACGAGCGCGAGGTCGTCGCCGACCCGCTCGCGACCTACTTCGGCGCGCAGCTCGACCGGTTCGAGCTGCTGCCCGGAGCGGGCGCCGTCATCGCGCCGACGCGATTCCACGACTGGCGGATCTCTGCCGGCGAGGCCGGCGACGCGCTGCTGCCGTCCGCGGCGGGCGTACGCTGAGCGCGGCGACGGGAGCGGCGGAGGCAATGGGCGAACGCACGGAACCTGTGATCGATCCGGACGACATCGCGCTCGCGGTCACCGTCTTCGACGAGCACCGCCGGCGCATCTTCGGCATCGCGTATCGGATGCTCGGCACCGTGGCCGACGCCGAAGACATCGTCCAGGAGACGTGGATCCGCTGGCAGAACGCCGACCGTGCCGAGGTCCGCGAGCCGGGCGCGTTCCTCGCGACGGTCGCGACCCGTCTCTCCATCAACGCCACGCAGTCGGCGCATGCACGCCGTGAGACGTACATCGGGCCGTGGCTGCCCGAGCCGGTCAACACCGACGCCGACCCCGCGCTCGGCGCGGAGCGCGGCGAGGCCCTGCAGTACGCGATCCTGCTCGTGCTCGAGAAGCTGACGCCCACCGAGCGGGCCGCGTACATCCTCCGCGAAGCGCTCGACTACCCCTACGAGCGGATCGCCGACGTCATCGGAGCCACCGTCGCGAGCGCCCGTCAGCTGGTCAGTCGCGCCCGCAGGCACCTCGAGTCGGCGCGGAAGGCGGAGGTGGCCGCAGCGGAGCAGCGGCGCCTGCTGGAGGCGTTCCTGGTTGCCGCGCAGAAAGGCGACGTGGGCGATCTCGAGCGACTGTTCGCCGAGGACGTCGTCAGCTACACCGATGGCAACGGCTTCAAGCTCGCCGCGCGCGTCCCGGTGGCCGGGCGAGGTCGCGTCGCCAAGTTCGTGGCCGCGTTCTCGAGCCATTTCTGGACCGGCAAGCAGATCGGCTGGGTGGAGGTCAACGGCCGACCCGCAGCCACCCTGTCGGAGGATGGGGAGGTCACCACCCTCGTCACTGTCACAGCGGCGGAAGACGGCATCCGGCGCCTCCTCTGGGTGATGAGCCCTGAAAAGCTCGGGCACGTCGCCCAGGTCGGGGCGTGACCGGGCGGCTCGGCTCGTGGCTGCACCGCTCTGCGCGACGCTCGAGCACGAACGCCGCCCAGCACGAGCGCGTCGTGAGGGCGCTGGTCGCCGTCGCCGAGCAGGCTGACTCCCGTGGATTGACGAGGATGCTGCACCCGGGCGTGGTTCTCACGGTCGACGGCGGCGGGGTCGTGGCAGCGCCGGCCGCCGCACTCGAGGGCGCGCCGGACGTCGGCGGGTACCTCCGCGGCCTGCTGCTGGACGGGGTGGTGTCGCTGCGCGTGGAGTCGGTGAACGGAGTGCCGGGGATCGTCGTCTGCGAGGAGGGCCGGGTGACCGGGGTGCTCAGTGTCTGCGTGCGGGGGCGCCTGATTCTCGAGGCGTGGCTCGTCTCGAACCCCGAGAAGCTCACGCGCTGGAGTTGCTGAGTCAGGGCTGTCACAGATCGGCGGTGAGGACGGTCCTAGCTGGTGAGCGCCGCTCCACGCGCTCCCTGAACGAAAGGCACATCATGGCAAAGATCGTCGTCATCGGAGGATCCGGGCTCATCGGCGCGAAGGTCGTCGCGAAACTCACCGAGCACGGCCACGAGGCCGTTGCGGCATCGCCGAACTCCGGTGTCAACACCATCACGGGCGAGGGCCTCGCCGAAGTTCTGCAGGGTGCGGATGTCGTGGTCGACGTGTCGAACTCGCCGTCGTTCGCGCCGGCGGACGTGATGGAGTTCTTCACGACGTCGACGCGGAACCTCATCGCGGGAGCGCGCGAGGCGGGCGTCGGGCACTTCGTCGCACTCACCGTGGTGGGCACGAACCGTCCGAACACGATCTCGTACTTCGCGGCGAAGACCGCGCAGGAGGAGCTGATCCGCGACTCGGGCATCCCGTACTCGATCCTGCACGCGACGCAGTTCTTCGAGTTCATCACCGGCATCGCGGGGGTGTCCGGCAACGGTGACGCGATCCACCTGCCGGGCAACCTCGTGCAGCCGATCGCCGCGGAGGATGTCGCGACCGCCGTGGCGCGTACCGCCGCCGGAGCGCCGCTGAACGCCGACGTCGAGATCGCCGGCCCCGAGGTCATGGGACTCGACGAGATGGTGCGTCGCGGCCTCACCTTCCGCGGGGATCCGCGTGAGGTCGTGACGGACGCCGAGGCGCCCTACTTCGGTGCGCGGATGCAGGAGCGCACGCTCATGCCCGTGGCCGGGGTTCAGCTGTTCGAGACGACTCTCGAGGAGTGGCTGCCGGCGAACCCGCCCCGCAGCTGATCGCAGGAGGCGCAGGGGTCCGCGTGCGGAAAGCACGCGGACCCCTGCGCCGTTGAGGAGGGTGGTCGGGAAGCGGAATCGGGTGAGCGCTGTTCGGACCGGGGCGTGCTTGGTCGCACACCGGGTTGCCGCTGAGTCGGGGAATGCGAGCGGCCGGCGTGCGGCTTTACCTTCTCGGACCGCGCACCCGCGGTCCGAGACATACCAAGGAGCACCACCGTGCGCGCACTCATCCATTCCGCTTTCGGCGACCCGACCGAGGTTCTGGAGGTCGCGGAGCGACCTCTGCCGGAGCCGGGTCCTGGGCAGGTGCGGGTGCGGACGGTCCTCTCGCCGATCCACAACCACGACCTCTGGACGATCCGCGGCACATACGGCTACAAGCCCGAGCTGCCCGCCGCTTCCGGGACCGAGGCCGTCGGTGTCGTGGACGCGCTCGGCGAGGGGGTCGATTCCCTGAGGGTCGGGCAGCGGGTCGCCACCGGCGGCACATTCGGCGTGTGGAGCGAGTACTTCGTCGCCAAGGCGGCCGGGCTGGTACCCGTCCCCGACGCCGTCAGCGACGAGACGGCGGCGCAGCTGATCTCGATGCCGTTCAGCGCGCTGAGCCTGCTCGACTTCCTGGACGTGGAACCGGGCGACTGGATCGTGCAGAACACGGCCAACGGCGCCGTCGGCAAGCTCGTCGCCCAGTTCGCCGCGGCGCGTGGGGTGCACGTTCTCGGTCTGGTGCGCCGCGACGCGGGGGTCGACGAACTGGCCGCGCTCGGCATCCGCGATGTCGTGTCCACCGCGTCGGATGACTGGCGGGAGCGGGCAGCGCAGATCCTCGGCGAGAACGCTCCGCGCGCGGCGGTGGACTCGGTCGGCGGCGAAGCTGCCGGCGACCTGCTCTCGCTGCTCGGCGAGGGCGGCACCCTGGTGTCGTTCGGATCGATGGGCTCGAGCACGCTGCAGCTGTCGGCGGGTGACCTCATCTTCAAGCAGGCGACGGTCAAGGGCTTCTGGGGCAGCAAAGTGAGCCAGACGATGGATGCCGCCACCCGCGGTGCGCTGTTCGCCGAACTGGTGCAGCGCATCGGGTCGGGTGAGGTGTCGCTGCCGGTCGACGAGGTGTTCCCGTTCGAGCAGGCGCGCGCGGCAGCGGCCGCGAGCGCCGTGCCCGGCCGCGCAGGCAAGGTGCTGCTGCGGTTCTGAGCGTGTGCGCGTGGGCCGCGGCGGCGCGGCCCACGCGGATTCAGGCTTCGGCCAGCAGGACGGTCAGCGACGTGATCGCGCCGTCGTCGACGGTGATGAGATCGAGGCCCCGCACGGCGGGCGCGCCGGCAGGGCCGAACGCCCACGGCAGCACCCCGGTCGTCTCCGAGATGTAGGCCGGTCCGTCCTCGACGAGCACGAACTCCTCGGGCGCGTCCTTCAGCAGCCGTTCCGCGCTGGAGAGGACCGCCTCGGGGCCGACGACCGTTCCTTCGGGGTCCGTCAGCACCACCCCGGGGGAGTAGGCGCGAGCGGCAGCCTCGCGTCGTTGGGCGGCATCCCGGTTCCCGAAGACGCCGTGGAGGTTCAGACGGAGGAGTTCTGCGACTGTGCTCATGGATCGTCGAACCGCCGACGGGGCGAAGTTCTTCCCCGCGGCTCAGGTCTCGTCGTCCGACCGATGCCGCGGCGCGCGGGGAGCAGGCGGCGGCGGCACCTCCTTCGCGGCGATGATCGCGCCGTGCGGGATGCGTTCGACGCCGCGCTTGCCGTCGACGACGACGGAATCGGCATCCGCGCTCAGCAGTTCGCCGAGGGCGTCCGTCGCCTGACCCGTCGGCAGGATGTAGCGCACGACCACCCGGTGACCGGGCTCGGGCAGGTTCACCATTGGCCGGGCGCGTAGTCCTTGAGGAAGACCCCGAACAGGTCTTCGCCGGCCTCGCCGCGCACGATCGGGTCGTACACGCGCGCCGCGCCGTCGACGAGATCGAGCGGTGCGTGGAAGCCCTCCTCGGCGAGCCGCACCTTCGTCGGGTGCGGGCGCTCGTCCGTGATCCAGCCGGTGTCGACGCTGGTCATGAGGATGCGGTCGGTCTCGAACAGCTCCCGCGCGCTTGTGCGCGTGAGCATGTTCACGGCCGCCTTGGCCATGTTCGTGTGCGGATGCCCCGGCCCCTTGTACCCGCGATTGAAGACTCCCTCCATCGCGCTGACGTTGACCACGTACGTGCGGCGTGCCGGACTCGCCGCGAGCGACGAGCGCAGCTTCGACACGAGCAGGAACGGCGCTGTCGTGTTCGCGAGCTGCACTTCGAGCATCTCGAGGGGGTCGACCTCTTCGACGCTCTGCACCCACGAGTTGGTGTGGTCGAGGTCGGGGATCAGCCCGCCGGCGTCGATGGCGGTGCCGGCGGCGAGACGTTCGAGGGAACTGGAACCCGCGGCCATGGCCTGCTCGGTCAGCTCGTCGGCGCGGGCGGCTGCCGCGGCGAGGATCGGGTGCGCTGTCACGGAGCGCTCGAGCGCCTGCGGGTGACGGTCGTTCGTGTGGCCGAACGTGACGAGCTCCGGCAGCGGGCCATCGGGCAGCGGCGCGAGCTCGGCGTCGACCAGCGGCTGGTACGCACCCGGCGAGCGGCGCACGGTCTGGGTCGCGTTGTTGATGAGGATGTCGAGGGGACCGGCGGCAGCGACATCCTCCGCCAGACCGATCACCTGGGCAGGATCGCGCAGGTCGATGCCGACCACCTTCAGGCGGTCGATCCACTCGGGCGAGTCGGGAAGGCTGCTGAAGCGGCGCACGGCATCGCGCGGGAAGCGCGTCGTGATCGTCGTGTGTGCGCCGTCGCGCAGGAGGCGCAGCGCGATGTACATGCCGATCTTCGCGCGGCCACCGGTGAGCAGCGCGCGCTTGCCGGTGAGGTCGGTGCGCGCGTTGCGCTTCGCGTGGCTCATGGCCGCGCACGTGGGGCAGAGCTGGTGGTAGAACGCGTCGACCACCGTGTACGCCTGTTTGCAGATGTAGCAGGCACGCGGCTTGAGGAGCGTGCCTGCACTGGCCGCCGTGGTGGACGAGCTGATCGGGATGCCGCGGGTCTCGTCGTCGATCCGGTCCGGCGCCCCGGTGGCGGTGGCGGCGACCACCGCGCGATCGGCGGAGGCGATCGCCTCACGGATCTCGCGGCGCCGCACTTTCTTGACGGCCTTGAACATCGCGGCGGTGGCACGGCGCACGGCCACGTAGTCGGGGTGCGACTCGTCGACGCCCGGCATGATCGCGAGCACCCGCAGGGTGGTCGCCAGATCTTCCGGGTCGATGCCGCTCGGCGGCAGGTCGGAGGGCTCGGGGGAATCGGGAAGCACACGTGATTCTACGCCGGGCCGGTGCGGCGGTTCCTGTTAGCGTGCCTTCGTGAGCACCTCGAACCCGGCATCGACGTCGGCGCGCAGCATCCATGTGTCGGCCGCGGTCATCGTCAATGACCGCGACGAACTGCTGCTCGTGCGCAAAGCCGGAACGACCGCGTTCATGCAGCCGGGTGGCAAGCCTGAACCGGGCGAGACGCCGGCCGAGACGCTGAGCCGCGAACTGTTCGAGGAACTGGGCCTCTCGGTGGATCCGGATGAGCTGCAGTCGCTCGGTCTGTACACGGCGGCAGCGGCGAACGAACCGGGCTTCGTCGTCGTGGCGGACGTGTTCGTCGCCGACATCGGCGCCCAGGTGCCCGTGACCGACGCCGAGATCGAGGAACTGCGGTGGGTCTCGCGCGCCGATGCCCGGGAGCTCGAGGTCGCGCCGCTCGCGCGGGAGAACTTCCTGCCCTGACCCCCGTGTCAGCCTGCCGCGACCTCGTGGACGTCCGACTCGAACGATGAGCCGTTGAGGTCGAGGTACAACCGGCGTTCGGTGATCGACACGGTCATCGTGTTGCGGCGCTCGAGCACCGCCGTCGCCGCATCGAAGAAGCCCGAGTCGAAGCTGTAGAGGCTGATCTCCCCGGCACGGTGGATCTTCTTCGCCGCCCAGGGCGCCGCCACCTTCGCGGGGTCGCGATGGGTGTACACCGCGACGCGCGCGCCGGCCAGGCTGCCCGTGTGCAGGCGTGCGGCGTCGGGAGCCCCGACCTCGATCCACGCCACCAGCGCACCGGTGAGGTCGCGGACGAGCACAGCGGGCTCGTCGGTGGCCGAGATGCCCTCGCTGAACGCGATGCCCTCCTCGTACTCGAGTGCGTACGCGAGGACTCGGGTCAGCATGAAGGCGTCGGTCTCGGACGGATGCCGCGCCACGCGCACCGAGAGATCCTCGTAGACGCCCCGATCGACGTCGGCCAGCTGGATATCGAAGGTGTACATCGTCACGCCGATCGCCATGGGAATCGAGCCTACGTGGTGCCGGCGGATGTAACGCCTGTTACCGTGTTCCGATGACGCCCGATGCAACCGTGTCCTGGCTGCTGGTCATTCCGAAGGTCCCGGCGGAGCCGTCGCGCCACCGCGTCGCCGTCTGGCGCGAGCTTCGCCGCGTCGGCGCGGTCCCCGCGGCATCCGGCGCATGGACTATCCCCGACCTGCCGGCTTTCACCGATGCTCTCCCGACCGTGCGCGAGCTCGCCGAGCGCGGCGGGGGAACGCTGGCGGTGCTCACCGCCTCCTCGCACGGGGAGGACGACATCGCGGTGCTGCGCGACGCCTTCATCGCCGCGCGCGCCGATGAATGGGAGGAGTTCCTCGCCGACTGCGGCAAGTTCTCCGACGAGATCGACCGCGAGATCGCCAAGGAGAAATTCACGTTCGGCGAGCTCGAGGAGGAGGAGCAGAGCCTCGAGCGCCTGCGCCGCTGGCACCGCGACCTGCGTCGCCGCAACGTCGTCGAGCTCGACATCGCCACCGCCGCCGCGCTGCGACTCGAAGACGTGACCGAGAAACTCGCGGGCTACGCCGAGCAGGTGTTCGCCGCGAACCTTCCGGGCGCTCCGCACGGCTGAACCCCCTCGTCTTGAAAGCGCTCCCGAGCGCGAGGACAATGTGGCCTGTCATCGCGGCGAACGCGAGGTCTCACTGGGAGGAGGCCACCCGTGGAGCGTTCGGATGGAGCCGGCGAGGGGGAACTCGAAACCCCCCAGCGTGGCTACACCGACGCCACCGAGCAGTTCGCAGCGATGAACGAAGTGCTGCTTGCACTCGGGCGCTCGGCTTCGGATCCCGATTCGGCTCTTGACACGATCGTGGACAGTGCACGAAGGCTCTGCCGGTCCGACGCCGCCCACGTGTATCTCATCAACGGGGACAGGTTCGTGCTGTCGTCGTGGGTCGGCGTGCCCGACGAGATGGTCGCGTACATCGCCGCGCACCCCTTCCGACTCGACCGCGCCAGTCTCGTCGGACGCGTTGCCACGGATCGGCAGATGCAGCAGATCGACGACGTCCTCGCCGATGCCGAGTATGGGCGGCAGGACGCGCAGAAGGTGGGTCACTACCGCACCGTGATCTCTGCGCCGATGCTGCTCGACGACGAGGTCGTGGGCGTGATCTCGCTCTGGCGCACCGAGGTCGCCCCGTTCGACGCGCACGCGCGCACCGCCCTCGAGGCTTTCGCCACGCAGGCGGCTGTGGTGGTGCGTCAGGTCCACCTGGTGCGTGCGCTCGAGGACCGCAGTGTCGAGCTCGCGCGGAAGGTCGATCAGCTCGAAGCCCTCAGCGAGGTCGGCGAGGCGGTGAGCTCGAGCCTCGTGCTCGACGAGGTGCTGACCACGATCATCATGAACGCGGTGCGCTTCGCCGGCTGCGACGGCGGTTCGATCATGGAGTACGTCGAGCACGAGCGCGCGTTCACGGTGAGAAGCGCGTACGCGAGCGACCGACTCCTCGAGCGGCTGCGCGGCATCAAGGTCGACCTCGACACCACCCTCGTCGGCCGTGCTGCGAGGGAGCGGCATCCCATCGCCGTAGCCGACCTCGACGATGTCGAACTCGACATCCACCTGCGTCTGCTTCACGAGGACGGCTGGCGGTCGATGGTCGCAGTGCCCGTTCTCCGGGGTGATCGGATCGTCGGCGCGCTCGTGGTGCGCCGACGCACGCCCGGCGATTTCTCGGCCGACACGATGGACTTCCTCGAGAACTTCGCGAGCCAGTCGGCGCTCGCGGTCTGGAACGCGCAGCTGTTCCGCGAGCTGGAGACGAAGTCTGCCGAGCTGGAGATCGCGAGCCGCCACAAGTCCGAGTTCCTAGCGAGCATGTCGCATGAGCTGCGCACTCCTCTCAACGCCGTCATCGGGTTCTCGGAGGTCCTCCTCGAGCGCATGTTCGGCGAGCTCAACGACCGGCAGGACGAGTACCTGCGCGACATCCTCGGCTCAGGCCGGCACCTGCTGCAGCTTCTCAACGACATCCTCGACCTGTCGAAGGTGGAGGCCGGCCGCATGGAGCTCGAACCGTCGACGTTCTCGCTGCGCTCCGCACTCGAGTACGGCGCGTCGATGGTGCGCGAGCGGGCCGCGAGGCACGGCATCCGACTGTCCGTCGACGTCGAGGCCGACCTCGATACGGTCGAGTCCGACGAACTGCGAGTCAAGCAGGTGCTCGTGAACCTGCTCAGCAACGCCGTGAAGTTCACGCCGGACGGCGGGAGCGTCACGGTGACCGCCCGGGGAAGCGAGCACGAGATCGCCGTGGCGGTCGCCGACACCGGCATCGGCATCGCGCCGGCGGACCGAGAGCGGATCTTCGAGTCCTTCCAGCAGGGTCGGCGGGGACTGCAGAGCGAAGAGGGCACGGGTCTCGGCCTCACCCTGTGCCGGCGGATCGTGGCGATCCTCGGCGGCACGATGCGGCTCGAGAGCGAGGTCGGGGTCGGCAGCACCTTCGGGTTCACGATCCCGCGGCGCGTGCCCATCGCGATGCCCGAGGCGGACGACGAGGCGGGACGGCCGATGATCGTCCTCGTCGAAGATGACCGCGCGTCGCTCGACCTCACCTCGGCCTACCTCGACGGGCTCGGGGTCGACGTCGTGATCGCGCGCGACGGAGACGAGGGCCTGTCGGCGATCCGCCGGCACGTGCCCGCGGCGGTGCTGCTCGACATCCGTCTGCCGCGGACGGATGGCTGGGAGGTGCTGAGACGCGTGCGAGCGGATGACGCCACCGCCGCGGTGCCGGTCATCGTGGTGTCGATCGTGGACGAGCGGGCGCGCGGGCTCGCGATGGGCGCCTCGGCGTACCTCGTCAAGCCCGTCCGCCGGGACGCGCTCGTCGGGGCGCTGCGCGACGTCGGAGCGCTCGCCGGCGCGGTCGCGGCGAGCCCGGGCGCGGAGGAGGCGCCGTGACTGCCGGACGCCGGGTCCTCGTCGTCGAGGACAATCCCCTCAACCTCAAGCTCGTGCGCGACGTGCTCACGGCGTCGGGCTACGAGGTGCTGCCCGCGGTCACCGGCGCGGAGGGGGTCACGCTCGCGGCGACATGCGACCCCGACCTCGTGCTGATGGATCTGCAGCTGCCCGATTTCGACGGGTACGAGGCGCTGCGGCGACTGCGGGAGGATCCCGCCCTGCAGGCCGTGCCCGTCGTCGCGGTGACGGCGTTCGCCATGCGCGAGGACCGCGAACGGGCGAAGGAGTCGGGTTTCGACGGGTACCTCGAGAAGCCGATCAGCATCCGCGAACTGCCCGGGCAGGTGGGCGCATTCATCGGCAGGGGCCGCGCCGATGCCCCGTGATCCGATCCTCGTGCTCGCGGTCGACGACCTCGAGCAGAACCTGCGGCTGCTGGACGCGGTGCTGAGCCCGCGAGGCTACGGCGTCGTCACCGCCGCCTCGGGCGAGGAGGCCCTCGCGCAGCTCGAGCGGCACGACATCGACCTCGTGCTGCTCGACATCATGATGCCGGGCATCGACGGCTACGAGGTGTGCCGTCGCATCCGCGCGGTGCCGCGATGGCGGTTCCTCCCCGTCGTGATGATCACCGCGAGCGGAGATCAGGAGAAGCGGCACGCGCTGGAGGCCGGCGCCGACGATTTCGTGAGCAAGCCGTTCGATCAGGCAGAGCTCATCGCGCGCGTGGCGTCGCTCGCACGACTGAAGCGGTACCACGACACCATCGAGCGTCAGGCCGCCGAACTCGCCCGCTGGAACGTCGAACTCGAGGCCAGGGTCGCGAGCCAGGTCGAGGAGCTCGAGCGGGTGAACCGGCTGCGGCGATTCCTGTCGCGGCAGGTCGTCGACGTCGTGCTCGACGCCGGCGACGAGGCGGTGCTGGCGAGCCACCGGCGGGACATCGTGGTCGTCTTCTGCGATCTGCGCGGCTTCACCGCGTTCGCCGAGGCCAGCGAGCCCGAAGAGGTCATGGGCGTGCTGTCGGAGTACCACGTGGTGCTCGGCGAGCTCATCGACCGCTACGAGGGAACGCTTGAGCGCTTCACCGGCGATGGCGTCATGGTGTTCTTCAACGACCCGCTGCCGCTCGACGAGCCGGCGCGCCGCGCGATCGAGATGGCGATCGAGATCCGCGACAAGGTGGGGGATCTCACCGCCGAGTGGCACCGGCGCGCGATCGATCTCGGCATCGGCATCGGTGTCGCGCAGGGGTACGCGACGCTCGGGCGGATCGGCTTCGAGGGCCGGTTCGACTACGCCGCCATCGGCAGCGTCACCAACCTCGCCGCCCGCCTCTGCGCAGCCGCCGCAGCCGGGCAGATCCTCGTCGCACAGCGCGCGTTCACCGCCGTCGAGGAGCACATCGCCGCGAGCCCGGTGGGGGAGCTCGACGTTCGCGGCTTCAGCCGGGCCGTCCGCGCGTACGCCGTCGACGGCATCCGTCATCCCGAGAATCGAGTCGCACCATGACCCTCACAGACACGGCGCCGGTGACGCTCTCGTCGCTCTCGGACGCCGAACGTGATGAACGCTTCGACCGCTTGCAGGCACGGATGCCGGGGGTCTGGGCGTCGATGCAGCAGAACCTCGAGGACGAATCGGTCGTCGTCGTCCCGTCGCTCACCGTCGGCAGCCGCGCGACCTCGGCGGCCATGGTGCAGGCGTACGAGGAACGGTTCCTGTTCCTTCTCCTGCTGCTGCGCCAGCCCATGCTGCGTATGACCTACGTCACCTCGCAGCCCATCGACCCCCGCATCATCGAGTACTACCTCGCGCTCCTTCCTGGAGTCATCCCGAGCCACGCGCTGGCACGGCTCACGCTCGTCTCGGTGGGCGACGGCACGCACCGCACACTCAGCGAGAAGGTGCTCGAGCGGCCGCGGGTGCTCGCACGGATCGCCCGCAGCATCCCCGACCGCGAGCGGTGTCACCTGATCCCGTACAACACCACCGAGCGCGAGCGCGATCTCGCGCTGGTGCTCGGCATCCCGATGTTCGGCGCGGACCACCGTCTCGCCGCGCTCGGCACGAAGACCGGATGCCGGCGGCTGTTCCGCGACGTCGGCGTGCCGCATCCGCTCGGTGTCGAGGATCTGCGCAGCCGCGACGACGCCGTGCGGGCGATCGAGGCGGTGCTGGACGACAAGCCGACGGTGCGGCAGATGATCTTCAAGCTCGACGAGGGCGTGTCGGGGTCGGGCAACGCGCTCGTGGACCTCACCGGAGCGGGCGAGCTCGCGGGCGACGCCCGCCGCGCCGCGATCGTCCAGGCCCTTGAGGCGATGCAGCCGGAGGTCGAGACCTTGAGCCCTGCCGACATGCTCGACGCCCTCGCGTCCCGGCACGGCATCATCGAGGAGCGCATCGTGGGCGAGGAGATCCTCAGCCCGAGCGTGCAGCTGCGGGTACTGCCCGATCGCACGATCGAGCTGCTCTCGACCCACGACCAGCTGCTCGGCGGTCCGAGCGGGCAGAGCTACCTCGGTTGCGTGTTCCCCGCCGATCCGGCGTACTCGCGGCTCATCAGCGAGCCGGCGCTGGCAGTCGCCCGGCGCCTCGCGGACATGGGGGTGCGCGGGCGCTTCGCGCTGGACTTCGTCGTCGTGCGGGATGCTGCGGGCGAATGGAGCTCGTGGGCGATCGAGCTGAATCTCCGCAAGGGCGGGACGACCCATCCGTTCCTCACCCTGCAGTTCCTCACCGACGGCCGCTACGACGGCGACGAAGGCGCGTTCATCACCCCGGAGGGCGTGCCGAAGCACCTGGTCGCGACGGACCACCTCGAGGGCGACGACCTGCGCGCGCTCTCGGTGGGAGACCTCTTCGACGCCGTGGCGCGCCACGACCTGCACTTCGACCGGTCGCGGCAGGAGGGGATCGTGTTCCACATGATCAGCTCGATCACCGAACAGGGTCGCATCGGCATGACGGCGGTCGGCGACACGCCCGAGCGTGCGATGGCGCTCTACGAGCGCGGCGGCCGGATCGTGCTCGAGGAGGCCGCGCGGGCGCGGACGGAGCATGCACTGCCCGAGTGAGCCGCGCCGAGCCCGCGCGTCAGCTCTTGGGCCACTCGATCAGTAGGAGGCCCTGCTTCGTGTCGGCGACCTTCACCTGGCCGGACGTGAACAGGTACGTCATGCCGTAGCCCTCGGCATCCGTCGCGATCGCGGTGTCCGCGCTCTCGGTGATGTAGACGCCTGCGGGATCCTCCTCGCGCAGCCAGCCCTGGGACTGGAGCTCCTCCTGCAGGTCGACGGCGTCGGCGTCGGAGACGGGCGCCCAGCCGAACATCTGCCCGTGGTCGCCGGCGGGACCCTCGAAGTCCGCCCACATGCACTGCAGGCCGTCCTCGATCTCGGTGCTGCCGATGTACAGCGGCGACGCCTGCGAGCTCCACCCGAGGCTCTCGAAGTCGGCCACCACCGACGCTCCGATGATCGTGGTGCAGGTCGGGTCCTCGGTCGACGCGGGCGCAGGTTCGGGCGTCGCCGAAGGCTCGGGTGCGGCCGCGGTCGGCGTCTTCGCGTTGCCGGTGTCTTCGGGCGCGGCCTCGGGCGTTCCGGCGCAGGCCGAGAGGAGCACGGCGGAGAGGGCGAGGGCGGCGGCTGTGCCGAGGATGCGGGTGGAAGGCATCAGAGGGGCTCCGTGGGGGATGGGAGGCGGTCGGGTGTCAGGAGTGCGGGATCACGCGGAGTGGAGCAGGTCGAGATAGGCCGAGTGGAGCACGCGGTTGGTTGCGAGCGAGGAGAGATCCGAGAGCGAGTCGTTGCCGTCGAACGACGTGAACTTTCCCCCGGCCTCGGTCACGATCGGCACCAGCGCGGCGATGTCGTACTCCTTGACGCCGAACTCTGCGACGAATTCGAGACGACCTTCGGCCAGCAGCATGTACGGCCACGCGTCGCCGTAGCCGCGATCGCGCCACACCGACGAGGTCAGGCGCTCCAGGGCGTCGAGCTTGCCGGCGTCGCGCCACTGCCCGATGCTCTGGAAACTCACGCTCGAGTCGGCGATCGTGTCGACCGTCGACACGGCGAGGCGCTTGGTCTCGCCCGCCGGCGTGTTCGTCCACGCTCCGAGGCCGCTCGCGGCCCACCAGCGGCGTCCGATCGCCGGCTGGCTCGCCACTCCTACGCGCGGTACGCCGTCGATCGCGAGGGCGATGAGGGTCGTCCACATCGGGATGCCCTTGAGGTAGTTCGCGGTGCCGTCGATCGGATCGATGATCCACTGCCGCGCCGCATCGCCCGTGATGCCGTACTCCTCGCCGAACACCCCATCGCCCGGGCGCTCGCTCTCGAGCACGTCGCGCAGCGCGCGCTCGGTGGCGAGATCCGCCTCGGTCACGTGGCTCGCGTCGGCCTTCAGGTGCACGTCGAGATCGGCCGCATCGAAGCGGGACATGGATGCCGCGTCCGCGGCATCCGCCAGACGCAGCGCGAGATCGAGATCGGCCCGGAGGTCTCCCTCGAACGGCGTGTCGAACGTCGAAACGGGGGAGGGGGAGGTCACGGAATCAAGGATAGCCGGGGCGTTCTCACCTCGATTTCACGAGACGCGATCGTGATGCTAATGTTGATCCTCGTTCGCCTCGTAAGTGAACAACGCACCTCTAGCTCAATCGGCAGAGCAACTGACTCTTAATCAGTGGGTTCTGGGTTCGAGTCCCAGGGGGTGCACCGACCAGAAAGGCCCCGGAATCTCCGGGGCCTTTCTGCTGTCCGGCGCGATCCCGTCGGCGAGTCGGGGATCACCGTCGCGCGCGCTGCACGCGTCGGCTGCGCAGCTCACGCGAGATCGCTCGAGCGGCCGCCCTCGCATCGAGGTTGATCTGCAGGAGGAGGCCCTTCAGCGGGCTCCGGATGCCGACGAAACGCAAGGCTGGCGCGCGAGGATGCGTGCGGGCGCCGGTCGACGCCGGTCGTCCGTGGATATCGAGGATCCCGAGGTGGCCGACGACGCCCTGGAGGCCCGTCGAGTAGCCGGTTGCCGCGATCACGGCGTCGGGGGTGAGCCGCGAGCCGTCCGCCAGGACCGCGTCGTTCCCTTCGAAGCGCTCGAGCGCGGGGACGGCGGTCACCGTGCCGGCGCGCAGCGCGGCCACGAGGCCGACGTCGATCGTCGGGGTGACCGCTGTCGCGCGCTGCTGCGCGACGAGCCCGGAGCGTGCGAGCGGCATGCCGTACGGGGTGAGATCGCCCACGACCAGGCGCTGCAGGAGCCGGTTCACGGGGTCGGTGCACCACGCGGGAAGGAAGTCCATCGGAATGGCGACGAGGGTCGTCGGGAGGGGGCCCAGCTGACGGGGGACGATGTTCGGCGGCGTGCGGACGGCCAGCCGCACCTCGGTGACGCCCTGCTCGGCCAGGTCGGCGGCGATCTCGGCGCCGGAGTTGCCCGCCCCTACGACGAGAACGCTTCGCCCGGCGAAAGGCGCGGCATGGCGGTATCGGGAGGCGTGCAGGATCTCGCCAGTGAACGTCGCCTGCCCCGGCCACTGCGGCTCGATCGGGCGGTTGCTGTAACCCGTCGCGAGCACCACCTGGCGTGCCGTGATGTCACCGTTCGAGGTGGTCGCGCGCCAGACGCCGTCTTCGCGCTCGATCCGCTGCACTTCGATCCCGAAGTGAGGGTGGAGGTGGTGGAGGCGAGCGTAGACACGCAGGTAGTGCGCGACGTCGTCCTTCGCGACCCAGCGACCGAAACGGCGCGGCATGCGCAGGCCGGGCAGCGCCGACTGGATGCGGGGCGTGTGGAGATGCAGGCGCTCGTAGCGGCGAAGCCAGGTCTCGCCGACGGCCTCACCGGAGTCGACGATGGTCGCGGCGATCCCGCGGCGGCGGAGGCACGCGGCGACCGCGAGGCCCGCGGGGCCGGCGCCGATCACGAGCACGTCCGTGTGCGAATGGTCCACACCCCAGACGCTAGTGATCGACGACCGGCGCCGCGAGCCGATCGGCGGGGGAATCAGGCCGCGTCGCCCACCAGCACGGCTGCGGCCTCATCGGCAGCATCCGCTTCGCGCTCGTCGATGCGGGCGAGAGCGCGCCGGCCGAAGAGGATCGTGCCGGTGGCGATGAGGACGGATGCTGCGGCGAAGAGGTACGGCACGGTCGGGCCGTACAGGTGCCACAGGAGCGCGGCGAGCGGAGGAGCGGCGGCGCCGCCGAGGAAGCGGACCGCCGAATACGACGAGGACGCGACGGAACGGGGGAGATCCGTCGCCTCCATCACGGACTCCGTGAGCACCGTGTTCATGACGCCCAGGAGCAGGCCGCCGACGATGATGCAGACCACCAGGGCCGCGGCGTCCTCGACGAGGATTCCGGCGATGACCAGATCGATCGCGAGCAGGGACAGCGTCAGGAGCATGACGGTGGTGCGGGCCATGACGCGCAGCAGGAGCGGGGCGACCCACACGCTGGTGACCGCGAGGGCGACGCCCCAGCCGAAGAAGGTGAAGCCGATCCCCATGGCGCCGAAACCCAGCGGGAACGGCGAGAAGGCGAGCAGCACGAAGAAGCCGATGTTGTAGAACAGTGCGGCGACCGCGAGAACGGCCAGCGACGGGATGCGCAGTGCCCGGAAGGGCGCCGACAGCGGCACCGGTACAGGCTTCTCACTCGGCCCGCGCAGCAGGACGAGGACGGCGACGAACGCGATGGCCATGAGCGCCACCACGCCGAAGAACGGCCCGCGCCAGCTGATCTCGCCGAGCAGGCCGCCGAGGAGCGGACCGATCGCGATGCCGAGGCCCAGGGCGGCCTCGTAGAGCACGATGGCCGCGCCGCTGCCGCCGGACGCGGCGCCCACGATGGTGGCGAGGGCGGTCGAGATGAAGAGCGCGTTGCCGAGGCCCCAGCCGGCGCGGAAGCCGATGATCGCATCGACGCTGCCGCTCAGCGAGCACAGCAGTGCGAACGCGACGATGAGCGCGAGCCCGATGAGCAGCGTCGCCTTCGCGCCGATGCGGCTCGAGATCCAGCTCGTGATGAGCATGGCGAGCCCTGTCACCAGCAGATAGCTCGTGAAGAGGAGTTCGGTCTGCACCGGACTCGCCTGCAGCGACTCGGCGATGGCGGGGAGGATCGGGTCGACGAGGCCGATCCCCATGAACGCCACGACGCAGGCGAAGGCGACCGCCCATACCTGCGCGGGCTGGCGCCACACCGAGCCCGTGGTGCCGCTGGGCGCGCTCATCGGGTGGCCTCGGCCGTGTCGGAGGCGGACGCGGCGCGGGTGCGGTCCAGCTTTCGCGTGAGGACGGATGCCGTGGTCCGCAGCGCGTCCCACTCCTCGGGCTGGAGGTCGTCGAAGTGGGGGGCGAGTGCGGCGGTGAGCTGCAGCAGCCAGGTCTGGAGTGCTTCGAGGCCGAGCGGGGTGACCTCCACGACCGTCGCGCGCGAGTCCGCGGCATCCGTCGTCCTCGCTACGAGTCCGTGGTCGGCCATCTGGCCGACCAGACGCGTCATGCCGGGCTGGGTCACCCGACTGAGGCGGGCGAGTTCGCCGATGCGGAGCACTCCGTTGTCGCGGAGGATCGTGAGGGTGCGCCACTGGGCGGCGGGTGTCTCGTTGGCGGTCTCGAGCGCCGCGACGCGGGTCAGCGCGTGGGCGGCGACGATGAGGGTCTCGATGTCCTGATCGTGGGTCACCCAAGAAGCATACCGCTGATATATACCTCTGGTATGCGAATCCGGGAAGATGCGAGAGTTCGTCCCGATTCGGTAACGACGGGGGAGGAGTGGGCTCGCCGACTTGACCTGCGCGGCTTCCTCTTCCTAGATTGCAAGAACCTGAATCGGATCTCATGTTTGAGACGGAAGCACCGATTCACGCACCAGATCCTTCCAATGGGGAAAGGCACGCACATGCGGGTTACGAAGAAGTTGCTCCTGGGCTCCGTGGTCGTCACGGCAGCGCTCGCCCTGGCGGCGTGCGCGCCGTCCGGCGATCCCGACAACGGATCCACAGAGCCGGGCGGGCTGTCCGAGGTCACCGTCGGCATCGTCACGAGCGAGTCCGGCCCGCTCGCCGGCTACGGCAAGCAGTACCTCGACGCCTTCAAGGCGGGGCTCGACTACGCCACCGACGGCACCGGCGAGATCGACGGGACCACGATCAACGTCGAGTACCGCGACGACGCCGGCGACCCCGACAAGGCCGTCACCGCCGTCAAGGAGCTCATCGGCTCGGGTGTCAACATCATCGCGGGCACCGCGTCGTCGGGCGTCGCCCTGGCCGTCGCCGAGCAGGCGGAGCAGAACAAGGTGCTCTACATCTCGGGACCCGCGGCCGCCGATGCGATCACGGGCATCAACGACTACACGTTCCGCTCGGGCCGGCAGAGCGCACAGGACGTCGCGACCGCGGGCACGTTCCTCGACGACATCGACGGCAAGACCGTGACGGTCTTCGCGCAGGACAACGCGTTCGGCCAGGGCAACGTCACGGCCGTGCAGGCGATCCTCGGCGGCCAGGGCGCGACGGTGAACTCCGTGCTCGTCGCGGAGGACGCGACCGAGTTCACGCCGTTCGCGCAGCAGGTGCTCGCGGGCGCTCCCGACCTCGTGTTCGTCGCCTGGGCCGGCGCGACCTCGGGCGCGATGTGGCAGGCGATGAGCCAGCAGGGCGTGCTCGACGAGATCCCGGTGGTGACCGGTCTGGGAGACTCCGCGACCTTCGGCGCCTATGGCGAGGCATCCGAGAAGATCAACTTCCTGAACCACTACTTCGCCGAGGCTCCTGCCAACGACGTCAACACCGCGATGGTCGAGGCGATCGAAGAGGCCGGCGGCACGCCCGACCTGTTCAGCCCCGACGGCTTCAACGCGGCGATCATGATCGTCCACGCCATCGAGTCGGGCCAAGGCGACGTCGACGGGATGGTCGCGGCGCTCGAGGGCTTCGAGTTCGACGGTCCGAAGGGCAGCATGACGGTGCGCGCGAGCGACCATGCCCTCATCCAGGAGATGTACCAGGTCAAGCTCGTCGCGAAGGACGGCACGTTCGTGCCCGAGCTCGTCGACACGGTCTCGGCCGACGACGTCGCTCCCGCCGAAGCCGAGTGATCCGGGGCTCCGCGAAACGATGAGCACCACAGTCCCGTCCGCGTCCGTCGCGGAGACCGCGCGCCGCGGCTCTCCGCTGAAGATCGAGGCCCTCGGTCTGCAGATCGGCGGCGCGACGATCCTCGAAGACGTCGAGCTCGACGTCGCCGCCGGCTCCCTCGTGGGCGTCATCGGTCCCAACGGCGCCGGCAAGACCACGCTCTTCAACGTGATCTCGGGGCTCATGAAGCCCACCGCCGGCCGCGTCGTGCTGGACGACCGGGACATCACGACGGCGTCGGTGCCGGCGCGGGCGCGGGCGGGACTGGGGCGCACCTTCCAGACGTCGAGCCTCTTCCCGAAGCTGTCGGTGCTCGAGAACGTTCGCCTGGCGGCCCAGGTGTCGCTGGGCGGCTCCGGTTCGCTCCTGCACTTCCCGAAGCGGACGGATGCCGCCACCGAGCTCGCGCTGGCGAAGCTCGAGGTCGTGGGGCTCGGCCACAAGCGCGACGCGCTTGCGGGCGACATCTCGCACGGCGACAAGCGCAAGCTCGAGATCGCGGTGCTGCTGGCGACTGAGGCGAGCATCGTGCTGCTCGATGAGCCCATGGCGGGCGTGGCCTCGGGCGACGTTTCCGGGCTCGTCGAGAACATCCGCGACATGCAGCGGGAGAAGGGCTGCACGCTGCTGATGGTCGAGCACCACATCGACGTCCTGATGGGCCTTGTCGAGAAGGTCGCGGTCATGTACTTCGGCACGATCATCGCCTACGACACGCCGCAGCGGATCATGGAGAACCCCCTCGTGCAGAGCGCGTACCTGGGCACCGGATCGGCGGGGGAGGCGGCATGAGCGGCGCTTCTTCTGGAACCGGGGCGGTTACCGGAACCCCCATCCTGACCGTCCGGCACCTCCGCTGCACGATCGCGGGCCAGCAGGTCGTGGAGGACGTCTCGTTCGACGTGCCCGCCACCGGCATCACCGCGGTGCTCGGCCGCAACGGCGTCGGCAAGACCTCGACCCTGCGAGGCATCCTGGGCCTCATCTCCCGTCGTGGCGAGGTGACGCTCGCGGGCGACCGCATCGACGGCCTCCCCACCCATCGCATCGTGCGGCGTGGCGTCGGGTACGTGCCGGAGGACCGTGAAGTCTTCTCGAAGCTCACCGTCGCCGAGAACCTCGCCCTCGCCGAGCGTCAGCGAAAGCCTCGGCGCGAGTTCGTCGCAGAGCTCTTCCCCGACCTGGTCGCGCGCCGCGAGCAACAGGCCGGCACGCTCTCGGGCGGCCAGCAGCAGATGGTGTCGGTCGCGCGGGCTCTGCTCAACGACAACCGGCTGCTTCTCGTCGACGAGCCGACGAAGGGTCTCGCGCCGAAGATCGTGACCGAGGTCGCCGACGCGCTCCAGGAGGCGTCGAAGACCGTCCCCATCCTCCTCGTCGAGCAGAACCTCGAGGTCGTGCGCCGTCTCGCAGATGACGTCGTCGTCATCGCCGGCGGGCGCGTTGCGCACGTCGGAAAGGCTGGCGACCTCCTCGACGACGAAGACCTCACCCGCCGCCTCCTCGGCGTCCACGCGGAGCATGCAGCATGAGCACCCTCGTTCTCACCCTGATCACCGGCGTCGGTCTCGGTGCCCTCTACTTCCTCGTCGCCAGTGGCCTGAGCCTCATCTACGGGCTCATGCACGTGCTCAACTTCGCGCACGGCGCGTTCCTCACCCTGAGCGCCTTCATGGGCTGGATGGTCGCGCAGGCGCTCGGCACCGACTCGTGGGGATCCTTCCTTCTTTCGGTCCTCGTCGGCGCAGGCGTGGGCGCCGTGTTCGCGACGCTCACCGAGCTCGTGCTCATCCGACCGCTGTACGAGCGGCACATCGAGCAGGTGCTCGTCACGGTGGGTCTTTCGTTCGCGGCCGTGGCGCTGTTCGAGGGGATCTGGGGCACCGACCCGATCCACATCGGCGGACCCCCGTGGCTCACCCAGACCACCGACGTGCTGGGCGCCCGCATCCCCAACACCTACTGGGTGCTGATGATCGCGGCCGTGCTGGTGCTCGGGGCCCTCGTGCTGTTCCTGCAGAAGACGCGCTACGGCATGATCATCCGCGCCGGTGTCGAGAACCGCTCGATGGTGACGGCGCTCGGCATCGACGTCCGTCGCTCGTTCACCCTCGTCTTCGCCATCGGCGGCGCGGCCGCGGGAATCGGCGGCGTGCTGGCGATGCACTACTCGACCTTCGTGTCGGCGCACCTCGGGCAGACACTCCTCATCTTCGCGTTCATCGTCACCGTCGTCGGCGGCCTCGGCTCGCTCACCGGTGCGGCGGTGGCGTCCGTTCTCGTGGCGGTGCTGCAGCAGTTCGCGAACTTCTACCTCGGCGGCACCGGGGACTTCATCGTCGTGATCCTCCTGGCACTCGTGCTGCTGGTGCGTCCGACCGGACTCCTGGGGAGGAAGGCATGACCCTTCGACACGCTCGGGGACCGGGGGAGGCCCCGGATCGCAGCATCCGTCGCTTCATTCCCGCCGTCGTGGGCGTCGTGCTCGTCGCGTTCATGGCCATGCTGCCGCTGCTCAACCTCTCGGTCCCCGGCATCCTGCCCACGCCGACCTATATGCCCGGCACCCTCGCGCTGCTCTCCCTCTGCATGGTGTTCGCGGCGCTCGCGCTGTCGTACAACCTGCTGCTCGGATCGGGAGGGATGCTGTCGTTCGGCCACGCCCTCTACTTCGGCGCCGGTGCGTACGGACTCGGCATCGCGCTCGAGCACTTCGGCGTGCCGTTGTGGCCGGGCGTCTTCATCGCCCTGATCGGCGGCATGGTCATCGCCCTCGTGACGGGCGCGGTGTCGATGCGGGTCTCGGGCATCCCGTTCGCGATGGTGACACTGGCATTCGCGCAGGCCGGGTCGGTGCTGGTGCGGCGCAACTCGCAGGTCACCGGCGGCGAGGAAGGACTCAGCCTCAACACGGCGCAGGTGCCCGACTTCCTCATCGGGGTCGTGAACACCCGCAACCTGTACTGGTTCACGCTCGTCGTGCTCGTGCTGGTGTACCTCGTGGTGCTGTGGGTGGACACATCGCGTCTGGGGCATCTCGCCCGTGCGACGCGCGAGAACGAGCAGCGCGTGCGTGTGCTGGGACTGTCGCCCTACCGCGTCCGGCTCATCGTGTTCGTCATCGCAGCGGGCCTTGCGAGCCTCGCCGGAGTCGCGTACATGCTGCTGCAGTCGGGCACCGTTCCGCGGTCGGTCTCCGCGGACCTCACGATCACGGTCCTGGTGATGGTGGTGCTGGGTGGCGTCGGATTCCGCTGGGGTGCCATCGTGGGCGGTGTGCTCTACACGCTGCTCGATCAGCGGCTCACGGTGCTCGCCGGCTCCGAGGCGATCGCCGGGCTTCCCGACGTTCTGCGGATCCCGCTGTCGGAGCCGCTCTTCCTCCTCGGAGTGCTGTTCATCATCGTGGTGATGTTCCTCCCTGGAGGCATCGCAGGCACCATCGACGCCGCGGTCCGGCGTCGGCGCGGAGAGAAGGTCCGCGGGTCGCTGCGGCAGCTCGACGACGCCGGCGAGTCCGCCGGAGAGGGCGTGGGGACCGTCGAGGTGCGCGCATGAGCTGGACGGCCGACCCCGACATCGACGACGGGCCGCACACCGTCGGTCGGTGGATCGTGGACCGCGCGACCCGCTCGCCTGAGCGCATCGCGATCGACGACCGCGGAGTGACGACCGACTACGCCACCCTCGCCGCCCGCTCGTCCGGGCTCGCCGACGGACTGCGCCAGGCCGGCTACGGGCCGGGCGACCGCATCGCGACCGTGTCGGGCAACGCCACCGACCACGTCGTGGCGTTCTTCGCGTGCGCGATCGCGGGTATCGCCTTCGTGCCGCTGTCTTGGAGGCTCACGCCGCGCGAGCTCGCCGATGTCCTCACCCGCTCCGCTCCGGCGCTGGTGCTGATCGAGGACGAGCACGCGGCGCTCGCCGGCGAGGCGCTGCGCCTGGCGGACGCGACGCCGCCGGTCGCGGTGCTCGGAACGACCGGCATCGAGGCGAGCGTGCCTCGTCCGCCTCGGCGCCGCGTCCGTCGGCCGGTGCGCGACGACGACCCGCTGCTCGTGATCTTCACATCGGGGAGCGAAGCCGCGCCGAAGGGCGTCGTGCTGACGCACGCGAACTGCTTCTGGAACAACCTCGCCCTCGCGCAGGCGCTGCCGCTCACGCAGGACGACGTCGTGCTCGCGATGCTGCCGCAGTTCCACGTGGCTGCGTGGAACTGCCAGCCGCTGCTGGCTTGGTGGGTCGGCGCGACGGTCGTGCTCGAGCGGTCCTTCCAGCCGGCGCGCGTGCTGCAGCTGGTCGCCGACCGGAAGGTCACCGCGATGATGGGCGTGCCGACGCAGTACGCGCTGCTCGCGGGCGACCGTGAGTGGCGGACGACAGATGCCTCGTCGCTGCGCCTCGCTCTCGTCGGGGGCGCGACGATGCCCGTTCAGCTGCAGGAGGAGTGGACCGCGCGGGGTATCCCGCTCACCCAGGGGTACGGCCTCACCGAGGCGGCACCCAATGTGCTGCACCTGCCGGCGGACGAGTCGATCGAGTCGCCGGGCGCCGTGGGCCGGCCGTACCCGCACGTGTCGGTGCGGATCGTCGATCCCGCCTCGGGGCTCGCCCTGGAGGGCGAGGCCACCGGCGAGCTGTGGGTGCGCGGTCCGAGCGTCTTCGCCGGCTATCTCGACGACGTCGATGCGACGGCTCGTGCGATGAGCGGCGAGTGGCTGCGCACCGGCGATCTGGCGTCGCGCGACGCGTCCGGCGTGTACCGGATCGTCGACCGCCTGAAGGACATCTTCATCTCGGGCGGCGAGAACGTCGCTCCCGCGGAGGTCGAGCACGCGCTGTGTCTGCACCCGCTCATCGAGGCGGCCGCCGTCGTCGGCGTGTCCGATGCGGTGTGGGGCGAGCGGGGAGTCGCGTTCGTGGTGCCTGTGGCGGGGGCGGCGCTGTCGGTCGACGAGGTGCTGACCCACGCGCGACGCAACCTCGCCGCCTTCAAGATCCCGGTCCACGTGGAGTTCGTCGATACGCTGCCTCGGTCGACCATCGAGAAGCTCGCACGATCGCGTCTCCGCGAAGAGGCCGGGTTGCTGGTCGAACGGCGGCGGGAGCAGGAAGATCGTGCTGGGGAGCGCGCGCACACAGTGGGGCGCGAGCGTACGAAGGGGGAATCCCGATGAGCATGTCCGACGAACTCGTCGACCGGGAAGAGGGGCTGGTGTCGTCCGCCACCGGACGCCCCCTCACCAAGCGCGGTGAGGCGACCCGGCGTCGCCTGCTGGAGGCGGCGGAGCTCGTGTTCGCCGCGCAGGGGTACCACGAGGCATCCATCGTCAAGATCACGGAGCGTGCGGGCATCGGCCTCGGCACGTTCTACCTCTACTTCGACAGCAAGCAGGCGATCTTCGAGGCGCTCGTGCTCGACCTCAACCGCCGCGTGCGCCACTCGATGTCGGAGGCGATGGCCGGCGCATCCGGTCGCCTCGAAGCGGAGCGTGCGGGGTTCGCCGGCTTCTTCCGGTTCACCGCCGAGCACCCCGCGCTCTACCGTGTCGTACGCGAGGCGGAGTTCGTCTCACCCGAGGTGCTGCGCACGCACTACACGCGCATCGTCGAGGGCTACGAGGCCGGCCTGCGCGCGGCGCAGGCGACCGGCGACGTCGACCGCGCCCTCGACCCCGAGACGACGGCGTGGGCCCTCATGGGCATGGGCGAGCTCATCGGCATGCGGTTCCTGCTGTGGGAGCGCGACGCCGAGGGGAAGCCGCCCGCGCAGCTCGACCCGGTGGTGTTCGCCGGCATGACCCGGTTCATCGACAACGCCCTCGCGCCGCGAGGGGACGATGCAGGAGAGGAAGCCTGATGGCGGAGAAGGATCTCGCGGGCAAGCGCGCGCTCGTCACCGGCGGTGCGAGCGGCATCGGCCTCGCCTGCGCGCACGAGTTCGCGGCGCGCGGCGCGCACGTCATCATCGCGGACCTGAACGCGGATGCCGCGACGGATGCCGCCACCGCCGTCGGCGGCGAGTCGTGGGCAGTCGACCTGGCCGACACCGCCGCGCTCGACGACCTCACCCTCGACGTCGACATCCTCGTGAACAACGCGGGCATCCAGCGGGTCGCGCCGATCACGGAGTTCGATCCGGATGCGTTCCGGCTCATCGTCCGACTCATGCTGGAGTCGCCGTTCCTCCTCATCCGCGCCGCACTCCCGGCGATGTACGAGCGGGGCTGGGGCCGCGTCGTGAACATCTCGAGTGCCCACGGCCTGCGGGCGAGCGCGTTCAAGTCGGCGTACGTCTCCGCGAAGCACGGGCTCGAAGGCCTGTCGAAGGTGACGGCGCTCGAGGGCGCCCCGCACGGCGTGACCAGCAACTGCATCAATCCCGCCTACGTGCGCACACCGCTCGTGGAGAAGCAGATCGCCGACCAGGCCGCCGTCCACGGGATCGCGGAGAGCGAAGTCGTCGAGAAGATCATGCTGACCGAGAGCGCGGTGAAGCGGCTCGTCGAAGCCGACGAGGTCGCGTCGTTGGCCGGTTGGCTCGTGTCCGACAAGGCCGGCATGGTCACCGGAGCCTCGTACACGATGGACGGCGGATGGACGGCGCGGTGAACCACGAGTATCGGACGATCGACGTCCCCGTCGATGGCGGCGCGCTGCGCGCTGGAGTGTGGGATCCGGAGGATGCCGGACCCGACGCGCCGACCGTGCTGCTCGTGCACGGGGTCACGGCCTCGCATCTGGCGTGGCCGTTCGTCGTGGAGCGCCTCCCGGGAGTGCGCGTCGTCGCGCCCGATCTGCGAGGGCGCGGGCGCAGCAACGGCATCGACGGAGCCGCAGGGATGGCCGCACACGCGGCTGACCTCACCGCACTGCTCGATGCGCTCGGCATCGACAGCACGGTGGTCGTCGGGCACTCGATGGGCGGATTCGTATCCGTCGTGTTCGCGCACCTCTCTCCCGAGCGCGTCTCGCGGTTGCTGCTCGTCGACGGCGGGCTTCCGCTCGACGTCCCCGCGGGACTCAGCACCGACGAGCTCGTCGCCGGCATCCTCGGCCCGACCGCGGCGCGCCTGTCGATGCGGTTCGCGGACGCGGGGGACTACCTGGACTTCTGGCGGCAGCATCCGGCCTTCACCGGCGCGTGGACACCAGAGCTCGAACGCTATCTCGCGTACGACCTCGTCGACGACGGCGCGGGCGCGTTCCGCCCCGCGACGAGCTATGCGACGACCGCCGACGACACCGTCGACATGAACACGGGCCACGCGCTGCCGGCGGCGCTGGCGGGGTTGCAGCATCCGACCCGCCTCATCACCGTCCCCCGCGGCCTGCAGAACGAGCCGCCTGGCCTGTACGCCCCGGAGCACCTCGCGCGATTGCTCTCGGAGTACCCGGCGGTCGAGCACGAGCGGGTGGACGGCTTCAACCACTACACGATCGTGATGTCGCCTTCGGGGGCGGATGTGGTCGCCGCCGCGCTGCGCGAGGAGCTCGCGGCCCGCGTGTGACCCACGTCGGTCGAGCGCCACCCATGGCCCCCGCCTCGTCATCGTCTCGAGCTGGGTGCACTCTCGCCGGTTTCGTGGCGAGGGCAACAGGTCGTCACCGGGCAGCGGCGATGCGGGTCGTGAGCTGGTGCGCGTGGGCGAGCAGCGTTCGGCCGAGCTCGGGGAGGCGGTCGGGGCCGAAGCGGAACTCCACGCCCGTGAGGCTCAGCGCCCACTGCGGGTGGCCCTCTCGCGTGAAGACCGCCGCGCCGATGCCGTAGGAGCCCTCGACGATGAGCCCGGGGTTGACGGCGTAGCCGCGCTCCTGGGTGTCGCGCAGGCGCGTGCGCAACCGCTGCTCGCTGTGGGCGGCGCCCCATTCGCGGGAGAGTTCGGGGTGGCGCTCGAAGTAGGCGTCCACATCGTGGGGCGGCAGGAACGACAGGATCGCGAGCCCTGCGGAGGCGACGCCGAGCGGGAACCGCACGCCCTCCGACAGCACGAACGAGCGGATCGGGAAGCTGCCCTCCTCGCGGAGCAGGCATACGGTCTCGTCGCCGCGGCGCACCGAGAGGAACGCGCTCTCTTCGGTGCGGACGGCGAGCGAGCGCACGATGTCGCGCGCGACGGAAGTGATGTCGTAGCGGGATGCTGCGACCGTGCCCATCAGGTACAGCTCGGGTCCGGGGATCCAGCGCCCGGTGCGCTCGTCCTGATCGACCAGGCCCTCGTGGCGCAGAGCGGTGAGGAGACGATGCGTCGTCGGGCGGGTGAGCTCAGCGCGGCGGGCGAGCTCGGCCACCGGCATCCCCTCTTCGCCACCCGAGGTGACCAGTCGCAGGAGCTGGGCCGCGCGGGCGATCGACTGGGCTCCGGGAACGGTGCGCTTGGCTGTGGTGTCCACGATATGGACGCTACGACCCGGTGTGGCCACATGGCAAGCGAGGAGGTGGCGGTGCGCGCCGCCAAGCCGGACGATGGAAGCCGAGCGACCGAATGCGAAGGAGCACAATGATCGACAAGACCTGGAGGTCGGCGGCCGAGGCCGTCGCCGACATCCCCGACGGGGCGTCTCTCGCAGTGGGAGGGTTCGGGCTCTCGGGTAACCCCATCGCGCTGATCGAGGCGCTGCTCGCGCAGGGCACGAGCGACCTCAGCGTCGTGAGCAACAACTGCGGCGTCGACGACTGGGGGCTCGGGATCCTCCTGAATGCCAAGCGCATCCGGAAGATGACCTCCTCGTACGTCGGTGAGAACAAGGAGTTCGAGCGGCAGTTCCTCTCGGGCGAGCTCGAGCTGGAGCTGACGCCGCAGGGCACCCTCGCCGAGAAGCTCCGCGCCGGCGGATCGGGCATCGCCGCGTTCTACACCCAGACCGGGGTCGGCACGCAGGTGGCGGAAGGCGGGCTTCCCCGCCGCTACGCCGCGGACGGCGGCATCGCGGTCGCGTCACCCGTCAAGGACGTGCGAAGCTTCGACGTCTCGGGCGCGCCTCGCGACTACGTGCTCGAAGAGGCGATCGTCACCGACTACGCCCTCGTGCACGCCTTGAAGGGCGACCGCCACGGCAACCTCGTCTTCAACAAGGCCGCGCGCAACTTCAACCCGCTCGCCGCGATGGCCGGGCGTGTGTGCATCGCCCAGGTCGAGGAGCTCGTCGAACCCGGCGAGCTCGAGGCCGACAGCATCCATCTCCCCGGCATCTATGTGCACCGCATCGTGGAGGTCGGATCCGACATCGACAAGCGCATCGAACGGCGCACGGTCTCGGTCGCACAGGCCGCCGCGCGCGAGATGCCGGAAGGAGCCTGACATGCCGCTCACCCGCAACGAGATGGCCGCCCGCGCGGCCGAGGAGCTCGCCGACGGCGCCTACGTCAACCTGGGCATCGGCCTGCCGACCCTGGTGCCGAACTTCGTGCCTGAGGGCGTGACCGTCGTGCTGCAGTCCGAGAACGGCATCCTCGGCGTCGGGCCCTACCCGACCGAGGAGAACGTCGACCCCGATCTCATCAATGCCGGCAAGGAGACGGTGACGACGCTGCCCGGAGCGGCGTTCTTCGACTCGGCGACGAGTTTCGGGATGATCCGCGGCGGCAAGATCGACGCCGCGATCCTCGGCGCGATGCAGGTGTCGGCGACGGGCGATCTGGCCAACTGGATGATCCCCGGAAAGATGGTGAAGGGGCCAGGCGGCGCGATGGACCTGGTGCACGGCGCCGCGAAGGTGATCGTGCTGATGGAGCACGTCGCCAAGGACGGCTCGGCGAAGATCGTGAACGAGTGCTCGCTGCCTCTCACCGGACGCGGCGTGGTCGACCGCATCATCACTGACCTGGCGGTCATCGACGTGACCGATGCCGGACTCGTGCTGGTGGAGACGGCCCCGGGCGTCACCGTGGAAGACGTCATCGCGGCCACCGAACCGGAGCTGACGGTCGCCGTCGGAGAGAGAATCGAAGCATGAACCACGACGACGTCGTCATCGTCGCCGCTGCGCGCACGCCGCAGGGGCGACTGAAGGGCCAGCTGGCTCCGCTCACGGCGGTGCAACTGGGCAGCGCCGCGATCAAGGGCGCTCTCGAAAGGGGCGGCATCCCCGCCGATGCTGTCGATGCTGTCCTCGTCGGCCAGGTGCTCGCGGCCGGAAGCGGGCAGAACCCCGCGCGTCAGGCGGCGGTCGGCGCCGGCATCGGGTGGGACGTCCACTCCAGCTCGGTCAACAAGGTGTGCCTCTCCGGCCTCACGGCCATCATCGACGGGGCACGCATGCTCGCGGTGGGAGACGCGACCGTCGTGGTCGCCGCCGGCATGGAGTCGATGACCCGCGCCCCGCACCTGCTCATGGGCTCGCGTGACGGCTGGGCCTACGGCTCGATCGAGGTGCTCGACCACATGGCGTTCGACGGGCTCACCGATGCCTACGACCGCGAGAGCATGGGCGCATCGACCGAACGACACAACGAGCGGCTCGAGGTGACGAGGCAAGCTCAGGATGCCGTCGCCGCGAGGTCGCATCAGCGCGCGGCCGCCGCGCAGGCCGAGGGTCTCTTCGACGCCGAGATCGTGCCGGTCGAGATCCCGCAGCGCAAGGGCGAGCCGGTGGTCGTGACGAAGGACGAGGGCGTGCGCCCCGAGACCACCGTCGAGACGCTCGCGGGCCTGCGTCCGGCGTTCGCGTCCGGCGGGTCGATCACGGCCGGCAACTCGTCGCAGATCTCCGACGGCGCGTCCGCGGTCGTGCTGACGACGCGCTCGCACGCCGACGAGAACGGCTGGAACGTGCTCGCGGTCGTCGGTGCGTCGGGCCAGGTGGCCGGCCCCGACAACTCGCTGCACTCGCAGCCCGCGCGTGCGATCGAGAAGGCGCTGGCCAAGCAGGGCCTCGCCGCGAGCGACCTCGACGTCGTCGAGATCAACGAGGCGTTCGGCGCCGTCGTCGTGCGCTCGCAGGCCGAGCTCGGCCTCTCGGACGACGTCGTCAACCCGCACGGCGGCGGTATCGCGATCGGACACCCGATCGGAGCATCCGGCAACCGCCTGGTCGTCCACGCGGTGCATGAGCTCGTCCGGCGAGGCGGTGGCACGGCGGCAGTGGCGCTGTGCGGGGGCGGAGGGCAGGGCGACGCGCTCATCCTCACACGCTGAGCAGGAATCGCGAGAGGGTGCATCCCGTCACGCTGGTCGGGGCTGGGATGCACCCTTTCGCGATCGCCCCGCGGGCGGGGATCAGGGCTGGAGGCGGCGCTTGAGGAGCTTCTTCTCCCGCCCGTGGACGGGTGAGTCGTTCGCGATGAGCTCGCCGCGCGAGGCTCGGCGGACGTCGACGATCGCGCCGATCGCGAGCGCGATGGAGATGCCCCAGCTGAGCCAGGCGAGCGCCATGCGCCACGTGAAGGGCTCGTTCTCGCGGAGGCCCCTCAACAACGTCAGCCCGCCGGTGATGGCAGTGAGGATGCCGGTGCCGAAGAGGTACTTGCGCATGGGGCAACGTTAGCGCGGCGTGCGCGTGCGCCGCGCCCTTGACATGGGCCCGCCCGGCGAGTCAAGGGGACCCGGGCCCGCGCCGGCGCGCTGTAGCCTGGGCGTGCCGAGTCCACGAAACCGTCAGGAGACCGCGTGACAGAGCCCGCCGCCCACACCGCCGAACTCGTCGTCGTCGCCAACCGTCTGCCCGTCGACCGCGTCGTGGACGGGGACGGCGAGCCGGGCTGGCGGCGCTCGCCCGGCGGCCTCGTGACCGCACTCGAGCCGATGATGCGCCGCACCGACGGCGCCTGGGTCGGCTGGCCGGGGCAGGCCGACATCGAGGTCGATCCGTTCGAGTTCGAGGGCACGTACCTGGTGCCCGTGGCGCTCAGCGCCGAAGACGTCGAGTTGTACTACGAGGGGATGTCGAACGACACCTTCTGGCCGCTCTACCACGACGTCATCGCCGAGCCCCGGTACCGCCGGGTGTGGTGGGACTCGTACGTGAAGGTGAACCGGCGCTTCGCCGAATCGGCCGCCGCGGTGGCTGCCGAGGGCGCGACGGTGTGGGTGCAGGACTATCAGCTCCAGCTCGTCCCGCAGATGCTCCGCGAGGCGCGCCCCGACCTGACGATCGGCTACTTCCACCACATTCCTTTCCCCGCATACGGCCTCTATTCGCAGTTGCCGTGGCGCAGGCAAGTGCTCGAAGGGCTGCTGGGCGCGGACGTCATCGGCTTCCAGCGGGTGGCGGATGCCGGCAACTTCGCCCGCGCGGTGCGCCGGCAGTTCCGCTACGAGACGAAAGCGTCCGGCATCACCGTCCCCAATCCCGACGGCACCACCCGCCGCGCGCTGGCGAAGGCCTTCCCCATCTCGATCGATGCCTCGTCGTACGTGGAGCTCGCTCAGCGCGACGACGTGAAGGCGCGCGCGAAGGAGATCCGGGAGAGCCTCGGGAATCCGAAGAAGATCCTGCTCGGCGTCGACCGGTTGGATTACACCAAGGGCATCCGTCACCGCATGAAGGCGTTCGGCGAGCTGCTGGAGGACGGTCGCATCACGGTCGAGGATGTGACGCTCGTGCAGGTCGCGAGTCCCAGCCGGGAGCGGGTGGCGGCCTACATGCAGCTGCGGGATGAGATCGAACTCACCGTGGGTCGCATCAACGGCGACCACGACACGATGGGCCACACGGCGATCCGGTACCTCCACCAGGCGTATCCGCGGGAGGAGATGGTGGCGCTGTTCATGGCTGCCGACGTCATGCTGGTCACCGCCCTCCGCGACGGAATGAACCTCGTGGCGAAGGAGTACGTCGCCGCGCGCATCGACAACCGGGGTGTGCTCGTGCTGAGCGAGTTCGCCGGCGCCGCCGACGAGCTCTCGAGCGCGGTGCGGATCAATCCACACGACATCGACGGCATGAAGGACGCCATCATGCGAGCCATCGAGATGCCTCCGGCCGAGCAGGGCCGTCGCATGCGGGCGTTGCGGAGGAAGGTGCTCGAGAACGACGTCGCGCGATGGTCGCAGTCGTTCCTCGACGCACTCGACGGGGCGCGCGAGCGCAACAGGTTCCCCGCGCTCAACAGAGCCGCGGGGGCCGGCGCATGACCGACGCCCCGCTCGCTGAAGGCGAGGCGATCGACAAGCTCGCAGCATCCGATCGTCTCCTCGTCGCCCTCGATTTCGACGGCACACTGTCACCGCTCGAGGACGAGCCGATGGATGCACGGATGCTGCCCGCCGCGCGCGAGGCCGTCGACGCGCTGGTCGCGACGCCGGACACCATCGTCGCGTTCGTGTCGGGGCGCAGCCTCGTGGATCTTCGCGTGATCGCCGAGCACGACGACACGTCGCGGGTGCTGCTGGCGGGATCGCACGGGGCCGAGTTCTGGATCCCGGGCGAGGGACTCGTGAGTCACGGCGAGGACGAGACGGATGTCGCGCTGCGCGACACGCTGCGAGGCCACGCCGAAGACGCGACGGCACACCTCGACGGAGTCTGGATCGAACCGAAGACCTTCGGGTTCGGCGTGCACACACGCCGTGCGACCGCCGAGGCGGCGGAGGAGGCGAATCGCCGCGTCGACGCGATCGTCGCCGGCGAGGCGCCCCACTGGCGCCGGCGCACCGGCCACAACATCGTCGAGTTCGCCTTCCGGCACGAGGGCAAGGACTCGGCGATCGCCGAGCTGCGCGAGCGCGTCGGCGCCACCGCCGTGCTGTTCGCCGGCGACGACGTCACCGACGAAGACGCGCTGGCCAGCCTCGGAGAGGATGACCTCGGCGTTCGCGTGGGGGAGGGGCCCACCTCCGCCACCGTGCGGGTCGCCGACATCGCGGCACTCGCAGTGCTTCTGCAGCAGCTCGCGGAGGCTCGGTCGCGGCGTCGCGCGTAGATCACCGTCGCGGGTGCGTCACTGGGAGCTGGCGGCTCCTGTCACGGGAATACACTGAGTCAATGGCCCAGCCCGATTCGCCCGCTGACAACTCCATCGACATCAAGCCCCGCAGTCGCGTCGTCACCGACGGCATCGAAGCAACGACCTCCCGCGGCATGCTCCGCGCGGTCGGCATGGGCGACGCGGACTGGGACAAGCCGCAGATCGGCATCGCCTCGAGCTGGAACGAGATCACCCCCTGCAACCTGAGCCTCGACCGGCTCGCGCAGGGCGCCAAGGAGGGCGTGCACGCGGGCGGCGGCTATCCGCTGCAGTTCGGCACCATCTCCGTCTCGGACGGCATCTCGATGGGCCACGAGGGCATGCACTTCTCGCTCGTCTCCCGCGAAGTCATCGCCGACTCCGTGGAGACCGTCATCATGGCCGAGCGCCTGGACGGCTCGGTGCTGCTCGCCGGCTGCGACAAGTCGATCCCCGGCATGCTCATGGCATCGGCGCGCCTCGACCTCTCGAGCGTCTTCCTCTACGCCGGCTCGATCGCGCCGGGCTGGGTCAAGCTCTCTGACGGCACCGAGAAGGACGTCACCATCATCGACTCGTTCGAGGCCGTCGGCGCGTGCCTCGCGGGCAAGATGAGCGAGGCCGACCTCAAGCGCATCGAGTGCGCGATCGCCCCGGGCGAGGGTGCGTGCGGCGGCATGTACACCGCCAACACGATGGCCTCCGTCGCCGAGGCGCTCGGCCTCAGCCTCCCCGGCTCGGCCGCGCCGCCGTCGGCCGACCGCCGCCGCGACTACTTCGCGCACCGCTCAGGCGAGGCGGTCGTGAACCTCCTCCGCCAGGGCATCACGACGCGCGACATCCTCACCAAGGAGGCGTTCGAGAATGCGATCGCGCTGGCGATGGCTCTGGGCGGCTCGACCAATGTCGTGCTGCACCTGCTCGCGATCGCCCGCGAGGCCGATGTCGACCTGAGCCTGCACGACTTCAACCGCATCGGCGACAAGGTGCCGCACGTGGCCGACATGAAGCCGTTCGGCAAGTACGTCATGAACGACGTCGACCGCCACGGCGGCATCCCGGTGATCATGAAGGCGATGCTCGACGAGGGCCTGCTCCACGGCGACGCGCTCACCGTCACCGGCAAGACGCTGGCCGAGAATCTCGCGGACCTGAACCCCGACCCCGTCGACGGCACGGTCATCCACTCCTTCGACGACCCGATCCACGCCAAGGGCGGCATCACGATCCTGCACGGCTCCATCGCCCCCGAGGGTGCCGTCGTGAAGTCCGCCGGCTTCGACGCCGACGTGTTCGAAGGACCTGCGCGCGTGTTCGAGCGCGAGCGCGCCGCGATGGACGCCCTCGAGGCCGGCGAGATCGCCGCCGGGGACGTCGTCGTGATCCGCTACGAAGGTCCCAAGGGCGGCCCGGGCATGCGAGAGATGCTCGCGATCACCGCGGCCATCAAGGGCGCTGGGCTCGGAAAAGATGTACTACTCTTGACGGACGGCAGATTCTCAGGCGGCACAACCGGCCTGTGCATCGGCCACATAGCACCCGAAGCGGTGGACGCAGGTCCCATCGCCTTCGTGCGCGATGGTGATCTGATACGGGTCGATATCGCGGCTCGCACTCTCGACCTACTCGTCGACGAGGCTGAGCTTGACTCCCGCCGCTCTGGCTGGGAGCCGCTTCCCCCGCGCTATACCCGTGGCGTCCTTGCCAAGTACTCCCGACTCGTGCGCTCCGCTGCGGAGGGCGCGACCACCGGTTGAGCCTGGCTTCCGACATCCGCCTCCGACCCATTTCAGAGGAAATCACCATGTCAGCCGACACCGCCGCGGCCGTTCCCCGGCCGCCAGCCCGCACCGCCTCGACGCCCGTGCTCACGGGCGCGGAAGCGGTCGTCCGTTCTCTCGATCTGCTCGGGGTGACCGACGTCTTCGGTCTCCCGGGCGGCGCGATCATGCCCGTCTACGACCCGCTCATGGACGACGAGTCCGTGCGTCACATCCTCGTCCGCCACGAGCAGGGCGCCGGCCACGCGGCCGAAGGCTATGCCGCCGCATCGGGTCGTGTCGGCGTCGCGATCGCGACGTCGGGCCCCGGCGCGACGAACCTCGTCACCGCGATCGCCGACGCGTACATGGACTCCGTGCCGATCGTCTGCATCACCGGCCAGGTCTTCTCCACCCTCATGGGAACGGATGCCTTCCAGGAGGCCGACATCGTCGGCATCACGATGCCGATCACCAAGCACTCGTTCCTGGTGAAGCGCGCGGAAGACATCCCGGGTGCCATCGCGGCCGCGTTCGAGATCGCCGCGACCGGTCGTCCCGGTCCCGTGCTCGTGGACATCACGAAGGACGCCCAGCAGGCCGAGGCGCCGTTCGTCTGGCCGCCGAACATCGACCTCCCGGGCTACCGGCCGGTCACGAAGGCGCACGGCAAGCAGATCCAGGCTGCGGCTCAGCTGATCGCCGACGCCAAGAAGCCGGTGCTGTACGTCGGCGGCGGCGTGATCCGCGCCCGGGCCTCCGAGGAGCTCCGTTCGCTCGCCGAGACGACGGGCGCGCCCCTCGTGACCACGCTGATGGCTCGCGGTGCGTTCCCGGACTCACACCCGCAGCACCTCGGCATGCCCGGCATGCACGGCACGGTGCCGGCGGTGCTCGCGCTGCAGGAGGCCGACCTCATCGTCGCCCTCGGGGCCCGCTTCGACGACCGTGTCACCGGCAAGGCGGCCCTGTTCGCGCCCCACGCGAAGGTCGTGCACGTCGACATCGATCCCGCCGAGATCTCGAAGATCCGCACCGCCGACGTGCCGATCGTGGGCGACCTCAAGGACGTGCTCGTCGACCTCGACGTGGCGTTCCGCGCGGTCAGCGGCGGCACCGCGCCCGACATCACCGAGTGGTGGTCGTTCCTCGACGGGCTGCGCGACGAGTTCCCGCTCGGCTACACCCAGCCCACAGACGGCCACATGTCACCGCAGTACGTGATCCAGCGCATCGGCGAGCTCACCGGCCCCGAGGGCGTCTACGCCGCCGGCGTGGGCCAGCACCAGATGTGGGCGGCGCAGTTCATCAAGTACGAGCGTCCGAACGCGTGGCTCAACTCGGGCGGCGCCGGCACGATGGGCTACTCGGTTCCTGCGGCGATGGGCGCCAAGGTCGCCGAGCCCGATCGCGTCGTGTGGGCTATCGACGGCGACGGCTGCTTCCAGATGACCAACCAGGAGCTCGCCACCTGCGCGATCAACAACATCCCGATCAAGGTCGCGATCATCAACAACTCGTCCCTGGGCATGGTGCGCCAGTGGCAGACGCTGTTCTACGACGGTCGTCACTCGAACACCGACCTCAACACCGGCCACGGCACGGTGCGCATCCCCGACTTCGTGAAGCTGGCGGAGGCGTACGGCTGCCTCGCGATCCGCGTCGAGAAGGAAGAGGACGTGGATGCCGCGATCCAGACGGCGCTCGAGACGAACGACCGCCCGGTGGTCATCGACTTCGTCGTGAGCGCCGACGCGATGGTGTGGCCGATGGTGCCGCAGGGCGTGAGCAACAGCTTCGTCCAGTACGCGCGGGATCACTCGCCCGCCTTCGACGAGCAGGAGGACTGAGACATGACGAGTCACGTGCTGAGCCTCCTCGTGGAGGACAAGCCCGGTCTGCTGACGCGCGTCGCGGGCCTGTTCGCCCGGCGCGGCTTCAACATCGAGTCGCTCGCGGTGGGCGTCACCGAGGTGCCCGGGCTCTCGCGCATCACGGTGGTCGTGGACGTCGACGAGCTTCCGCTCGAGCAGGTCACCAAGCAGCTCAACAAGCTCATCAACGTCATCAAGATCGTCGAGCTCGACCCCGCAGCATCCGTCCAGCGCGAGCACATGCTCGTGAAGGTGCGCGCCGACAACCAGACCCGTTCGAATGTGCTCGAGGTCGTGAACCTCTTCCGCGGCCAGATCGTGGACTACGCGCCCGACGCGCTCGTGGTCGAGGTCACCGGCGACAAGGGCAAGGTCGACGCGTTCCTGCGCGCGCTCGAGCCCTTCGGCATCAAGGAGCTGGCGCAGTCCGGCCTCGTCGCCATCGGCCGCGGCGGCAAGAGCATCACCGAGCGCGTGCTGCGCGGCTGAGCCGTGCAGCATCCGACACTTTCCAGAACCGATCAATCAAGGAGAAACACGAAGATGGCTGAGATCTTCTACGACGCCGATGCCGACCTGAGCATCATCCAGGGCAAGAAGGTGGCGATCGTGGGCTACGGCTCGCAGGGTCACGCGCACGCCCAGAACCTTCGCGACTCGGGTGTCGAGGTCGTCATCGCGCTCAAGGACGGCTCGAAGTCGATCGAGAAGGCGCAGGACGAGGGCTTCGACGTCAAGTCGGTGGCCGACGCGGCCGAGTGGGCCGACGTCATCATGATCCTCGCGCCGGACCAGCACCAGCGCGGGATCTTCAACGACAGCATCAAGGACAAGCTGACCCCGGGCAAGACCCTCGCGTTCGCGCACGGCTTCAACATCCGCTTCGGCTACATCGAGGCGCCCGAGGGTGTCGACGTGATCCTGGTCGCCCCCAAGGCCCCGGGCCACACGGTGCGCCGCGAGTACGTCGCGGGCCGCGGCATCCCCGACATCATCGCGGTCGAGCGCGACGCCTCCGGCAACGCATGGGCGACCGCCCTGTCGTACGCGAAGGCCATCGGCGGCACCCGCGCCGGCGTGATCAAGACGACCTTCACCGAGGAGACCGAGACCGACCTGTTCGGCGAGCAGGCCGTCCTCTGCGGCGGTGTGTCGCAGCTCGTCCAGTACGGGTTCGAGACCCTGACCGAGGCGGGCTACCAGCCGCAGATCGCCTACTTCGAGGTGCTGCACGAGCTGAAGCTCATCGTCGACCTCATGTGGGAGGGCGGCATCGCCAAGCAGCGCTGGTCGGTCTCCGACACCGCCGAGTACGGCGACTACGTCTCGGGCCCCCGCGTCATCGACCCGCACGTCAAGGAGAACATGCAGGCCGTGCTCGCCGACATCCAGTCGGGCGCGTTCGCCAAGCGCTTCATCGACGACCAGGACAACGGCGCCGTCGAGTTCCTCGAGCTCCGCGAGAAGGCAGCCGCCCACCCGATCGAGTCGGTCGGCAAGGACCTGCGCTCGCTCTTCGCGTGGAAGCAGCAGGACGCGGACTACGTCGAGGGCTCGGCCGCGCGCTGAGCCTCGATTCACCGAAGGCCCGGCTCCCCTCACGGGGGCCGGGCCTTCGGCGTTCGCGGTCGACTGAGGCCTCGGAATGAGGAGACATCCGATGTTTATGGAAGGATGGAGCCGACCAGCGACGGAAGGCGAGTGGGGCGAGTATGCGACAGCAGTGGTTCGACGAGGCGCGATTCGGGATGTTCGTGCACTTCGGCCTGTACAGCGGTGCAGCACGGCACGAGTGGGTGCAGAACTACGAGTTCCTCACCGACGAGGACTACCTCCCGTACTTCGAGAACTTCGACCCCGACCTGTTCGACGCGCGGGCGCTCGCCCGGCGGGCGAAGGAGACGGGCATGGGCTACGTGGTGCTCACGACGAAGCACCACGACGGCTTCGCGCTATGGGGCACGGCGGTCAGCGACTTCAACGCGGTCGAGGCGTGCGGCAGGGACCTCGTGAGGGAGTATGTCGATGCGCTCCGCGCCGAAGGGCTCAGGGTGGGCCTCTACCATTCGCTCATCGACTGGCATCACCCCGACTTCACGGTCGACTGGAACCACCCGCGTCGGGCCGACGAGGACGTCGCCGCCCTCAACGAGGGTCGCGACATGGCGCGCTACCGCGAGTTCCTGCACGCCCAGGTGCGCGAGCTGCTGACCGACTACGGACAGATCGACTATCTCTTCTTCGACTTCACCTACCCCGAGTCGATGGACGGGCTGGCAGGCAAGGGCCCCGAGGACTGGGACGCCGTGGCGCTGCTGGCGATGTGCCGCGAACTGCAGCCCGAGATGCTCGTCAACGACCGGCTCGGCATCCCGGGGGACTTCGTCACCCCCGAGCAGTACCAGCCCACCGCGCCGCTGACGGTCGACGGCGTGCCGCAGGTGTGGGAGGCCTGTCAGACCATGAACGGCTCGTGGGGGTATCACCGCGACAACACCGAGCAGAAGCCGGCGACGCTCCTCGTCCAGATGCTCGCCGACTCGGTGTCGATGGACGGCAACATGCTGCTCAACATCGGCCCGGACGGGCGCGGCGCGATCGCCCCGCGTGACGAGCGCACCCTGTCGGAGATCGGGGAGTGGATGCGGCTGCACCGAGGTGCGATCGTCGACGCCGGTCATGCGGCATTCGAGCCGCCGCGTGAGGGCGTGTACACCCGTCGCGGCCGGAAGCTCTACCTGCACCTGCTGTCGTGGCCGCTGGGCTTCGTCCACCTTCCCGGTCTCGCCGGTGATGTCAAGTACGCGCGATTGCTCAACGACGGCTCCTGGCTTCGCACGTCGGCGGCGGATCCCGGTCAGAAGGCCGTCAACATGACACCGGCGGGCGAGGCGGAGGGAACGCTCACGGTACACCTTCCCGTTGCCCGGCCGGACGTGCTCGTGCCCGTGATCGAACTCACGCTCAGCGAAGGCTGACGCTCAGGCGGTGGGCAGCTCGAGGTTGTCGAGCGCCCACCGCGCAGCGCCGTAGAGAATGGCGTCGGCGCGCGTCCGCGCGGCTTCGATACGCAGCTGCTGGGTCGCCAGCGGGTGGCATGCCTCGTACACGCGGCTGCGCACCGCGGCGATGAACGGCTCGGACGCGCTCATGCTGCCCGTCAGGAACACCGCGTGCGGGTTGAAGAAGTTCACGACGCCCGACAGCGCCTGACCGAGGTGCGTGCCCGCCGTGCGGACGATCGTGGTCGCCTCCGGCTCCGCGTCGCGGGCCAGCGCCAGCACATCGGCGGTGGTCTCGACATCCGTCCGCCCGCGCTCGCGCATCTGCCGCACGAGGCTCGCGCCGCTGGCCACGGTCTCGAGGCAGCCGGTGTTCCCGCAGGAGCACGGGATGTCGCCGCTGCCGTCTATGCGCGTGTGCGTGATGTCGCCTGCCGCGCCCGTGGCCCCTCGGTGGATGTGGCCGTCCACGATGATGCCGCTGCCGATGGCGGTGCCTGCCTTGACGGTGATGCTGTGGCCGTTCGCGCCGAACTGCGCGCGGTGTTCGCCGAGCGCCGCGAGGTTGGCATCGTTGTCGACGGCGACAGGCACGCCGTAACGACGCCGCACGTATTCGGTGACACGGAAGCCTGGCCACCCGGGCATGCGCGAAGGCTGCGTGACGGTGCCGCGGTCGATGTCGACCGGACCGGGAAGACTGATGCCGATCGCGTGGATCGTGGTGTCGCGCGCGAGTTCGTCGAAGACCTCGCACACGGCGTCGAGCGTCGCCTCGGGGCCGTCGGCGAGGGTGACCGGGATGGAACGCGTCTCGCGCAGCTCGCCGCTGAGCGAGTGCGCGCCGACGCGGGCGTGGCCGCCGCCGAGGTCGACCGTCAGCACGACGCCGGAGCCCTCGTCGATCCCGAGCAGTCGCGGACGTCGACCGCCGCGTGACGCGCCGTCGCCGCGCTCGGTCACGAGCCCGGCGTCGATCAGCGACTGCACCCTCAGGCTGACGGTCGACGGCGCGAGGCCGAGCGCCGCGGCGAGCTCGCTGCGCGAGCTCGCGTGCCCGCGCGCGATCAGATCGATGATCCGCCGGGACAGGTCCTCGTCGGCGGAAGAACGGTCGGTGTCGGGGGTCATGGTCCCTCTCGCGGGTGGTGGTCTGGTCGTGTTTCCGAGATGTGACGAAGTATCACACGTCGATAAACATCCGATGTTCGGGTTGCGTCACCGATCGAAACCTGCGAGGGTGACTTGCGACACAAGAGTACAAGGTTGGTTCGGACATCGAAATAACCTTGTGGGAACTGGCTGCCATAGGAGGCATTCGATGAAGAAGTTGCGCGTCGGCGCGGTGGCCGCAGCCACCGGTGTAGCGGTGGTCCTGACGGGGTGTGCGAGCGGTTCGGGCGGAGAGAGCTCCACCGGCGGCAAGCCCACGATCGTCGTCGACATGTGGGCGGGCAGCGAGGCCGACACGACGGCGCTGGAGAAGCAGGTCGCGATCGCACAGGAGGAGAACCCCGATGTGACGATCAAGCTCCAGACCGCGCCGTGGAACGACTTCTTCACGAAGCTCACCACCAACATGGCCAGCGGGAACATGGCGTGCGTCACCGGCATGAGCGGCGCGCAGCTGGGTGGGTTCACCGACGGATTCCGCGAGCTGACGGCGCAAGACCTCGAGACGGCGGGCCTCGACTTCGCCGACTTCAACCCGGGCGCCGAGGGGATCCTCAGCTTCGAGGGCGGGCTGTACGGCGTTCCCTTCGACGTCGCGACGATGCTCGTGTACTACAACCAGGACATGCTCACCGCGACCGGTGCGGCCACGCCCGAGATCGGCTGGACCTTCGACGACTTCGAGGACATCGCGACGGCGGCGACCGCCGACGGCAAGTACGGCTTCGGTATGGGCATGGGCGGCTACCAGTGGATGTCGATGCCCATCGCCCTGTCGGGCAAGCAGCCGGCGTCCGAGGACGGCACTCTCCACATCGACGACCCCGACTTCGTCGACGCAGCGTCGTGGTACTCGGGTCTCGTCACCGATCTCGGTGTCGCGGCGCCGGTCGCGTCGGCGTCGGACACGGGCTGGGGCGAGAACCAGTACACCGGCGGCAACGCCGCGATGGCGGTCGACGGCACGTGGAACGCGGTGAGCTACCTCAACAACGAGTCGGGCTTCGCGGCCGGCATGGCGCCGCTCCCGACGGGCGAGCACGGCAACTCGGGACCGATCCTCGGCTCGGGCTACGGCATCTCGAAGACGTGCGACGACCCCGAGGCCGCGCTCAAGGTCATGGGCTCGCTCCTCGGCAAGGACGCGCAGGACTACATCGCCTCGTCGGGCCGCTCGTACCCGGCGCGCACCGAGTCGCAGCCGCTGTACTTCGACTCCATCGACGAGGAGTACCGCGACCAGGTCCAGACGGTCTTCGAGTCCGCCTTCGCCACCACCGTCCCGCTGTACATGACGAAGAACTGGGAGAAGCTCGACAGCTACATCCAGCCGAACCTCGTCAGCGTCTACAACGGCCAGATGGAGATGTCGGACCTGCTGGAGAGCGCCCAGGCGCAGTTCGGCAACTGACCGGGTTCGTCCTCGAACCCTCGCACGTGAGCAAGAGAGCAGAGCAATGACGACCACGACGACACGTCGCGGGTCGCTCGCCAGGGCCGAGGCCCGCCAGGCGCTGGGCTTCGCAAGCCCGGCCCTGGTGGGGCTCGCCCTGTTCACGATCGTGCCCGTCGGGCTCTCGATCGTGATGAGCGTCTACGACTGGCCGACGTTCGGCGACCGCACCTTCAACGGCGTCGAGAACTACGCCAAGCTGTTCACCAGCAGCCCGGACTTCTGGCCGGCGCTGCGCAACTCGGCGGTGTACACGCTGCTGTACGTGCCGCTCAGCATCGCCCTCTCGCTCGCCCTGGCGATCGGGCTCGGGCCGCGCATCCGCGGCCGCGGAGCCCTCCGCGTGCTCTTCTTCATCCCGGTCGTCGTGCCGATGGTGGCCAACGTCCTGGTGTGGAAGATGATGCTGCAGCCGCAGGGCCTGTTCAACGGGCTGGCGCAGAGCTGGTTCGGCATCACGCTGCCGAACTTCCTCGCCGATCCCTCGTGGGCGATGATCATGGTGGTCGCGATGAGTGTGTGGCAGGGACTCGGCTACAACATGCTGATCTTCTCCGCGGCGCTCGAGCAGCTTCCCGAGAGCGTCCTCGAGGCGGCCAGCATCGACGGCGCCCGGGGCTTCCGTCTCATCTGGAGCGTCATGATCCCGATGATCTCGCCGTCGATCTTCTTCGCGACGATCATGACGATGATCACCGCCCTCCAGGTGTTCGCGCAGCCGCAGCTGCTGACCGGCGGCGGCCCGGGCAACGCGACGAAACCGCTCGTCATGTTCATCTGGGAGCAGGGCTTCACCTTCGGCGACCTGGGACTCGCCGCAGCTGCGGCGTGGATCCTGTTCGCGATCATCATCCTCATCACAGGCATGCAGTTCGCCGCACAGCGGAAGTGGGTGCACTATGAGCACTGACACCGGGACCGGAACCGAGACCGACAAGGAAGCGTCGGCGATCGAGCAGACGCTTCTGATGACCTCCGAGGACGAGTTCGTCGAGGCGCCCCCGGCGCGCCGCCGCACCGCCGCCCGCACCCCCGGCGAGCGCATCCGCCTGGTTCTCGCGCACATGTGCATCTACCTCGCGGCGCTCATCTTCGTCGCGCCCCTCGTCTACGCCTTCTTCTCGGCGCTCAAGCCCAACGAGGAGATCTTCTCGATGCCGCCCACGCTGGTCGGCTCGCAGATCAAGTGGGGCAACTTCGCGGAGGTCTTCGCCTACGGGCCGTTCCTCACCTATATCGGCAACTCGCTGTTCGTGGCGGTCGCCGGCACCCTGGTCGTGCTCATCGTCTCGACGACGGCGGGCTACGCGTTCGGGCGCCTGCGCTGGAGAGGCCGAGACGCGGTCTTCGTGCTGTTCCTGGCCACCCTCATGGTGCCGGCCGAGGTGCTCGTCATCCCGATGTTCCAGGTGATGCAGTGGTTCGGATGGGTCAACACCTATCAGGCGCTCATCTTCCCGTTCGCCTTCACGGCGTTCGGAACCTTCCTCATGCGTCAGTTCTTCCGAGGCATCCCGTTCGAGCTCGAGGAGGCTGCCCGGGTGGACGGCTCGGGTCCGGTGCGCACGTTCCTCCAGATCATCCTTCCGCTGTCCAAGTCGGCGGTGGCGGTGCTCGCGGTGTTCACCTTCCTGTCGTTCTGGAACAGCTACCTCTGGCCGCTCATCGTGACGGTCGACTACGCGACACTGGGCACGCTGCCCGTGGGCCTCGCCAGCTTCTCGGGTCTCACCGGCACGCGCTGGGACCTGCAGATGGCCGCCGCGATCATCTCGATGATCCCCACCACGATCCTCGTGATCGTCCTGCAGAAGCACCTGGTGAAGGGCATCGCGATGGCCGGGCTGGGCGGCCGATGAGCGGGTGCGCAGAGGCCCCCGCGGTCGTCGCCGGCATCGACATCGGGGGCACGAAGACCTCCGGCGCCCTCGTCGCCGCTGACGGCACGGTGCTGGCGCGGGCGACGCGCGACACCCCCGCCCGCACCGGCGGCGCCGCGATGGCCGAGACGGCGGCGCTTCTGGTCGAGGAGCTCGCCGACGACGCGGGCGTATGCCCCGATGCGGTAGGCGTCGGTGCGGCGGGGGTCGTCGACCCGCGCAGCGGTGCGATTCGCGCGGCATCGGACATGTTCGTCGACTGGGCGGGATTCCCGCTCGGCGAGCACCTCGGCGACCGGCTCGACGTCGAGGTGCGGGTCGAGAACGACGTCAACGCCTTCCTCCTCGGCGAGACCGCGTGGGGCTCGGGGCGGGGCAGCGACGTGCTGGGCGTGATGCTCGGCACCGGCGTCGGCGGAGCACTCGTGCTCGACGGCACCCTGCGCCACGGTCCCTACGGCGCCGCCGGCGAGATCGGCCATACTCCGGGCTACGGCGATCTGGTCTGCACCTGCGGTCGCACCGGCCATCTCGAGACCCTGGCGTCGGGCACCTCGATCGCACGCCGCTATGCGGCCGCGACCGGCGAAGCCGTCGTATCCGCGCGGGTCGTGGCCGACCGGGCGCGAACCGGCGACCCCGTCGCGAAGACCGTGTTCGACGTCGCGGGGAGGGCGGTCGCCCTCGCGTGCATCTCCGCCGCAACCCTCGTCGACGTGCCGCTCGCGGTGGTCGGGGGCGGGGTGGCGTCCGCATGGGACCTGCTCGCTCCTGCCGTCGCGGCCACGCTCCTGACCGATCCGCCGGTGTCGGGCGCTCCCTTGCGCATCGTGCCCGGCACGCTGCGCGGTGACGCGGTCGTGCTCGGCGCCGCGGCGCTGGTGGCGGCATCCGATCGTTCCATCCCCTCCGAACCGTTCGCAGAAGGTGAGCTCCTCCGTGACGTCGCGTCCTGACCACGACCAGATCTGGAAGGGCCCGCTGGGCCCGCTCCACCCGGCGGGGCTCACCCGCCCGCGCATCGGCATCGGCGGCATCTCGATCGAGTCGAGCACGTTCTCACCGCACATCTCGGGTGACGAGGCGTTCACGATCCGCACCGGCGACGAGCTGCTCGCGTACTACCCCTTCCTCGCCGAGGGGGAGGAGCTGCGGGATGCTGCGGCCTGGGTCCCTCTCACGCACGGGCGCTCCCTTCCCGGTGGGGCGGTCGACCCGCAGACCTATCTGCGCATGAAGCAGGCGATCGTCGAGGGGATCCGTAGGGAAGGCCCGTTCGACGCGTTCTTCTTCGACATCCACGGAGCGATGAGCGTCGTGGGCATGGACGACGCCGAGGGCGACCTCGCGACCGCGGTACGCGAGGCGCTCGGTCCCGACACCCTCGTGTCGACGTCGATGGATCTGCACGGCAACGTGTCGGACGCCCTCTTCGACGCCGTCGACCTCATCACCTGTTACCGGATGGCCCCGCACGAGGACTGGATGAACACGAAGCAGCGCGCGGTGCACAATCTGCTCGAGCGGCTGCGCGGCGCCTCGGGCGCCGACCCGGACGCGCGCCGCCCCTACAAGGCGTGGGTGCGCGTTCCGGTGCTGCTGCCCGGCGAGAAGACGAGTACGCGGCTCGAGCCGGCGAAGGGGCTGTACGGCGCGATCCCGGATGTCGAGGACCTCGAGGGCGTCGTCGACGCCGCCGTGTGGGTCGGGTACGCGTGGGCCGACGAGCCCCGGTGCCACGCCACGGTCATCGTGACCGGCGACGACCCGGCGGTGATCGCGCGTGAAGCTGAGCGACTCGGACAGCGGTATTGGGGCGCGCGCGCGGACTTCGTCTTCGCGGGTCCGACCGCGAGCCTCGACGAGGCGCTCGATCTGGCTCTGGCGGACGACGCGCCGCGGCCCTACGTGATCTCGGATTCCGGCGACAACCCGACTGCGGGCGGCGCCGGAGACGTCTCGTGGACCCTCGGTCGGCTGCTCGAACGGGGCGACCTCGACGATGCGTCGCGCACGGTGCTCGCGGCATCCGTCTTCGATCCGGAGGCGGTGCGCGCCGCCGAGGCGGCGGGGATCGGCGCCACGGTCACGGTGCACGTGGGCGGGCGTGTCGATCCCGGTCCGCGCGGGCCCGTCGAGGTCGCCGGCGAGATCGTCTCGATCACCGGCGGCGACCCGGTCGCGGGCACGCAGGTCGTGGTGCGCCGCGGCGCCGTGCACGCGATCGTGACGGAGCGTCGCAAGCCCTTCCACCACCTCGACGATTTCCGGCTGCTGGGACTCGACCCCGAGACGGCCGACATCGTGATCGTGAAGATCGGCTACCTCGAGCCCGAGCTCTACGATCTCGCCGCGGGGTGGACGCTCGCACTCACACCCGGCGGCGTCGACCAGGATCTGCTGCGCCTCGGCCACTCGCGGCTGCGCCCCGGAACCTACCCGTTCGCCACGACCGACCACGAGCCCGACCTCTCGGCACTCGTCACCCGACGCCGCGGCACGGAGGCACGCGCATGAACTTCGAGACCCGCACCGGACCCGACCTCGGCCACGCGGCGCCCGAGTACCCCGATACTCCGGTCCCCGAGTGGTACCGCGACGCGAAGCTCGGGTTCTTCGTGCACTGGGGTCTGTACTCCGTGCCTGCATGGGCGCCGGCCCACCCTCCCGGGGGAGTGCCCACCGAGGACGCCTATGCCCACCACCAGTACGCCGAGTGGTACGCCAACACGGTGCGCATCGCGGGCAGCCCGACGTGGCGGCGCCACCAGGAGCTGTACGGCACCGGCACGAGCTACGAGGACCTCGCGGACCAGTGGAATCCGGGCGGGTTCGACGCTGACACCTTCGTTGGCGCCCTCGTCGACGCGGGCGCCCGCTACGTCGTCCCCACGACGAAGCACCACGACGGGTTCTGCCTGTGGGACACCGCGACGACGACGTTCAGCGCGGCCCGCCGCGGCCCGCGCCGGGACCTGATCGCCGAACTCCACGACGCGACGCGCCGCGCGGGCACGCGGTTCGGCGTCTACTTCTCGGGCGCGCTGGACTGGCACGTCAGCGACTACCCGCCGATCGAATCCGACACCGACCTCTTCCGGTTCCGCCGTGCGGACGAGTGGTTCTCGCGGTATGCCGCGGCCCAGCTCGACGAGCTCGTCGACCGCTTCCGCCCCGACCTGCTCTGGAACGACATCGAGTGGCCGGACGGCGGCAAGGGACAGCAGGACTACGCGGTCGCCGCGCTGCTGCGCCGCTACCTCGCCGTCGTGCCGGACGGCGCAGTGAACGACCGCTGGGGCGTGCCTCGGCACGGGTTCCTCACACGCGAGTACACCCACGTCGCCGACATCGTCGCGGAGCCCTGGGAGTCGACGCGCGGACTCGGGTACTCCTTCGGCTACAACCAGGCGGAGGACGCGAGTCACTCGCTGTCGGGCGACGCCCTCATCCGGCTCCTCGCCGATGTCGTGAGCAAGAACGGCAACCTCCTGATCAACGTCGGCCCGCGCGCCGACGGATCGATCCCCGAGCTGCAGGAAAGCGCCATGCGGGAGCTCGGCACGTGGCTCCGCCGCGACGGCGACGCGATCTACGCCACGCGTCCGTGGGTGCGCGCCGACGAGGAGAACGGCGCGCCGCGCGCGTACACCGCTGCCGAGGGTGTGGTGAACGTGATCGCCCTCGACCCCGCAGCGGGGGAGTTCGATCTTCCCGAGGAGCTCGCGGGCCGGCCGGCCCGCTGGGCGGACGGCACCGAGGCGGCGCTTGAGCGCGGGCCCGACGGTCGCGTGCACGCGATGGTCCCCGACGCCTTCCGGACCGAGCCGGCGGTCGCCCTCCGGGTCGGGCCGTGATCCGCACGGTCGTCGAGATCGCCGTACAGGACGCCGCGGGCGCCCGTGCGGCGATCGACGCCGGAGCCGATCGACTCGAGCTCTGCCAGGCGCTCGTCGTCGGCGGTCTCACCCCGTCGATCGGGTCGATCGAGGCCGTGTGCGACGCGGTCGGCGCCGAGAAGGTGAACGTGCTGGTGCGTCCCCGGGGTGGCGGCTTCGTGTACGACGCCGACGAGGTCGCGGTCGTCTCGGCCGACATCCGCGCGTGTGTCGCGCGGGGGGTGGGCGGGGTCGTGGTCGGCGCGCTCGACGCGGACGGCCGCGCCGACCGCGAGGCGCTTCGCCGGTGGACGGATGCCGCAGGCCCGGCGACGCTCGTCTTCCACCGTGCGATCGACGCGTCGCCACGCAGCGCCGAGGTGTTCGAGACCCTCCTGGTCGAGGGCGTCGGCCGGGTGCTGACGTCCGGAGGCGCGGCGCGCAGCATCCAGGGGATCGACCGCCTCGAGGCGTACGCCCGCCTCGCCGGGCCGGACCTCGAGGTGACGGCGGGCGGAGGAGTGGCGCCGGCGGACATCCGTCACCTCGTCCACGCCGGCGTGGACGCCGTGCACCTCTCGGCGCGCCGACGCGCGGGGCTCGGCGCGCCCGCGGGGCCCGGCGGCGGTACGGACGGGCACGACGTGACCGATCCAGGGATCGTGGCGGAAGCGGTGGTGGCCGCCCGGGGCTGAGCACCGCTGCTGGTCGGAGCGATTGCTGAGAGTTTCCTCATCCGCGGACTCTTGTCGGCGCGCACGCGAGCGTGGTTCGATCCTCGCCATGGGAGAAAACATGCCTGATCGCGCATCCGACCACGACCTCGGGACCACGGCGGAGAACCCGCCCCACTCGGGTCTGAGTCGACGCAACTTCCTCGTCGGCGTCTCCGCGGCGAGCGTGCTCGCCGCGGCCGGCTGGGTGCAGTCGCCGCAGGCGTTGGCCGCACCCGGGGGGAAGTCCGTGACCATCACCGTCATGGGCACATCCGACATCCACGCCAACGCGCTCAACTGGGACTACTACAAGGACGCCGCCTACAGCGACAGCGCGGGCAACACGATCGGGCTCGCCCGCGTGTCGAGCCTGGTGAACCAGATCCGCGCCGATCGCGGGCGCGGCCGGACGCTGCTGTTCGACGCCGGCGACACGATCCAGGGGTCACCGCTGGGCTTCTACTACGCGACCGTCGATCCGGTCACCGCGTCGGGCGCGGTGCACCCGATGGCGGCCGCGTTCAACGCGATCGGCTACGACGCGGTGGCGCTCGGCAACCACGAGTTCAACTACGGCCTCGACTTCCTCGGCAACTGGATCTCACAGCTGGATGCCCCCGCCCTGGCCGCGAACGCCGTGCACGCAGGCACGACCGACCCGGCGTTCCGGCCGTATGTCGTCAAGAAGATGCACATCCCCGGCTACAAGCCGATCCGCGTGGGCGTGCTCGGCCTCACCAACCCCGGCGTCGTCATCTGGGACAAGGCGAACGTGAGCGGCCGCATCGAGGTGCTGGACGTCGTCGAGACGGCAGCCCGCTGGGTGCCGGTCATGCGCGCGGAAGGCGTCGACGTCGTCGTGGTGAGCGTCCACGCCGGCGACAGCGGCCTGTCGTCGTACGGCAGCGACATCCCGGTCGAGAACGCGTCGGCGCTGCTCGCGGAGCAGGTGCCCGGCATCGATGCGATCCTCTTCGGCCACGCCCACCAGGACGTCCCGCAGCGGTTCGTGACGAACAACGTCACCGGCAAGCAGGTGGTGATGAGCGAGCCGAAGAACTGGGGCCAGCGACTCAGCGTGTTCGACCTCACGCTGACGATGGAGCGCGGCAAGTGGGTCGTCACGGGAGCGAAGTCGCTCACGTGCAACACCAACACGGTCGCCGACGACCCCGCGCTCGTGCAGGTCGTGAAAGCGCAGCACGAAGCCGTCGTGGCGTACGTCAACACTCCGGTCGCGACGTCGACGGAGGTGCTCTCCGCCGCCGAGTCGTGCTGGAAGGACACCGCGATCCTCGACTACGTCCACCACGTGCAGATCGACACCGTGTCGAAGGCGATCGTCGGCACCCCCGAGGCATCCCTGCCGATCATCTCGCTCGCGGCGCCGTTCAACCGCGCCGCGACGTTCCCGGCCGGGCAGGTCACGATCAAGGACGTCGCGGGGCTGTACATCTACGACAACACGCTGCTCGGGTCGGTGATCACGGGCGCCCAGATCAAGGACTACCTCGAGTACTCGGCCAAGTACTTCCAGCAGGTCCCACCCGACGCTCCGGTCGCGCCTGCGACCTGGACCAATGCGCTCGGCACCCCCGACTACAACTTCGACCAGTTCTCGGGCGTCACATATGACATCGACATCTCGCAGCCGCAGGGTTCGCGCATCGTGAACCTCGCTTTCGGCGGCGCGCCGGTCGCGGCGGACCAGCGGTTCGTCGTGGCGATCAACAACTACCGGCAGTCAGGTGGCGGCGGGTTCCCGCACGTCGCAACGGCGCCCGTGGTCTACAACGCGCAGGTCGCGATCCGCGAGGCGATCGTCGCGTACGCCTCCGCCACCGGGGTGATCGACCCCGCCGACTTCCACGTCGAGAACTGGCGGCTGGTCCGCGCCGGCACGCCGGTGTTCTGACGCCCGACGCCGGGGCCCGGCAACCTCCGGAGTGCCGGGGTTTCACCGTGCCCTCGGGGTCTCCCCGTCAGGACGTCAGCGCGGATCGGATGCCGCGGTCCGCAAGCCGGTCTCAGTCGGTGGCGGCGGCTGAGACCAGCGCGGTGCACGTCTTCACCTGCTCCTCGCCCGGGAAGTATGTCGACCATTCGTCCGCGGTGAGCTCTCGCCCGGCCAGCGCGCACGCCTGAGTCGCCTGCTGCCTGGCGCGCAGATCCCAGATCCGGATGCCGCTCGGCAGAGCCTCCATCAGAGTCTGGCCGTCCGCCGTGAGGAACCCGCCGGAGATGCGGGTCGCGTCTGCACGGCCGTCGAGAGGGGCTGCGAGGGCCACGTTTCCCGCCAGATCGTAGAGCGTGAGCGTGTTGTTGTATCCGACGTTCAGCAGCGTGCGACCGTCGGCGCTGACCCCGATCCGATTGCCGCCTCCCGCCGCTCGGGGGAGGGCCACCAGCGGCTCGAGTGTGCGAAGGTCGTAGATCCGCGCGTCGTCTACCGCGACGCCGATCATGCGGTCATCGTCGACGGCGAGGCTTCCTTCCAGACCGAAGAGACCGCGTGCGAGGAGCTCGCCGGTCGTGAAGTCGAAGACGCCGGTCTCGGAGGCTGCTCGCTCCTCATTCCACCAGGTGATCACCGCCAGCGTGGAGTCGGGCGTCTCGCTCACCGATGTCACCGTCGCGAAGCGGCCCTCTGGAGGCGTGACGATGGGTCCGAGGGCCCGGCCCGTCGAAGGATCGAAGGCGACGACGCCCTCGGGCCACGCGGCGAAGGCGGGAGTCGCCCAGCCGCCCGGGAAGAGGGTCACCGAGTCCGGCAGGTCCGGTATGCGCAGCGGGATCTCTTCTTCCGTCGACACGCGCTCGAGCGTCGGCCGTCCCCACCGGGGCTCATACCGGGCGAACAGGGGACCCGGCTCGTACTCGGCGAAGCGCGCGACCACACCGCTGCCGAGCGGGATGATCCGCGCCGACTCCTTCCCGACGGGGACGTCGCGGTCGATATCCCACAGCTGCATCGAACCGCCGCCCGACGGCTGGGTGACGACGAGAGAGCCTCCCGCCTCGGGTCCTTCGAGAAGTTCGCGTCCTTTCGCGACGACGTCCGCTCCCGCGCCGCCGCCGTCGATCCGCCAGCGCAGCCAGACCGCGGGGACCGTGGGGAACGCGAGCAGCGACTCGTCGTCGATGGTGTCGAAGAACGCCTTGCGGTTGTACTGGAGCGGTGCCCCCGCCCCTGTCGGCTCGCCGGTGTCGAGATCGAGCAGCGACAGCCCTCCGTAGGATCCGCACGCGATCGTGTCGGCGGACGCAAGGTGCAGAGCCACGCAGGTCGCGGTCGCGTCCCCGTAGCGACGCCACGCCACGGTGCCGTCGGGGGCGATGCGGACAGTGCCGTCCCACCCCGCGGCCACGAGGCCACCCCGGCCGTCGGTGATGAGCGCCTCGCTGGATCGGTCGTCGTCGAAGGGTATCGTGCGCGTGAGCGCGAGCGAGTGCTGGTCGTACATCCGGATCTCGTGGCCGGCGCCGACGGCGACGAGGCGATCGTCGATCACGGCCGGGGCTGCGTAGAACTGCACCTGATTCAGGGGTTGCTGCGCGGAGGATGCCCAGCCGCTCGAGGCCCGCACCACACCCGATGTCGCGTCGACCGAGATCAGGTCGGCCGTGTTCGCGTCGGCCATGAAGAAGTTCCGGCTCGCCGCATCCCATGCCGCGCCAGTGGTCAGTATTGCGTGAACGACGTCGATTTCGGGCCGAGATCCTCCTGTCGCGAGATCGATCACCGACAGGTGCGTCCAGCAGCACGTATCGTCGGCCGGCGGGTCGGGATGGACGAACACGCTGATCGCCGCGACGGATCCATCCGGGCTCACCGAGACGCTGCGCTCCGATGCGCCCTCGGCCGCCGGCAGAGCGGTGTCCAGCACGCGCAGGGACTCGCCGGTCGCGACATCCACGATGTCTACGATGGACGCTGTCGGATCGGCCGGCGCCACCGACACCCGACCGCGGTGTCCGTGCCCGGAACGACATCCAGCCAAGGAACGGACGCGTCGCCTCCGTGGTGAACGGCGACGACTCCTCCCGAGTTCGTCATGACACCCCAGAGCGCGGATCGCGTCCGCGGATCTTCGGGCCACCTGCGGTATGCCTCCGCAGCGAGGAGCGCGGCCGCCTCCCGATCCTGATCGAGCAGCGAGAGCGAAGTCGCCACGAGCGCCTCGACGCTCGCGTTCTCTGCGGCGACCTGCGCTTCGCCGCCTCGGATCGCTGCGAGGCTGCCACCGACGATGGCAGCCACGAGCAGCACTCCGGCGCCGCCGACAGCCCACCGGAGACGTCGGTTGCTCCGCTTCTCGCGGGCCGCCCGCTCGCCGAGCTCGCGCACCTCGTCCTGTTCGCGCTCGGCCGACGCGTCGAGCAGCTCTCGCTCCACTGCGGTGAGATCGGGCTGTGCCTCGTCCCGCCAGTCCAGCGCGGCATGCAACCGGGCTCCGCGGAGCAGATCCTCGTCCCGCCTGCCGGCGCCGCTCCACAGTTCGGCAGCGGTCGCCACCGTCGCGACGAGGCGCGCACCCTCGGCATCCTCCTCCAGCCAACCGTCCAGACGAGGCCACGCCGTGGCCACGGCTTCGTGGGCGACAGAGACCTCGTCGCCGTCGGTCGCGAGCAGACGCGCGGTCACGAGGCGATCGAGCACCCTGCGGCGAGCCGGATCCGCGACGAGCGGTGCCAGCTGAGCGGTGCGGCGCACCGACGCGCCGTCGACTCCGCGGTGAACGAGGCGCAGCATGAGGGATCGGCAGGCACCCGCATCCTCGTCGTCGAGCGACCGGTAAAGGCTCTCGGCCGACTGTGCGATGGCGCCGACGATCCCCCCGGATGCCTCATATCCGGCGACGGTGAGCGTGGCTCCCTCGCGCCGGATCCAGGTCTCGACCAGGGCGTGCGAGACATGGGGCAGCGTGCTGCGCCGGTCATCGGCATCCCTCACGACCAGCTCGACCAGTCCCGGTTCGAGGCGGAGACCAGCGCGCGTCGCGGGGTACTCGATCGCCTCGCGGAGTCCGGCGAGACTCAACGGCCCGATGGCATAGACCCCGCGGCCGATGAGCGTGCCGATATGAGGCAGCCCCGTCGCCCTGTCGAGGAAGTCGCTGCGAAGAGTCAAGACGACCGCCGACCCGGCTGCGAGGACGCCGGCGACCAGCGTGCACAGTTCCTCCCGCTCCTGCTCGGGGAGCTGGAACAGCGCTTCCGATTGGTCGACGACCACGATGTCGTCGGCGCCGCGCTGCTCGATGCGCGCCCGCAGGTGGGCGGCGGCCTCGCGCCCCGCAGTGACGACGGCGACGCGACGGCCTTCCGACGCGTGCGGGAGGAGACCGGCGAACACGAGGGACGACTTCCCCGATCCGGACGCGCCGACCACGGCGGTCAGCGTCCCCGGGCGCACGCGCTGCAGGAGGGTGTCGATATCGCCCTCCCGTCCGAAGAACTCGTCCGCGTCGACGATCGAGTAGGCCGCAAGGCCGCGGTATGGGCACGTATCGCTGACGCGATGCCGCGTCTTGACGAGCATGAGCGCGGGATCCTGCTGCAGCATCGACGATTCGAGTTCGCCCAGGCGTGGACCGATGTCGATGCCGAGTTCCTCCGCGAGCCGGACGCGCGCAGCGCGGACGGTGGCGAGCGCCTCCGCCTGCCGGCCGGCGCGGTAGTTCGCGATCGCGAGGATCGCCCAGCGATCCTCGCGAAGCGGTGCCGCGCGCACGAGGCGCTCCGCGTCGGCGATGACGGCGCGATGCTCGCCTTCCGCCAGTCGTGCTTCGAGCAGCTCCTCCTGGGCGCTGTCGCGGATCTCGATGAGGCGCTCGGCCTCCACCGCCGCAGGCTCCCAGTCCGCGAGTTCGGCGTAGGGCTCGCCGCGCCACAGTTCGAGCGCCCGCCGGTACGCATCGACCGCGCGATCGTGCTCGTCGTGCAGCGCATGCTGCCGAGCGCTCGAGACGAGGCGCTCGAATTCGAATGCATCGATCGTGGCCGGGTCGATGCCGAGGCTGTACTCGGAGCCCCGCGTCACGATGGCGGCGCTTCCGAGCCCGGCCCGGATGCGCGCGACGCAGGTCTTGACCTGCTGCGGCCACGTGCGCGGCGGGTCCTCGCCCCAGCACGCCTGCGCGAGATCGCCCGGCGCGACAGTCCGTCCCGCTCGCACGATGAGTGCGGCGAGCACCACCCGCTCCCGCGGGCTCAGGGTCTGCTCTGTCCCCGTGTCGAGCGGCCCCAGGACCCTGATGGCCATGGTTGCAGTGTGATCTCCGCCGATACGAGCGTCAACGGCATCCGCTCCGGATCAGTACCGGACCAGTACCGGGCGGGCACGATTCCGATACCGGATGCCGCGACGCTGTGTTCACGGCCCGGCGTATCACCGCACCGCGACCGCGACTCACATCACACAACCCTCGCCAACCCGGGCGAGCATCATGAAAGGAACGGCCATGGACGGGAGCACCCTGACCTTCACGGCCGACCGGCTCGATCGCGAGCGGGCGGCCGCCCTGGATCGCGAGAACGAGATTCTCCGCAGCATCGCCGATCGTGGCGCGACGATCACGCCGGAAAGCCCGGCGTCACGCGTCTCCACAGGCATCGGCTTGTGGTTCCGGCACCTCTTCACGAGGCCGCGGCAGCTGCGATTCTCCTGATTCCGTCGAGACCCGCCGCCCGGGAGTGCGGCGGGTCTCGCCGTGTCTGCGGTGGGGCGCACCGCCGGACTAGGCTCACGGCATGTCCGCTCCGCGCCCTGTCGAGATCGCCGTCCAAGACCCCGCAGGGGCCCGCTCCGCGATCGCGGCCGGGGCCGCCCGTCTCGAGCTGTGCCAGGCCCTCGACCTCGGCGGGCTGACGCCGTCGCTCGCCACCCTCGAAGCCGTGCTCGCGGCCGTCGACCCCGCGACTGTGAACGTGCTCGTACGCCCTCGCGGCGGCGGGTTCGTCTACGAGCCCGACGAGGTCGCGCTGGTGTGTGCCGACATCCGCGCGTGCGTCGAGCGCGGCGCGGGCGGCGTGGTCGTCGGCGCACTGACCTCGGCGGGCGGCCTCGACGTCGACGCACTGCGCAGATGGCGGGATGCCGCGGGCCCGGCGACGCTCGTGTTCCACCGCGCCGTCGACGCCGCCGCCGATCCGGCGGCCGTCTTCGACGCGCTGGTGGCCGAGGGTGTCGACCGCGTGCTCACCTCGGGCGGTGCTCCGCGCTCCATCGACGGGGTGGCCATGCTCGCCGCATTCGCGGCGCGCTCGGGAAGCGTCGAGGTCATGGCGGGCGGCGGCGTGCTGCCGGCCGACATCCCCGCACTGTTCGCGGCCGGTGTCGACGCGGTGCACCTGTCGGCGCGAGGGCGCGCGGGCCGCGATGCTCCGTCCGGTCCCGGCGGCGGCTCGGCGGGGCACGACGTCACCGACCCCGCCGTCGTTGCGGAGGCCGTCGCCGCGGCCGGCTGAGGCAACCGTCCCGCAGCCGTACACCGGATGATCGCCGCGGGGCCCGCGACGGTTCACCTCGCCGGGACACGGTCAGGGCGTGCGCGCCACGAACCGTGTGACCACAATCCTTGCGGCATCCGTTCTCCTCGTCGGGATCGCGGCCTCGGTCGGCTCTCCCGCCGGTGCGGCGGAATCGCGCCGAATCGTCGCGTCGACGGGCACGGTGTCGCTCGTCGAGGTCTCGCCGGCAGGCGTTCGGGGATCGGCTTCCGGGTTCTTCGAACTCGCGAATCCGGGGGATCGCCCGGTCGACCTCACGGGGTACGCGGTCTTCCGCTGCGACGACGAGGGTCTGCGCTCTCGCCCGTCGGATCCCGAGGCGGACCTGGGCGGAGTCGTCCTCGCGGCCGGGGAGCGGCGAGCGTTCCCCACACCCCGTCTCTCCGAGCGCGGGTACGGGCTCATCGTCGTCGCCCCGTCGGGCGGGATCGCCGACGCTCTGGCGGCGTACTCGGACGATCCCGTTCGGACGACGTCGGAATGCGGCGGGGGTGTCGAGCTGCCGGTGACCACAGCGGCGGCGCTCGGCGAGAGCTGGCAGCGCGCAGGGTCGTCCGACGACGGGCGCTGGGTGCGCGCCGTCGCGACCGCCGGGGAGCCGAACCGGCTTGCGAACGCCGCCGCCGAGCCGGTGCGGGTGTCCGAGATCGCCGCGGCGGGCCCGGCCGGGCGCGGCGACGACTTCATCGAGCTCGTGAACGACGGCACGGCGGTCGTGGACCTCGACGGCTGGCGGCTCTACCGCTGCACCGCCACCGGAGCGGTCCCGACCGAAGCGCTCCAGCACGTGTTCGGCGCGGGCGCCGCGCTGCCTCCGGGTGAGCGCCTGGTGATCGGAGGTCCCGGATTCGCGGAACACGCGGACATCCGCGTCGAGACGTCGCTGGCCGATCTCGTGCACGGTGCCCTCCTCGTCGACGCCGACGGACGTCGTGTCGACGGCGTCGGGGTGTCCTCGCGGGAGGACACCGCCTGCCAGACCGGACGCGACAAGCTGCCCTCGACGCTGGACTACCGCACGGGGCAGAGCTGGCAGCGGCAGGCCGACGGCGGCTTCGCGATCGCGAGTCGCACGCCGGGCGCACCGAACGCGGTTCGGACGGTCTCGGCATCCATCGCGCCGGCGTTCGGGTACGACGGCCCTCCGGGGGTGGCGGTGAGCGAGATCGCCACCGACCCCGAGCTCGACGGGATGCCCCGGCGCAACTTCGTCGAGCTCGCGAACTTCGGCGCGCGAGAGGTCGACATCTCCGGCTGGACGCTCGTCGCGTGCGGTGCCGACGGCTTCCGACGGTCGGACGACCTCGCCGTCGTGGCTTCGGGCACGGTGCTGGGTCCTGACGACACGTGGACGGCCGCCCTCCAAGGAACACCCGCGGCCGGTGCCGCCGACGCGGCGTACCCCGAGCCGCTCGAGCTCGCGGGAGCCGGCGTGTGGGTGCAGGACGCCGAGGGACACCGCGTCGACAGCGTCGGCATCTTCCACCGCAACGAGATGGACGACAGCGTGGACGTCCCGAGCCCGTGCACGAAAGGACTCGCGCTGTCGACCTTCGCCGTAGACCGGCTGCGCGGCGAGACGCTGCAGCGCACCGCGTTCACCGGCGATGACGCGAGTGACTTCGTCCCGGCCCCGGAGAGCCCGGGGGTGGTCGCCCCGCGCCGTGGGCTGTCTGCGGACGACGTGATCCGACACGCGCTCGACGACGCCCGATCGGACGCGGTCGATGCGGCCACGGGTGATGCGGCCGCGGGCCGGGCCGCGGCCATCGCGGTCGCGGTCGCGCCGGCGGACGGGGACGGCACCCCGCTGGAGGTGCAGGCGGCCCACGCCGGGTCCTGGCCCTCGCCGCTCACCAGCCGGACTGCGCCCGACGAGCGGGAGGTCTCCACCGCCGATCCGGCGGCTCGCGACGACGGGTACGACCTGCCCTATGTGCGGATGCGCGTGCGCCTGCCCGACGAGGGCGGGACCGTCTCGTGGCAAGGGCGCTCCGTCGGGCGGGCCGAAGTGCGGCTGTCGGTCTGGGTTCCTGCCGCCGCAACCGCGCGCCGCGCGGGTTGGCGCGCCCTCGACGAAGCCGCCGGCACGGCGACGGCGACGGATGCGGCCGCCACCGCACCGATCCGGCTGGAGGGCGTCGTGCGTGGCGAGGAGGTGGTCGGCGGCACGGTCGACCTGCTGGTGCAGGTGGTGCCGAGGACGGAGTCCGCGGCGCGCGACGCGGACGGACTCGCCGACCCCGCGGACTACGACCTCGCGCTCGGGCACATCACCGACACGCAGTACTACTCGGAGGCGTACCCCGAGGTGTACGCGGGCGAGGTGGCGTGGCTCGCCGAGAACGCCGGCGCGCGAAAGCTCGCCTTCGTCACCCACACCGGCGACCTGATCCAGAACTGGGTCGATCCGGCCCAGCCCGAGGATCGTGCCCGGCGGGAGTACGAGGTGGCGTCGCGGCTGCAGGGGGTGCTGGATGCGAACGGCATCGCCAACAGCGTGCTTCCGGGCAATCACGACAACAAGCGGGGCGTGAGCAACGACCTGTTCAACGAATACTTCGGGCCGGAGAGGTACCGGGACCAGCCGTGGTTCGGCGGTTCGCTCACGCCCGACGACAACAGCGCGAACTGGTCCTCGTTCGAGGCCGGCGGCGCACGGTTCGTCATGGTCTCGCTGCCTTACGCCTATGACGACCGGGAGATCGCGTGGGCCGAGGAGGTCATCGCCTCTCACCGGGACGCGAACATCGTCATCTCGACGCATGAGCACCTCACGCCGGCGACCGCCGAAGACGACGCGGAGCGTTCGACCACGTCGCGATGGGTCTCGCACGGCGACCGGCTGTGGGAGCGCGTCGTCGCGCCGAACCGCAATGTGGTCCTCGTGCTGTCCGGCCACTTCCACGGGCTCGGCGCGATCGTCACCGAGAACGCCGGGGGCATCCCGGGGCACACCGTGCTCGAGGCGCTCGCGGACTACCAGGAGTTCCGCACCCCGACGGGGGAGCGGGCGACGGGCTTCCAGCGGCTGCTGCAGGTCGATCTCGCCGCCGGCGTGCTGGCGGTGGACACCTTCTCTGTCCCGCTCGGTGCGACCGCGAGTCATCCCTATGACTACACGCAGTTCGTTCCCGACGACGGCGACGCCGCGACCCCGTCGAACGAGCGGCCATGGCGGATCCTTGCGCAGGGGCTCCAGCACCGCTACACCGAGGGTGACGACAAGTTCGCCGTGCCGCTGGCGCTGCAGTACGCGAAGGCGGTGGTGACCGATGCCGTCACCCTCGTGCGCGACTGAGGTATCAGGCCACGCGGGGATCGCCTCGGAAGCGGGAGGGGACGCGCGACCCCGCATTCCACTCAGAACAGAGGAGCTGTCATGAACGTCGAACCGTGGAGCACCGTCGGACCGGGATCGTCGTCGGCGATCGTCCCCGGCATCCAGTACCTCCTGCGAGCCCACGGCCATGCTGTGGCCGTCACCGGGACGTACGACCCCGCGACCACCGCAGCGGTCACGGCCTTCCAGACCGCGTATGCCGTACCCGCCGACGGCATCGTCGGACCCGTGACGTGGCCCAAGCTCGTCATCGCCGTGCAGCAGGGGTCGACCGGCGACGCGGTGCGCGCCGTCCAGCAGTTCGGGCTCGCGCGGTCCCCGGGGGAGCCTCCGCTCGTCGTGGACGGGAGCTTCGGCCCGATCACCAAGGAGCGGGTCGAGTTCTTCCAGGAGTCGTGGGGCCTCACCATCGACGGCGTCGCCGGCCGCGAGACCTGGTCGTTCTTCAGCACGTTCATGCCGGGCGACCGGCCGTGGGCGCTCGTGAAGCAGGGGTCGTCGCAGGCCACCAACTGGCGCGTCCTCGCCGCGCAGCACCTGCTGCGTGCGCACGGTGCGACCATCGCGGCCGACGGCGCGTTCGGCCCGCAGAGCGGTCAGGCCGTGAAGGCCTTCCAGCAGACGCTGCGCGCCGTCGAGATCTCGACGACGCTCGGACAACTCGACTGGCCGAGCCTCATCATCACCGTGAAGCAGGGCGACGGGCCCGCAGGCCCGAAGGGCGAGGCCGTGCGCGCCGTGCAGACGCTCCTCGCCGGGCTCACCGTCGACGGCGACTTCGGTCCGGCCACCGACGCCGCCGTCCGCGAGTTCCAGCAGCTGTTCGCCCCGCCGGTCGATGGGATCGTGGGCCCGGTCACCTGGCACACGCTGATGCTGCGGCTCTTCGAATGAGCGACGCGGGCCCGGGTGCCGCGACCACCGCGGGTGGCATCCGGGCTTGCCGGGCCGCGGCACTACGCTGAGAACGTGACGACCGGACGCGACGACGACGCCCTCACGTGGGACGGCGACGACGATCCCACGCTCGACCACGGCGGAACCGGCGAGCCGGAGGAGGAGCCCGAGACTGCGGCCGCGGCATCCCCGGCCGAACTCCCGAAGGGCTTCACCGCCGTCGGCAAGGGCAGCGAGACGCTCGGCTCCGCCGACGCGCCGGCGGCGGAATCGGTGCCCGAAGCGCCCACCGCCACCGCCCCCGACCGCCGGCCGATGGGCAACGGCGCTCTGATCGCGTTCGGCGTGCTCGGCGGCGTGTACGCCCTCTTCGCGATCGGCTGGCTCATCGGAGGCCTGCGCCTGCAGGGGAGGGCCCAGTACCTCGTGACCGACGTGATGTACCAGGGAAGCCTGTGGCTCGCCGTGCTGGCCCCCCTGCTGTGGTTCGCCACGACCCTGCTGCTGACCCGCGCCTCGCGCGCGTGGCTGCGGTTCACGTGGCTCGCGGCCGGGGTCGTGCTGCTGCTGCCCTGGCCTTTCGTGATGATCGGGGCTATCGGACAATGAGCGAGAACGCGATGGATGCTGCGCCTTCGGCCGCGAAGCGCGGCAAGACGCCCACGTGGCTCGTGGCGACGATCTCGGGCGCTGTGGGCCTGTTCTACGCCTACGCGGTCTGGAACGCGATCGGCAACCTCGTGATCACGCTTCAGACATTCGGGGGCGCGGGCGTCTCGCTCAACGCCCTCGGGTGGTTCATCTGGATCTTCGCCGCGGTGTTCCCGCTGCTCGTGTGGGGCGGAGCTTTCGCGATCGGCTACCGGCGCGCACCGCACGAGCTCCTCCTCGTGATGCTCACCGGCCTCGCGCTGGTAGCGGTGTTCTGGCTGAACGTGGTCGCGTACACCACGCTCAACTCCGCGTCCTTCCTGGGCTGAGCCTGCCGCAGGCCGTCATACGGTCGGGCGCTCCGCCGCGCGGGCGGTAGGCTGGCACAGGCCTCGCCCCCCGACGGCGTGCGGCGCGGCATCCGGTTCTGCTCCGCGCGTTCGCGCACCGCCCCACTAAGGAACACCCGTGCCGAAGCCTGTCGTCCTGATCGCCGAAGAGCTCTCTCCCGCCACGATCGATGCCCTGGGTCCTGACTTCGACGTGCGCAACGTCGACGGCACCGACCGCCCCGCACTTCTTTCGGCCCTTGCCGACGCCAACGCGGTGCTGATCCGCTCGGCGACGAAGATCGACGCCGAGGCGATCGCCGCCGCGCCCGTCCTCAAGGTCGTCGCCCGCGCCGGCGTCGGCCTCGACAACGTCGACATCAAGACGGCCACCACCGCCGGCGTCATGGTCGTCAATGCGCCGACCTCCAACATCATCTCGGCGGCGGAGCTCACGGTCGGTCACATCCTCAGCCTCGCGCGCCGCATTCCCGCCGCGCACGCGTCGCTCTCGGGCGGCGCGTGGAAGCGCAGCTCGTACACCGGCACCGAGCTCTTCGAGAAGACCGTCGGCATCATCGGTCTCGGCCGCATCGGCGCTCTGATCACGGCCCGCCTGCAGGCGTTCGATGTGCGCGTCATCGCCTACGACCCCTACGTCACGAGTGCCCGTGCACAGCAGCTCGGCGTGCAGCTGGTCACGCTCGACGAGCTGCTCGAGCAGAGCGACTTCGTCACGATCCACATGCCGAAGACCCCCGAGACCACGGGCATGATCGGCGCAGAGCAGTTCAAGATCATGAAGCCGACCGCGTACGTGGTGAACGTCGCGCGCGGCGGCCTCATCGATGAGGAGGCCCTCCACGCCGCCCTCACTGCCGGCGAGATCGCGGGCGCAGGCCTGGACGTCTTCACCTCGGAGCCCCCCGCGGAGGGCGGCACCGCTGCGGCACTGCTGGATCTTCCGAACGTCGTCGTCACCCCGCACCTCGGCGCCTCCACCGAAGAGGCGCAGGAGAAGGCGGGCGTCTCGGTCGCGAGGTCGGTGCGTCTCGCGCTCGGCGGCGAGCTCGTTCCGGACGCCGTGAACGTCGCGGGCGGCGTCATCGACCCGTATGTGCGCCCCGGCATCCCGCTCGTCGAGAAGCTCGGCCAGATCTTCTCGGCGCTCGCGAGGTCGCCGCTCACGAGCCTCGACGTCGAGGTGCACGGCGAGCTGCAGGGTTACGACGTCAGCGTTCTCAAGCTCGCCGCGCTGAAGGGCGTCTTCACGAACATCGTCAGCGAGACCGTGTCGTACGTGAACGCGCCGCTGCTCGCCGAACAGCGCGGCGTCGAGGTGCGCCTGCTCGTCGACGACGACAGCCCTGAGTACCGCAACGTCATCACCCTGCGCGGCGCCCTGTCGGACGGCTCGCAGCTCGCGATCTCGGGCACGCTCACCGGCCCGAAGCAGGTCGAGAAGCTCGTCGGCATCAACGACTACGCGATCGAGCTGCCGATCGAGACGAACCACGTCGTCATGCTGTACACCGATCGACCCGGCATCGTCGCGATCTACGGCCAGAAGTTTGGCGAGGCGGGCATCAACATCGCCGGCATGCAGATCGCGCGCCAGACGGCCGGCGGCCAGGCGCTGTCGGTCCTCACGGTCGACTCGCCGGTGCCCGACGCCCTGCTCGACGAGGTGAGCACCGCTATCCAGGCAGATCTGTTCCGCCAGATCGAGATCACCGAGTCCTGATTCCACGACGGATGCCGCGTCCCTGAGTCCTCGGCGAGGGCCGGGGCGGGGCATCCGTCGTTGCGTGCGGGCGAGACCCGGCGCAGGTCAGGGTCGCGCGGCGCGCTCCACCAGCGCGACCAGCGCGTCGAGCGCCTCGCCGCGAGGGACCGGACCGGGGATGGAGCCGCCCGCGAGGGCGTTGTTGAAGTAGAGGCCGTCGCTCACGAGCATCACGAGATCGAGCGCCGTGGCGTCCCTGGTGTGGGGTTGAAGCACGGCGGCCCAGTCTTCTCTGATGTGCCGCAGCGCGTCGCTCGCCGTCGCGTCGCCTCCCTGGGCCAGTCGCGACGTCGCGAGGATGGCTCGGTCGATCGGGTCGTTCGCCATGACCGACGTGTGCAGGAAGTAGGCGATCGGGCCCTCCGGCGCCGACGCCATCCTGTCGACGTCCGCCTGCACGAGCTCCCGCAGCCGGTCGATGAGCGCGGCTGCGAGAGCTTCCTTCGTGCCGAAGTGGTACAGCAGGCCGCCCTTGGAGACGCCCGCGGCCTTGGCGGTGGCGTCCATCGTCGCGGCTCGCTCGCCCTCCTCGATCAGGATCTGCTCGAAGGCGTCGAGCACCTTCTCGCGGGCGAGGGGAGGACGGCTCATGGCCTCGATCGTATCGACGGGTGTCTGAGCATTCTGTTACTATACCGGCTGGACGGTATAGAAATGATGACACTCACTCAAGAACTCTCGCTCGCCGACGCCCAGGGGCGGAAGGTCGGCTGGCGCGGCTGGGCGGCGCTGGTCGTGCTGATGCTGCCGGTGCTGCTCGTCTCGGTCGACAACACGGTGCTGAGCTTCGCGCTGCCGTCGATCGCGCTCGAACTGGGGCCGTCGAGCGCCCAGCAGCTGTGGATCATCGACGCATACCCGCTCGTGCTCGCGGGTCTGCTCGTCACGATGGGCACGCTCGGCGACCGGTTCGGACGGCGACGGATGCTGCTCATCGGCGCGACCGGCTTCGCCGCCGTGTCCGTGCTCGCGGCTTTCGCGCCGAGCGCCGTGTGGCTGATCGCGGCGCGCGCGGCGATGGGCGTGTTCGGCGCGATGCTGATGCCGTCGACGCTCTCGCTGCTGCGCAGCATCTTCACCGACCGCGATCAGCGGCGTCTCGCGATCGCGGTGTGGGCGTCGATGTTCTCCGCCGGTGCCGCACTCGGCCCGGTCGTCGGCGGACTGCTGCTCGAGCACTTCTCTTGGGGCTCGGTGTTCCTCCTCTCGGTCCCTGTGCTCATTCCGCTGCTGGTGCTGGCGCCGCTGCTCGTGCCGGAGAGTCGCGACCCCAAGCCGGGCCGCATCGACCCGCTCAGCATCGCGCTGTCGATGGCGACGATGATCCCGATCGTCTACGGCATCAAGGAGCTCGCGGTGCACGGGTTCACGGTCGCCGCGTGGCTGCCGATGCTCGTGGGCCTCGGCTTCGGCGTGCTCTTCGTGCGTCGCCAGCTGCGCGCCAAGACCCCGATGCTCGACATGCGGCTGTTCGGTCTCGGCACGTTCAGCGGCGCGCTGCTGGTGAACCTCCTCAGCGTGATCGCGCTGGTCGGCTTCCTCTTCTTCGTCGCGCAGCATCTGCAGCTCATCGTCGGGCTGTCGCCGATGCAGGCGGGTCTCGCGCTCGTGCCGGGCCTCGCGATGATGATCCTGGCGGGCCTCGCGGTGGTGCCGATCTCGAAGAAGTGGCCTGCCCGCATCGTGGTGCCGACGGCGCTGGTGTTCTCCGTCGCGGGCTATGTCGCGGTGGCGTTCGCGACCGGGCCCGACAGCATCGGCACGCTCGTGGCGGCGTTCATCTCGCTCGGGATCGGCATCGGCGCGGCCGAGACCGTGTCGAACGAGCTGGTGCTCTCGAGCGCACCGCCCGCGAAGGCGGGCGCCGCGAGCGCAGTGTCCGAGACCGCGTACGAGCTCGGCGCCGTTCTCGGCACGACGGTGCTGGGCGGCATCCTGACGGCTCTCTACCGCTCGAATCTCGTGGTACCGGACGGCGTCCCGGATGCCGCGGCCGCGGCCTCGTCTGAGACCCTGGCCGGTGCGGTGCACGCGGCCGGCCGGATCGGCGGGGCGACGGGCGACGCACTGTTCGAGGCGGCGGCCACCGCGTTCGACGCCGGCGTCACGGTCACTGCGCTCATCGGGGCGGCCCTCGTGGTCGTCGCGGGGGTCATCGCGGCCACTACCCTGGGAGGGTCCCGCCAGAAGTCGTAGGAGCACCATGTCGCGTGTCGTGAAGCTGGCCGTCATCCCGGGTGACGGCATCGGTCCGGAGGTCATCGCCGAAGCGGAGAAGGTGCTCGACGCCGCGACCGCGGGCAGCAGCATCCGTTTCGAGAAGACGCGGTACGCGCTGGGCGCCGCCCGCTATCTCGAAACGGGCGACACGCTCACCGACGACGACCTTGACGCGATCAAGACGCACGATGCGATCCTCCTGGGAGCCGTCGGAGGACTGCCCGGCGACCCGCGGCTGAAGAACGCGAACATCGAGCGCGGGCTGCTGCTGAAGCTGCGCTTCGAGCTGGACCACTACGTCAACCTGCGCCCGTCGAAGCTGTACCCGGGAGTGCCGGGACCGCTGGCCGAGCCGGGCGACATCGACTTCGTCGTCGTCCGCGAAGGCACCGAGGGGCCGTACGTCGGCAACGGCGGGTCGATCCGCACCGGCACGCCGCACGAGGTGGCGAACGAGACCTCGGTGAACACCGCCTTCGGCGTCGAGCGGGTGGTGCGCTATGCATTCGACCTGGCCGAGCGGCGCCGCAAGAAGCTCACCCTCGTGCACAAGACGAACGTGCTCGTCCACGCCGGCGGGATCTGGAAGCGCCTCGTCGACGAGGTGGCGCTGGAGCACCCTGACGTCGCCGTAGACTATCTGCACGTCGACGCGGCAACCATCTTCCTGGTCACGAACCCGGGCCGCTTCGACGTGATCGTCACCGACAACCTCTTCGGCGACATCCTGACAGACCTGGCCGGCGCCGTCACCGGTGGCATCGGCCTCGCAGCCTCGGGCAACATCAACCCCGACGGCGCGTTCCCTTCGATGTTCGAGCCCGTGCACGGATCGGCGCCCGACATCGCAGGACAGCAGAAGGCCGATCCCACGGCCGCGATCCTCTCCGTCTCGCTACTGCTCGATCACCTCGGGCTCACCGAAGAGGCACAGCGCGTCACCACGGCTGTCGAAACGGACATCGCGAACCGGGGCACCGCATCGCGCAGCACTGCGCAGATCGGCGACGCCATCGCCGGCCGGCTCCCGGCGTAACCTGGAACCGGCAAGCGCCTCTCCATCCAGCGGCTCGACCGCACGAAAGCACAGGCTCGTCATGACCCTCATCGATTCCGATCCCGACACCGGACTCGCACCTCTCGAGTTCACCGTCAACCGCAACCTCCAGGCGAAGAGCGCCGCAGAGCGCGAGCAGATCCTCGCCAACCCCGGCTTCGGCACGAGCTTCACCGACCACATGGTCGACATCTGCTGGTCGGTCGGCGGCGGATGGCACCGACCGCGCGTCCAGCCGTACGGCCCGCTGACGCTCGATCCCGCCGCGGCGGTGCTTCACTACGGGCAGGAGATCTTCGAGGGCATCAAGGCCTATCGCCACGCGGACGGCTCCATCCACACCTTCCGCCCCGACCAGAACGGCCGTCGCCTGCAGCGCTCCGCGCGTCGCCTCGCGCTGCCCGAGCTGCCGGTCTCGTACTTCATCCAGTCGCTGCGCGAGCTCATCGCCGTCGACGCTGCGTGGGTGCCCTCCGGCGACGATCAGAGCCTGTACCTGCGCCCGTTCATGTTCGCCAAGGAGGCGTTCCTGGGCGTCCGTCCCGCCCACAAGGTCGGCTACTACGTCATCGCCTCGCCCGCCGGCGCTTACTTCAAGGGCGGCGTGCAGCCGGTCTCGATCTGGCTCAGCGAGGACTACGCCCGCGCCGGCAAGGGCGGCACGGGTGCGGCCAAGACGGGCGGCAACTACGCTGCGAGCCTGCTGCCGCAGTCCGAGGCGTACGAGAACGAGTGCGACCAGGTCGTCTTCCTCGACCAGGACCGCAACGTCGAGGAGCTCGGCGGCATGAACGTGGTGTTCGTCTACAAGGACGGCACCATCGTCACCCCGCAGTCCGATTCGATCCTCGAGGGCATCACGCGCGACTCGATCCTGCAGCTCGCGGCCGACCGCGGCCACAAGGTCGAGGGTCGTGCGGTCTCGTTCGACGAGTGGCGGCAGGGCGTCGCGTCCGGCGACATCGTCGAGGTGTTCGCCTGCGGCACGGCAGCCGTGGTCACCCCGATCGGCGTACTCAAGGGCAAGGACTTCCTCGACGAGCAGCCGACCGGCTCGCTCGCCCTGTCGCTGCGCGAGGAGCTCACCGACATCCAGTACGGCCGCCGCGAAGACAAGCACAACTGGCTCGTGCGCCTCGACGGCTGACCCGCGCGCACACCCGGTCTTGTGGAGCGGACGGATGCTGCGGCATCCGTCCGCTTCATCGTTCCGGTGCCCCCCGGGCCGGCGTCGGCTCTTCTCGCTAGGCTGAGCGGGTGAGGATCGCGCGCTTCAGCCACAACGACGCCATCAGATTCGGGATCGTCGACGAGGGCGAGCTGGTCGTCCTCGCGGGCGACCCGATGTTCGCCGGGTACGAGACCACCGGAGAGCGTGTGCCGCTCGCCGACGTCGCGCTGCTGGCGCCGGTGATCCCCCGGTCCAAGATCGTGGCGGTCGGCCGCAACTACCGCGATCACGCGGCGGAGATGGGCAACGACGTGCCGACATCGCCGATGCTGTTCTTCAAGCCGAACACCTCGGTGATCGGTCCGGGCGACGCCGTCGTGCTGCCCAAGGGGTCCGACTTCATCAGCTTCGAAGGCGAGCTCGCCGCCGTCATCGGCCGCATCGCCAAGAACGTCTCGGCCGAGAACGCGCTGGACTACGTGTTCGGCTACACCATCGCGAACGACCTCACGGCGCGCGACTGGCAGAAGTCGGACGGCCAGTGGGCGCGCGCCAAGGGCTTCGACACGTCGTGCCCGCTGGGCCCCGCGATCGAGACCGACTTCGACGTGAACGGCCCGGCCGTCATCACGACCCGGCTCAACGGCGAGGTCCGCCAGCAGGGGCCGATCAGCGACATGATCTTCTCGCTCGCCGATGTCATCGCCTTCGCCTCGGCCGCCTTCACGCTTCTGCCGGGCGACGTCATCCTCACGGGCACCCCCGCCGGGGTCGGCCAGATCAGCGCGGGCGACACCGTCGAGGTCGAGATCACCGGGCTCGGGACGCTCCGCAATCCCGCCCGCGATGCCTGAGACCGGATCAGAACCGGCGGTCGACCTCGCGCCGAGCGCTCAAGAGGTCGTGCGCGTCCAGCGACGCACCGTGTGGGTCCTGTCGGGCGGGCAGGTGCTCGGCGGGCTCGCGTTCGGTGCGACCCTGTCGCTGGGTGCGGTGCTGGCGGCCGAATTGTCCGGCGAGGACGCGTTCTCGGGGCTTGCGGCCGCCGCCGTCACCTTCGGCACGGCGTTGACGGCGGTGCCCCTCGCAGCGATCGCCCGCCGCCGCGGCCGCAGGCTGTCACTCACCACGGGGATGGCAGTCGCACTCATCGGAGTGGGCCTCGTCATCTTCGCGGTCGCGCTGCGATCGTTCCCGCTGCTGCTCGCGGGATTCCTCATCATCGGCTCGGGGCAGGCCGCGAACCTGCAGTCCCGCTTCGCCGCGGCGGATCTCGCGACGGATGCCTCCCGCGGCCGTGACCTGTCGATCGTGGTGTGGGCGACCACCGTAGGGGCCGTCCTCGGCCCGAACCTCACAGGTCCCGGCGAGCTGATCGGCGGGGCCATCGGAATGCCGCCGCTGACAGGTGCGTACCTGTTCACGATCGTCGCGCAGGGGCTCGCCATCGTCCTGTACCTCGTCGCGATGCGACCCGACCCGCTGCTGCTCGCGCAGCGCGTCGTGGCCTCCGCGAAGGCGGGCAGCCGAGCGATCGCCAAAGCCGACCGGCCCGTGGCCGCGCGCTACGCGATCTTCGCGGTCGCTGCGGCCCACGGCACGATGGTCTCGGTCATGGCCATGACCCCCGTGCACCTGGCGCACCTGACGCACGAGGCGTCGGAGGCAGCGACGCTGTCGATCATCGGTCTCACGATCAGCCTCCACATCGCCGGCATGTACGTGCTCTCACCGGTCTTCGGCATCCTCGCCGACAAGATGGGGCGCGTGCCGACGATCCTCGTGGGTCAGGCGCTGCTCGCCGCCGCGCTGTTGACGGCCTCCTTCGGCCAGGCCTCGACGACTGCGGTGACCGTCGCGCTGGTGCTGCTGGGGCTCGGGTGGAGCGCGTCGACGGTCGCCGGCTCCACTCTGCTCACCGAGTCGTCATCTGAGGAGCTGCGCACCAGGCGGCAGGGTATCAGCGACTTCACGATGAGCATCGTCGGCGGCGTCGGCGCGATCATCGCCGGCGCACTGCTCGGCTGGATCGGCTACGGCGGGCTCGCACTCGTCGTGATGGTGCTCGTCGCCGCCTCGGTGCTGCTGTCGCCACTCGGCTGGCGGGCGTCGACAGCTGCGACGCCGGAAGCCGTGTCGGGCGCCTGAGCGCAGCTCGGCACGATCCTCAGAACCGCGTCTCGACGAGGTCGGTCACGATCGCGGCCTCGAGATCCTCCACGGAGTCCACCACCGGCACGAGGCGCCACTTGTCGAGCATCGTGCACGGGTGCGAGAGTCCGAACACCACGAGATCGCCCATGGCCAGCGGCGAGTCGGCTCCGATGCGCACGAAGCCGTGCTGATCGCTGAGCTTGGTCGTCTCGGCGCCGGGAAGCGGCATCCGCTCGCCGTCGCTCGTGATCGCGTACAGCGGCGTCGGCAGTCCCTCGTCGTACGGGAAGTCGCGCTTGCCGGCATCGACGATCGCGGTGTCGGCGTCCAGCCGCGACACCACTCGTGCGACCCCGCGCGCCGCGGGGCGGAGCCCCGATCCCTCGAACGGCGAGTTCTGCCGGTAGTAGCCGTGGTCGTGCACGATGTACGCGCCCGAGCGAAGTACGAAACGCGCGCCGTCGCCCCCCACCGATGCCGCGGCGAACGCCGTGCCGACGACGTCCGGGTAGGCACTGCCGCCGGCCGACACCAGTACGTCGCCGTCATCGTAGAGCGGGCCGACGGCGTCATGGACGGCGAGCAGCTCGTCGATGTACGCCCCCGCCGACGCCAGCGCCTCCGCGCCGCGCCCGTGCGCGACCGAGCCCTCGTACCCGGTGATGCCGGCAAGGCGCACCGCCGGCGAGGCCGCCGCGCGCTCGGCCACCGCGACCGCCGCCGTCAGCGAGCGGGCGCCGGTGCGGCCGCCCGGGCGGCCCACATCCACGAGAACCTCGAGCGGCCGCTCCACCGGGCCGAGGGCGCGCTCGATCGCCTCGATCCCGGCGACATCGTCGACCCAGCTCCACACCCGGGTGCCGCGCGCGACGACGTCGGCGGTCCAGCGGATCGCCCCCGGTTGCACCAGTTGGTTGGCGAGCATGATCGCCGGAATGCCGGCATCCACCGCCACGCGCAGCTGCGAGGGGTTCGCCACCGTGATGCCGGTGGCGCCCGCATCGAGCTGCCGATGCCACAGCTGCGGCGCCATCGTGGTCTTTCCGTGCGGCATGAGCTCGAGCCCGCGCGCGGCCACCCAGCCTGCGAGGAATGCGATGTTGTCGTCGAGCACGCTGTCGTCGAGCACGACGAGGGGTGTCCACAGGTCGGCGAGCCGCGGCTCACGCGTCAGGAATTCGGCGACGGTCAGGCCCGCGGCATCCGACGGCAGTCCCTTGTCGGCCCCGCCGAGCACGCGATCGGCGATGCCGCGCTGCGCGGCCGGCATCACTCGCTCGGCAGCACGGCGACGACGTCGATCTCGACGAGGATGTCGTACAGGTCGGAGCCGACCGTGGTGCGCACCGGGTACGGCTCGGTGAAGAACTCGGCGTAGGCGCGGTTGTAGTCGGCGAAGTCGCGCTTGAGGTGCTGCAGGTGGGCCGTGACCTTGACGACGTCGTCGAAGGAGGCGCCCCTGGCGGCGAGCACGCTGCCGACGTTGCGCAGCACCTGCTGTGTCTGCTCGTAGACACCGCCCGGCACGACCTCACCCGTCGCGGGGTCCTGCGGGCCGAAGCCGGCGGTGAAGAGCAGACCCGCGGCGGCGACGCCGTGGCTGTAGGGACCGGCGGGCTTCGGAGCGTTCTCGATGAGGACGGCTTGCTTGGTCATGTGGTTCCTTTCGAGGGAGAGGGGGAACGGCGAAGTCCTCGCCCGGCGAGCGCGCCAGTGAGCTCTCCGTCGCGCAGCGCGTGCGTGCCGTTGACGAAGACGTCGTCGATGCCGCGTGCGAGCCGCTGCGGGTCGTCGTAGGTGGCGGCATCGGCGACGGTCGCCGGGTCCACGATCGCGATGTCCGCGACCGCGCCAGGACGCAGGATGCCGCGATCGACGAGTCCGAACCGTTCGGCGGTGTGCGCGGCGAGGTGGACGGCGGCACCGTCCCACGTGAACGAGCGTCCGACGTAGGTGCCGAGGAACCGGCCGAACGCGCCCCACGCGCGGGGGTGGGGCACAGCCCCGATGAAGATGCCGTCGGAGCCGCCGGTGTGCCCCGGATGCGCGAACAGCTGCGCCAGGTTCTCGATCGCGCGCTCGTCGCGCACCGCCATCACCGCGTTGACCTCCATCCGCCCCGCGACGAGGAGGTCGAGCGTCGCCTCTTCGACCGAGGTCTGCCGACGGTCGGCGATCTCGGCGAGGGTCCGCCCGGGCGCCCAGGCCCAGTCCGTCGCGGGCGTATGCCCGACGCGGATCATCGAGGGCCAGTCGGGTCCGAGGCTCGGCTTGTGTGCCACGGTCGGGAACCATTCGTCGAGCAGACGGGCACGCTCGGCGGGATCCGACAGCCGCGCGATCGCGTCGTCGACGGCCAGCGCGCTGTACTGCGGGGGCAGCACCGCCATCGAGACGAGCGTGCAGCCGCGCGTGTACGGGTACATGTCGAAGGAGAGGTCGGCTCCGGATGCCGCGGCCCCGGCCAGCAGGCGCTCGGCGTCATCGGCGTCCACGTGAAGATGCGAGACGTGTCCGCGCACGCCGTCGTGCGCCGCGCCGGGCGCGCAGATCGCGACGACCTCTTCGAGGCCGGCCGCAGTGTTGGTCTCGTACCCGCCGCGCATGTGCGTCACGTAGAGCCCGCCCGCGGCGGCCAGGGGAGCGCACAGTTGCGCGAGTTCGTCCGTGCCGGCGAAGATGCCGGGCACGTAGTCCAGCCCGGTCGACAGCCCGAGCGCGCCGGACCCCAGCCCGTCGGCCACGAGGCGCTGCATGTGCGCGAGCTGCCCGGCATCCGCTGGTCCCCTCGCCATGCCCATGACCGCATGGCGCACGGTGCCGGCAGGGACGAGGTACCCGACGTTGAGGGGCGTGGTGCCGTCGTAGGTGCGGAGCAGCTCTGCGACGCCGCCGCCCGTGTAGGTCGGATGTGGGCCGTTGATCGCCGCGAAGTACCGGCTCGCCCAGACGCCGTCGCCGGGGGCGTACGAGACGCCGTCCTGGCCGCCGATCACGGTCGTGATTCCTTGGCGCAGGAGTGCGAGCTGCACGTCGGGCCGGAAGACGGTCCCGTCCGCGTGTGCGTGCGCGTCGATGAAGCCCGGCATCACGAGGCGGCCGCGGCAGTCGACGACGTCATCACCTTCCCGTGCCGGGATGTCGCCGATCACGCCGATCCGATCGCCGAGGATCTCGACGTCCGCTTCGCGGGCGTCGCCTCCCGTGCCGTCGACCACGGTACCGCCGCGCAGCACCGTGCGGTCGGGGTGGGCGGTCATGCGGCCTCCGTCGTGCGGGGCCCGGCTGACCCGCGTTGGCAGTCTACGCAGTCGCCCGGATGCCCCGAGGGCGTGCCGTCAGTGACCCAGCGCCGCGAGGGCGAGGTCGACGTCGTCTTCGTCATTGAACACGTGGAAAGCGACGCGTGCGCGGCCCGATCGACCGGATGCCGTGATCCCAGCCGCGGTCAGGCGCGCGAGGTCGCACCCCTCCGGGTCGTCCCACGTGACGATCGCCGATGCGCGCTCCGGTGGTGCGAGGCCGAGGCCGGTTCGGAAAGCCGCAGCGAGCCCGGTCGCGTGCTCGTGGAGCTCGGCCGGATCCAGCGAGGCGAAGAGGTCGAGCGCCGGGGCGGCCCCGACGAAGGCCTGCCATGCCGGCGACACGTCGAAGCGGCGCGCGTCAGGTGCGAACTCGACCTCCGCGCCGTAGCACGACGACCACGGGTCGTCCCCGGCGTACCATCCGGCGTTGAGCGGCGTCATGCGCGCTGCCAGACGGTCCGATACGGTCAGGAACGACACGCCCCGCGGCGCGCACAGCCACTTGTACGCGTGGCATACGACGGCATCGAAGACGGATGCCTCCACGCGCAGCCAGCCGACGGCCTGGGTCGCGTCGCACAGCGTGAGCGCATCGTGCGCGGCCGCCGCCGCGGCGATCGCCGCGGCATCCGCCACCTCCCCGGTTGCCGACTGCACCACGGAGAACGCGACCAGTGCCGTGGTCGGACGCACGTGCGCGGCCAGCTCGTCCAGCGGCGCGGTGCGCACGGCGAGCCCGCGGCCGGCGTGGACGAACGGCAGCACGAGTGACGAGAACTCGCCCTCGGGCGCGAGCACCTCGGCGCCGTGAGGGAGTGCGGAAGCCACCATTCCCGCCGCGACCGAGGTCTGCGAGCCGATGGCCACCCGTTCGGCGCCCACGCCGACCAGCGATGCGAAGAGCGCCCGCGAGTGCTCGACCGCCGCGCAGTAGGCGGCGAGGTCGGGGCGGCCCGAGGCGGAGGCGTCGAGGTCGGTCAGTACGGCGAGCCGTGTCGCCCGGCTCGGCAGGCCCACCGTGCACGCTGCGAGATAGTCGCGGCCGCCGGCGAACTCGCGCCGCGCTGCGTCGAGAGCGGAGGAAGGCGCGGTCGCGGGCATGGATCCAGAGTGGACGGCGCCGAATGCTCGCGTCTACGGCAGGTGTTCCATGCTGGACATAACAGAAGCTTATGATTCAGGCATGACCGATGCGTGGGACGACGACCCGGGCTTCGACGCGCGCGAACTCCGCGTCGTGAAGGCGATCGCGGATGAAGGGTCCATCACAGGTGCCGCCCTCGCCCTCGGCTACAGCCAGCCCGCGGTGAGCCAGCAGCTCAAGCGCCTCGAGCACAGGCTCGGCGTCGCGATCGTCGAACGTGTCGGTCGCACCGTCCGCCTCACCGACGCCGGCCGCATCCTCGCGCGGCACGCTCCCGCAGTGACGACGGCTCTGGATGCCGCCGCCGGCGAGCTCGCGGAGCTCCGCGGTCTCCGGGCCGCGCGCGTGCGGCTCGTGGGCTTCCCGTCCGCCTCGCCCACGATCGTGCCGCGCCTGCTCGCGGACCTGGCGCAGCGGCATCCGGGAATCTCCCTCACCTACGTCGAGGCGGAGCCCCCGGAGGCCGTCGAGGCCGTGCGCGAAGACCGGACCGACATCGCCCTCACCTTCAGCTACCCGGGCGACCGCGACGATCCGCACGGCTCGAGCGCCCGGGGCCTCGCTGTGCAGACGGTCGGTGCCGACGAGCTGCTCGCGGTGCTTCCCGCTGAGCACCCGGCGGCGACCTCGGAGATCATCGACGTCGCGACACTTGCGGACGACGACTGGATCGCCGGTTGTCCGCGCTGCCGGGGTCACCTGCTCGAGCTGTGCGGGCGCGCCGGATTCGCGCCGCGCATCGCGTTCGAGACCGACAACTTCGTCGCCGTCGAGGGACTCGTCGCACAGGGCATCGGCGTCGCGACGCTGCCACGGATGGCGGTGGAGTCGTTCCCGCAGCTGCCGGGGGTGGCGGTGGTGCCGCTGCCGGCGGGGGAGCAGCGCCGTATCCACACCGTCACCGCGCGCGGCGCAGAGCGCGTGCCGGCTGTCCGGGCGACGCTGAACGCCCTGGCTCGGCTCATCTCCGAGCCCCTGGCCGAGCCTGGTTCGGCGGCATCCCGCAACTAGACTCAGGGGTGATGTCTTCTTCGCCTGATCCCCGCACCACGACCGCCACCGGCACCGACGTCCGCGTCCGGTTCTGCCCCTCGCCGACCGGTCTTCCGCACGTCGGACTCATCCGCACGGTGCTGTTCAACTGGGCGTACGCGCGTCACACCGGCGGCAAGCTCGTGTTCCGCATCGAAGACACCGATGCGGCGCGTGACAGCGAGGAGAGCTACCAGCAGCTTCTCGACGCCCTCCGCTGGCTCAAGATCGACTGGGACGAGGGAGTCGAGGTCGGCGGTCCGCATGCCCCGTACCGCCAGTCGCAGCGCCACCACATCTACCGCGAGGTGCTCGACAAGCTCATCGCCGCCGGAGCCGTGTACGAGAGCTACTCGACCGCTGAGGAGATCGACGCCCGCAACGAGGCGAACGGCCGTGCGAAGCAGCTCGGCTACGACAACTACGACCGCGACCTCACCGACGAGCAGAAGGCGGCCTTCCGCGGCGAGGGCCGCGAGCCCGCGTGGCGCCTGCGGGTCCCCGACGAGGACCTCACCTACGTCGACCTGATCCGCGGCGAGGTGACCTTCCCGGCGGGTTCCTTCCCCGACTTCGTCCTCGTGCGTGCCGGCGGCGTGCCGCTGTACCCGTTCGTGAACCCCGTAGACGACGCGCTCATGGGCATCACCCACGTCATCCGCGGCGAGGACCTCATGCCGTCGACCGCCCGTCAGCTCGCCCTCTACAGCGCATTGGTCGATGCCGGCGTCACGACGTTCATCCCGCGCTTCGCCCACATGCCGCTGGTGCTCGGCGAGGAGGGTAACAAGAAGCTCTCCAAGCGCGACCCGAAGGCCGACCTGTTCCTGCAGCGCGAAAAGGGCTTCATCCACGAGGGCCTGCTCAACTACCTCGCCCTCCTCGGCTGGTCGATCGGCCCCGACCGCGACGTCTTCTCGCTCGAGGAGCTCGTGGCGGCGTTCGACATCGTCGACGTCAACCCGAATCCGGCCCGCTTCGACCAGAAGAAGGCGGAGTCGATCAACGGCGATCACATCCGGATGCTGCAGCCCGGAGACTTCGCCGATCGCCTGGTGCCGTACCTGGCCGCGGCCGGAGTGGTCGCCGAGAACCCGACGCCGGCGCAGGAGGCCATCCTCGTCGCCGCCGCGCCGCTCGTGCAGGAGCGCATGCAGCTGCTCGGCGATGCGCCGGGACTGCTCGGCTTCCTGTTCTCGGACACGGTCGCCTACCAGGAAGACGCCCTCGCGTCGCTGCCGGCGAACGCGAACGAGGTTCTGGTCGCCTCGGTCGGCGCCCTTGAGCTCGTGCCCGGCACCGAATTCACCGCCGGCGCGGTGCAGGACGCCCTCGCCGGCGCGCTGATCTCGCCCGCGGAGGAGGGTGGCCTCGGCCTCAAGCCCCGCATCGCCTACGGCCCGCTGCGCGTCGCTCTGAGCGGCCGTCGGGTGTCGCCGCCGCTGTTCGAATCGATGGAGCTGCTCGGCAAGTCCGAGTCGATCCGCCGTCTCGGAGCACTGCTCGACGCGCGCGGGTGACGGCTCGGTTTGGAGCACGTGCCGGCGTCGCGTAGACTCATTCCTCGGCACGGCTTCGGCTGACAGCCTTGGGGTATGGTGTAATTGGCAACACGGCTGATTCTGGTTCAGTTGTTCTTGGTTCGAGTCCAGGTACCCCAGCCAAACGAGAAAACCCCCGCTGAGCGGGGGTTTTTCGTTTTTCCAGACGACGGATGCCTCGGTCTCAGACCTTTGCGAGCACCTCCGTCGCGGCATCCCGTCCCAGCGCGAGGTAGGCGGGGTTGTCGTCGCTGTGGGCGAGCAGCGTGAGCACGACGGCGGCGGCCCAGGCGTGTGCCCGCACCCAGATGTGGGCGTCGTAGCGCGAACCCACGGCGGCCATGAACCGCTCGCGCCCGGCGGCGTCGAATGCCAGCCACGCGACAGCCAGGTCGTAGGCGGGATCGCCGGCGGTCACGTCGCCGAAGTCGATGATCCCGGCGAGGTCGCCATCACGCGAGACGAGGTTGCCCGGGTGCAGATCGCCGTGGATCCACACCGGTGTGCGATCCCACGGAGCAGCTGCTCTTCCCGCCTGCCACAGCGCGTGCAGGGCGTCCGCTGAGGAGCCGTCGAGGACGCCGCCGGCGCGGAGTGTCCGCAGCCGCTCCTCGACGGCGCCTGTGCGAGCGGCGAGCGGGACGCCGCGGAACGGATTGATCGGGTGGTCGTCCGGGGCGTCGGAGTGCAGAGCGGAAAGCGCCCGAGCCAGCGTGGCGGCCCATCCGCCGCGTTCGGCGACGGGCTGAGCGAGCGCTGGGACGCCGTCGATCCACGGTACGACCGACCACGCCCAGGGGTAGCCGTCGCCCGCAACACCGTCGACCACGGGCGCCGGAACGCGCACACCCACCGGTGCGAGCCGCTCGGCCACGCCCGGAAGCACCGCCTGCTCGTGCAGTACGAGGGGTGCGGCGAGGGTGCGACGGGGGAGTCGCACGGCGTACTGGTCGCCGAGTCGCCACACCTCGCTGTCCCAGCCCTCGGCGACCTTTCGGAGGGGCAGCTCGGTGGCGGCGGGGATCATCGCGACAGCCTGGTCGGCGAGCAGTCCGCGGATGAGTGCGATGTCGATCGAGATCTCGGCGGCGGGCTTGTCGGGCACCGTAAGAAAATACTCCATTGCGTTTGTGTGGGAATGTGTTGTATTGTGTTGGAATCCAACGAAGGGTTGCGACATGTACGCGACGGAGCGCCACGAGCAGATCGAACTCCTGCTGGCTGCGCAGAGCCGCGTGAGCGTCGTCGAGCTCGCTGAGCGCTTCGACGTCACGACCGAGACCATCCGCCGCGATCTCGACCACCTCGAGTCGGCCGGCGCGCTGCGCCGGGTTCACGGGGGAGCGGTGAGCCGCGAGCGCGCCAGCACACGTGAGCCCTCGCTCGCCGAGCGCTTCGAGCACCACGGCGGCGCCAAGGCCGCGATCGGCCAGCGCGCCCTGGACGCCCTCGGCGCCGAGTTCGCCGGATCCGTCTTCCTCGATGCCGGCACGACCACCGCGGCTGTCGCCTCGGCACTGATCCCGCGCCTCTCGAGCGCGCGGATCGAGGTCGTCACGCACTCGCTGACCCACGGAAACGCGCTGGCGGGTGTCCCGGGCGCCTCGCTCTCGTTGGTCGGGGGTCGCGTGCGCGGCCTCACCGCCGCGGCGGTCGGCGCCGACACGGTCCGCGCGATCGGCGCTCTGCGTCCCGACGTCGCCTTCATCGGGACCAACGGCGTGTCCGCCACGTTCGGGCTCAGCACGCCCGATCCCGACGAGGCCGCCGTCAAGCGCGCCATCGTCGAGTCGGCGCGCCGGGTGGTCGTCGTCGCCGACGCAGAGAAGCTCGGCGCGGAGCTGCTCGTCGGCTTCGCGTCGCTCTCCGACATCGACGTGCTGGTGACGGATGCTGCACCCGACGAAGAACTCGCGTCCGCGCTCGCGGACGCCGACGTGGAGGTCTGGCTCGCATGATCGTGACGCTCACCGCCAACCCGTCCCTCGACCGCACCGTGATGCTCCCCGCGCCTCTGCAGGTCGGAGATGTGCAGAGCGCAGCCTCCACGCGGGAGGACGCCGGCGGCAAGGGCATCAACGTCGCCCGCGCCGTCGCCGCTGCGGGCGAGGACTGCACCGCGGTGCTGCCGCTCGCGCCGGGCGATCCGTTCGACGCCGCCCTCCGCGCCGCCGAGGTCGACGCCCAGCGCGTTCCGATCCGCGGCAACGTGCGCGCGAACATCGCGATCACCGACCCCGACGGGGTGACGACGAAGCTCAACCTGCCGGGCGCGGAGCTCTCGCCCGACGAGGTCTCCGCGGTCATCGATGCCGTGGTCGCGGCATCCGTCGGTGCCCGTTGGCTGGTGCTGGCGGGCTCGCTGCCTCCCGGCGTCGCCGATGACTTCTACGTGCACGTGATTCGCGCCGTGCGACGGGCGCACGGAGCAGACGCCCCCCTCATCGCGGTCGACACCTCCGGCCCGGCGCTCACCGCCGTCGTCGCCGACGGTGCACCCGACCTGATCAAGCCGAACGACGAAGAACTCGCCGAGCTCGCCGGCGTCGCGATCGACGGCGCCGACCCTCGCGCAGTGCTCGAGGTCGCGCGCGTGCTGGTCCCGGCGCGGGTGCGGACCGCACTCGTCACCCTCGGCGCCCGTGGCGCCGTGCTCGTCGCCGCCGATGGCGCCTGGGTAGCCACGCCGCCGCCGATCCAGGTCGTGAGCACGGTCGGCGCAGGCGACAGCTCCCTCGCCGGCTACGTGCTCGCCGCGACCCGCGGCGCCGAAGAGGGCGAGCGGCTGCGCCTCGCCGTCCGGTACGGGTCGGCCGCGGCATCCCTTCCCGGCACGAAAGCGCCGGCTCCCGCAGACCTTCCCACCGGCGACGTGCCCGTCACGCGTCTCGACTGACACCCACCAACCCCACCCCACGACCGCAGGAGGTCACCGTGTCCGACACCATCACCCCAGGCCTGGTGAGTCTCGACGTCCCGCTGGGCGCCGACAAGGCAGCCGTCATCCGGTCCCTCGCCGCACGCGTGGTCGCGCAGGGTCGCGCGACCGACGCCGAAGCTCTCTACGCCGACGCGTGGGCCCGCGAAGAGAAGGACGAGACCGGGCTTCCCGGCGGCATCGCCATCCCGCACGCCAAGAGCGCCGCGGTAACGACCCCGTCCCTCGCCTTCGCGCGCCTGAATCCGGGCGTCGACTTCGGCGCGCCGGACGGCGCCGCCGATCTGGTGTTCCTCATCGCGGCCCCCGCTGATGCCGCCGAGGCGCACCTCGCGGTGCTCTCGAAGCTCGCCCGCAGCCTGATGCAGGAGGACTTCACCTCGGGACTGCGCGCCGCCTCGTCCGACGACGATGTGGTCGCGATCGTGCAGGCGGCCATCGGGGAGCGCGAGGCCGCCGCGCCCGCTGCTGCCGCGGCCGCTGCGGCACCCAGCGCCGCACCGGGCCTCGTCGTCGACGGCCGCCCGGCACGCGTCGTCGCGGTCACGGCCTGCGCGACCGGCATCGCGCACACGTTCATGGCCGCCGACGCGCTCACCGCCGCCGGCAAGAAGGCCGGCATCGATCTCGTCGTCGAGCCGCAGGGCTCCAGCGGCTACCAGGCGCTTCCGCCCGATGTCATCCGCAACGCCGACGCCGTGATCTTCGCGACCGACGTCGACGTGCGGGAACCGCAGCGGTTCGCCGGCAAGCCCGTCGTGCGCTCGGGTGTCAAGCGCGGCATCGAGCAGCCGGACCAGCTGATCTCGGAGGCCGTCGCCGCCGCCAACGACCCGTCCGCCACGCGGGTGGGCGGCGAGTCGGCCGCGGCCACTGCCGCCCCCGCCGAGACGCTGTCGTGGGGTGCGCGCATTCAGCGCATCCTCCTCACCGGCGTCAGCTACATGATCCCGTTCGTCGCGGGTGGCGGTCTGCTGATCGCCCTCGGCTTCCTCATCGGCGGCGTCAACGTGAACGCCGACGACGCGGCGTTCACCGTCATCAAGGACAACGCGCTGTGGGCGCTTCCGGAGGGCGGGCTCGCCCAGTACTTCGGGTCGGTGTTCTTCGTGATCGGTGTGACGTCGATGGGCTTCCTGGTCTCGGCGCTGGCCGGCTACATCGCCTTCGCGATCGCGGACCGGCCCGGCATCGCCCCCGGCTTCGTCGCCGGGGCGATCGCCGCGCTGATGGGCGCCGGATTCATCGGCGGCATCATCGGCGGTCTGCTCGCGGGTTACGTCGCATGGTGGATCGGGCGGTTCAACGCGCCGCGCTGGCTGCGCGGACTCATGCCGGTCGTGATCATCCCGCTCGTGGCGTCGATCGTGGCGTCGGGACTCATGATCCTGTTCCTCGGCCGGCCCATCGCGACCCTGATGGTCGGGCTCAACGACTGGCTCACGGGCCTCGCTGCGACCGGTGCGATCATCCTCGTCGGCGTGATCCTCGGACTCATGATGTGCTTCGACCTGGGGGGTCCGGTCAACAAGGTCGCCTACGCGTTCGCGGTCGCGGGCCTTGCCTCCGCCTCGGCGGAGAACACCACGCCGTACCTGATCATGGCGGCGGTGATGACCGCGGGCATGGTCCCGCCGCTCGCGATGGCGCTCGCATCCACGGTCCTGGCGCGGAACATGTTCCCCCCAGTCGAGCGCGAGAACGGCAAGGCGGCCTGGCTGCTCGGCGCGGCGTTCATCAGCGAGGGCGCGATCCCGTTCGCCGCGGCGGACCCGCTGCGCGTCATCCCCGCGATGATGGCGGGCGGCGCGGTCACCGGCGCGCTGAGCATGGCGTTCGCCGTCGAGTCCCTGGCGCCCCACGGCGGCATCTTCGTCCTCTTCGCGATCAACCCGATCTGGGGATTCCTGATCGCCCTGGCGGCGGGCACGGTCGTCTCGGCCCTCACGGTGATCGCCCTCAAGAAGTGGATCGCCCCGAAGGAGCTCGAAGAGGCCGAAGCGCGCGTACCCGTGGCGGCCTGAGGCCGTCGTCCGCCAGAATCGGAATCGTCGACCGCCGAGGTCCGACACAGACAGGAGAGAACCATGGCAGAACGTCAGGCCACCATCGCCAGCAGCTCGGGACTCCACGCCCGCCCCGCGAAGCTCTTCGTGCAGGCCGTGCAGGCGCAGCCCGTCCCGGTCACGATCGCGGTCGAGGGCGGTGCCGACCTCAACGCGGGCAGCATCCTGTCGCTGATGGGCCTCGGCGCCTCGCAGGGGACCGTCGTGACCCTCAAGGCCGACGGCGACGGCGCCGAAGAGGCGCTGGACGCTCTGGTCGCTCTGCTCGAGACGGACCTCGACGCCCAGTGAGAACCTGAAGAGGGCGCGGTCGCAGGGCCGCGGGAGAAGCGTGTCGACGGATGCCGCGGGTCGAAGCCGCTGCGGCATCCGTCGTCCGCGTTCTGCCGGGGTGTGCCGGCGCATCCGGCTCAGATGTCGGTGCTGTCTCCGGGGTTCAGCGCGAGGAGCTCCCCGCCGTTCTGTTCGGCCGCCCAGCCCAGGCGCGCGCGACCCATGTCCCGTCCCGCGACCGACAGCGTCATGTCATGCGTGCCGAAGACGCGCCGCGGCGCGACGGCGAGTACGAAGTCCATCGCCTCGCCGATCTTGAGCCACGGGGCGCCGACCGGAGATGCCAGCAGCTTGACCGGGCGGCCCTTCGGCACGGCGTACGAATCCCCGGGGTAGTAGAACTCGTCGTTCACGAGCACTCCGACGTTGTCGACGACCGGGATCGACTCGTGGATCACCGCGTGCCGGCCGCCGAAGAACTCGAGGCGGAACGGCTCGACGTCGACGACGTCGCCCGGATGGACGATCGTGACGTCGTAGCCCTCGGCCGCCTTGGAGACGCCATCGGGGGCGAAGATCGGTGTTCCCGGGAAAGCCTGGAGGATGCGGTCCAGGTGGTCGGGCGTCCAGTGGTCGGGGTGCTCGTGCGTGATGACGATCGCGACGACGCCCTCGAGCTCTCCGAGCGGGGCGGTGAACGACCCGGGGTCGATGACGACCGTGCTGCCGGTGTCGACGAGGGTGAGGGTGGCGTGCTCGAACTTCGTGACTCGCATGGGTCGAGTCAAGCGTCACGGCGTCGTCGGAGCAAGCGATGAGCGGGCGGCGCGCCGGTGCCCGGGCCGATTTGGAGAGGGCATGTGGCCCGTGGCATAATCGAACGGTTGCCTGAACGGCCCCATCGTATAGCGGCCTAGTACGCCGCCCTCTCACGGCGGTAACGCGGGTTCGAATCCCGCTGGGGTCACCAGTCAGGCAACAACGCCGCAGCCTCGGTTGCGGCGCGCTGTACGGCCCCATCGTATAGCGGCCTAGTACGCCGCCCTCTCACGGCGGTAACGCGGGTTCGAATCCCGCTGGGGTCACCATCGACGCCCCGGTCCAGCTGGACTGGGGCGTCTTTCGGTTCCGCTCAGATGAGGCGGGGCAGCGCGATCACGACGGCCGCCACCAGGCCGCACGCGATGACGAACGCCGTCAGCAGCAGGAGCAGGCCGGCGCCGGGCAGCCGGTCGGGCCGGTCGTCGAGCAGGGCCCGGGTGACGCGGCGATGCCGGGCGCCGGCGCAGGCCCAGAGCACTACGGCGAACGCGAGACCGAGGATGCCCGGCAGCAGCAGCACCGGAGCAAGCTCGGGTCGCGGCGTGGTCGCCGGCAGGATCCGCAGGGCGAGCAGCGAGGCGACGCCGATCGCGAGGGCCGTGCGCCGCCACGCGAGCTCCGTGCGCTCGGGCTGCAGGCCCGGATCGAAGATCCGCCGTTCGGTCATCGCAGGATCACACCGAGCAGCACGAGCACGCCGACGACCACGATCGTGGTGGCGAGGGCGATGCTCGTCGCGGATCCCGGCATTGGTGAGCCCGCCCTCAGCGCCCGCTCCGTGCGTCCCCATTCGCGCCAGGCGAGGGCGGGGAGGAGCAGTCCCGCGACGATGAGGATGACGGATGCTGCGAGCCGCAGTCCCGGCTGCAGGTCGAGCCCCAGCGCCTCCAGGGCGACCCCTCCCGCGATGAGCGCGAGAGCGGTGCGGTTCCACGCGAGGAACGTCCGCTCGTTCGCGAGGCTGAAGCGCGCGTCCGGCTCGTCGCCGGTGCCGTAGACGGAGGCGGGGAAGCGGGTGCGGGTCACCCTCACACCGTAACTGCGCCGCCTGTCGACCCGGCCGTGGCGCGGCACCACGGCCGGGTCGAGACTCCCTGAGGGGCGGACGGCGCCGAGACCGTCATCCCGGCGAGTCGCTGGAACGGTCCGCGTCGACGGTCGGCGACGCGGGGGCTGCAGCATCCGTCCGCCGACTCCGGCGACCGCGGACGAGCCGTACGATGCCCCAGACGATGAGCGCGGCGACCGCGGCCACGGCGAGCCAGGGGAGGAGGAAGCCCAGGGCGACGACGATGCCGTTGAGCGTGGCGACGAGGCCGTTCCAGCCGGCGGCGAGGCCGTCGCCGAACCCGGCGGGATCCGCGGTCACGGCCTCCACCTCAGGGACGACCGTGACCGACAGCGTCGACATCGCGACCTGGTCGTCGAGCATCTCGAGCTGCTGCTGATACGACTCCAGGGTCGCCTGACGCTCCGAGAGCGCGGACTCCGCGGCGATGAGATCCGCGACGCTCTGCGCCTGCGCCATCAGCTCGGTGAGGCGGTCCACCGAGGCCTGGGCCGCGTCGATGCGGGCCTCGAGATCCACGGTCTGCTCGGTGACGTCCTGACGGGACAGGTTGGTCGACGTCACCTCGCCCACGTCGTCGAGCTCGTCGACGACGCGCTGCAGCTGGTCGGCGGGAACGCGGACGGTGATCCACGCGCCGTCCGTCGGATACGGATAGGGCATGGTGTCGTAGACGATGCCGCCGTCGGTGGGACTCACCGGGTACACCGTGCCGTCGCTTCCGACGCTCATCGATTCGACATAGCCGCCGTGCGCGACCGCGGAGTTGGCGATGGCACGTGCGGCCACGTCGACCTCGTCGGCAGTGACCGTCGCGGAAGCCGTGGTGATGATGTCGCGATCCGCCGCCGTCGAGCCGGCAGCGGTGTCACCGGCGGTGCCGGGTGCGACCGTAAGCGGTGCGGACTCGCGCGTGTCGGCGCCCGAGGACTCGTCCGTGTACGTGCCGGCACCGGAGTCGGCCGGAGCGACGGGAGCGACGGCGGATTCGTCGCCCGTGGCACCCGAGGGACTGACCAGCGAGCCCACGGCCGGCGCGATCACGGCCGCGACGGCGATCACCGCGGCGGCGGCGCCGCCGGCGATCCAGAGGCGTCCTCGCCGCGTGCGCCGGGCGGACTGGCGTGCCCGCTCCCGTGCGATGTCGGCGAAGAGAGCGTCCTCGATCTCGTCGATGCGCTCGGAACTGAGTTCGGGGAGGGATGCCGGGGTGTCGGGACCCGGGGACTGCGTGCTCATGTGCTCTCCTTCACGACGGTCCGCAGACGGGTGCGGATGCGGGAGAGACGGTTGCGGACCACACCGTGTGCGACGCCGAGCTCGTCGGCGGCCGCCTGATACGCGTAGCCTTCGGTCGCGCAGAGCCGGAAGATGGCGCGATCGAGCTCGCCGAGGCCGGCGACCTCGTGCAGGATCGCCTCGGCGAGGCTGTCGCCGATCACCTGCTGCTCGACGTCGACCGTCGAGGGCAGGGTCTCGTCGGCTGCAGCCCCGGTGTGTTCGCGGTCGCGCCGCTGCCGGCGGATGCGGTTCGCCGACTGGAACCGGCAGATCGTCGCGAGCCAGGGCAGCAGTGAATCGCCGGCCAGGTCGAGGTCGGGGAGCTTGCGCCAGGCGGCGAGGAACGTCTCCTGCGTGACCTCCTCGGCATCCGCCGGATTGCCGACGAGCCCGTGCGCCAGCCAGTACACCGGGCGCACGTACGCCCGGTACAGCGTGCGGAAGGCGTGCTCGCTCCCGCCCGCAGCCAGCACCACGAGCTCGGCGTCGCCCGGCAGGTCCTCGCCCGTCATCCCCATCCTCCGAATTGTCTCTCACCGTGTGAGTGTCCGCACCGACCGGATCGTCTCACGGGCGCCGGTCGCGCCGCGCCGACCCTGTAGTCTGTTGCGAGCGAGAGGGAGTATCCCGACACCGCGCATCCGTCATCACGGGTCCCGACAGAGCGACCCCGGGTGCGCGCCGCAGGCGCTCAGCCGGCGGGGGAGAGACTTTCGGATTCCACCGACCCCGCTCACATCCCCTTCGAAAGGCCCTCCATGGACCTCGAACTCCCGCTGTGGTTCGAAATCGGATCACTCGTGATCCTCACCCTGATCCTGATCGCCGATCTGCTGCTCATCCTCAAGCGGCCCCACATCCCCTCGACGCGTGAATCGACGCTCTGGGTCGTCTTCTACGTGACCCTCGCGCTCATCTTCGCAGGCATCATGTGGATCGTCGCCGGGCCCGAGTACGCCGGACAGTTCGTCGCAGGCTGGCTCACCGAGTACAGCCTGTCGATCGACAACCTCTTCGTCTTCGTGCTGATCATGAGCCAGTTCGCGGTTCCGCGACGCTATCAGCAGGAAGTCCTGATGGTGGGCATCATCATCGCCCTCGTGCTGCGCGGCATCTTCATCATGGTCGGCGCCGCCGTGATCGAGGAGTTCAGCTGGGTCTTCTACATCTTCGGCGCGTTCCTCGTCTGGACGGCCTGGCGCCAGGCCTTCCCCGGCGGCGACCACGACTCCGACGTGAAGCAGGAGAACTTCGTGGTGCGGATGCTGCGCCGCACGATCGACATCAGTGATCACTACGACGGCGCGAAGATCCGCACCGTCGTGGACGGCAAGAAGATGTGGACGCCGATGATCATCGTGTTCGCGGCGATCGGCGTGACCGACCTGCTGTTCGCGATCGACTCGATCCCCGCGATCTTCGGCATCACCCAGAGCGCGTTCATCGTGTTCACCGCGAACATCTTCGCGCTCATGGGTCTGCGCCAGCTCTACTTCCTCCTCGGCGACCTGCTGGATCGCCTCCGCTACCTGCACTACGGCATCGCGTTCATCCTCGCCTTCATCGGTCTGAAGCTCGTCTTCCACGCCATGCACGTCAACGAGCTGCCGTTCATCAACGGCGGCGAGCCCATCGAGTGGGCGCCCGAGATCTCGACGTGGATGTCGCTCGGCGTCATCATCGTCTCGATGCTGGTGGCGACGGTGGCGAGCCTTGTCGCCTCCGCGCGGGAGAAGAAGATGCCGACCGCGGATGCTGCGGCCGCCGTCGTGGCGGACGAGAAGGGCACCCCTCCCACCGTCGACCAGCCCCGTTCGGACGACGCTCTCTGATCGCCTTCCGTCAGCCCTGTCCTCGGGCCGCCGACCGTCGTCGGCGGCCCGAGGTGCGCACGCGAGGGGAGAGACGGCAGATGACGGCGGCGGCGCGGGTGCCCGCATCGGCGGTGGTAGCCTGGGCACGTGCGGATCGCTCGCCTTCTCCTTAGCGGCCGCGACGAGTCCTAGTCCCCAGGCCTCCCTCGTCGCGGAGTTCGTCGCGGGCCCCACCCCTTTCGGGCGCAGTCCCACAGAGGAGAACGACTAGCTATGAGCACGACCGATGCATCCGGCATCCCCGACCGTCCCCGCACCCTCGCCGAGAAGGTGTGGGACGACCATGTCGTCGTCCGCGGCGAAGACGGTCAGCCGGACCTGATCTACATCGACCTGCACCTGGTGCACGAGGTCACCAGCCCCCAGGCCTTCGACGGTCTGCGTGGGGAGGGCCGCCCGGTGCGGCGCCTCGACCTGACGATCGCGACCGAGGACCACAACACCCCTACGCTCGACATCGACAAGCCGATCGCCGACCTCACCAGCCGCACGCAGATCGAGACGCTCCGCCGCAACGCCGCCGAGTTCGGTGTGCGACTGCACTCGCTCGGTGACAAGGAGCAGGGCATCGTCCACGTCGTCGGACCGCAGCTGGGGCTGACCATGCCGGGCATCACGGTCGTCTGCGGAGACTCGCACACCTCCACGCACGGCGCGTTCGGCGCGATGGCGTTCGGCATCGGCACCAGCGAGGTCGAGCACGTGCTCGCGACGCAGACGCTGCCGCTCAAGCCCTTCAAGACCATGGCGATCACGGTCGAGGGCGAGCTGAGGCCCGGCGTCACGGCCAAGGACATCGTGCTGGCTATCATCGCCAAGATCGGCGCGAACGGCGGGCAGGGCTACGTGCTCGAATTCCGCGGCAGCGCCATCCGGTCCCTCTCCATGGAGGGCCGCATGACGATCTGCAACATGTCGATCGAGGCCGGCGCCCGCGCCGGGATGGTCGCCCCCGACGAGACCACCTTCGCGTACGTGAAGGGCCGTGCGCACGCGCCGACCGGTCAGGACTGGGACGACGCCGTCGCCTACTGGCGGACGCTGCCCAGCGACGAGGGCGCGGTCTACGACGCCGAGGTGTTCCTCGACGCCGCCGAGCTCGAGCCGTTCGTGACGTGGGGCACGAATCCTGGCCAGGGCGTCTCGCTGAGCGCGTCCGTCCCCTCACCGGGGGACTTCGCCGACCCCAACGAGCGTGCCGCAGCCGAGCGCGCGCTCGAGTACATGGATCTCGTGCCCGGCACGCCGCTCAAAGAGGTGCCCGTCGACGCCGTGTTCATGGGCTCGTGCACGAACAGCCGCATCGAGGACCTCCGTGCGTTCGCATCCGTCATCGAGGGCCGCACGAAGGCGGACGGCGTGCGCGTCATGGTCGTCCCGGGCTCGGCTCGGGTGCGCCTCGAGGCGGAGGCCGAGGGCCTCGACAAGATCTTCGAAGACTTCGGCGCCGAGTGGCGCTTCGCCGGGTGCTCGATGTGCCTCGGCATGAACCCCGATCAGCTCGCTCCCGGGGAGCGCTGCGCCTCCACGAGCAACCGCAACTTCGAGGGCCGTCAGGGCAAGGGCGGCCGTACGCACCTCGTCTCGCCGCTCGTCGCCGCCGCCACCGCCGTCATGGGCCGCCTCGCGAGCCCGGGCGATCTTCCCGCGCCCGTCGCGGCCGCAGCCGAGGGCACGGAGGCCTGACATGGAGAAGTTCACGACGCACACCGGCATCGCCGCGCCGCTGAAGCGCTCCGCGGTCGACACCGACCAGATCATCCCGGCGGTCTACCTGAAGCGCGTCACCAAGACGGGCTTCGAGGACGCCCTGTTCGCCAGCTGGCGCCAGGACCCCGAGTTCGTGCTCAACCAGGCGGCGTACGCGGGTGCCAGCATCCTCGTCGCCGGTCCTGATTTCGGCACCGGCTCGAGCCGCGAGCACGCGGTGTGGGCGCTGCGCGACTTCGGGTTCAAGGTCGTGCTGAGCCCGCGGTTCGCCGACATCTTCCGCGGGAACGCGGGCAAGCAGGGACTCGTCGCCGGAGTGATCTCCGAGGCCGACCTCGAGGCCGCGTGGGGCGCCATCGAGGCGGATCCCGGCGTCTCGATGACGGTCGACCTCGACGCCCGCACCGCGCGCATCGGCGCGCTGGAGCTCCCTTTCGAGATCGACGATTACACTAGGTGGCGGCTTCTCGAAGGGCTCGACGACATCGGGCTCACGCTGCGCGACGCAGACAAGATCGCGCAGTTCGAGGCTCGCCGAGAGGCGTGGCGGCCGCGGACACTTCCCGTTCCGTAAGCCGGGCCGGGCGCCCAGACCCCGGGCACCCGACCGTCGCAAGCCCCCTCTGCACACCAAGTGAGGACCACCGGATGAAGCCGCTCCTGAACGTCGCCGCCGGCGAAAGCACCACTGCCGAAGCGGGAGAGCAGGAACGGACCGGCGAAGTCCTCGCGATCCGGGGCGGGCGACCGCTGACGGGGCGCGTCGAGGTCAAGGGTGCCAAGAACCTCGTCACGAAGGCGATGGTCGCGGCGCTGCTCGGAGAGACCGCCAGCACGCTGCGCGACGTCCCCGACATCAGCGACGTCCAGGTGGTCCGCTCCCTTCTCGAAGTCCACGGCGTGCGCGTCGTGGACGGCGAGGAGGAGGGCACGATCCACCTCGACCCGAGTGGGGCCGTCGCAGCCCACTTCGAGGAGATCGACGCGCACGCCGGGGCCTCCCGCATCCCGATCCTGTTCTGCGGACCCCTGCTGCACCTGCTCGGTGAGGCGCTCATCCCGGACCTCGGCGGCTGCCGCATCGGGGATCGCCCGATCAACTTCCACATGGACGCGCTGCGCGCCTTCGGCGCCGTCGTCGACAAGAGCTACGAGGGCATCCGGATCACCGCGCCCGACGGGCTGCACGGCGCGAACATCGAGCTGCCGTATCCGAGCGTCGGCGCGACCGAGCAGGTGCTGCTCACGGCCGTGCGCGCCAAAGGCGTGACGGAACTGCGCAACGCCGCGATCGAGCCCGAGATCATGGATCTCATCGCGGTGCTCCAGAAGATGGGCGCGATCATCTCGTACGAGCCGAACCGCGTCATCTTCATCGAGGGGGTCGACTCGCTGCGCGGGTACGACCACCGCGCGATCTTCGACCGCAACGAGGCCGCCTCGTGGGCGTGCGCGGCGCTGGCGACCGACGGCGACATCTTCGTCGGCGGAGCGCGCCAGCAGGAGATGCTGACCTTCCTCAACGTCTTCCGCAAGGCCGGCGGATGGTTCGACGTCCGCGAGGATGGCATCCAGTTCCGCCGCGGCGGGGCCTTGAAGCCCGTCGTCGTCGAGACCGATGTGCACCCCGGCTTCATGACCGACTGGCAGCAGCCGCTCATCGTCGCGCTCACCCAGGCCGAGGGGGAGTCGACCGTGCACGAGACCGTGTACGAGAACCGGCTCGGATTCACCGAGGCGCTGAACCTCATGGGGGCCGACATCGTCGTGCACCGCGACGGCATCGATGCGCCCGGTCGCCGCGTTCCCCGCCGAGCCCTCGAGCAGGCCGCCGTGATCAACGGCCCGACACCTCTCCACGGCGCCGATGTGGTCGTGCCCGACCTCCGCGGCGGATACAGCTACGTGATCGCGGCACTGGCCGCCGAGGGGGAGTCGGTCGTACGCAACGTAGGGATCATCCGTCGCGGCTACGAGAAGTTCTTCGCCAAGCTCGACCAGCTCGGCGCCGACTTCGACGTCATCGGATAACCCGGTGTCCACTGATCGTCCGCGCGCGTCGGCCGAGAAGACGCGACCGAGCGCCTTCTGGCCACTGGCCGGCCTCCTCGTGCCGCTGCTGAGCCTGCTCTTCAAACTGGAGATCGAAGACGGCAGGAAACTCCCTCGCGATGGCGCCTACGTCCTCGCTCCGAACCACATGAGCGAGATCGATCCGCTCGTGGTCGCCCTCGCCGTGTGGCGGTTGGGTCGTGCGCCCCGGTTCATGGCGAAGGAGAGCCTGTTCCGGGTGCCGGTGCTGGGCTGGGTGCTGCGCATCACGGGGATGGTGCCGGTCGCGCGGGCGACGTCGGCCGCCGCGGCGCGCGCCACGCTCGAGGCGTCGGAGACGCTCGTGCGGCACGGTCGCGGCGTGATCGTCTACCCGGAGGGCTCGCTCACCCGCGAGCCGAACCTCTGGCCCATGCGTGGCAAGACCGGAGCCGTCCGCCTCGCGCTGGCGGGAGGCATCCCGGTGATCCCCATGGCGCAGTGGGGCGCCCAGCAGGTGCTCCCGCGCTACGGCAAGCTCAAGCTGTGGCCGCTGCGCCGCCGCGTGCGCGTGATCGTGGGCGACCCGGTGGACCTCTCGGCGTACACCGGGGCGCCTTCGTCGCAGACCGCGCTCGTCGAGGCGACGGACGCCGTGATGGCCGACATCTCGGGCCTTCTCTCTCAGCTGCGCGGCGAGCCCGCACCCGCGGAGCGCTGGAACCCGGCCGATCACGGCCAGAAGGAGACGGGGCGCCTTGAGCCGTAGGCAGGATGCCGCGCGCCCGCGCGTCGCCGTCGTCGGCGCGGGCAGCTGGGGCACGACGTTCGGCAAGATCCTGGCCGACGGCGGTGCCCACGTCACGATGTGGGCACGCCGCCCCGAGCTCGCGAGCGAGATCCAGGAGGGCAAACGCAACAGCGAGTACCTCCCCGGCATCAACCTGCCGCGCGACATGCACGCGACCCACCACCTGTCGGAGGCGCTCGAGGGCGCCGAGCAGATCTACCTGTCGATCCCGAGCCAGGCGGTGCGCCAGAACCTGAAAGCGGTCCGCCCGCTGATCTCGCAGAGTGACGCGCCCATCGTGTCGCTCATGAAGGGTGTCGAGCGGCGTACGGGCCTGCGCATGAGCCAGGTGATCGAGCAGGAGCTGCACTGCGACCCCGCGCGCATCGCGGTCGCCTCCGGCCCCAACCTCGCCCTCGAGATCGCCCGCGAGCAGCCGACCGCGGCCGTCATCTCCTCGACGAGCCAGGAGACGGCAGAGGCCGTCGCCCGGCGCGCGCGCAACAAGTACTTCCGCACGTTCGTCAACACCGACGTGATCGGCACCGAGTTCGGTGGCGTGCTCAAGAACCTGATCGCGGTGGCGATCGGCATCGTCGACGGCGTCGGCTACGGCGAGAACACGAAGGCCTCGATCATCACGCGCGGCCTCGTCGAGATGACGGACTTCGCGGTGGCGTTCGGCGCCCAGCACGAGACGCTGCAGGGTCTCGCCGGACTCGGCGACCTCATCGCGACGTGCCAGTCGCCGCTCAGCCGCAACAACACCGCCGGGCGACTGCTCGGCCAGGGCTATCGCTTCGACGACGTCGTGAAGCAGATGAACCAGACGGCGGAGGGGCTCGCGTCCGTCGCGCCCATCCTGCAGCTGGCGCGGGAGGTGGGCGTGCAGATGCCCATCGTCGAGCAGGTGAAGATGGTGCTCGACGGCACAATGAACCCTCGCGACATCGCGCCGCATCTCACGACCGATGACGACACCCCCCAGGGCGAGAGGACGACGAATGGACAAGCCGGCGGTGGCGGTGCTCTTTGGCGGTCGATCCAGCGAGCACTCGATCAGTTCCGCAACGGCGGGCGGGGTGCTGCGGGCGATCGACCGTGACAACTACCGCGTGATCCCCGTCGGGATCACGCGGGACGGCGTGTTCGTCCTCGAGGACGACGACCCCGACAAGTTCGCCCTCGACGCGGAACGGCTTCCGGAGGTCGTCGACAACGGCACCCGTGTGCTGTGGCCCGAGGTCGGCGACCGCCAACTGCGCGTGCGCCGCGCCGATGGAACCGTCGACGACCTGGGCGCCCTCGACGTCGTGCTCCCGATCCTCCACGGCGTTCACGGCGAGGACGGCACGATCCAGGGCTACTTCGACACGCTGGAGATCCCGTACGCGGGCGGCGGCGTGCTCGACTCCGCGCTGTGCATGGACAAGCACTTCATGAAGATCGTCCTGCAGGCGGCGGGCGTGCCCGTGTCCCCCTGGGTCACCGTGACGCAGGAGCGCTGGGAGCGCGACCCGGAGGGTGTCCGAGCGGACGCTGCGACCCTCGGTGAGCCGTCGTTCGTGAAGCCCGCGCGCGCCGGCTCGAGCGTCGGCGTCTCGAAGGTCCACGACGCCTCGGAGCTCGATGCGGCGCTCGCCCTCGCGTTCGCCGAGGATGACAAGGTGCTCATCGAGTCGGCGATCGTCGGCCGCGAGGTCGAGGTCGCCATCCTCGAAGGCCGCGGCGGCGCCGCTCCGCGCGCATCGCTGCCCGGCGAGATCGTGCTCACGACGCGCGAGTTCTACGACTTCGAGGGCAAGTACCTCGGTGGCGACGGTGCCGAGGTGGTCTGCCCCGCCGACCTGACCGACGGCGAGATCGCCGCCATCCAGGCGCTCGGCATCCGTGCCTTCCAAGCGGTCGACGGCAAGGGGCTCGCGCGCGTCGACTTCTTCCTCGCCGCGGACGGGCTCTACGTCAACGAGCTCAACACGATGCCGGGGTTCACGCCGATCTCCATGTTCCCGAAGTGCTGGATCGCGTCGGGGCTGTCGTACCCCGAGCTCATCACCGAGCTCATCGACACTGCACTCGAGCGCGCCCGGCAGACGGTCGTCGTCCGCGCGGCTCGCTGAGCCGGGGCCTCAGGGAGCGGGGGTCGCCTCGCTGCGATCGAGGCACCGGCCGTCGACCGGCAGCACGCTGACGATCGGCGACAAGGCGTCGAGCACGTCGCGGCTCGACACGCCGTCGCCGTTCTCGTCGGCGGTCGTGTCGAGGTAGATCTCCACGGCGGGGGTGCGGCCGAACGTGGTCACGCGGAAGCGCGGCGCATCGGAGTCGTCGATGATCCAGTCGACGCCTGCGACGTCCTGGCAGGGGAGGGTGGTCGGTCCCGGAGGCGCGACACCGCACGTGAGCAGCACCTTCGCCGGATCGCCCCACGCGCCCGTCGCCTGTGCGTCGGTCCACCGGCGCGCCTGACCGCTGACCGTTCCCGGAAGATTCGAGGTGACCTCCGCGCAGAGCGGGTCGTTCGCGGCCTCCGCGGGATCCAGGTCGACGGTGGTGGTGCACCCCGTCACGCCGACGGCAGCCGCCATCGTGAGCCCGAACGCAATCAGGAAGGGGAGAACACGCACCGTTCCAGGCTAACCCGGCGGCGCGGCGGACGACGCCGGCACCGGTAGCGTGGTCGTGTGGTCGACGAGCGCATGGATCCGACGGTGGGCGAGCTCAGCGAGGGGCGCATCCTGCGGCGCATCCTCGAGCGCCTCGGCGAATCGAACGCCCTCGTCGGACCGGGCGACGATGCGGCCGTGATCGCCGCCGCGGACGGCCGCGTCGTGGCGACCGTCGACACGCTGGTCCACGGTCCCGACTTCCGCCTCGCGTGGTCGAGCGCGTTCGACCTGGGCTACAAGGCGGCTGCCGTCAACCTCGCGGACGTCGCTGCAATGGGCGCGACGCCCACCGCCCTGCTCGTCGCCCTCGCCATGCCCGATGCGACACGTCTCTCCTTCGTCACCGGCATAGCGGACGGCCTGCGTGCCGCCTGCCGCGAGCTCGCGCCCGGCTGCCGGGTCGAAGGCGGCGACCTCACGGTCTCCGACACCCTCACGATCGCGGTGACCGCCCTGGGGGCTCTCGCGGGTCGCGCACCGGTGCTGCGCTCGGGCGCCGAACCCGGCGACCTCGTCGCGGTGGCGGGCGACCTGGGACGCGCGGCGCGCGGCCTCGGCATCCTCTTCGAGCGATTCACGGATGCCGAGGGCCACCCGGTCCCGGTCGACGAGAGCCTGCTCGACCACGCGGAGCTCGCCGATCTCGCGGCGCAGCTGCGTCCGTCGCCTCCCGTGTGGCTCGGTCCCGAGGCGGCCGACGCGGGGGCGACGGCGATGATGGACGTGTCGGACGGCCTCGTGCTCGACGCGTCGCGCATGGCCGCAGCATCCGATGTCACCATCGCCCTCGAATCAGCGGTGCTCGGACCCGACATCGCATCGGCACTCGCGGGCGGTGAGGACCACGCGCTGCTGGCGACGTTCCCGGCGGACCGACCGCTGCCGCACGGGTTCGTCCGGGTGGGCGTGGTGCTGGCGCGAGGCCAGGACGCCGTGCTCGTCGACGGCCGGCCTCACGACGGCCGCGGCGGCTGGGACCCCTACCGCGATTGGGATTCCGGCACCGGCTGATCCGGCATCGGCCGGATGCTTCAGATCAGCCGGCGGTGGTCGCCCACCACATCACGGTGTCGCCGTAGCGCTTCGAGCGCGTGGCGACGAGTCCGTCGGGCAGGCTCGGCTCGGGGGAGCGCGTGGCGCGCTCGATCACCACATCGGCCCCGGCGGAGAGGACCGGCACGAGCAGCGCCAGGGTCGAGGACAGCTCGGTCTCGCCGAGGTCGTAGGGCGGATCGAGGAAGACCACGTCGAACGGGCCGCGGGCCGACCGCAGGAAGGAGTCGGCCGACGCGCGATGCACGCGGATCGTGGTGCCGGTTCCCACGGCCTTGCTCACCCTGCCCGCGTTGCGCTGGACGATGGTCGCGGCCCGCGGGGACTTCTCCACGAGGTCGGCACAAGCCGCACCGCGACTGACCGCTTCGAGCCCGAGTGCGCCCGAGCCGGCATAGAGGTCGAGCACGGCGGCGCCGCGGAGAGCGTCCGCGGACTCCAGTGCGCCGAACAGGGACTCGCGCACACGATCGCTCGTGGGCCGGGTGCCGGCCTCGGGCACGTCGAGCATGAGCGAGCCCGCACGGCCGGCGATGATGCGCGTCACCCTCCCACGATATCGGCCCGCCCCATGCGGCCCGGTCGTGCGCGCCCCTATGATCGCGAGTGGGGGAGCCCGGAATCGATGGGGGTCGAGATGAATCGCAGCGGGACCAGGGTTTCATCGGCGGTGATCGCGTTCGTCGCGGCTGCATTCGTGCTCGCGGGATGCGCGAGCGGCGGCGGATCTCCGACGACGTCGCCGACGACTTCGGCATCGCCTTCGGCGTCTCCGAGCCCGTCGTCGACACCGACGCCGACCGAGCCCGCACCGGTCGCGCTGCCGACCGACTGCAACAACCTCGCGACGCCCGCGACGTGGCAGGCGGCGGTCGGTGACATGACGCTGCAGAGCAACGGTGAGGGCTTCGTGCGGCCGGCTCCCGATGGCGCGACGCTCGCGCTGGGCTGTGACTGGATCGTCGGCGATGCGACCGGAATGCTGCTGCTCATCAGCATCGCGACGCCGGAGGCCGTCACCGCCGCGGTCGCCGACCTCCCCGCACAGGGCTACACATGCCAGGTGTCGGATGACTTCGGTGCGGAGTTCTGCGTGCTCCCCGGACAGGGGACCGACACCGAGGAGATGATCGTCGCGCGCGACGGGGTCTGGATCTACCTCTCCACGGTGAACCGCAACGGGCGCGCGTTCCTCTCCGAGATCGTGGAGTCCATCTTCGGCTAGCGCACGGGACGTCGCCGGTCGCTCCTAGACTCGTGGCGTGGCCTCCTTCACCCTCGACTCGAGCCTCGGCGGCGCGATCGGCGGAAAGACCGCGGCGGCCCTCGAGCGCGCATTCGGCATGACGACCGTCGGCGATCTGCTGGTCCACTATCCCCGCCGCTACGCGCGCCACGGCGAGCTGACGCCGATCTCGACACTGCCGCTCGGCGAGCCGGTGACCATCGTCGCCGAGGTTCGCCGCGTCAGCGAGCGGCGCATGAAGAACCGGAACGGGTCGCTGCTCGAGGTCGTGATCAGCGACGGCAACGGCGAGATGTCGCTGACGTTCTTCAACCAGTCGTGGCGCGTGCGTGACCTGCAGCCGGGCAGGCAGGGGATCTTCGCGGGCAAGGTGGGCATCTACAAGGGTGTCCAGCAGCTCGCCCACCCCGACTACGAGCTGTTCGAAGATGCCGACACGGCGAGGCTGAAGGTGCAGGCGAACGCCAATCTGCCCATCCCGATCTACCCGGCGACGAGCACGGTCGCGAGCTGGCAGCTGCAGAAGATCGTCGAACTCGTCCTCGACGGACTCGGCGAGGTGCCCGAGCCGCTCACCGACGAGCTGCGCGCACGGCACGGCCTCATAGAGGCCCGGTCCGCCATCGAACACATCCACCGCCCCACCGACTTCGAGCAGATCGACCCCGCGCGCGCCACGCTGCGCATGCAGGAGGCCTTCGTCCTGCAGGTCGCGCTCCTGCAGCAGCGGCAGTTCGTCCGTGCGCTGTCGGCGACCAAGCGTGCTCCGGGAACGCTGCTCGAGCGATTCGACGAGGGCCTGCCGTTCCCACGGACCCCCGACCAGATCACGGTCGGCGACGACGTCGCGCGCGACCTGCAAGGCGACTGGCCCATGAACCGCCTCGTCCAGGGCGAGGTCGGCTCCGGCAAAACGCTGGTCGCGCTGCGCGCCATGCTCCAGGTCGCGCAGTCCGGTGGTCAGTCCGCCCTGATCGCGCCGACCGAAGTCCTTGCCGCGCAGCACGTTCGGTCGATCGCACGGATGCTGGGGCCGAAGCTCGCCCCCGAGCTCATGCCCACGCTCCTCACCGGGCAGCTCCCGGCGGCCGAACGCCGCAAGGCGGCGCTGCGCGCCGCCTCCGGACAGGCGCTCATCGTCGTCGGGACGCACGCGCTCCTGAGCGAGAGCACGACCTTCGCCGACCTCGGTCTCGTCGTGGTCGACGAGCAGCACCGCTTCGGCGTGGAGCAGCGCGAGTCGCTGCGCGCCAAGGGGTCGTCACCCCATGCGCTCGTGCTGACCGCGACGCCCATCCCGCGCACTGTGGCGATGACGGTGTTCGGCGATCTCGACGTGTCGACCATCCGCACCATGCCCGCCGGCCGCGCGGGCATCGAGACCTTCGTCGCGCCGCTCGCCGAACGTCCGGGCTGGTTCGCGCGGGTGTGGGAGCGCGTCGCCGAAGAGGTCGCCCAGGGCCGGCAGGCGTTCGTCGTGTGCGCCGCCATCGACGCCGAGAAGCTCACCAAGGACGACACCGCCGACGAGCCCGCCGGCGACACGGGAGGCGAGGCGAGCCGGACCCGCTGGGGCGTCGTCCAGGTCGCCGACCTGCTGTCGCGGCATCCGTCGTTCTCGGAAATCCGCGTCGAGGTCCTCCACGGCAAGATGCCGTCGGACGAGAAGGATGCGGTCATGCAGGCCTTCGCCCGTGGCGACATCGATGTGCTCGTGGCGACGACCGTGGTCGAGGTCGGCGTCGACGTGCCGAACGCCTCGACGATGGCGATCCTCGAGGCCGATCGGTTCGGCGTGTCGCAACTGCACCAGCTGCGCGGACGCGTGGGGCGCGGCGGAATCCCGGGGCTCTGCCTGCTCGTGACAGAGGCTCCGGTCGGCAGCCCCGCCCGCGAGCGCGTGGAAGCCGTGGCCTCCACCCTCGACGGCTTCGCCCTTGCGGAGATCGACCTCGAGCTGAGGGGCGAGGGCGATGTGCTCGGCGATGCGCAGTCCGGGGCACGGTCGTCGCTGCGACTGCTGCGGGTCGTGAAGGACGCGGACATCATCTCCGAAGCGCGGGTGGCGGCCGAGAAGCTGCTCGCCGAGGATCCCGCACTGCTGCGGCATCCCGGGCTCGCCGCCGCTCTCGAGCGCAACGTCGGCATGGCGGAGCGCGCGGCGCTCGCCAAGAACTGACGCGTCGGAGGCCCTGGGGACGGCCCACTAGGCTGGACCGCATGAGCAGCCGGATCGCCGTCGTCCCGGGATCGTTCGATCCGCCGACCCTCGGTCATCTCGACGTGATCCGGCGCGCCGCCTCGCTGTACGACGAGCTTCATGTGCTGGTCGTGCACAACCCCGGCAAGGAGGCGATGCTCCCCATCGCGCAGCGCCAGTCGCTGCTCGAGCAGTCGATCGCGGAGGCCGAGATCGAGGGCGACGTGATCGTCGCCTCGTGGAGCATGGGCCTGCTGGTGGACTACGCGACGGATGTCGGGGCCGGCGTGCTCGTCAAGGGCATCCGGTCGCAGGTCGATGTGGCGTACGAGACGCCGATGGCGATCGTGAACCGCCACCTCGCGCACGTCGAGACGGTGTTCCTGCTGCCCGATCCGGCGCACGCCCTCGTCTCGAGCTCGCTGGTGCGGCAAGTCGCGTCGCTCGGGGGAGACGTGTCGCCGTTCGTGCCGCCGGCCGTGGCGCGATTCCTCGACACCGGCGCGCGCGGCATCTGACCAGAAACCGCGGCTAGGCTGGAACCGTGGTCAGAAAGCATGTGACGGGTCCGTTCGTCCTCCCGATCCGAGACATCGCCCACCGTTCCGGAGAGATGCGCGAGCACACCATCGAGGCCCCTGCTCCCGAGAAGTGGGGCGAGGGACTCGTCTCGGTCGCCGAGGGCGAGCCGGTCGTCATCGACGTGCGCCTCGAGTCGGTGCACGAGGGCATTCTCGTGTCCGGAGAAATCGACACCGAGTACGCCGGCATCTGCAGTCGCTGCCTCATCGACATCGCCGAAGGGCTCAAAGTCGAGTTTCAGGAGCTTTTCGCGTATCCTGGGGAGGAAGAAACTGACTTCGAGGTTCAAGACGACCACGTGGATCTTGAAACTCTGGTCAGGGAAGCGGTCGTCCTGTCGCTTCCGTTTCAGCCGGTGTGCCAGCCGGATTGCCCCGGACTAGATCCGGTCACGGGTGAGCGACTGGCCGAGAACGCCGGAACGCCGCAGAGCGGGCCTCTCGATCCACGATGGGCCGCGCTCCAGGACTTCACCACGAGCCACGACGACGATGCACCGCGCCCCCGCGGTTGACAGCGGCGTCGAGAACACAGAAGAGAGCTAGCCATGGCAGGTAACCCCCCGAAGCGGAAGGTCTCCCGCTCCAACACTCGCTCGCGTCGCGCGCAGTGGAAGGCCGAGGCCCCCACGCTCGTCAAGACCGTCGAGAACGGCAAGACCGTCTACAGCCGTCCGCACCAGGCGAAGGTCGTCACGGACTCGCAGGGCACCGAGCTGTTCCTCGAGTACAAGGGCCGCAAGGTCGCCGACGTCTGATCGTCGCGCACGGTCTGACGTGACAGACGTCGCAGCGGAGCGGAACACGCTCTCAGACCTCACACAGAAGCTCGGAGTCGATATCGACCCCGAGCTTCTGTCGCTGGCGCTGACACATCGTTCCTGGGCGTATGAGAACGGACAGGTCCCGCACAACGAGCGTCTCGAGTTCCTCGGGGACTCCGTGCTCGGCCTGGCTGTGACGGTGCGTCTGTTCACCGGGCATCCCGAGCTCGAAGAGGGCGCACTCGCGAAGCGGCGCGCCAGCGTCGTCTCGACGGTGGCTCTCGCCGAGATCGCCCGGGGCATCGGCCTGGGTGCGCACCTCAGGCTGGGCCGCGGCGAGATCCTCACCGGCGGACGCGACAAGGACTCGATCCTGGCCGACACCATGGAGGCGATCTTCGGGGCGACATACCTGTCGAACGGATCCGATGCCGCCACCGGACTCGTGCTGCGGCTCGTCGAGCCGCTGCTCGCGGACCCGGAGCGCTACGGTGCGGCGATGGATCCGAAGACGGCGCTGCAAGAGCTCGCCGCGCACGCCGGGCTGCTGCCCCCCGCGTACGAAGTCACCTCGACGGGACCCGACCATGACCGGCGCTTCACCGCGACCGTGACGGTGGGCGAACTCTCGGCGGAGGGCGCGGGCACGAGCAAGAAGCATGCCGAGATGGCGGCCGCGCTCACGGCGTGGCGCGCACTCAGCGGGCGTGCCTGAGCTTCCCGAGGTCGAGGTCGTCCGCGCCGGCCTCGCCCCTGCCGTGACCGGCGCGCTCGTGGTGGGCGTCACCGTGCTCGACGAACGCGCGCTGACGCGACACACCGGCGGCGGCTCCGACTTCGAGTCGCGGCTCACCGGGCGTGTCGTCAGCGCCGCCGCCCGGCGCGGCAAATTCCTGTGGCTTCCGCTGCGGTCGGACGCTGATGGCACTCCCTCCGAGGAGGCGGTGATCGGCCACCTCGGCATGAGCGGGCAGATGCTTTTGCGTGCTCCGGGCGCCCCCGCTGAGCGGCACGAGCGCGTGCGCATCGACCTCGCACATCCGACGCACGGCGAGCTCTCGGTCGTCTTCGCCGACCAGCGCACGTTCGGCTCGCTCGCGATCGACGACCTGATCGCCACGCCCGACGGCGCACCCGGCGGTCACGGGTGGGGCGAGGCATCCGTCCCCGCGCAGGTGGCGCACATCGCACGCGATCCTCTCGATCCGGCGTTCTCGGATTCCGGGTTCCGGCGTGCCCTCGCGCGCAAGGACTCGGCGATCAAGCGCGTGCTGCTCGACCAGACGGTCGTCAGCGGAGTCGGCAACATCTACGCCGACGAGTCGCTGTGGGCCGCGCGCATACACCCCGAGACGCCCGCCCGCGCTCTGCCGACCCGCGCCGTGAACCGCCTGCTCGGCGAAGTGCGCCACGTCCTCGATAAGGCGCTGGCAGAAGGCGGCACCAGTTTCGACGCGCAGTACGTCAACGTCAATGGGCAAGCGGGGTACTTCGCCCACTCGCTCAACGCGTACGGCCGCACCGGAGAGCCGTGCCCCCGGTGCGGCCGACCGATCGTGCGCGTGTCGTTCACGAATCGCTCGAGTCACTTCTGTGCGCATTGCCAGCGAGTGCCGCGCCCGGGTGTGGACGAACCGAGCACGGCACACGACTGAGTCGACTCCGGCGGACGCCGGAGATCAGAGTTCGAGCACCTTCTTCCATGCGCCGGCGTACGAGGCGGGCACGAAGCCGATGGACTCGTTGATGTCGAGCATGTGGCGGTTCTCCTCGGCGTTGAACGTCGAGACCCGCGGCGACTCCGGTACCAGGTCGCGCCAGCGCAGCAGGTTCGCGCACTTGACGATCGTTCCGAGGCGATGGCCGCGGTGCTCTTTCACGACGAGCGTGCCGTACTGCTGCGTCGCGCCGGAGCGGTCCTCGCCGATCACGAGCTCGTTGTATGCGGCGACCCGCCCCGTCGGCACGTGGAGCACGGCCGCGACCGAGACAGTGAGCCCCTGTGCCTTGAGACGGGCATCGCGGCGCTCGACCCGCGCCGCGTCCCAGTGCTGCTCGTCGATGACGAGGCCGCCGGCCGGCACGTCGGTGGACATGCGGGACAGCGCGTAGGCGAACCCGTCGACGTACTCCGGCGGCGTCGGCGACGTCCACTGGATCTGCCGGTACTCCTCACCCGCGACCGCGACGGCGTCCGCGAGCATGCGCTGCACGAGGGCGAGGTCGCCGGTCAGATCGAACACGCTGTTGCGCTCCACCTGCTCGAGCGTGAAGCCGCTCGCCAGCTGGAACTTCGTCTGCGCGTCGTCGGCAGGGACGGCGCCCCAACCCGTGGAGGGCTGAAGGCGCGGGCCCGCAGCATCCGGTCGATGCAGTGTCCATGTCTGGATCGTGGCGAGGCCGCGCTCGCGCGCCTCCCGCTCGACCTCGGCGAGGAGCCGCTCCTCGAGACCACGACCGCGGTGCGGCGGATCGATCATCAGGTCGAACTCGATCGTGCTGGCATCCGCCTCGTTCGAGATCATGAGCTTCACGGCCCCGAGCACCTCGTCAGCCCGCAGTGCGGCGAAGCCGAGCTGCGTCCAGTCGGTCTGGTCCTGCCAGAACCCGAGCACCTCGTCGGGCTCCTCGTGCAGGTAGTCGTGTCCGGCGTCCTCGAGGCAGACCGCGTTGTCGATCCGCACCATCTCGAGGAACACGCGGGCATCCGGGGCGTCCGCCGTCTCGGGGACGACGATCCGCTGGACGGTCACGACGCCGGTTTCGGCCAGGTCAGTCATCGAGCACCTTCTTCCATGCACCTTCGTACGCGATCGGCACGAAGCCGATCGCCTCGTTGATGTCCAGCATCGGCCGGTTCTCCTCTGCGTTGTAGGTGATGACGCGCTTCGAGTCCGGCGCGATCTCGCGCCACGACAGGAGCCCCGCGCACTTCACGAGCGTTCCGAGCTTGTGCCCGCGGTGCTCCTTGAGGACCAAGGTGTCCTCCTGGTGCGTCGCCTCGGTGTGATCCTTGCCGATCACGAGCTCGTTGAACGCGCACAGCGCACCGGTCTCGATGTGCTGTGCCGCCGTGACCAGGATCGTGCGCCCGGACGAGGTGTATCGCCCGTCGTGCTCGGCGATGCGCGCAGCATCCCACGTCTCCTCGTCGAATTCGAGGGCCGCGGCGGGGGCATCCGTCGACATGCGGGACTTCATCCAGGCGTAGCCGGCGACATACTCGTCGGGGGTCGGCGCAGACCACTGGACGACGCGGTAGGCGGGCGATGCGGCCTGCGCCTCGGCGAGGAGTCGCTCGACGCCGGCGAATGAGCCCGTCAGGTCGAAGGCGCTGTTGCGCTCGACCTGTTCGAGCCTGTATCCGTGCCGGAGGTAGAACCGGGCGACGTGGTCCTCGGGGATCTCGCCGAAGCCGGTGGGCGGTGCGAGCTGCGGGCCGGGCGCGGCCGGGTGCTCAGCCCACGACTGCAGCACGGTGCGACCGTGTTCGCGGGCGGTGCGCTCGACGAGCTCGTAGGCCGCGGATCCGATGCCACGGCCCCACGTCTCGCGCAGCAGCTCGATGAGCCAGAACGCGGCGGTCGAGCCGTCCTCGTGCGGGACGTCGAGGCCGACGCGGCCGACGATCGCGCCGACGTCGACGATCACCCAGCTGAGCCGGGTCTCGTATTCGGAAGGCCGGTAGTGGGGGAGCAGCTCGTCCGCGGTGATCCCGTGGTCGTCGTGCCCGGAGATCTCGCGGTAGATGAGGTTGCGCACGCGCACCATCTCCACGAAGTCGGCGGCATCCGGTGCGTCGATGGAGGCGGGTACGACGAGGGGGCGGAACTCGAGCCCCGTGAGGGTGGTCATGTCAGTGCGTCCTTGCATGTCGTGTGGTCGGGGGTGGGGGTCCGCCGCCCGCATGCGGGCGGCGGACCCGGTGGCCGTCACGGCCGGGGAGCGAGGCTGGCCTCGCGGAGGTAGGCGCGTTCACGCTGCGCGGTGGCCTCCTGATGCCGGTACGTCTGAGCGTGCCGGCGGCGGTCGTCCGCGAGCCGCGGCGTGCGGGTGCTCCACAGCAGCAGCCGCACACCCAGGTGAAGGGCGAGGCGGTCCAGGAGCGATGTGCGGGTGTCGCGGCTCGGGAGCCGCAGCGTATCGGGAAGGCCCGAGCGGCGCTGCGGCGCAAGGAGAGTATTCATGAGCGTTCTTTCCGGTTGTGGAAGGGATGCCTCGGGCAGGCGCCGGAGGCGGGGGATGCCGTGCCGCAGCACGACGGGAGGTGGTTGCAGGGGGAGAGCGCTCAGCACCGCGAAGCGGGTGCGGCGCAGCAGACGGTCGTCGCCCGAAAACGGGCAGACTCGTCCCCTGCGGGGATCAGATGGCGGCGGGGAAGCGGCCGCTCAGCACAGCGCCGAAGGAGACGGTCCCCGACGCGACGGCACGAATCGCTCCGCCATCACGGGCGGCGATTCCGGTTGGAGTCATCAGCATCATCGGGGGACCTCCTTTCTCGACTTCAGACGCAGAGAGTGACGTTAGCGGGTGCGGGATACCCGCGTCAAGCTTTCTCGCAGATTCGGTGATCTCATGGCGTGTCGCGGCATCCGGATGCCGCTCGGCCGGTCCTCCCGGCAGCGGAGGCTTGCTCGGGTAGCGTAGGCGGGTAAACGACCGGGGTGGAAGGCGAATCCATGCACCTGAAGAGCGTGACGCTCAAAGGGTTCAAGTCGTTCGCCCAGCCGACGACCTTCGCCCTCGAACCCGGCGTGACCTGCATCGTCGGTCCCAACGGCTCCGGCAAGTCCAACGTCGTCGACGCGCTCGCGTGGGTGATGGGGGAGCAGGGCGCCAAGACGCTCCGCGGCGGGAAGATGGAGGACGTCATCTTCGCCGGCACCGCGACGCGCGGGCCGCTCGGCCGGGCCGAGGTGCAGCTCACGATCGACAACAGCGACGGCGCCCTTCCGATCGAGTACTCCGAGGTCACGATCAGCCGCACGCTGTTCCGCAACGGCTCCAGCGAGTACGCGATCAACGGCGAGTCCTGCCGCCTGCTGGACGTGCAGGAGCTGCTGAGCGACTCCGGGCTGGGTCGCGAGATGCATGTGATCGTCGGACAGGGTCGCCTCGACAGCGTGCTGCAGGCGACGCCCGAAGACCGCCGTGGCTTCATCGAGGAGGCGGCCGGCATCCTCAAGCACCGCCGTCGCAAAGAGAAGACCCTGCGAAAGCTCGACGCGATGGAGGCGAACCTCACGCGGCTCAGCGACCTCGCGGGAGAGCTGCGCCGGCAGCTCAAGCCGCTGGGGCGTCAGGCCGAGATCGCCCGTGAAGCGGCGACGATCGCCGCGGTCGTGCGCGACGCGAAGGCCCGTCTGTTCGCCGACGAGATCGTGGGCCTCCGCGCCGAGCTCGCCTCGCACGCGCACAGCGAGCAGGAGCGGCATGCCGAGCGCATGGTGCTGCAGGATCGGCTCGACAACGCTCGCGTGCGCATCGAGCAGCTCGAGAGCGACCAGCGATCCGAGAGCGTGGACCAGGCGCGCCGCGTGGCGTTCGGGCTCGAGCGGGTGCAGGAGCGCCTGCGCGGTCTGTACGCCCTGGCCGGTCAGCGACTCGCACTCCTGGGCGACGCCGAGGACGAGGACCGCATCGAGTTGACGACGGTCTCGCAGGCGATGATCGACGAGGCACGCGCCGAGATCGACGTCGTGTCGGACGGCCTCGGCGCCGCACAGGATTCCGCCGCCGAGGCGGCGCGCGGCGTCGTGCGCGCCCGCGCCGAACTCGACGCGCTCGACGTCGACATCGCCGCGCAGAGCGCGCTGGTCTCGGACCACGACATGCGCATCACCGCGCTGCGCGGTACCGCGGAGGCTGCGTCATCCGCTCTCGCTGCCGTGCGCGCCGCGGTCGAGCGTCAGCAGAAGGCGCTGGATGCCGCGCTCGCACGCCGTGCGGAGGCCGAGGAGATCCTCGCCGGCGTCGACCCCGACCTCGTTCCCGAGGAGTCCTCGGCCGATCACGCAGCGGCGTACGACCGGGCGCAGCGCGACGCCTCGGAGTCCGAGGCCACGGTCTCCTCGCTCCGTGAGCGCCTGCACGCCGCGGAACGCGAACGTGAGGCGCTTACGGCGCAGACGGCAGCGCTGAGCCGGGCGCTCGATGTGAAGAACGGCGCCTCGTCGCTGATCGCGGACGGGCGCGACGGCGTCCGCGGGCTGGTCGGCGACGCCGTGCAGGTCAAGCCGGGGTTCGAGGCCGCGATCGCGGCGGTGCTGGGACCGATCGCCGAAGGCGTCCTCGTCGAAGACCGCGACAGCGCGTTCACGTTGGCGGACGCCGCGCGCGATGCCGAAGCCGGTGTCGTCGACATCGTGATCGCCACCGCGAGCGTGATGGGTCCGCCGTTCCCGTCGCTGCGCGGTGTGGTGCCGGCACGAGAGGTCGTGACGGCTCCTGAGGGCGTGCTCGCCCTGCTGTCGTACGTCATGGTGGCCGACGATCTCGATACCGCGCGCGACGCCGGTCCCGCGTTGGCGAATGCCGAGCTGGGCGGCCCGATCACCCTCGTCACCCGCCGCGGCGAGGTGTACACCGAGTACTCGCTCCGCGCGGGCGCGGGGGCCTCGCGATCGCGACTGGAGCTCGCGGCGGAACGGGATGCCGCGGCCGACCGCCGCGACGAGATCGCCGTCGTGGCGGACTCGCTGCGCGCCGCGCTGGCCGACGCGACGCGCGAGCTCGAGTCGGCGCGCCTGCGCACGAAGACCGCGCTCGCGACCCTTCGCGAGCACGACGCCGCTCTTGCGGCCCACGCCGAGCAGGTCAACCGGGCGACGCTCCGGCATGAGGCCGCCGTCGCCGAGTGCGATCGACTCGCCGCGGGGCTCGCCCAGGCGGCCGCGGCCGTCGCGGAGGCCGAGGCGTCGGCGCGGTCCGCAGACGACCAGTTGACCTCGGCACTCGAAGCCCCGCGTCCGATCCTGGACGCCTCCGCGCGCGAGGGCATGCTCGCGGCGCTCGAAGAGGCTCGCGACGGCGAGATGCGCTCTCGCCTCGACGTCGAGACGCTCCGCGAACGAATCCGGGCGGGCGAAGCGCGGGTGGTGGCGCTCGAGCGCCAGCGTGAACGTGAGCGCGATGCGGCGGCAGAGGCGGCGCGCCGCGCCGTGGTCCGTCGCGCGCAGCGCGAGATCGCCGCGGGCGTCGCGGGGCATCTGCCCGCCGTCATCGACTCGGTCGACCGTTCCCTCGCGCAGGCCCGTGCCGAGCTCGCCGCTGCGGAGTCGGAGCGCACGGCGGTGACGGCCGAGCTCGCCGAGCTCCGCGCACAGGAGAGCGGGGTGCGGGAGCGGCTGGCAGGGCTGACGGAGAGCGTTCACAGCCTGGAGCTGCAGATTCACGAGAAGCGTCTCCATGTCACCGGCCTTCTCGAGCGGGTGCAGTCTGAGCTGGGACTCGACGAGAACATTCTTGTTTCGGAATATGGTCCGGATCAGCCCGTTCCCGTCGATCCGGTCGCTCAGCCGCTCCGAGATGCGGGCGCCCCCGAGGGCGCAGCTGGGCCCACGCGGCCCGGGCCTCCGGGCGACGCGCCGGCGGCGCCTGGAGGGGGCGTGGGGACCGTTCCCTACGATCGCCCGCAGCAGCGCCGACGCCTGCAGGAGGCCGAGCGCAAGCTGGCGCAGCTCGGCCGGGTGAACCCGCTCGCGCTCGAGGAGTTCGAAGCGCTCGAGCAGCGTCATAAGTTCATGACGGAGCAGCTGGCCGATCTCACCCAGACGCGCAAGGACCTGCTCACGATCATCGAAGAGCTCGACGAGCGCATGCAGACGATCTTCCTCGCTGCGTTCGAAGACACCAAGGTGGCGTTCGGCGAGGTGTTCCCGATCCTCTTCCCTGGGGGCACCGGCTCGATCGCGCTCACGGATCCGGACTCGCCCCTCACCACGGGGATCGAGGTAGCCGTCCGGCCCGTGGGCAAGAAGATCGAGCGGCTCTCACTCTTGTCGGGCGGCGAGCGGTCGCTTGCGGCGGTGGCGCTGCTGACCGCGATCTTCAAGGCCCGCCCGAGCCCGTTCTACATCCTCGACGAGGTCGAGGCCGCCCTCGACGACGCGAATCTCGGGCGCCTCCTCGGCGTCTTCGAGCAGCTGCGCGCCTCGAGCCAGCTCATCGTGATCACGCATCAGAAGCGCACGATGGAGATCGCCGACGCGCTCTACGGCGTCTCGATGCGGCAGGACGGCGTGTCGGCCGTGGTCGGCCAGCGCATCGCAGAGCGCGTGGCCTCGTGAGCGGACCCTAGGCTTAGAGGCATGGCAGAGAGCTCCTGGTCGCTCGGACGCGCGCTGCGCGGAATGTTCGTCAAGCCGACCATCGACGAGACGACGTGGGAAGACCTCGAGACCGCGCTGCTCACCGCGGACTTCGGCCCCGACATCACGGAGCGCATCGTGGACGAGCTGCGCGAGAAGGTGGAGCGCTACCGCACCACCGACCCGAGGGACCTCCAGCGGATGCTGAAGGAGACCCTCGAGGAGCACTTCGCGAAGTTCGACACCACGTTGCGTCTCACCGAGCGACCGGCCGTCGTGCTGGTCGTCGGGGTCAACGGCGTCGGGAAGACGACGACGATCGGCAAGTTCGCGAAGTTCCTGCAGCGCTACGGCCGATCGGTGGTGGTGGGCGCAGCCGACACGTTCCGGGCCGCGGCGGTCGACCAGCTCGCGACGTGGGCGGAGCGCGGCGGCGCGACGATCGTCCGGCCGCAGCAGGAGGGCCAGGATCCGGCATCCGTCGCCTTCCAGACGATCGAGTACGCCAAGAGCACCGGTACCGAGATCGTGCTCGTCGACACCGCCGGACGCCTCCACACCAAGGGCGGGCTCATGGACGAGCTCAGCAAGATCCGGCGCGTCATCGAGAAGCAGGCGCCCATCAGCGAGGTGCTCCTCGTGCTCGATGCGACGACCGGACAGAACGGCGTCATGCAGGCGCAGGCGTTCCTCGAGCACGCCGGCGTCACCGGCCTCGTCCTCACGAAGCTCGACGGATCGGCGAAGGGCGGCTTCGTCCTCGCCGTGCAGGAGCGCACCGGGATCCCGGTCAAGCTGCTCGGCCAGGGCGAGGGCATCGGCGACCTCACGGGCTTCACTCCGCACGTCTTCGCGGCATCCCTCGTCGACTGAATCGCGGTGGAGATCCGACCGAATCCGCGCCATGCCGGGGTCGGACTATCGCGGACGCGCTCGTTGCGGTTTCATGGGGTCATGGCGATCGAGCACGACTACTTCGGACTCCTCGAATCGGGGCCTGACGGATCGATCTTCTGGTCGGAGAACGTCGAACTGGGAGACCAGTCCGTCACGGTGGATCTCACGGCTCCCGACCAGGACGACGTCTCGGAGGCGGCTCTCGACGTGGCCGCAGCGCTCATCTCCGCGATCGAGGACATCGACCGCAGCGCCCGCAATGCGATGGTGAACGAGCTGAGCGACCGCACCAGCGAAGTGACCGAGTACATCCTGCAGCAGCAGGAGGCGCTCGGCGACGCGCTCGAAGACACGCTCGTCGACATCTCGGGCGATGTGCACATCGACGTGATCCGCTCGCTGCAGCTGATGAGCATGACGATCCTCGCCGACGAGCACGGCGGCTCCGACCCGTTCGCCGTTCTCGAGTACGCACTCGACCCCGACGCCACCGACGACGTGCTGCTCGTCAACCTCGACTCCGACGGCGGCGTGCTGTCGGTGACGAGCGCCGACTAGCGTCCGCCCGCCCTCAGACCGCCTGCGCGAACCCGCGGTCGACGTGCACGTCCTCCGCGATGTGAGCGAGATGGGACGGAACCTCGCGGCCTTTCGAGATCATCGACTGCGCCCAGAGGCGGCCCGCGCGATACGACGAGCGCACGAGCGGTCCGGCCAGTACGCCGAGGAACCCGATGCGCTCGGCCTCCTCCTTGAACTCGACGAACTCCTGCGGCTTGACCCAACGCGCCACCGGCAGGTGGCGAGGCGAGGGCCGCAGGTACTGGGTGATCGTGATGATGTCGGTGCCCGCCGCGTGCAGGTCCTCGAGAGCCTGCACGACCTCTTCCGGTTCCTCACCCATGCCGAGGATCAGGTTCGACTTGGTGATGAGGCCGGCATCCCGGGCCTGCGTGAGGACGTCGAGCGAGCGCTCGTACCGGAACGCAGGGCGGATGCGCTTGAAGATGCGGGGCACCGTCTCGACGTTGTGCGCGAACACCTCGGGGCGGCTGTCGAACACCTCGCCGAGCAGCGACGGGTCGCCGTTGAAGTCGGTCGCGAGGATCTCGACGCCCGTGTTCGGGTTCGCGGCGTGGATGGCGCGCACCGTCTCGGCGTGCAGCCATGCGCCTCCATCGGGCAGGTCGTCGCGGGCGACGCCGGTGACCGTGGCGTAGCGCAGGTTCATGCGTACGACGCTCTCGGCGACGCGGCGGGGCTCGTCGGTGTCGTAGTCGGCGGGCTTGCCGGTGTCGATCTGGCAGAAGTCGCACCGGCGGGTGCACTGCGAGCCGCCGATGAGGAACGTCGCCTCCCGGTCCTCCCAACACTCGTAGATGTTCGGGCAGCCTGCTTCCTGGCAGACCGTGTGCAGCTCCTCGGTCTTCACGAGCGAGTGCAGCGCCTGGTACTCCGGCCCCATCTTGGCCCGGGTCTTGATCCACTCCGGTTTGCGCTCGATCGGCGTCTGCGCGTTACGGACTTCGAGACGAAGCAGCTTGCGCCCGTCGGGAGCGGACGAGGGGGCGGATGCCGAGCCCGGCGTGCCACAGGCGCTCATGCCGGCACCCCCGCGAAGTCGTCGGCGAAGACCCGTGACACGGTGTCGATCACGTCGCTCGGGGAGATGTCGGCGCCGACGATCTCGCTGACGGTCGTGACCCCGGCATCCGTGATCCCGCACGGGATGATCCCGCGGAACCCTGCCAGCGAGTTGTCGCAGTTCAGCGCGAAGCCGTGCATCGTGACCCCACGCTGCACGCGCACGCCGATGGCCGCGACCTTGTCCTCGCCGAGCGGGCGCCGCACCCACACTCCACTGCGTCCTTCGACCCGGTAGCCGTCGACGTCGAACTCGTGCAGCGCGTCGATCAGCAGCTGTTCCAGCCGGCGCACATGGGCGACCACGTCGACCGGCTCGGCGAGGCGGACGATCGGGTAGCCGACCAGCTGGCCGGGTCCGTGCCACGTGATCTTGCCGCCGCGGTCGACGTCGACGACCGGCGTGCCGTCGGTCGGCCGCTCGTGGCGCGCGGTGCGCGCCCCCGCGGTGTAGACCGGCTCGTGCTCGAGCAGCAGGAGCGTGTCGGACCGGGTCCCCGCGACGATGTCGGCGTGAAGGCTGCGCTGCAGCGCCCAGCCGTCGAGATACGGCACGTAGTCGGGGGAGAGGCCGACGGTCTGGATGTCGAGCATCGTGCTCCTTCGCTGTTCGCTGGTGGCGATTGATGGATCGCGTCCAACAATACATCCGCCGTGCGCGGTGACGCCGATCCCCTGGCATCGCCGGGCGCGCGCCGAAAGCGGCCAATAGGGTGGGCTTCATGTCCACCGAGCCGCGCGCGGGGCGCCCCAAGGCGTCGTCGCGCGAGACCATCGCCGAGGCCGCCTGCGAGCTCTTCCTCGAGCAGGGGTACGAGCAGACGTCGATCGTCGACATCGCCCGTCGTGCCGGAGTCAGCCGATCCAGCTTCTTCAACTACTTCTCATCGAAGTCGGACGTGCTCTGGGCAGGACTCGACGAAAGGCTCACGGTCTTCGAGCAGCGCCTCGAAGAAGCGGATGGAACGGATGCCCCCGCCGCCGTTCGCGCCGCGACGCTGGGCATCGCCGAGTCCTTCGCGCCCGACAGCCTCGCCCTCGGGATCGTGAACGCCGGTGCGATGGGTCTGGAGGCGGAGTACGAGCGCGATGCCGCGCTGCGGCGAGCGCGTGTGGCGCGAGCGGTCGCTGCTCGCCTGCTGCTCGGCGGCGCCGACCGCGTTCGCTCCGAGGTCGCCGGAGCGGCGTGGGGCGGCGCGGTGCTCGCCGCCATCGAGGCGTGGGCGCACGACGGCGCCGGACGCACGTCGCTCGTCCGCTTCCTCTCCCTCGCGGCCGACGCGGCGTCACCCGTCTCGTCGACGGCTCCGGTCGGCGACGTCGCTCAGCTTCGCGTCGTGGTGCAGGCGGCGGCGTTCGACCAGACCCTCGCGTTCTATCGCGACGTCGTCGGAATGCCGCAGGCCGAGGCGTACGAGGCGGACGGCGGCGCGCGAGTCGCGATCCTCGCGGCCGGTCGCGCGACGCTCGAGATCGCCAATCCCGCCCAGGTGGACTTCATCGACCGCGTCGAGACCGACGGCGATGCTCCGAGCGACCGGATCCGTCTGGCCCTCGAGGTGGCCGACACCGCGACCACCGCGTCACGGCTGGCCGACGCGGGCGCCGAGATCGAGGCATCCGCGCGCGAGACGCCCTGGCGCTCGGTCAACGCGCGCCTGCGCGGCCCCGCCGGGCTGCAGCTCACGCTCTTCCAGGAGCTCGGTCCCGCCGACTGACCACCCGCTGGACGGCGTTCCTCCGGAGTCCTCTGGCAGCCGGATCGGAGACGGTGCACGATGGTGCCCAGCGCACATCGTCGTGGGAGGTCATCGTGGAATCGGCATCCGCACTCTCCATGCACTGCTCCGTCGCCCTCATCGGCGCGACGGGATCGGGCAAGACGATGCTGGCGGAGGCGCTGCTGCACCGTTCGGGAGCGATCTCGCGGCGGGGGGCGATCGAGCAGGGCACGACCGTGTGCGATCACGAACCCGAGGAGATCGCGCGGCATACGACGCTCGGGCTGACACCCGCGTGGCTGTCGTGGCGTGTCGGCGACGCGGACTGCGGAGTCACCCTCCTGGACACACCCGGGCACCCGGACTTCGCGGGCGCCGTGGACGCCGCGCTCGCGGTCGCCGATGTGGCGGTGCTCGTGGTCAGCGCCATCGACGGCGTGACCGCCGGCGCCCGGACCGCGTGGGCCGCCGCGGAGGGCGCGGGCGTGGCTCGGGTGGTCGTCGTGACGCAGGAGGACCGCGCGCGAGCGTCGTTCCGGGGAGTGCTCGACCAGCTCCGCGGCGAGTTCGGCGACCGCATCTGGACGCTGGAGCTGCCCGTCGGGGAGGCGCAGTCGTTCCAGGGCGTCGCCGACGTCCTCACGGAGCAGGCCGTGCTCTACGACGCCGACGGCGGCCGGCACGAAGAACCGGTGCCCGCCGACCTCGCAGAGGAGGAGCATCGCCTGCATCAGGCGGTCACCGAGGAGATCGTGTCGCGGGACGACGACCAGCTCGAGGCGTACCTCGAGGGACGCGAGCCGGCGGCAGCCGAACTCGGGCGCACGCTCGCCCGCACCGTGGCCGCCCGCGACGGCGTGCCCGTCGTCGTGTGCTCCGCCATGACCGGGGCGGGCGTCGACCGCGTGCTCGATCTCCTGTGCGAGCTCGCCCCCGCCGTGTCGCAGCGTGACAGCAGCATCATTCTCGGCGTCGACGAAGACGGCGGGGGAGGCAGCGAGCACAGCGTCGCACCCGAGCCTACGGGCGACAAGCTGGTCCACGTGTTCCGCACCGTGGCAGACCCGTTCGTGGGTCAGATCGCGATGCTCAAGGTGCTCTCCGGCGTCCTGCGACCCGGTGATCGCCTGCGCAACGCCACGACGGGCGTCGAGGAGCGGATGCCGGCGCTGTTCCGGCTTCGGGGGGCCGACCACCTGCCGGTCGACGCGCTGCGAGCAGGTGAGATCGGCGCCGTCGCGAAGCTCGCCGGCACGCCTTCGGGTTCGCTGCTGTGGAGTCGGCCTCAGATGAACGCCCGCCCCGCGCGCCTGCCCGCCCGGCCGCCGGTGTTCGCGATGAGCCTGCAGCCGGTGTCGCAGTCGGACGACACGAAGCTCACGACAGCGCTCGGCCGCCTCCTCGCCGAGGACCCCACGCTCGTCGTGGATCGCGTCGGGCCCGACACGATCCTGCGCGGACTCGGCGACACGCATGTGGCCGTCGCCGTCGAGCGGCTCGCTCGCGTGCTCGGCGTGCATGTCACGACCGGCCCGGCGCCGGTCGCCTACCGGGAGACGATCGCGCACGGCGCGGTGGCCGAGGGGAAGCTCAAGAAGCAGTCTGGCGGACACGGGCAGTTCGCAGTCGTCATGCTGCGGGTCTCCCCGCTTGCTCCCGGAGGGGGTTTCGAGTTCGTCGACTCCGTCGTCGGCGGTGCCGTTCCCCGCTCGTACATCCCGGCCGTCGAGAAGGGCTCACGTGACGCGCTTGCTGCCGGAGGCACGCTCGGGCACCCGGTCGTCGACGTTCGCGTCGAGCTGTACGACGGCAAATCGCACTCGGTCGACTCCTCGGAGATGGCCTTCCGCACCGCCGCGGCCATGGGTGTCAGGGCGGCGCTCGCGCAAGCGGGTGCCGTTCTGCTCGAACCCGTTTCCACGGTCGTCGTCCTCGTGCCTGCGGCTGAGCAGGGGCAGGTCTTGACGGACCTGTCGGGACGCCGAGGTCGCGTGGTCCAGTCTGAGACGGACGCAGACGGACGCACCCGCGTCGTTGCGATCGTTCCGGACGCGGAGCTCGCGCGGTACGTGCTCGACCTGCGCGCTCTCACTGGTGGTCAGGCAGAGCTCACGCTCACCCCGTACGGCTATGAGCGGGCACCGGAGGGTGCTCGCAGCTGAACGAACCGGGCGTCGAGGACGAGGCGACACCGCACGGCGAAGCATGTGGCGCGCTCCCGTAGAATCGGGGGATCATGGCGACTTTCGGCACCCTCTCCGACCGGCTCACCGAGACCTTCCGCAACCTCCGCACCAAGGGCAAGCTCACGCCCGCGGATGTCGACGGAACGGTCCGCGAGATCCGGCGCGCCCTGCTCGACGCCGACGTGGCGCTGCCCGTCGTCAAGGAGTTCACCGCCAAGGTGCGCGAGCGTGCGCTCGGCGACGAGGTCAACCGGGCTCTGAACCCGGCCCAGCAGGTCGTGCAGATCGTCAACGAGGAGCTCATCGCGATCCTCGGCGGCGAGCAGCGTCGCCTGCAGTTCGCCAAGAACCCGCCGACCGTCATCATGCTCGCGGGCCTCCAGGGCTCCGGAAAGACGACGTTCGCGGGCAAGCTCGCGAAGATGCTCGAAAAGGACGGCCACACGCCGCTTCTCATCGCCGCCGACCTCCAGCGGCCCAACGCCGTCAACCAGCTGCAGGTCGTCGCCCAGCGCGCCGGTGCCGCGATCTACGCTCCCGAGCCGGGCAACGGCGTCGGCGACCCGGTCAAGGTCGCCAAGGACGGCGTCGAGGTCGCCCGCCGCCAGCAGCACGATGTCGTCATCATCGACACCGCCGGCCGGCTCGGTGTCGACAGCGAGCTCATGAAGCAGGCCGCGGACATCCGCAAGGCGACCGATCCCGACGAGGTCCTCTTCGTCATCGACGCGATGATCGGTCAGGACGCCGTCAACACGGCGAAGGCGTTCCAGGACGGCGTCGACTTCACCGGTGTCGTGCTCTCGAAGCTCGACGGCGACGCCCGTGGTGGCGCCGCTCTGTCGGTGGCGTCGGTGACCGGACGCCCGATCATCTTCGCGTCGACGGGTGAGGGTCTTGACGACCTCGAGGCGTTCCACCCCGACCGCATGGCGTCGCGCATCCTCGACCTCGGCGACATCCTCACCCTCATCGAGCAGGCACAGCAGGCGTTCGACGAGGAGGAGGCGCTGAAGGTCGCCGAGAAGCTCGCGACCGAGACCTTCACCCTCGAGGACTTCCTTGCGCAGATGCAGCAGATGCGCAAGATGGGCTCCATGAAGAAGATGCTCGGGATGCTCCCGGGCATGGGGTCCATGAAGGATCAGCTCGAGAACTTCGACGAGCGCGAGATCGATCGCACCGAGGCGATCATCCGCTCGATGACGCCTGCCGAGCGCCGCAACACGAAGCTCCTCAACGGCTCGCGCCGACTGCGCATCGCGCGGGGTTCGGGCATGACCGTGACCGACGTCAACCAGCTCGTGCAGCGATTCGACCAGGCCGCGAAGATGATGAAGACCGTCGCCCGCGGCGGCGTGCCGAACATCCCCGGCATGGGTCCGATCCCGGGCGCCGGGCGTCCGGGCACGTCGTCCAAGCGCGGCAAGCAGCAGAAAGCCAAGGGCTCGCGTTCGGGCAATCCGGCGAAGCGCGCCGCAGAGAACGCCGGCATCGCAGCTCAGGCCGCGGAGGCGCCGACCGGATCCGGCTTCGGGCTCGGCGGCGGTGGCGCGAAGGGCGCGCCGACCGAGGCGGACCTCGCCGAGCTGCAGAAGATGCTCGGCCGCGGCTGACATCGGAAGCCACAGTCCCCACGTCACCTGCACGCGCCGCCGGCGCGTCGCCCGGAGTCTCCGGGCGCGTGGGCCCGCGTGCGGGCCGCCGCATCCGCGCACTCACACGTCTGCGCAGGATCAGTGGCCGAGCGCGGCGAGGTGCTCGCGCAGGGTGGGGCCCGAACGGAACTCGCCCACGAGGTGACGTACGACCTCACGGAGGTCCCCGTCCGCGGCTTCGGCGATCGCGAGCTGACGCGAGTAGCTCGCGCCATCGCTGAGGATGGTCTGAATCCCTTCGAGCTCGCGGGCGCACTTCAGCTCGACGGCGATGTCCCCGACCTCCTCCAGGGTTTCGCGGAGGTGTTCCACGACGGGGCGCTGCGTGCCCAGGTGATCCACGATCACGCGGGCCTCGAGGCCGTACCGGGCAGCCCGCCACTTGTTCTCGCGGATGAACCAGGGCTGGATCGTCTCGAGCGGAAGCCCCGCGTCGAGGCGTCGCGACAAGTGCTCGACCAGCACCTGGACGAGCGCGGCGACCGCGGCGAGCTCCGGGAGCGTCGACATCCCGTCGCAGGCACGGACCTCGATCGTGCCCCAGCGGGGGGCCGGGCGGATGTCCCACCGCACCTCGGTGGCGTCCTCCATCACGCCCGTCTTCACCATGTCGTCGAGGTAGCCCTCGAACTCGCTCCAGTCGTGCAGCGGCCAGGGGAGTCCCGCGGTGGGCAGCTGCTGGAAGACGAGGGCGCGGTTCGATGCGTACCCGGTGCGGTCACCCGCCCAGAACGGACTCGACGCCGACAGCGCCTGGAGGTGGGGCAGGTAGACGGCGAGGGCGTTGATGATCGGGAACACCTTGTCGACGTCGTCGACGCCGACGTGCACGTGGATGCCCCAGATCATCATGTTGCGACCCCACCACTGGGTGCGCTCGATGAGCTTGTGGTATCGGGTCTTGTCGGTGACGCTCTGGTCGTACCACTGCGCGAACGGATGGCTGCCGGCGCACAGCAGATCGATGCCGTGCGGGTCGGTGTAGGTGCGCACTTCGGCGATCGCGTCGGCGATGTCGTCGACGGCGGCGGCGACCGTGTCGCCGATACCGCTGGTCAACTCGACGGTGTTGGTCAGCAGCTCTCCGGTCACCGTGTAGCGCTCCAGCGTCGTTCGCTCCTCGAGCGCGGCGAGAAGCTCGGGCCCGCGCGGGATGAGGTCTCCGGTCGCGGTATCGGCGAGCATCAGTTCCCACTCGAGACCGACGGACGATCGGGCGGATGTCGCGAAGGGCACCGTCATGGGCACAGTCTGACACGGGGACCCGCCGCACCCCCTTGGTTCACGGCATGGTTCGTCATCTGGCAGAATAGAGGGCTGGACCACACGCTCGACCCTCTATCCAGCGTGATGTCCTCCTTCAGAGCTTCCGCCGGGTGTGCACCCCACGCTCCAGGCGACCGGTTCAATCACTTTCCACACATTCAGGAGAATCGTGGCTGTCAAGATCCGTCTCAAGCGCCTCGGCAAGATCCGTGCGCCCTACTACCGCATCGTCGTGGCCGACTCGCGCACCAAGCGCGACGGTCGTGTCATCGAGGAGATCGGCAAGTACCACCCCACCGAGGAGCCCTCGTTCATCGAGGTCGACTCGGAGCGCGCGCAGTACTGGCTGTCCGTCGGCGCCCAGCCGACCGAGCAGGTGCTCGCCATCCTCAAGCTGACCGGCGACTGGGGCCAGTTCAAGGGCGACAAGAACGCGGTCTCGACCGTGAAGACCCGTGAAGACAAGGCCGCCTTCGAGGTCGACGCCTCGAAGAAGTCGGTCGTCAAGCCGAAGGCTGAGAAGAAGGCTGAGGAGCCCGCCGAGGCTCCCGCCGACGAGGCGACCGACGCGGCCGACGCCGCCGCCGAGTCCGCCGAGTAATCCGTTGCTCGCCGCCGCGCTCGAACACGTCGTCAAGGGGATCGTCGATCACCCGGACGACGTCCGCATCGACTCGTCCACGTCGCCGCGAGGCGACGTGCTCGAGGTGCACGTCCACCCCGACGATCGGGGTCGCGTGATCGGGCGCGGCGGCCGCACGGCCAAAGCCCTGCGCACCCTCATCTCTGCCCTCGCCGACGGCCGCCGCGTGCGCGTCGACGTCGCGGACGACTGAGGTGTCCGCCGGCGACACCACGGGATCGGGCGCAGACGCCCGCAAGCCCGTGAACGCAGTTCCCCCCGCGGGCAAGACGCAGCTCCGGGTCGGCCGCCTCGTGAAGGCGCACGGCCTGAAGGGCGCGATCAAACTCGAGCTGTACACCGACGATCCTGACGGACGCTTCGTCCCCGGCGCGACGTTCACGCTCCAGGTGCCCGAGTCGTCGCCGTGGCACGGCAAGCCCCTCACGGTGCGCGAGTTCAAGTGGATGAACAGCCACCCGGTCGCCTTCTTCGAGGGCGTCGACGACCGCGATGCGGCCGAAGGGCTCATCCGCGCGATCCTCTGGGTCGACGAAGACATGCAGGCCTCGCCCGCCGAGGAGGACGCCTGGTTCGACCACCAGCTCATCGGCCTCGACGTCGTGCGTGACGGTGAGGTCGTCGGCAAGGTCGCGCGCGTGGATCACTTCCCGTCGCAGGACCTGCTCATCGTGAAGGTCCGCGACGACGAGGTGCTCGTGCCGTTCGTCAGGGCGATCGTGCCCGAGGTCGACATCGCGGGCGGTCGCGTCATCGTGACCCCGCCGGCAGGACTCTTCGAAGAGATCCCGGACGACGCCGACGAGTCTCGTTCCGCGCCCGACGCCGACGACTCCACCGACTGACTCGTCCTCACTGCGCGCAGCCGCTGAGCGTGCGGCAGATGTGATCTGCGGGAAACACGGCGGGAAACACCTCGGAACCTCCGTCCGGGACCATCGAAGCCATGGGCGAAGTGCGCACCGTGTGCTCCTACTGCGGCGTCGGCTGCGGGATCTCGGTGACGACCTCGGACGCCGGGGCGGGGCATCCGCTCGCCATCGCGAAGGTGACGGGCGACCGCGCGCACCCCACGAACGGCGGGCGGCTGTGCACCAAAGGCGCGACCCACACCGAGCTCATGCAGGCTCCGGGTCGCATGACCACGGCGCACGTGCGGCCGTCCCGCGGCGAGCCCGCGGTGCCCGTTGCGGTCTCTGATGCGGTGACGGATGCCGCGGCCCGCCTCCGTGCGATCCTCGACGAACACGGCCCCGACTCGATTGCGCTGTACGTCTCGGGGCAGATGAGCATGGAGGCGCAGTACCTCTCGAACAAGCTGGTCAAGGGGTACCTGCGGGGCATCCACATCGAGTCGAACTCGCGGCTGTGCATGGCGTCGGCCGGCACCGGCTACAAGCAGTCGCTGGGTGCCGACGGGCCGCCCGGATCGTACGAGGACTTCGACCGCACCGACCTCTTCTTCGTGATCGGCTCGAACACGGCCGATTGCCACCCCATCCTGTTCCTGCGCATGGCCGACCGGCTGAAGCAAGGCGCGAAGCTCATCGTCGTCGACCCGCGTCGCACCACGACCGCCGAGCGCGCGGATCTGTTCCTTCAGATCCGGCCCGGCACGGACCTCGCGCTGCTGAACGGCCTGCTGCACCTCCTGGTGGAGGCAGGCGACATCGATGAGGAGTTCATCGCCGCCCACACCGAGGGGTGGGAGCACATGGACGAGCTCCTCGCCGAGTACCCGCCGGCGCGGGTCGCGGAGCTGACCGGACTGGCCGAAGACGACATCCGCACCGCCGCCCGCTGGATCGGCGAGGCCGGCGAGTGGATGACGCTGTGGACCATGGGCCTCAATCAGTCCACCCACGGCACCTGGTCGACGAACGCCATCTGCAATCTCCATCTGGCGACCGGCGCGATCTGCCGTCCCGGGAGCGGCCCGTTCTCGCTCACCGGCCAGCCGAACGCGATGGGCGGGCGCGAGATGGGGTACATGGGGCCGGGTCTGCCCGGCCAGCGCGCCGTGTTCAGCGCGCCCGACCGCGCGTTCGTCGAGGACGTCTGGGGGCTGGAATCAGGCGCGATCCGCGCAGAGTCGGGCTCGGGAACGATCGACATGTTCCGCCGTGCGGCCGACGGCGAGATCAAGGCCGTCTGGATCATCTGCAGCAACCCTGTCGCCTCGGTGGCGAATCGCAAGACGGTGATCGAGGCGCTGGAGACCGCCGAGCTCGTCATCGCGCAGGACGTCTACACCGAGACCGCGACCACCGCATACGCCGACATCCTGCTGCCGGCCACGTTGTGGGTCGAAGCCGAGGGCGTGACGGTGAACAGCGACCGGACCCTGACGCTTGTGCGTGACGTCATCGACGCGCCGGGCGAGGCGCAGCCGGACTGGCTCATGATCTGCCAGATCGCCCGTGCGATGGGGTTCGAGGGGTTCGACTTCGCCACGAGCGCCGAGGTGTTCGACGAGATCCGCCGCTTCTGGAACCCCCAGACCGGGTGGGATCTGCGCGGCGTGACCTACGAGCGCCTGCGCGAGACGCCGGTGCAATGGCCGTCACCGCCCGACGACACCGCGACGCGGCATCCGATCCGGTACCTCAACGACGGGGTGAGCCAGTCGCTGCACGTGCAGGACGACGGCACGGTGCCGCGCCTGGCGTTCGCGACGCCGTCGCGGCGCGCGCAGTTCCTCGCGCGGCCGCACCTCGCACCGGCCGAGCTTCCCGACGACGACTATCCCTGGGTGCTCAACACGGGGCGCCTCCCGCACCACTGGCACACGCTCACGAAGACCGGCCGCGTCGCCAAGCTCGCGAAGCTGCATCCCGGACCGTTCGTCGAGGTGCACCCGGTCGATGCCGAGCGGCTCGGCATCGCCGAGGGTGATCAGGTCGAGGTCGCCTCGCGCCGCGGCCGGTTCGTCGTGCCCGCGGTGCTCACGGACCGTGTGCAGCCGGGCGGACTGTTCGCGCCGTTCCACTGGAACGACGAGCACGGAGAGTACGTCACCGTCAATGCCGTGACGAGCGACGCGGTGGACCCGCTGTCGGCGCAGCCGGAGTTCAAGTTCGCCGCCGTGACTCTGCGCCGGGTCGGCCCGGCGGTCGGGGGAGCAGGATGGCCGACCGCATCCGCCGACGAGGCGCTCGCGAGCGCCGGCGTGGCCCTCGCACCGCCGCAGCTGACCGATCTGGAGGGCGCGTACCTCGCCGGCTTCCTGTCCACGGTGCGGTCCGTGGTGCTCGCCCCGGGCGAGGTGCCGGTGCTGCCCGTCGAGGCGCCGCTCGGCGGGCTCGTGCGGGCGTGGTTCGACGGCGTGCTCGCGGGGGCGTTCTCCCGCACGTCCGTCGGCACCGGGATGCCGGGGACCGGGGGCTTGGACGAGGTCGTCGTGCTCTGGGGCTCGCAGACGGGCAACGCCGAGGAGTTCGCCACGGCGGCGACCGCCGCACTCGGCGCGCGCGGCATCCCCGCACGTGCCCGGAGCATGGCGGAGCTGCGCGCGCCGGACCTGACGGCGGTGAAGCGTCTGCTCGTGGTCACGTCCACGTTCGGCGACGGTGGACCGCCCGACAATGCCGCCGCGCTCTGGCATGAACTCAACGCCGACGGAGCGCCCGAGCTGTCCGGTCTCCGCTACGCGGTGCTCGCGCTCGGCGACTCCAACTACGACGACTTCTGCGGTCACGGCCGCCGGCTCGATGCTCGCCTGGGCGAGCTCGGCGCGACCGCACTCCTGGAACGGGTCGATCTCGAGCCCGACGCCGACGAGCCGCGCGAGGCGTGGCTGGCCCAGATCCTCGACACCCTGGCCGCGGAGGGGACGACGGGTGCGGCATCCGTCGCTCTGCAGGCTCCGCCGGCGAAGCGTCTGTTCAGCCGAGCCAATCCCGTGCAGGCGCCGCTCGTGCGCAACGATCTGCTGAGCGGGCCCGGTTCGCAGAAAGAGGTGCGGCGCTTCGCGTTCGACCTCTCGGACTCGGGCGCGACGTACGAGGCCGGAGACTCGCTCGGCGTCGTGTGCGCCAACGCGCCGGCGGTCGTCGCAGAGTGGCTCGCTGCGACGGGCATCCCGCCGCTGGAGATCGTGGAGGTCGACGGCGAGGAGCGCACGTTCGCCGACGCCCTGCGCACGCGCCTCGACATCACGAAGACCCCCGTCGACCTGGTGCGCTTCATCGCGGAGCGCAGCGGCGACAGCATGCTCAACGGTCTGCTGCGGCGCGAGAACAAGGGGCGCCTCGAGCAGTTCCTGTGGAGCCAGCAGGCGGTCGATCTCGTGCGCGACTTCCCCGTGCAGGCCACCGCTGCGGAATGGGCCGGCGCGCTCAAGCGACTGCAGCCCCGCCAGTACTCCATCTCGTCGAGCCCCAAGACCGATCCCGACACCGTGGAGCTCACGGTGTCCGTGGTCCGCTTCGAGACCGACTCCGGACGCGCGCGCGGCGGCGTGTGCTCGACCTTCCTCGCGGACGGCGGCGCCCTCGCCGCCCCGGTATACCTGCAGCGCTCGCCCGCGTTCCGCCCGCCGGCGGCCGGCGACATCCCGATGATCATGATCGGCCCCGGCACCGGGATCGCGCCGTTCCGCGCGTTCCTGCAGGATCGTCGGGCCGACGGCCACACCGGTCGCAACTGGCTGTTCTTCGGCGAGCAGCACGCCGCGAGCGACTTCTACTACCGGGACGAGCTCGCTGAGATGCGCGAGGACGGTTTCCTCACGCGCCTCGACGTCGCGTTCTCGCGCGACCAGCGGCAGAAGATCTACGTGCAGGACCGCATGATCGAGCACGGCGCCCACCTGTGGCGCTGGCTCCAGGACGACGGCGCGCACGTATACGTGTGCGGTGACGCGATGCGGATGGCCAAGGATGTCGACGCCACGCTCGTCGCCATCGCCCAGCAGCACGGCAAGCTCTCCGAGGAGGCCGCCGCCGAGTACGTCCGCGGGCTCGCCGCCGACGAGCGCTACGTCCGCGACGTCTACTGAGCCGGGGCTCCGCCCGGCCGCGTCCGAGAGCGCCGGCCACCCGGTCGGTCCGTCACCGGCGCCCGCGATCGGCGCGTTCCGCGGTGCGCAGGTGACGGAGGAAGCCCCTCCGACGGCGGGTTCCGACGGGCATGCAGAAGAGCGGATGCCTCGGGTCGAGGCATCCGCTCTTCGTCAGGGCACGTGCGGTCAGATGCGCTGCTTCGCCAGCGACGCCCGCGGGATCACGTACACGAACACCGTGAGGAGCAGCAGTCCCACGTACGCGGCGACGAAGCCGTAGAAGGCGGCCTGGTAGCCGCCGGTGGCGAGCTGGGAGGCGTTGAGCACCTGAGGCACGAGGAACCCGCCGTAGGCGCCGATCGCCGAGATGAGCCCGAGCGCCGCGGCCGCCTTGCGGATCATCTTCGTGGCCTCCGCCGTGCCCGGCGCGTAGCCCCGCGCCTGCGAGCGTGCGGCGAAGATGCTCGGGATCATGCGGTAGGTGGACCCGTTGCCCATGCCGGTCGCTGCGAACAGCACGAGGAAGCAGGCCAGGAACACGACGAAGTTGTGCATCGGCAGCGTCCAGACGAGGGCGAGGGCGCCGAGTGCCATCACCGAGAAGGCGCACACCGTCACGCGTGCGCCGCCGAAGCGGTCGGCGAGTCGGCCGCCGTAGGGGCGGGCGAGCGAGCCGACGAGGGCGCCGAGGAACGCGAGCGAGACCGCCGCCTGTCCGACCTGGATCGTGGAGAACTCGGGGAACTGGTCGGCGATGAGCTTCGGGAAGACGCTTGCGAACCCGATGAACGAGCCGAAGGTGCCGATGTAGAGCAGCGCCATGACCCACAGGTGCGGTTCGCGCAGTGCCGCGGCGGAGCTGCCGAAGTCCGCCTTCGCCGACGACAGGTTGTCCATGTAGCGCCAGGCGCCGAAGATCGCGAGCAGGATGAGCGGGATCCACATCCAGCCGGCGAGCGAGATGTTGAGGGTCGCACCGGCGCCGATGGTCACCGCGATCGGCACCGCGAACTGGGCGACCGACGTGCCGAGATTGCCGCCCGCGGCATTCAGGCCGAGCGCCCAGCCCTTCTCCTTCTGCGGGAAGAAGTAGGTGATGTTCGCCATCGAACTCGCGAAGTTGCCGCCGCCGACGCCGCCGAGCGCGGCGACGAGCAGCAGCACGCCGAACGGGGTCTCGGGGTTCGACACGACGATGCCGAGCAGCGTCGCGGGGATCAGCAGCAGCGCCGCCGACACGATCGTCCAGTTGCGGCCGCCGAAGATCGCGACCATGAACGTGTACGGGAAGCGCAGAGTCGCGCCGACGAGGCTCGGCAGCGAGATGAGCCAGAACGACTCGGAGCTCGTGAGCTGGAACCCGGCGGCGGGCAGCATCACGACGACGATGCTCCACAGCTGCCAGATGATGAAGCCGAGGAACTCGGCGAAGATCGACCACCCGAGGTTGCGTCGCGCGATGGCGCGGCCCGAGGCGGCCCAGAACGTCGGATTCTCGGCGTTCCAGCCGTCGATCCAGCGGCCGGGGCGATGGGTGAGCGTGACCGGCGCGTCGGCCGGCGCGATGGTGCGGGATGGAGCTGCGGTATCCGTCATCGACGGCGTGTCGGTCGTGGTCATGGCGCCTCCCTGAGGTGAGCACACACTTGGGGGTGAGTGTGTCTCCACGTTAGGAACGCGGTGTTTCGGCCCGCCTCCTCGCGCGGTTACCTCTCCGTCACTTCTCGATCACGGATGCCGCGGCCCGAGGTGGGCGCCCCGTCACACGTCGGAAACACGCGGGGCTTCTAGACTCGAAGGCATGCGCGTCGACATCGTCACGATCTTCCCGACGTTCTTCGACGTGCTCGGCGTCTCGCTGATCGGGAAGGCGCGGGACCGCGGCATCCTCGACATGCATGTCCACGATCTGCGGGACTGGACCCACGATCGCCATCGCACCGTGGACGACACCCCGTATGGCGGGGGCGCCGGCATGGTGATGAAGCCCGAGCCCTGGGGCGAAGCACTCGACGACGTGCTGAGCGACGACGCCGTGCTGCTCGTGCCGTCGCCCGCCGGCGAACTGTTCTCGCAGCCGATGGCCCGGGAGCTCGCCGACGAGAAGCACCTCGTGTTCGCCTGTGGGCGGTACGAGGGGATCGACCAGCGCGTCGTCGACCATTACTCGGCGGGTGGGCGGGTGAGGCTGGTGAGCCTCGGCGACTACGTGCTGAACGGGGGAGAGGTCGCGGCGATGGCGGTGATCGAGGCCGTGTCGCGGCTCATCCCGGGAGTCGTCGGCAACCCCGAGAGCCTCGTCGAGGAGTCGCACGAGCTCGGGCTGCTCGAGTACCCGAGCTACACGAAGCCCGCCGAATGGCGCGGGCTCGAGGTGCCGCCCGTGCTGCTCAGCGGCAACCACGGCGCGATCGCCGCATGGCGGCACGAGCAGAGCCTCGAACGCACGCGGGCGCACCGTCCGGACCTGCTGACGGAGCCGGATCCTGCGGCCTGAGGGCGGGCGGTCCCCACGGCCCCTGCACGCGCCGCCGGCGCGTGGCGCGGAGCCTCCGGCCGCGTGGGCTCAGCGGCGGCCGCCGCAGGATCACCTGCGACGCGTCAGGCGGGGTCGATGACGTTGAGGCGGTAGCCGCGCTTCACCACGGTCTTGACCAGGTCGGGAACGCCCAGCGACTCGCGTAGCCGCGCGACGGCCATCTCGACGGCGTGCGTGTTCTCGCCCGAGCGCGGGAGCGCCGCCTGCAGACGCGGCCGCGAGACCACGCCGCCCTGGGCGTCGAACAGCGCGGCCACGATGTCGGTGGCGCTGCGCGACAGCGGGATGTGCCGGCCGTCCAGCACGATGCCCGTGCTGCGCAGCTCGAGACGGCCGGCAGCGGTCGGGAGCGATGCCGCGCCGCCCCCGCCGAAGTGTGTGACGACGGCTCGCACGAGCGAGCCGAGGCGACCGCGCTCGGCGATCAGCGGCTGAAGGCCCGCCTCCTGGAGCGGGCCCGCCGTGATCGGCCCGACGGCGGCCATGAGCAGGCGTCGCTCCGCCTCGCGCTCGACGATCTCGGCGAGCACGCCCTCGTTCCGTGCGGCCGCGATCCACTCGGCGGCGCCCGGGGCGGACGTGAACAGCACCGCGTCGACCTCGCCCTGCGCGGCGGCGACGACCGAGCGGGAGACCGCCGCGGGGTCGGGGGGAGGGCCCCAGCGGTACACGGTCAGGCTCACCACGTCGGCGCCCGCACCCTCGAACAGCTCGTCGAGGCCGTCGGCGCCCGAGCCGTGGTGCTGGACTGCCACGCGCCGGTCGGCGACACCCTCGGCGAGGAGGTACTCGCCGAGCTCCGCGGACGTCTCGGACTCCGCCACCCAGTCTGCGGTGAGACCCGCCTGCTGGATCGCGCCGCGCGCCTTCGGGCCGCGTGCGACGATCTGGGCGCGGGACAGTGCGGCGTGGAGGTCGTCGAGCAGTCCTGCTTCGTCGGCGGCCTCCATCCAGCCGCGAAAGCCCACGCCCGTCGTCGCGACGACCACGTCGGGCTGCTGCGCGATGAGCTCGCGCGTCGCGGCGATGAGGGCGTCGTCGTCGATGTGGGGGACGATCGTGAGCGCGGGGGCGTGGCGCACGTGAGCGCCGTGACGCTCGAGGGCAGCGGCCAGCTCGGAGGAGCGACGATCGACGGCGATGACGATCGTGCAGCCGTCGAGTGCGGCCGAGAGGGTGGGGCGTGGGGTGGAGCTCAAAGGACGATGTCACCTGCCAGTTGGGGGTCGGGAAGCAGCAGCCCGGCTCGGGCGACCTCGCCGACCACGATGACGGCAGGGTTGCGCACGCCGGCGAGGCCTGCATCGACCACGACCGACCCCAGAGTACTGCGTGTCGTGCGCTGGTCGCGGTGGTGACCGCGCTCGACGATGGCGACGGGACGATCCGCGGGAACGCCGGCGTGGAGGGCGTCCGAGACGATGCGGGGCAGTGCGCCGACGCCCATCAGGATGACCGTCGTCACGCTGTCGTCGCGCAGGGCCGCGAGCGTGGCTTCGGTCACCTCTGACGGCCCGTTCATGATGTGCACGGCTCCCGCGACACCGCGATGGGTGATCGGGATGCCGGCTGCCTGGGGCACCGCGACGGCGCTCGAGATGCCGGGCACGACGTCGACCGGCACGCCGGCCGCGAGGCATGCGGCCACCTCCTCGCCGCCGCGGCCGAAGACGAAGGGGTCGCCGCCTTTGAGGCGCACCACGCGCTTGCCCGCGCGGGCGCGGTCGACGAGGAGCTCGTTGATCTCGTCCTGCGGCACGGGGTGGTGGCCTGGCAGCTTGCCGACGTCGATGATCTCCACGTCCGGACCGACATGGTCGCGGATGTCGGTCGGACCGAGCCGGTCCATCACGACGACCTCCGCGCGCGTCAGCAGGCGCCATGCACGCAGGGTGAGCAGGTCGATGGGACCGGGGCCGCCGCCGATGAGGTCGACGCGGCCGACGGTGCTCTTCGCCCGCCCGGTCATCCCTCTCCCTCCCAGCGGACCAGCACATGTCCGTCGTCGACGGCCACGGGCCAGACGTGCAGGCTCTTCGGCTCCTTGCCCTGGGTGTCGAGGCAGACGCCCGTGCGCAGATCGAAGACCTGCTTGTACATCGGCGAGGCGACTGTGGGCACGTCCTGGCGGGTGCCGACGATGCCGCGCGAGATGACGTGCGCGTGGCTGTAGGGGTCGAGGTTCGAGACGGCGTGGACGCGGCCCGTGGAGCCGTCCGGCCCGTGGAGGAGGAAGAGTGCGATCTGCGTGCCGCCCAGGAGGGCGGCGCGGCCGCGCTCGATCTCGAGATCGTCGAGCGCGCACACGCGCACCCAGCCGTCGGGGGCGGTGTACTCGGCCGTCTGCGGGTCGACGAGGGTCATCGGCGCACCTCCAGGGTCGTTCCGGCGATGAGCACGCGCGAATCGGCGCGCTCGTCCTCGGTGGCGGGTCGGGGCTGGCCCCGCTCGGCGGTGTAGGCCAGCGAGGGGTCGGGAGTCGACGGTGCGTTGACGAACGACGCGAATCGGCGGAGCTTCTCGGGGTCCTCGAGGGTCGCCTTCCATTCGTCCTCGTACGAGTCGAGGTGGGCCGCCATCGCGGCGTCGAGGTCGGCGCAGATGCCGAGGCCGTCCTCGAAGATGACGTCGCGCAGACCTTCGATCCCGCCGTCCAGGTCCTCGAACCACGGCGCGGTGCGCTGCAGGCGGTCGGCGGTGAAGATGTAGTACATCAGGAACCGGTCGATCGCCGTGAGGAGCTCGTCGTCGCTGAGCCCCTCGGCGAGCAGCACCGCGTGGCGGGGCGTGAACCCGCCGTTGCCGCCGACATACATGTTCCACCCTGCCTCGGTGGCGATCACGCCGACGTCCTTGCCCCGGGCCTCCGCGCACTCGCGCGCGCAGCCCGAGACGCCGAGCTTGATCTTGTGCGGCGAGCGCAGACCGCGGTAGCGCAGCTCCAGCTGCACGGCCATGCCGACCGAGTCCTGCACGCCGTAGCGGCACCACGTCGAGCCGACGCACGACTTCACCGTGCGCAGCGACTTGCCGTATGCGTGCCCCGACTCGAAGCCGGCGTCCACGAGCTGCTTCCAGATCTCGGGCAGCTGCTCGAGGCGTGCGCCGAACATGTCGATGCGCTGGCCGCCCGTGATCTTCGTGTAGAGCCCGAAGTCCTTCGCGACCTGGCCGATCACCAGCAGCCCCTCGGGCGTGATCTCGCCGCCGGGGATGCGGGGCACCACCGAGTAGCTGCCGTCCTTCTGGAGGTTCGCCATCACGTGGTCGTTGGTGTCCTGCAGGGTGGCGTTCTCGCCTTCGAGCACGTGTCCGCGCACGAGCGTCGACAGGATGCTGGCGAGCGCCGGCTTGCAGATGTCGCAGCCGCGGCCGGTGCCGAAACGCTCGATGACGGCGCTGAACGTCGTGAGACCCGACACCCGCACGGCGTCGAACAGCTGGCGGCGCGACATGTCGAAGTGCTCGCAGATCGCGTTGCTGAGCGCCGCTCCGGACTTGGCGAGCTCGGTGCCGACGATCTTCTTGACCATCATCACGCACGAACCGCACGCGGCCCCGGCCTTCGTGCAGGACTTGATGGCCGCGACATCCGTGCAGCCCTCCTCGTGCACCGCGTGCCGGATCGCTCCCGCCGTGACGCTGTTGCAGGAGCACACGAGCGCCTCGTCGGGGAGGTCGCCGGTCGGCGCGGCCACACCGCCCTCGGGCATGAGGTAGGCAGCCGGGTCACCGCCGAGCGCGCCTCCGACGAGCGGGCGGAGCGACCCGTATGCCGACGCGTCGCCGACGAGGATGCCGCCGAGCAGCGTCTTCGCGTCGTCCGACAGCACGAGCTTCTTGTACACACCGGCCACCGGGTCGGCGTAGGTGACGTCGAGCGCGCCGGGGGTCTCGGCGAAGGCGTCGCCGAAGCTGGCCACATCGACTCCCGAGAGCTTGAGCTTGGTCGACAGGTCGTAGCCGGGGAAGGATGCCTCGCCCCCGAGCAGCCGCGTCGCGGCGACCTCGGCCATCGCATAGCCGGGAGCGACGAGGCCGACGCACATTCCGTCGAAGTTGGCGACCTCCCCGATCGCCAGCACTCGGGGGTCGGAGGTCTGACAGCCGGCGTCGATCAGCACGCCGCCGCGGGGGTGCACGTCGAGCCCGGCGCCCCGCGCCAGCTCGTCGCGCGGGCGCACGCCGACGGTGAACACCACGACGTCCGTGCGGGCATAGGTGCCGTCCCGGAACTCCAGGCCGGTGACCTGCCCCGAGCGATCGGGATCGAGCCGGGTGGTGACGGCCTCGGTCTTGACCGTGATGCCGCGCGACTCGATGAGACGGCGCAGCGCGTTGCCGGCGGGCAGGTCCAGTTGCGCTGACATGAGCCGATCGGAGGACTGCACCACCGTGCAGTCGACGTCGAGGCCCTGGAGGGCGCCTGCGGCCTCGAGCCCGAGGAGTCCGCCGCCGATCACCGTGCCCGCGAGCGGACGCCCGAGCTCGGCCGAGCGGCGCTCGACGAACTGCTCGAGCTTCTCGACGTCGTCGAGGGTGCGGTAGACGAAGCACCCCTCGAGCCCGAAGCCGTCGACCGAGAGGCGTGCGGCGTACGAGCCGGTCGCGAGGACGAGTCGGTCGTAGGCGACGCTGGTGCCGCTGCGGGTCGTGACGCGGCGCGCGGCGCGGTCGATGCGGGTGACGGCCTCGCCGCGGAGGAACCGCACGCGCTCGTCGTCGAGCACCGCGCGCTCGAGCTCGAGGTCTTCGGGTGAGACGCCGGCGAAGAATCCGGTGAGGCCGACCCGATCGTAGGGGTGACGCCCCTCCTCGCCGATGAGCGTGATGCGCCACTCGTCGCCCGCCCGGCTCAGCAGGCTCTCGACGAAGCGGTGCGCGACCATGCCCGCGCCGACGATCACCACGTGGGTGCCGAGGGCAGGGGTCTCGTTCATGCCGTCACCGTACGCCGGCGATGTTGCATCAGCGTCAGCGTCGTGTTTCCGGCTGTTGACACGGTCGCGGTGGGCCATGGCTCCTCCTCGGGGGCGGACGTCTCGGTGAAGCTGACGCTACGAGCGCGGTGTTTCACCGTCGGACCACGCGCGGTTACCCCGAGCGAACGTTTCGATCACACCGCCCGGCGCGAGGAAGTGAGAAGAGCGGAATGGATGGTGCGCCGCGCGCGAGCGCGCGGGGCGGTCTCCTGCGAGCTGCTCGCTCCGCCGTTCCGACGCTCGACGGCTTCCCGCGGGCGGTCGGCGAGATCGCTGGACGCGTGAGCTCCAGGGTTCGGCGATCCTGCTCCGATAAGGTGTACCGACCCGACGGCAAGGAGAAGATTCGTGCACACCTGGCCGGGATCGGCATATCCGCTCGGAGCGACGTTCGACGGGAGCGGGACGAACTTCGCGCTGTTCAGCGAGGGGGCTGAGCGGGTCGAGCTGTGCCTGTTCGGAGAGCGCGGCGCGGAGACGCGCGTCGATCTCGTCGAGGTCGACGCCTACGTCTGGCACGCCTACGTTCCGAACATCCAGCCCGGTCAGCGCTACGGCTACCGCGTGCACGGCCCGTACGACCCCGCGAACGGGTTGCGGTTCAACCCCGCGAAGCTGCTCCTGGATCCCTACGCGAAGGCGGTGGAGGGCAGCATCCGGTGGGGGCAGCCCGTGTACGGCTACACCTTCGGCGACCCGGATTCGCGCAATGACGAGGACTCCGCCGCCGACATGATGAAGGGCGTCGTCGTCAATCCCTTCTTCGATTGGGCGGGCGACCGGCGTCCGCGGACGCCGTACTCCGAGACCCTCGTCTACGAGGCCCATGTACGCGGGCTCACGCAGCGGCACCCTGCCATCCCGGAGGAGATGCGGGGCTCCTACAGCGCGATCGCCCACCCTGCGATCATCGAGCACCTGCTCAAGGTGGGGGTTACGGCGATCGAGCTCATGCCCGTCCACCAGTTCGTCGACGATGCGATCCTGCAGGACAAGGGGCTGTCGAACTACTGGGGCTACAACACGATCTCCTACTTCGCCCCGCACAACGCGTACTCCGCGACCGGTCACCGCGGTCAGCAGGTGCAGGAGTTCAAGGGCATGGTCCGGGCGCTGCACGCGGCCGGCATCGAAGTGATCCTCGATGTGGTCTACAACCACACGGCCGAGGGCAACCACCTAGGCCCAACGCTCTCGATGCGCGGCATCGACAACGCCGCCTACTACAAGCTCGAAGACGACGACAAGCGGTTCTACACGGACTACACGGGCACGGGGAACAGCCTCAACGTGCGCAATCCCCACTCGCTGCAGCTGATCATGGACTCGCTGCGCTACTGGGTGCTCGACATGCACGTCGACGGATTCCGCTTCGACCTCGCGTCGGCGCTCGCGCGCGAGTTCTACGACGTCGACCGTCTGTCGGCGTTCTTCGAGCTGGTGCAGCAGGATCCGGTGGTGTCGCAGGCGAAGCTCATCGCCGAGCCGTGGGACGTCGGCCCCGGCGGTTACCAGGTCGGCAACTTCCCGCCGCAGTGGACGGAGTGGAACGGCAAGTACCGCGACACGGTGCGCGACTTCTGGCGCGGCGAGCCGCAGGCGCTCGGCGAGTTCGCCTCACGGCTCACCGGGTCGGCAGACCTCTACGAGCACTCCGGACGCCGGCCCGTGGCATCCGTCAACTTCGTCACCGCCCACGACGGCTTCACGCTGCGCGATCTCGTGTCGTACAACGACAAGCACAACGACGCCAACGGCGAGGACGGACGCGACGGCGCCGACGACAACCGCTCGTCGAACTTCGGCGTCGAGGGGCCGACCGACGATCCCGCGGTGCTGACGCTGCGCGCCCGACAGCAGCGCAACTTCATCGCGACCCTGCTGCTCAGCCAGGGCGTGCCCATGCTGCTGCACGGCGACGAGATCGGACGCACCCAGCGCGGCAACAACAACGGCTACGCGCAGGACAACGAGACCACGTGGGTGGACTGGGATGCCGCGGACATGCCGCTGCTGGAGTTCACCGCCGCGCTGGCGCGGCTGCGGCGCGACCACCCGACGTTTCGTCGTCGCCGGTTCTTCGAGGGCCGCCCCGTCCGCCGGGAGGTCGGCCGGGCGCTGGCGGACATCGCCTGGCTGCGTCCCGACGGCACCCTCATGCAGCCGGAGGACTGGGACTCGGGCTTCGGGCGCGCGATCGGCGTGTTCCTGAACGGCGGGGGGATCCGCGAGCGCGACCGCCGCGGCGACGAGATCCGCGACCGGCACTTCATCGTGCTGTTCAACGCCGGCGACGACATCATCGACTTCCACATCCCGGTCGTCGAGAACAGCCCGGACTGGGAGGTGTTCGTCGACACCGCCGGCGAGCGCGCGGACTCCGCCATCGTCAAGCCGGGCGACGTGCTCCGCCTGGCCGCGAAGTCGCTGATCGTGCTGTGCGAGCACCCCCGCGCAGAGGCGGCGGCGGATCACTCGGTCGCGGCGTCGCTCGCGGCGCTCACGCCAACGACGTCTCCCGCGCACGCCCCGAGCGCGGAGATGCGCACCTGACCGCAAGCGCTCGTTTTGCGCGTCAGTTCACGCCGAGCCATGAGCGATCGGTGAGGACGATGGGACCGCCCTCGGTGATCGCCACGGTGTGCTCGGAGTGCGCGCCGCGCGACCCGTCAGCCGATCGCAGGGTCCAGCCGTCGGGGTCGGTCACCAGCTCGTCGGTGGTCTGGAGGAACCACGGCTCGAGGGCCAGGACGAGGCCCGCGCGCAGAGGGTAGCCGCGTCCGGCCTTGCCGTCGTTCGCCACGTGGGGGTCGCCGTGCATCTCCCGCCCGACCCCGTGGCCGCCGAAGTCGGTGTTGATCGAGTAGCCGTCGCCGTGGGCGACTTCGGCGATCGCCGCCGAGATGTCGCCGATGCGGTTGCCGACGGTCGCCGCGGCGATCGCGGCATCCAGTGCGCGCTCGGTGGTGGCGATGAGGGCGAGATCCTCGTCGCGCGGCGTGCCCACGACGAACGACACGGCGGAGTCGGCGACCCAGCCGTCGATCGAGACGGCGAAGTCGAGCGAGACCAGGTCGCCGTCGCGCAGTGCGTAGTCGAAGGGGAGACCGTGGAGCACCGCGTCGTTGACGGAGGTGCAGATCACCTTGCCGAACGGCCGGGCGCCGAACGAGGGGTGGTAGTCGATGTAGCACGACTCGGCGCCCGCGCGGCGGATCAGCTCGTGCGCGCGGCGGTCGATGGCGAGGAGGTTGGTGCCCACCTTCGTGTCGTCGCGCAGCGTCGCGAGCGTCTCGGCGACGAATCGCCCTGCGGGCTTCATCGCCTCGATCTCGGCAGGCGTGCGCAACTCGATCATGTGGGGGATCCTCTCGTTCCCTTCCATTCTGTCTGACCCGTCGGCACCGGGCTGGGAGGATGCTCCGCGGCGCGCGGAAGCGGACCACGGGGGTCGTGTGCGGGCGTAGCATCGGTGGCATGTGGCTGCGTCGCGCATTCTTCGGCTGGCTGATCCCGTCCGCCTTCCTGCTGCCGCTGTGGCTCCTGGTCGGATGGGCCGTGTTCAACGCAGGGGGCTGGGCGTTCCTCTGGGTGCTGTTCCTCGCCATCCCTGGCGTCTTCCTGTGGCAGTTGCTCCTCACGGTGCTGGTGCGGGCGCGCGGAACGGTGCGGGCTCACCGCGCAGTCTCCTGGTGGGACGTCCTCGGGTTCACCGTGTGGCACCTCCTCGTCATCTCGCTGGGCTTGTTCGCCGAGGCGTGGTGGGCGCCCGTCATGGTGGTGGCGATCCTCGCGGGCGTCGGCCTCTTCTGGCTCGAGCTGTGGCAGCTGTGGAGCGAGGCGCGGCCCTCGCGATTCGTCCTGCACACGTCCGAGGGCGTCGCGTACATCCCCGCAGAAGCCGACGCGCCGGAGGCGGCTCGGCGCGAGGTCATCGTCATCTCGGAGAAGCAGACTCCACCCGCGAGCTGACGCGGTTTGGCCGGGTGCGGCATCCATGGCAGAATGGCTGTTTGTGCCCTGACCGGTTCTGCCTCAGGGGAACCAGCTGAACGGCGTCACGCCGAAGGCCTGCGGCACGCTCAGTCCTTTACCATCCTTCCCGCGGTCGACCTGTGGCGGCCGCAGAGAGAGACGATCATGCAGATCCTCGACGCCGTCGACGCGGCTTCACTCCGCTCCGACATCCCCGCCTTCAACGCCGGCGACACCGTGAAGGTGCACGTCAACATCACCGAGGGCAACCGCTCGCGTATCCAGGTCTTCCAGGGCGTCGTCATCGGCCGCTCCGGCGATGGCGTTCGCGAGACCTTCACGGTCCGCAAGATCAGCTTCCAGGTCGGCGTCGAGCGCACCTTCCCGGTGCACTCCCCGGTCATCGACCACATCGAGGTCGTGACCCGCGGTGACGTGCGTCGCGCGAAGCTGTACTACCTGCGCAACCTCCGCGGCAAGAAGGCCAAGATCAAGGAGAAGCGCGAGAGCAACTGACGCTCTCCCCGCAGCGCTGTCACGAAGCCCCGGACCGACCAGGTCCGGGGCTTCGTCCGTACTCCGGAAGGGCCGGAGTGTGCGACCCTTGAATGCGGGTCGCCGCGACCGTCGGCGCCCGCGAAGGAACTCATGACGACCGAGAAGTCGGCTCCGGCCGAGCCGGCGCCCGGGCCCGAGCCCGCCGCGACCATTCAGCCGCGTCGTCGGGGCTGGCTGGTGTTCCTGCGCGACGTCGTCGTGATCATCCTGATCGCAGTGCTCGTCTCGCTCGTGGTCAAGACCTTCCTGGTGCGGTCGTTCTACATCCCCTCGGGGTCGATGGAGGACACCCTCCATGTCAAGGACCGCATCCTCGTCGACGAGATCACGCCGCGCTTCGGCGGCTACGAGCGCGGCGACATCGTGGTGTTCCAGGATCCGGGCGGATGGCTGCCGCCCAGCACGGCACCCGCGCGTCCTCCGATCGTCGAGGGCGTCGAGTGGGTGCTGTCGCTCGTCGGACTCGCGGCGCCCGACAGCGACGACCACCTCGTGAAGCGCATCATCGGCGTCCCCGGCGACCACGTCGTGTGCTGCAACGCCATCGGGCAGATCACCGTCAACGAGGTGCCGATCGACGAGAGCGCGTACCTCAAGCTGCCGGCGGGGGAGACCGCGGCCTCGGGTGATCCCTTCGACGTCACGGTTCCCGAGGGCAGCCTCTGGGTGCTCGGCGACAACCGTTACCGATCCAAGGACTCGCGGTACAACACCGATCAGCCAGGCAAGGGCTTCGTGCCCATCGACAACCTCGTGGGCCGTGCGTTCCTCGTGACGTGGCCGTTCGACCGGTTCGGACTGCTGGACTTCCACCACGACGTGTTCGCCGGGGTTCCCGACGCGGAGCCGGAGGGCGGCGGGAAGTGACCGTCGCCGAGCCCCGTCTCACGCTCGAGCGCCGGCTCCTGCGGGAGCACGCGCTCGTCATCGCATGCGACGAGGTGGGGCGAGGGGCGCTGGCCGGGCCGGTCGCGGTCGGCGCGGCGGTCGTGGACGCCCCGCGATCGCGCAAGCGCATTCCGCAGGGGCTGCGCGACTCGAAGCTCGTTCCGGAGCCGAAGCGCGCTGATGTCGCGGCACGCGCGGCCACCTGGGTCGCCGCCAGCGCCGTCGGATGGGCGAGCTCCGAGGAGATCGACGAGATCGGGATCATGCGCGCCCTCGGGCTCGCCTCGATCCGTGCAATCGCGGATCTCCGCGCGCACGGCGTCGTGCCGGAGGACGCCATCGTCATCCTCGACGGCAACTACGACTACATCCGTCCCGCCGGCGAGTGGGGGCTCACGGTGCGTCCGGTGATCAAAGCCGACCGCGACTGCGCCTCGGCGGCCGCGGCATCCGTCATCGCGAAGGTCGCGCGTGACCGTCTCATGACCGAACTGCACGACGAGCTCCCCGCATACAACTGGGCCCGCAACAAGGGCTACGCCAGCCCCGACCACCGTCAAGCCATCCGCACGCACGGCATCAGCCGGCACCACCGGGCCTCGTGGTCGATCGGCGAGGCGCCCACGCTCTTCTGAACGTTCGCCACACGCGCATGCGGGTCGCCGCGCCCGCCCGCGCCCATAGGATGGATTCACCATGGATGACGAGGTCTTCGAAGACTACGACCGCGAGCTCGAACTCGCTCTGTACCGCGAGTACCGCGATGTCGTCTCGCAGTTCCAGTACGTGATCGAGACGGAGCGGCGTTTTTACCTCGCGAACGAGGTCAACGTCGTGCGCCGCGACACCGAGCACGATTTCTACTTCGAGATCTCGATGTCCGACGTCTGGGTCTGGGACATCTACCGCGCCGATCGCTTCGTGAAGGCCGTGCGCGTGCTGACGTTCAAGGACGTCAACGTCGAAGAGCTCTCGCGCCGCGATTTCCACCTCCCCGAGGAGCTCTCGCTCGACACCTGAGCGGTCCTGACGCTTCCTCCCCAGCCCACCGATTCGGGGACGCAGCTCGAGTTCTGAACGGATGCCGCACCCTCGCGTCCGCGCGCCTGCACTCGCGCGCGACGATGCCGGAATGGCAGATAAAGACGTCCTCGGGAGCGCGGGCGAGGATCGCGCGGCCCGCTACTTCGAGGCGCGGGGATTCACCGTCCTCGCACGCAACTGGCGATGCCGCGACGGCGAGATCGACCTCGTGGCCGCCGACCGCTCGACGGTCGTCGTCGTCGAGGTCAAGACGCGGCGTGATGAGGGGTTCGGGCACCCGTTCGAGGCGCTCGACGCCCGCAAACGGGGAAGGCTCTGGCGCCTCTCGATCGCGTGGGCGAGTGCGCACCGCGAGCTCGTGCAGGGACGGCGGCTGCGCATCGACGCGATCGGCCTCATCGGCCCCGATCCCGGCACCGCGCGCCTGGAGCATCTCGTCGACGTGGAGGTGCCGTGAAGGTCGCACGCACGTGGGCCGTCGCCCTCGTCGGGGCCGAAGGCGAATGCGTGGAGGTCGAGGCGGACCTGTCGAACCAGCAGCCGGACTTCCGCATCATCGGGCTTCCCGACAAGGCGCTCGGCGAGTCGGTCCAACGCGTGCACAACGCCTGTGCGAACACCGGCACGCCGCTCACGCGACGACGACTCACGGTGAACCTGTCTCCCGCGAGTCTGCCCAAGCAGGGGTCCGGATTCGACGTGGCCATCGCGGTCGCGTCCCTGGCGACCGAGACGTCCATGGACGCGGTCTCTGTCGCGTCGGCGGTCCACATCGGTGAGCTCGGACTCGACGGTCGCCTCCGGCCGGTGCCGGGGGTGCTCCCGGCGGTGGTCGCCGCTCGGCGAGCGGGGCATCGACGCGTCGTGGTTCCCCACGCGAACGGCCCCGAAGCCTCGCTCGTGGACGGCATCGAGGTCCTCGCCGCCGTCAACCTCGCGCAGGTGATCGCGTGGCACGGCGGCGACGTCGAAGTCGCCGACGACGCACCGGTCGCCCTCCCGGACGACGAGGAGGCAGCCGAGCCGTCGCTCGATCTCGCGGAGGTGATCGGGCAGCGCGACGCCGTCGAGGCGCTCGTCGTCGCGGCTGCGGGCGGTCATCATCTGCTGATGTGCGGACCGCCTGGAGCCGGCAAGACGATGCTCGCCCGGCGCCTGCCGGGCATCCTCCCCGAACTCGACGATCGCGCGGCGCTGACCGCGGCCTCGATTCGGAGCCTGGCGGGCTCCCGAGTGGTCGAGCTCTCCCGCACCCCGCCCTTCGTCGCTCCGCATCACAGCGCGAGCGTGGCCGCCTTGGTGGGCGGCGGCACGCGAGTGGTGCGCCCGGGGGCGATCGCGCGCGCGAGCGAGGGCGTCCTGTTCCTCGACGAGGCGGGCGAGTTCGCAGCCAGCGCGCTGGACGCCCTGCGCCAGCCCCTCGAGTCCGGCACCATCACGATCGACCGCGCGGGCGCGCACGCCGAGTATCCGGCACGGTTCCAGCTCGTGCTGGCGACGAACCCGTGCCCGTGCGGCGACCACGGCATCCGCGGCGGCACGTGCACGTGTCCACCGGCAGCGATCCGCCGCTATCTCGGCCGGCTGTCCGGACCGCTCCTGGACCGCATGGACATCGAGCTGACCCTGACGCGCGTCGCAGTGGCGCAGCGCGGCACCGGGCCGACGGTGTCCACCGAGAGCGCACGAGCGCAGGTCGCCGATGCGCGGGCACGCGCGAGCCGCCGCCTCGCGGAGACACCGTGGAAGGTGAATGCCGACGTGCCGGGCACATGGCTGCGCGAGGGACCTGCTGCGCCGTCTCCAGTCGTCCGCCGCCCGCTCGACGCCGCACTTCACCGCGGAGCGCTCACCCTGCGGGCTTATGACAGGGTCTTGCGCGTCGCCTGGTCACTGGCCGACATCGAGGGCCGCGCCCAGCTCGGTGCGGAACATGTCGGGCGCGCCCTGTACCTGAAGAAGGGGATCTCACTGTGATCGCGTTCGACCTGAGCGCAGGCGCCGCCCAGCAGGCGCTGTCGCCCGCGGGCATCGAGTTCGACGCGCAGGAGGCGCGGGCACGGTATGCGACGGCCGTCTGGTGCCAGCTCATCGAGCCCGGCGACTCGGTCGCCGGCCGCATCATCGGCGCGCGCGGCCCGGTCGCGGCGCTGGAAGCCGTGCTGGCAGACGGGGAGTTTCCCGAACTCACGCCGAAGGAACTCGTCGACGCGCGCAAGAGATGGCTGCCGCGGCTGTCGGCGGGCGCGGTCGCCGGTTCCCTGGCCGCGGCGGCCGCGCGGGGCGTCACGCTGCTGACGCGCGGCGATCCGGACTGGCCCACGCAGCTCGACGACCTCGGCGCGCATGCGCCGCTGTGCCTGTGGGTGCGCGGTGATGCCTCGGCGCTGCGCCGGCTCGAGGCATCCGTCGCCGTCGTCGGCGCCCGGGCCGCCTCTCACTACGGCGACCATGTGGCGAGGGAGCTCGCCGCCGAACTGGCGGCCAGCGGCATCGCCGTGGTGTCGGGCGGCGCCTATGGCATCGATGGGGCAGCCCACCGCGCCGCACTTCGCGCCGGCGGACTCACCGTCGCACTGCTCGCTGGCGGTGCCGACCGCGCGTACCCCGCGGGTCACACGCAGCTGATCGACGACGTCGCCCGACGAGGTGTCGTGGTGAGCGAGGTCCCGTGCGGCGCCGCGCCGACGAAGTGGCGCTTCCTGCAGCGGAACCGCCTGATCGCCGCGCTCTCGGCCGCCACCGTCGTCGTCGAAGCCGGCTGGCGCAGCGGCTCGCTCAACACCGCGGGCCACGCGGCGGCGCTGTCGCGCCCCCTCGGCGCCGTCCCGGGTCAGATCACATCGGCGACGTCGGCGGGTACGCACCGGCTCATCCGGGAGTACGGCGCCCAGTGCATCACGAGTGCGGATGACATCCGGGAGCTGCTGGGGATGCCAGGAGAGACGGATGCCGCAGCCCCCGGAGACGGGGCGTACACCGGGGACGCGACCCGCGTGAAGGACGCCATGAGCACCCGCGTGTGGCGGGGTGCCACCGAGATCGCGCGGCGCGCGGGGATGGCGGCCGACGTCGTCGGGGGGATCCTCGGGCTGCTGGCGCTTGATGGCGCGGTCGAGTCGGGGATCGAGGGCTGGCGGCTGGCACGGATCGGAGGGTGATCGGCGAGCGGCGCACCGCCCTCCGGTGCGTCGCAACACCGCCGCGTGCGCCGGCGGGCGCAAGCTGGAGGCATGGACATCCACGAGGGAGCCGCGGTCTACCTGCGCCACCTTGCGGACGTGCGCCGCCTGTCTCCCGCGACGGTGCGGGCCTACCGCTCCGACCTCGAGGGACTTGCCGCCGCCTGCGGAGACATCGAACTCGCCGCGGTCGATCTCGAGAACCTCCGCGACTGGCTGTGGCACGCCGTCCAGCGCGGCGACAGCCGCGCCACGATAGCGCGGCGAACCGCGGCGGTCCGGGGCCTCTTCGCCTGGGCGACCGAGTCGGGCGCGATCCCGTCCGACCCGAGCCTTCGCCTCGTCGCCCCGAAGCGGGGCAAGACACTTCCCAGAGTCGCGACAGCCGACACCCTGAGCGGGGTGCTGGATCGGCTGGCATCGGCCGCGGTGGAGGGCGATCCGATCGCGCTGCGCGATCACGCCATTGTCGAGCTGCTGTACGCAGCTGCGATGCGCGTCTCCGAACTCTGCGGGCTCGACGTCGACGACCTCGATCGCGACCGACGCACCGCTCGCGTCCTCGGGAAGGGGTCGAAGGAGAGGATCGTGCCATTCGGGTGGCCGGCGCTGCGGGCTGTCGACGCCTACATCGTGCGCGGTCGGCCGTCCCTCCTCGCCAGACGCGCGGACGACGCGCCCTGCCCGGCCCTGTTCCTGGGCGCGCGGGGCGGACGGATCGGCGCGCGCGCGGTGTACGACCTCGTGTCGCGCGAACTCGGACCCGAGCTCGGGGCGCAGGTCGGACCGCACGCGCTACGTCACTCGGCCGCGACCCACCTCCTCGACGGTGGCGCAGACCTCCGCGCCGTCCAGGAGATGCTGGGCCATGCGAGCCTCGGGACCACGCAGATCTACACGCACGTCTCCAGCGAGCGGCTGGCGGCCTCCTACCGCCTCGCGCACCCGCGGGCCTGAAGACCGGCTAGCAGCAGGGCAGGAGCACCGCCCGCGGCACCCCGCCCAGGAGCACGAGCGGGTTGATGTAGACGCCGTCGAGCCGCACGCCGAGATGCACGGCGCCGGGCTCGGCGTGTCCTCCGACCGAGATCGTGCCCAGTGGAATGGAACTTTCAACCCGCGTCCCGGCCGCGAGCCCGGGGTCGACCGGCTCGAATGTCGACACCAGGCCGTCGCCATGATCCACAGTGATCACCCCGCGCCCTGCGACCTGCCCGGAGAACGCGACCACGCCGGGTGCCGGGGCGCGCACCACGCCGTCGCCCGCGGGCAGCAGGTCGATTCCCCGATGGCCCGGACCGTACTCGTGCGGCGGTGCGACGAAGGGGCGCACCAGCCGGAACGGGTGCACCGGCCAGGTCCAGTCCCGCGTGAGCGTCACCGTTCCGCCGTCGACGACCGGCAGGTGCTCGGGCTCCGCGACGACGGTGGCAGGCGCTGCAGAGGTGGGCGCGACCGCGAGAAGGATACTGAGGGTGATCGCGCCGAGGGCGCGGCGGCGCGACCCGCGACGGGATCCGCCTTTGCGGGTGAGAACGGGCCGCGTCACGATCCCACCGTGTCCCTCCTGGCGAATCCGCGGATCGGTGGCACCGACACCTGTGGAGAAGACTCGCGTTCGGTCGCCGGGGGAGGAGGAGCCGCCCGGCCGCTCCTGATACACTGAGTGCGCACTCCGCATGCCGGGGTGACTCCGCGTGCCCATAGCGCCGCTAGCCCCGAGTCTGACGAAGGGCGCGGCGCGGCATCCATCCCCAACGGTCCTTGCGGACGCTTGCGAGCGAGCGCGAGGCGGGAATGAGCCGGGCACCAGGCCACGCCGGCCACGAGCCGGCGCGAGAACAACCGCAACAGGCGCGCACGCGCCGGAACAGGAGAACGGCCATGGCCGTCGTCACCATTCGCCAGCTGCTCGACAGCGGCGTCCACTTCGGACACCAGACCCGCCGGTGGAACCCGAAGGTCAAGCGCTTCATCCTCACGGAGCGCTCGGGCATCCACATCATCGACCTCCAGCAGTCGCTCACGTACATCGACAAGGCGTACGAGTTCGTCAAGGAGACCGTCGCGCACGGCGGCACCATCCTCTTCGTCGGCACCAAGAAGCAGGCGCAGGAAGTCATCGCCGAGCAGGCGACCCGCGTGGGCCAGCCCTACGTCAACCAGCGCTGGCTGGGCGGTCTGCTCACCAACTTCTCGACCGTGTCCAAGCGCCTCGCGCGCATGAAGGAGCTCGAGGAGCTCGACTTCGAGGACCCGGCTGCAAGCGGCTTCACCAAGAAGGAGCTCCTGCTGAAGAAGCGCGAGCTCGACAAGCTGCACAAGTCGCTCGGCGGTATCCGCAACCTCCAGAAGACCCCCTCGGCCATCTGGGTCGTCGACGCCAAGCGCGAGCACCTCGCGATCGACGAGGCGTCCAAGCTCGGCATCCCGGTGATCGGCATCCTCGACACCAACGCCGACCCGGACGAGTTCCAGTACCCGATCCCCGGCAACGACGACGCGATCCGCTCGGTGGGCCTGCTCACGCGCATCATCGCCGACGCGGCCGCCGAGGGCCTGATCCAGCGCCACCAGCCCACCGACGAGACCGCTGACGCGGAGCCCCTCGCCGATTGGGAGCGCGAGCTGCTCGAGCAGGGCGCGCCGGTCGTGACCGATGTCGCCGAGGTCGAGACCGCCGCGACCGAGTCGGCCGCCGACGAGGCAGGCGCCGAGGCCGCGGAGGCTGTCGAAGCCGCCGAGGCCGCTGACGCCCCCGAGGCCGCTGACGCCGCTGAGGCCGCTGAGGCGACCGAAGCCGAGTAAGGCTCACACACACTCCGCCCCGGCGGGATCGCCCTGATCGAACGGTCCGGACGGTCCCGCCGAGGCATCCACAGAACTCACCAATTCAAGGAGCCGCCACCCATGGCAAACTTCACGATCGCCGACATCAAGACGCTGCGCGAGCAGCTCGGCACGGGCATGGTCGACACCAAGAAGGCGCTCGAGGAGGCCGACGGCGACCTCGAGAAGGCCGTCGAGATCCTCCGCCTCAAGGGCGCGAAGGGCAACGCCAAGCGCGCCGACCGCTCCACGAGCGAGGGGCTGGTCGCGGCCAAGGAGGTCGACGGTCAGGTCACGATCATCGAGCTCAACACCGAGACCGACTTCGTCGCGAAGAACGACCGCTTCATCGCCCTTGCGGAGAAGGTTCTCGACGCCGCGGCCGCCGCGCACGCAGACTCGGCCGAGGCTGCCCTCGCCGCGCCCGCCGGCAGCCAGACGGTCGCCGAGCTCATCTCGGACGAGGCCGCGATCATCGGCGAGAAGGTCGAACTGCGTCGCGTGAGCACGCTCTCGGGCGACAAGTTCGAGATCTACCTCCACAAGACCAGCAAGGACCTGCCGCCGCAGGTCGGCGTCGTCCTCGCCTACTCGGGCGACGACGCCGAGACGGCTCGCAGCCTCGCCCAGCACATCTCGTTCGCGAACCCGTCGTACCTGTCGCGCGACGAGGTCCCCGAGGCCGAGGTCGAGAAGGAGCGCGAGATCGTCACCGAGATCTCCCGCAACGAGGGCAAGCCGGAGGCCGCCCTCCCGAAGATCGTCGAGGGCCGCGTGAACGCGTTCTTCAAGCAGGTCTCGCTGCTCGACCAGGACTACGCGAAGGACAACAAGCAGTCGGTCGCGCAGGTCGCGAAGGACGCCGGTCTGACCCTGACGGGCTTCGCCCGCTACAAGGTCGGAGCCTGACCTTCTGAGAAGGCCCGCATCGGCAAGCCGATGCGGGCCTTTTCTCATGCCCTTCGGTAGTTTGTCGTAGACGAGAGGACCACAGTGATCAACGAGAACACCGGGCGCCGCCGCGTCCTTCTGAAGCTGTCCGGCGAAGCGTTCGGCGGAGGCCAGCTGGGTGTGAACCCCGACGTGGTCAGCCAGATAGCCCAGGAGATCGCGGCCGCCGTCGACCGCGTCGAGATCGCGATCGTCGTCGGCGGCGGCAACTTCTTCCGCGGCGCCGAACTCAGCCAGCGCGGCATGGACCGTGGCCGCGCCGACTACATGGGCATGCTGGGCACCGTCATGAACGCCCTCGCCCTGCAGGACTTCCTCGAGCAGGCGGGCGCCGCGACGCGCGTTCAGTCCGCGATCTCGATGACGCAGGTCGCCGAGCCCTACATCCCCCGTCGCGCGGAGCGGCACATGGAGAAGGGCCGCGTGGTCATCTTCGGCGCCGGCGCCGGTCTGCCGTACTTCTCCACCGACACGGTCGCCGCCCAGCGTGCTCTCGAGATCGACGCGCAAGAGGTGCTTGTCGCGAAGAACGGCGTCGACGGCGTGTACACCGCGGACCCGAAGAAGGATGCCTCGGCCACCCTGATCGATCGCATCACGTATCTCGACGCGCTGCAGCGCGGTCTCAAGGTCGTCGACTCGACCGCGTTCAGCCTCTGCATGGACAACCGCATGGACATGCGTGTGTTCGGCATGGAGCCCGCGGGCAACGTGACGAAGGCCCTGCTGGGCGACACCATCGGCACGCTGGTCACGGCGTGATCCGCCCCGCGTCGATAGACTTGACCAGCCCCATCTACGCGAAGGAGACACTGTGATCGCGGACGTCTTGGCCGATGCCGGAGTGCGCATGGACCGCGCCGTCGAGGCAGCGAAGGAGGACTTCGCCACGGTGCGCACCGGACGCGCGAACCCGCAGCTGTTCCAGAAGGTCCTCGTCGACTACTACGGCAGCCCGACGCCGCTCGCGCAGCTCGCGTCGATCAACAATCCGGAGGCGCGCACGCTCCTCATCACGCCTTACGACAAGTCGGCGCTGAAGGCGATCGAACAGGCGATCCGTGACATCCCGAACCTCGGCGTGAACCCGACGAACGACGGAAACCTCGTGCGCGTCACGATGCCCGAGCTCACCGAGGAACGCCGCAAGGAGTACGTGAAGCTCACGCGGACCAAGGGCGAGGACGCGAAGGTGCACGTGCGCGGCATCCGCCGCAAGGCGAAGGACGACATCGACGCGCTGAAGGGCGAGGTCGGCGAGGACGAGCTCGCTCGCGGCGAGAAGGAGCTCGACGCGCTCACGCGCGCGCACGTCGACGCCATCGACGAGGCGCTCAAGCGCAAAGAGGCCGAGCTCCTCGAGGTCTGAGGTCCGCCGATGACCGACGCATCCGACCCGCCGCGGAGCGACCAGCCCGCCTCACCGCAGACGCGGCGCGAGGCCGGCGAGGCACGCCGTGCCGCCGAGACCCCTGACACGGGCCCCGCACTGCAGTCTCACCTGCGCGCGGCGCGCAGCGAGTTGGAGGGCCACGTCGCACAGGCGCGGGCCGACTTCGAGGAGGCGAACGAGCGCATCAAGGAGCGGACGGGACGCGACCTGATCGTCGCGATCCTCATCGGCCTCGCGATCGGGCTCGTCCTGCTCGGGTCGCTGCTGTTCGTCAAATGGGCGTTCGTGCCGTTCGCCCTGGCGGCGGCGCTGCTCGCGCTCTTCGAGTTCTCCCGGGCTCTCATCGCGAGCGGTCGCCGGGTCGATCTGATCCCGCAGCTCATCGCGGGTGCGGTGGTCGTGCTGTCGGCGTTCTTCGTCGACTCGTGGCTGCACTGGGTGCTGCTGTTCGTCGCACTGGCGTTCGTCGTGGTGTGGCGACTGGTCGGCCAGATGGCGTCGCACGACGGCCGCGCGTACGGTCTGGTGCTGGGGGACGTGCTCATCGCGACGTTCCTCCAGCTCTACGTCGCCTTCCTCGGAAGCCTCACGCTCGTGCTGCTGTCGAAGGACGGCGGCGAGTGGTGGGTCCTGTCGTTCATCATCGTCGCCGTCGCCGTCGACACCGGCGCGTACGCCGCGGGGATCACGATGGGCAGACACCCCATGGCCCCGCGCATCAGCCCGAAGAAGACGTGGGAGGGCTTCGCGGGTGCCGCTGCGGCCGCGATCCTCGCCGGCGTGCTCGTCGGGCTCTTCATGCTCGGCCTCGAGTGGTGGATGGGCGCCGTGTTCGGCATCCTCATCCTCGCCACGGCGACGGTCGGCGACCTGGGAGAATCGATGATCAAGCGCGATCTCGGGATCAAGGACATGAGCTCCTGGCTCCCGGGTCACGGCGGCGTCCTGGATCGCCTCGACTCCATCCTGCTGTCGGTCGTCGCGGCGCTGACCCTCTACTATCTCTTCACTCCGATGGTGGCATCATGACGGCATCCGAGACGACCGCCCGGACGTCCTTCCCCGAGGCCCGAGGACGCGAGAAGGGCTACGACAAGCAGCCTGTCGACGAGTTCCTCGCCCGGGCACGCGCGTCGTTCGAGCGCGGCACCGACGCACTCACCTCCGCCGACATCCGTCAGGTCGCGTTCCCACTGGTGCGCCACGGCTACGCGATCGCATCGGTGGACGCCGCACTCGGGCGAATCGAGGATGCCTTCGCCGCCCGCGAGCGCTCGTCGGCCGTCGCGGCCACGGGCGCGAGGGAGTGGGTCGGCCACACTCGCGAGCTCGCCCAGGAGGTGCTGGACCGCCTCTCCCGGCCGGTCAGGCGCCGCTTCGATCGCGTGTCGCCGCTGCGCTACGGCTACCGCATCGCGGAGGTCGACCTCGTCACGGACAAACTCGCGCGGTTCCTCGAAACGGGGGACTCCGTCACTGTCGAACAGGTGCGCTCGGTCGCGTTCCGCATGCAGCGCGGGGGCTACCGTGAGACCCAGGTCGACGCTGTCCTCGATGCCGTCGTCGAGGTGATGCTCGCCGTCAAGTGAGACGCGCGGGTGCGCGGATGGCACCTCGTCGTGCCGGTATGCGAGAATCGGGACACTGTGACTTCTGGAAACGAGCTGTACCCGACCAGACGCGCCCGACGTCACGAGGTGGCGGCCCGGTCTGCGCGGCCGGTCGCGGTGTCAGGATCCAGTCCGTCGGCGTCGTCTTCGCCGCCCCGCAAGACTGCTCCGCGCTGGTCTCGGCGCCGTGGTGTCGTCGGCGCGTTCGCCGCCTTCGCTGTTCTGGGTTTCGTCGTCGCGTACATCGGGCCGACCGGGCTCGCGCTGGCGCAGGCGAGCGCGGACGACGAGTCGCAGGTCTCGCTCTACGCCAGCGGGCTCGATGACGTCCAGTCCCGCGTCGGCGACGAGGCTGCGGCCGATGCGGAGCCCGCGGCGCTCGACCGCGGCAACTACACGGTTTACGTGAAGCCGAAGCCCACGCCGACCGTCCAGGCGTCGACCTCCACGTCGTCGTCATCCGGCGGATGGCGTCCACCGTTCGTCACGCCCGATCCGGGCAGCGCGCAGGCCATCGCCTACGACATGGTGCTGGCTCGGGGCTGGGGCGACGACCAGTTCGCCTGCCTCGTCGCTCTCTGGAAGAAGGAGTCCGGCTGGCGCGTGAACGCGTACAACGCCGGCAGCGGCGCTTACGGCATCCCGCAGGCGCTTCCAGGCAGCAAGATGGCCAGCGCCGGCGCCGACTGGGAGACGAACCCCGCGACGCAGATCGCGTGGGGTCTCGGTTACATCGGCGGCCGCTACGGCTCGCCGTGCGGCGCGTGGGATCACTCGCAGCGCACAGGCTGGTACTGAGCTGTGCCGCGCTCAAACCGCCGCCGACACGATTCGAGCGGCGACGACTCGTTCGAGCGCCTGCTCGCAGGCTGGAAGCGCACCGAGATGCGCCGTGGTGTCGAGTGGACGGTGCAGCCGGTCTCTGCTGCGCAGGCGCAGAAGCCTTACACGTGCCCCGGGTGCGGTCGTCAGATCGACGTGGGCGTCGCGCACCTGGTGGCGTGGCGCGCAGATGGCGTGATGGGCGACGCCGCTGACCTCGCCGCGCGGCGGCACTGGCATCAGCACTGCTGGAAGGTGGCCTGACATGGAGATCCGCGGACCGATGCTGCTGCCGGCGCGCCGCGAGGACATCGAGCTCGAGACGCTCGACGGGCTGACCCTCGTCGGCGAACTGGCCCTCCCCGAGACCCGAGACCCAGTCGCGACGCTCGTGACGCTGCATCCGCTTCCGACGGCCGGCGGCTTCATGGACTCGCACATCCTGCGCAAGGCCGCCGGGCGCCTGCCCGCCCTCGCCGATCTTGCGGTCCTGAGGTTCAACACCCGCGGCACGACCTCGCCGCGGGGCACCAGTGACGGCTCGTTCGACGGCGGTCGGGCGGAGGCGTTCGACGTCGCCGCGGCGATGGACTTCGTGCGCGAGCGCGGCCTCCCTCGACCGTGGCTCGTGGGCTGGTCCTTCGGCACCGAGCTCGCCCTCAAGTACGGTCGCGACCACACCGTGGAAGGCGCCGTGCTGCTGTCGCCGCCGTTGCACCGTGCGACCGATGAAGAGGTCGCGGCGTGGGCGGGCGACGAGCGCCGCCTGATCGTGCTCGTCCCCGAGTTCGACGACTACCTTCGACCGGATGCCGCGACCCAGCGCTTCGCGAGCGTCCCGGAGGCCGTGCTGATCCCGGTCGAGGGCGGCAAGCACCTGTGGGTGGGGGAGAACCAGACCCGCCGCGTGCTCACCGAGATCGTCGCGGCGGTCAACCCCGACGCCCTGCCGCTGCCGCTCGAATGGCACGGCCCTGCCGCGGACGGCTGAGCGTCAGCGCTCGTTCTGACGCGGGATCACGACCTGCCGGTAGATGATCAGGATGCTGGCGGCCACGGGGATCGCGACGAGTGCGCCGAGCAGGCCCAGCAGTGATCCGCCGGCGAGGGCGGCGATCACGACGACCGCGCCCGGCACCGCCACCGCGCGTCCCATGATGCGCGGAGAGATCACGTACGCCTCGATCTGCATGTAGATCAGGTAGTAGATCGCGGCGATCAAGGCTGTCGTGGGGGAGCCCACCACCAGGCACGTGAACACGATGATGATCGAGCCGGTGAGCGTTCCCACGAGGGGAATGAGCGAGAAGAAGAACGCGATGACTGCGAGAACGGCAGGAAAGGGCGCCTTGATGATCGTGAGGAAGATGGCGCTGAGCACGCCGTTGATCAGGCCGAGCGAGAACTGCCCGATGACGTAGTAGCCGACCGAGTCGGTGATCTGCTCGCCGAGGTCCATGAAGCGGGCACGCTTGGAGGCGGGGACGAGCTGGTAGACGGCCCGCTTCAGACTCGGGGTCGACGCCGTGAAGTAGATCGTGAGGATGAGAACGATGAACGCGCCGGCGAACCCGGCGATGATCGCTCCCATGATGGTGATGATGCTTCCGCCCACCTCGGAGCCGATCGCGCCCACATCGAGCGACGCATACCAGTCCTCGATGTAGCCCCACACCTCATCGACGTTCAAAGCAGGGAAGACCGCGTGCAGCCAGTCCTGGATTGCGCCGACGGGGTCGTCGAACGTGCCCTTCTCGGCCAGATCCTGAATCGTCGTGACCAGCTGACCGATCTGCTGGACGATGATCGGGACCACCATGAGGATGATGCCCGCGAACGCGGCGAGGACGCCGAGGATCGTGATGAGCACGGCGGCCCAGCGCGGCAGCTTACGGCGTTCGAGCCAGGCCACGATCGGATCCAGGCCCAGCGACAGGAAGAGTGCCGTGCCGACATAGAGCAGGATCGTCTGGAGGTTCTGGATGCTTCCGATGAGCAGCAGCCCGAGGCCGACTCCCAACGTCGCGAGCAGCGCCGTGCGGAACGGGTTGTGCAGCTTCATCGGGTCCCCCTCAGATCGACATGGCGTCGATTCGTCTGTCCGCCCAGGATACGCATCAGTGACGTTCAGCCCCGGGAATGCCGCCTCCCACGCGCCTCACAGGTCGTGTTCGCTAGTCTGAACTGTCGAATCGAAGGGTTGCGCCATGTCCGCGCGCCCCGGGAAAGGTGTTCTTCGTGCGTTTCGTGTGGGCCGTGGCGGCGTTCGTGCTCGCCACCGTGATGATCGGTGCGGGCATCGCCCAGCGGACGATCTTCCAGGGACCCAAGACCGAGACCACGGCGATCTCGGTCGAGGAGAAGACTCCGTATCTCCTCATCGACGGCGCCGTGCTCAACCAGATGCCCGGCACGCAGACCCTGCGCGCCCAGGCCGAGGGCGACATCTTCGCCTCCTACGGCCGCACAGCGGACATGCAGGCATGGCTCTCCGACTCGACGTATACGCACGTCACGCTCGACGACGAGGGCGGTCTCGAGACAGCGGTGGTCGAGCCCGAGGTCGACGCGACCGTGGATCCCACCGCGGAAGCACCTGCCGAGGATGCCGCAGCAGATGACGCCGCCGCCGACGACACGACGAGCGGGGACGCCACGGCTGAGACGGCCGGTCGCAGCCCCGTCGGATCGGACCTCTGGCTCGACGAGTACCAGCAGACCGACCTCCTGATCGCGCCGCTGCAGCTGCCCGAGAGCATGAGCGTGCTCGTCGCCGCGGACGGCACCGCTCCCGCGCCGAGCAGGGTGACGGTCTCCTGGCCGCTGCAGACGTCGACGCCCTGGGCGGGGCCGCTCATCGTCGGCGGCGGCATCCTGATGGCCGTCGGCGTGTTCCTGTACATCCTGGGCATCCGTCACGCGCGCCGCAAGCGCGGGCCGCGACGCAAGGGTCTGCCGCTGCCTGTCACCGAGCCCATCGACATCGCGATTGATCACGACGACAAGGGCGTGATCAGCAGCGCGAAGCCGACGCGCCGTGCCGTCTCGAGCGGCGGGCGACGGGCGTTCGCGGTGCTGCCGGTGGTGGCTGTGTCGGCGCTGCTGTTCTCCGGCTGCTCGGCCGACGCGTGGCCGCAGCTCGGCTCGTCGCCCACTCCGTCGCCCACCGCGACCGTCATCGCCCCTGACGGCCAGCAGGCACCGGCCGTCACGAAGGCCCAGGCCGAGCGCATCCTCACCCGCATCGCCGCCACGGTTGCCGACGCCGACGCGGCGATGGACGGCGACCTCGCCGACACGCGCCTCGAGGGAGCGGCACTCGCGGCGCGTGACACCAACTACAAGCTGCGCGCTGCCCTCGGCGACTACCCGGCGCCGGCTCCGATCCTCGCCAAGCCGCTCGAGATCATCCTGCCGCAGGCCTATGACGGCTGGCCGCGCTCGGTCATCGCCGTCGCGGACGACGACGAATCCAAGACGTCGAGCATCATGGTGCTCACGCAGCAGGATCAGTGGGCGGACTACAAGCTGTCGTATGTCGGAAGCCTCGAGGCATCGACATCGCTTCCCGATCTGGCGCCCGCCTACATCGGCGCACCCCAGGTCGAGCCGGACTCACCGTTCCTCCTGCTGCCGCCCGACGAGATCGCCGCCGCCTACGCCGACATCATCACCAACGGCGAGTCGAGCCAGTACTACGACCTCTTCGAGGCCGATGGCGATCAGCTCCGAGCCAGCATCGCGGCGGACCGCCAGCGGCGGCTCGAGGAGTTCAACAAGACCGCGTCGTCGACCGGAAACCTGGAGTTCAGCTCCGCAGCCGGGGTGCAGGCGCCGTTCGCCCTGCAGACGGTCGAGAGCGGTGCGATCGTCGCGGTGAACATCAACGAGATCGACACCGTGAAGCCGACCAACGCGGACGCCGTGATCAAGGTCAACGACAACCGGACGGTCAAGACGCTCGCCGGTGTCGACCAGTCGCAGACCGGATTCGCCACGACCTTCAGCGACCAGGTGTTCTTCTACGTGCCCGGTCCCGGGTCGAATGAGAAGATCCGACTCCTCGGTTACTCGTCCGACATCCTCGATGCGAAGATTCTGTAGTGACCGATCCCACTCTGGGCGCCTCGCTGCGCGGCGCCGTCGACCTGTCCTCCCTCCGCAACCGTCCGGCGCCCGCCGCGCCCGGTGAGGAGGCTCCGGCCGGCGCCGGCGCCGGCGTCGCGGTTCCCTCGCTCGTGCTGGACGTCACCGACGAGACGTTCCCGCAGGTGCTCGAGCTGTCGCGCACCGTCCCCGTGGTCGTCGACCTCTGGGCCGAGTGGTGCGGACCCTGCAAGCAGCTGAGCCCGATCCTCGAGAAGGTCGTGGTCGAGCTCGGCGGCCGCGTCGTGCTGGCCAAGGTCGATGTCGACGCCAACCCTCAGCTGTCGCAGGCGTTCCGCGCGCAGTCGATCCCGATGGTCGTCGCCCTGGTCGCCGGCCAGCCGGTGCCGATGTTCACGGGCGCCGTGCCCGAGCAGCAGGTGCGCGAGGTGTTCGCTCAGCTCCTTCAGCTCGCCGCCCAGAACGGCGTGACCGGAGCCGCGACCGTCGACGGGGATGGCCCCCAGGAAGCCCCCGCTGAACCGCCGCTTCCTCCGCTGCACGCCGAGGCGTTCGCGGCCATCGAGGAGGGCGACTACTCCCGTGCGATCGCCGCGTACGAGCGGGCACTCGTCGAGAACCCCCGCGACGCCGAGGCGCGCGCCGGCCTCGGCCAGGTGCGCCTGCTCGACCGGGTGCAGGGTGTCGATCTGCAGGCCGCCCGTGCGGCCGCGGCATCCGCTCCTCAGGACGTGGCCGCGCAGTTCACGGTCGCCGATCTCGACCTCGCCGGCGGGCACGTCGAAGACGCCTACGGGCGCCTGCTGGATCTGTTCGCCCAGCTTCCGGCTGATGAGCGCACCCCTGTGCGCGAGCGGCTGCTCGAGCTGTTCGCGCTCGTCGGTGACGCCGACCCGCGCGTCATCGCCGCACGCGGCCGCCTCGCGTCGCTGCTGTTCTGAGCGATCCGCGCACCTGACGGGGGAACCCGCTTCGCGGACGAGGGCCCCGGATGCTGCATCCGGGGCCCTCGTCCGCGTCCGAGGATTCTCAGCCCTGCGTCGGCGAGGGGATGTGTGCGTCCGTCCGGTGGCGCAGCCACAGGACGGCCAGCGGCGGCAATACGAGGGACGCGCGCCCGCCCGCACCTGCGTGGACCACGCCGAGGTTGCCGACGCCCGACCCGCCGTACAGCTGCGCATCGGTGTTGAGGATCTCGTCCCACACCCCGGTCTCGGGCAGGTCGAGCTCGTACGAGGAGATCGGGTTCCCGGAGAAGTTCGCCGCGACGACGATCGTGTTGCCGTGCCAGTCTCTGCGGGCGAAAGCGATCACGTTCGGGTTCCACTTCGGGGCGCCCAGCCGGGTGAACGCCGCGCCGTCGCTGTCGCGTGCCCAGAGCGCGGACTCCTCGCGGTAGACCCGGTTGAGCGCCCCCACGAACTGCTGAAGCTGGGCGTGCGTGGGCTGATCGAGCAGCCACCAGTCGAGCGACCGGCCTTCGGACCACTCCGAGAGCTGGCCGAACTCCTGTCCCATGAACAGCAGCTGCTTGCCGGGGTGCCCCCACATGTAGGCGAGGAAGGCGCGCATGTTCGCGAGCTTCTGCCAATGGTCGCCGGGCATCCGCGAGAAGAGGCTGCCCTTGCCGTGCACGACCTCGTCGTGGCTGATGGGGAGCATGTAGTTCTCGCTGAACGCGTACACGAACGAGAACGACAGCTCGCCTTCGTGGTGAGACCGGTAGATCGGGTCGCGCTTGATGTACTGGAGCGAGTCGTTCATCCAGCCCATGTTCCATTTGAACCCGAAACCGAGTCCGGCCCGGCTGGTGGGCGCTGTGACCCCGGGGAAGCTCGTCGACTCCTCGGCGATCATCGCGATGCCGGGATACCGCTTGTACGCCGTGGCGTTGACCTCCTGCAGGAAGCGGATCGCCTCGAGGTTCTCACGGCCGCCGTGCACGTTCGGCACCCACTCGCCTTCCTCGCGCGAGTAGTCGAGGTACAGCATCGAGGCCACGGCGTCCACGCGCAGCCCGTCGACGTGGAACTCCTCGAACCAGTACAGCGCGTTCGCGACCAGGAAGTTGCGCACCTCGTTGCGACCGTAGTCGAAGATGTACGTACCCCAGTCGCGGTGCTCACCCCGCCGCGGGTCGGCGTGCTCGTACAGCGGCTCGCCGTCGAAGCGGGCCAGGGCGAAGGAATCCTTCGGGAAGTGGCCAGGCACCCAGTCCATGATCACGCCGATGCCGGCTTGGTGCAGTCGGTCGATGAGATAGCGGAGGTCATCCGGGTGCCCGAACCGACTGGTCGGGGCGTAGTACCCGGTCACCTGGTAGCCCCACGACCCCCCGAACGGGTGCTCGGCGAGCGGAAGGAACTCGACATGGGTGAAGCCCTGCGCGCTCACGTAGTCGATGATCTGGTCGGCGGCGTCGCGGTACGACAGCCCCTGACGCCACGAGCCGAGATGGAGCTCGTACACCGCCATCGGCCGCGACACCGGGGTCGATGTGGCGCGCTCGGCCAGCCAGGCGGCGTCGCCCCACGAGTAGGAGGACTGGACGACGACGGATGCGGTGGCCGGCGGCACCTCGGCGAACCGGGCCATCGGGTCGGCCTTGAGCACCCATTCGCCGTTGCGCGCGCGCAGTTCGAACTTGTAGGCAGAGCCCTGGCCGACGGCGGGGATGAACAGCTCCCACACGCCGCTGGCGCCCATCGAGCGCATCGCGTGCCCCTGGCCGTCCCAGCCGTTGAAGTCGCCCACCACGCGCACCGCTCGCGCGTTGGGCGCCCACACGGTGAAGGCGGTGCCCAGCGAGCCGTCGTGCTCGCGCTCGTGGGCGCCGAGCACGCGCCACAGCTCCTCGTGGCGTCCCTCGCCGATGAGGTGGAGGTCGAGCTCGCCGATCGTGGGGGAGTGACGGTACGGGTCGTCGGCGGTGAAGTCGGGACCGTCGGGGTAGGTGGTCAGCAGCTCGTACCGGCTCGGCGAACCCGCGCGCGTGCCCTCCCAGATCCCAGCGTGCACGTGCTCGAGCGGCACCCGAGTGCCATCGGCGAACACCGCGGTGACGCTGCGGGCCAATGGCCGGCGGGCGCGCACGATCCAGGTCGCGGTGCCCTCGGCATCCGTGTCGGGATGGATGCCGAGCACCGCGTGGGGATCGTGGTGCGAGCCCGTCGCGACAGCATCGAGGATCTGGTCGGTGGGCGTCATCGGGGCTCCTTCACGTGGAGGATGTGGACCGGTTCGGTGAACGCGTCGAGCATCACGTAGTTGTGATCCGACCACGTCCATCGGCCGCCGGTCACGAGGTCCTCGACCTCGTACGGCGTACCGGGCTCGACGCCCCACACTCGGGTGTCGAGGTGGACCATCGTCTGACGCACCGAGTGGGGATCGGTGTTGACGACCACGATGATCGTGTCGCTGCGTCCGTCAGGTGACAGCGCAGCGTCGATGTGCTTGGCGTAGACGAGGATCGCGTCGTCGTCGCTCCAGTGGACGCTGAGGTTGCGGAGCTGCCGCAGCGCCGGGTGCGCGCGCCGGATCTCGTTGAGGCGCGTCAGGAACGGAGCGAGGGAGTCGCCCCGCTCGATCGCGCCGGCCCAGTCCCGGAACTTGTACTCGTACTTCTCGTTGTCGATGTTCTCTTCGGACCCCGGGCGAGCGACGTTCTCGTAGAGCTCGTAGCCCGCATAGACGCCGTAACTGGGAGCGGCGGTCGCCGCGATGGCGGCTCGGATGCGATACGCCGCCCTTCCGCCGAACTGCAGGTACTCCGTGAGGATGTCGGGGGTATTGACGAAGAGGTTCGGGCGGAGGAAGGCGGAGGTGTCGTGCGCGAGTCCCGACAGGAACTCCTCGAGCTCCGCCTTGGTGTTGCGCCAGGTGAAATACGTGTAGCTCTGCTGGAAGCCGGCGGACGCGAGGCTCTGCAGGGGAGCGGGTCGCGTGAACGCCTCGGCGAGGAAGACCACGTCGGGCTCGTCGGCGCTGACCGTCGCGATCAGCCATTCCCAGAACTGCAGCGGCTTGGTGTGCGGGTTGTCGACTCGGAAAATGCGCACGCCCTGGGCGATCCAGTGACGCACGACCCTCAGCACTTCGGCGCGGATCCCTGCCGGATCGTTGTCGAAGTTGACCGGGTAGATGTCCTGGTACTTCTTGGGCGGGTTCTCGGCGTAGGCGATCGTGCCGTCGGGGAGTGTCGTGAACCACTCCGGGTGCTCGGCGACCCAGGGGTGGTCGGGCGCGGCCTGCAGCGCGAGGTCGAGCGCGATCTCGATGCCCGCGTCGCGCGCTTGGCGCACGAAGGATCGGAAGTCCGCGAGTGAGCCGAGGTCGGGGTGGACCGTGTCGTGGCCGCCCGCCGCCGAGCCGATCGCCCACGGCGAGCCGGGGTCGCCCGGACCCGCGTCGAGCGTGTTGTTCGGCCCCTTGCGGTTGAGCGTGCCGATCGGATGGATCGGCGGCAGATAGAGCACGTCGAAGCCCATGTCGGCGACGGCTGGGAGACGCTTGGCCGCCGTGCGGAAAGTGCCGCTCTTGATCGTGCCGTCCTTGAGGCGACGGGCCCCTTCTGACCTGGGGAAGAACTCGTACCAGGCACCGACACCGGCGCGCTCGCGCTCGACGAGCAGCTCGAGATCGTCGCCGATGGTCACGAGGGACATCACCGGCCGGTCGTGGAAGTACCGTGCGATCGCAGGGTCCTCGACGATCGAAAGCGCCCCGGCATCGTCGAGCTGGGCGTTGCGCAGGGACGCCGCCGCGTCGGCGAGGGCCCGGCGTTCCGCCGCAGGGCGGCCTCTCTCGGCGCCGGCCTGCTCGAACAGGCGAGCGCCCATCTCGCGCATGAGCGGGGCATCCACACCCGCCGCGATCTTGAGCGATGCGGCGTGCTCCCACGTGGCGAAGTCGTCGCCGAACGACTCGAATCGGAAGCGCCAGATGCCCTGCTCGAGCAGCGCCACCTCGGTTCGCCACCGGTCGAAGCCGTCCTCGAGCGGCTCGAGGCGATGCAGCGATTCGTCGCCCGAGGGCGAGAACAGCCGCACCTGCACGCCGATGCGGTCATGTCCCTCGCGGAAGGACGTCACCCCGAACGGCACGACCTCGCCGGCGAACGCCGTGGGCTTGTAATCGCCCCACGGGACCGCCGGTGTCGGCTGGGCGAGAGGAATGCGCCGCGCTGCGGTATCGCGTTCCGCCTGCCAGGCGCGGGTCTTGCGGACAGGGAGTGCCGAGTCGCTCCGCCACGGGCGGGAGCGCACGGAGCGCGTCTTCGTGACCACGAGTCGAACCTATCGCGCGCCCGACCGGGATGACAGCGACGTGACGCGGGGCCGCGATCTCCCCGGCGGTTCGGAGCTACTCGGCACGGAAGAGACGCATCGACGTGCCGGCGAGCGAGACGGTGTCGCCGGGCGCGTAGGTCTCGCCGCTCTCCGACGGCGTCTCGTCGGCGCTCGACCACAGCGAGACGTAGCGGGTCACGTCCTCCACGTCGGGAAGCGTGACGTCGATCGCCCGCTCGGTGCCGTGGATCATGAGCAGCACACGGTTGAATCCCTCGAACTCGGGCGTCGACGCGGCGACGTACTGCAGCGTGCGGTGCGAGGGATCGGTCCATCGCTCGATCGACATCGTCTCGCCGCGCTCGTCGTACCACTCCATGACGGACGCCGACGGCGTTCGTTCGCCGAGCCGCGCGAAGCGGCTGGGCCGCAGCGCCGGGTTCTCGCGACGCATGCGGAGCAGGTGGCGCACGTGCGCATACAGGTCCTGCTGCCACGGCGCGTGTTCCCACGACAGCCAGGTCAGCACCGAGTCGTGGCAGTAGGCGTTGTTGTTGCCGCGCTGGGTGCGGGCGAACTCGTCGCCGGCGGTCAGCATCGGCACGCCGGCCGACAGCAGCAGGGTCCCCAGGAGGTTGCGCATGGCCTTGCGCCTCGTCGCGAGGATGCGCTCGTCGTCGGTCGGTCCCTCCGCGCCGTGATTGAAGGAGCGATTCGTGTCGGCTCCGTCGCGGTTCTGCTCGCCGTTGCCGAGGTTGTGCTTGACGTCGTAGGACACGAGGTCGCGCAGCGTGAAGCCGTCGTGGGCCGTCACGAAGTTGATGCCGGCGAGCGGACCGCGGACGTCCGCGAAGGTGTTCGCGGATCCGGCGAGCCGGTTCGCGAACCCGCCGATGCCGACCGGGGAGGTCGAGGCGCGGCGCGCGTAGTCGACGTCGCTCAGCCAGAAGTTGCGGACGCGGTCGCGGTAGCGGTCGTTCCACTCGCTCCAGCCGTCGCCGAAGTTGCCGGTCTGCCAGCCGCCCATGCCGACGTCCCACGGCTCGGCGATCATCTTGACGCCGGCGAGCGCCGGGTCGTCGAGGATGGCCCGCAGCAGCGGGTGCTGCGGCGTGAACACGTGCCCCGCGTCCCGTCCGAGCGTCGCGGCGAGGTCGAACCGGAAGCCGTCGATCTGCACGTCGTTCGCCCAGTAGCGCAGGGAGTCCAGCACCAGGCGGGCCGCGGCATCCGTCGACGTGTTCACCGAATTGCCGCAGCCGGTGACGTCGATGTAGGCGCCGTCCTCCTGCTGGCGGTAGTAGGCGCGGTTGTCGATGCCGCGCAGACTCGAGCGCGGACCGCCGATGCCCTCCTCGGCCGTGTGGTTGTAGACGACGTCGAGGATCACCTCGAGTCCCGCCTCGTGCAGCAGCTTCACCATGCCCTTGAACTCGCGGAGGATGGCCTCGGGGCCCTGTCGACGCGCGTCCTCGGTGGCGTAGGCGGCGTGCGGGGTGAAGAAGTTCAGCGAGTTGTAACCCCAGTAGTTCGTGAGTCCGTGCTGGAGCAGCCGCGGTTCGGTCGTGAACGCGTGGATCGGCAGCAGCTCGATGCTGGTGACGCCGAGATCGAGGAGATGCTGCACCATGGCCGGGTGGGCGAGCCCGGCATATGTGCCGCGGAGTGCGCCGGGGACGTCGGGATGCCGCTTCGAGAGGCCCTTCAGATGACCCTCGTACAGCACCGTGCGGTCCATCGGGATCGCCGGCTTGGCGACGCCGCCCCAGTCGAACGATCCGTCGACGACCTCGGAGCGCCAGCCGTCGTACCCGGTGCGGACGAGGCCGCGGGAGTAGGGCTCGAGCAGCAGCGTGCCGCGGTTGAAGGTGTTGCCCGGCGCCTGCGGCCCGTCGACGCGGATCGCGTAGCGCGTGCCGGGGCGAAGGAGCGGCGTCGTGATCTCCCATAAGCCCCCGCCGATCGCGACGAGGGGCTCGGTCGCGGTGATCCAGTCGAGGTCGGTGTCGTCGAAGACGACGAGGTCGATCGCGTCCGCCGCGTCGGACCACACGCGCAGGCGTGCGTGTCCATCGAGCAGCACGACGCCCAGTCCGTCGAGGCGGGGATCGAGCAGATCCGCGTCAGGGGGCGAGATCACGGAGACCGGGCTGATCATGCGGACTACCATAACCATGGTCCGAGTCGGCGGTGTTACGGCACCGGGTCCCACCGGACAGGGAACTCGGATGCAGCAGCCCGCCGCCTCCGATCGCGAAGGAGGCCGACCGGTCATGAGCGACGTGCGGATCTATCTGGATCACGCCGCGACCGCGCCGCTGCGACCGGAGGCGCGAGACGCCTGGGTCGACGCCGCGGCGACGGTGGGCAACGCCTCGTCCATCCACGGCGCGGGCCAGCACGCGCGACGCGTGCTCGAGGAGGCGCGCGAGCGTGTCGCCGCGGTGGTGGGTGCCGACCCGATCGAGATCGTCTTCACCTCGGGCGGCACCGAGGCTGTCAACCTCGCGGTGAAGGGCCTGTGGTGGGCGCGCCGAACGGACGCCGACGCCGTGGTGCTGCCGGACGGCGAGCATCACGCGACGCTGGACGCGGTCGAATGGCTCGAGGCGCAGGGCGCGCTCCTGCGCCATGTCGGCATCGACGACACCGCTCGCATCCGGGTAGACGAGTTCGCCACGGCGCTGCACGGGGCGGCGCTGGCCACCGCGCTCGTCGCGAACAACGAGACCGGCACGGTGAACGATGCGGCCGCGCTGTCGGCCGCGGCGGCCGGGGCGGGCGTGCCGCTGCACCTGGACGCGGTGGCGGCGTTCGGTCACGTGCCGGTGTCGTTTCGGAGGTGGCGGGGCGATGGCGAGGGCCGCGCCGGTCTCGCAGCGATGAGCGTCTCGGCGCACAAGATCGGCGGGCCGGCCGGCGTCGGCGCACTCGTCGTGGCGCGCGGCGCAGAAGTCACCGCTCTCCTGCACGGCGGAGGCCAGCAGCGGCGGCTGCGCGCCGGCACGCAGGACGTGCCCGGCGCGGCGGCCTTCGCGGTCGCCGCCGAACTGGCGGAGTCGGAACGCGTGTCCGAGGCGGAACGGCTCTCGGCCCTGCGGGAGCGCCTGGTGCGCAGCATCCGGAGCACCATCCCCGATGCCGAGCTGCTCGGAGACCCGATCGACCGCGTGCCCGGCAACGCGCACCTGCTCTTCCCGGGGGCGTCGGGCGAGACGCTGCTCTTCCTGCTCGACATGGCGGGCGTCGAGGTCTCCACGGGCTCGGCGTGCCAGGCGGGCGTGCCCGAGCCGTCGCATGTCGTGCTCGCGATGGGACGGACCGAGGCCGAGGCCCGCCAGGTGCTGCGGATCACGCTGGGGCGCACCACCGCCGACTCCGATGTCGACGCCGTGCTCGCGGTGCTGCCCGACGTCGTCGAGCGCGCGAGGGCGGCATCCGGGCCACGGTCAGGCAGAGGTTCGTAGACTGGACCCATGCGGATCCTTGCGGCCATGAGCGGCGGAGTGGACTCCGCCGTCGCGGCCGCCCGGGCCGTCGAGGCGGGCCACGAGGTCGTCGGCGTGCACCTGGCGCTCTCGCGCGCGGGCGGCACGCTGCGTACCGGCAGCCGCGGCTGCTGCACCATCGAGGACGCCATGGACGCGCGCCGGGCGGCCGACCGCCTCGGCATCCCCTTCTACGTGTGGGACTTCTCCGAGCGTTTCCGCGACGACGTCATCGACGACTTCGTGGCCGAGTACCGCGCCGGTCGCACCCCGAACCCCTGCATGCGGTGCAACGAGAAGATCAAGTTCGCCGCGCTCCTGGAGCGCGCGATCGAGCTCGGCTTCGACGCGGTGTGCACGGGGCATTACGCCACGCTGGTCGACGGTCCGCAGGGTCTCGAACTGCACCGGGCATCGGATGCCGCGAAGGACCAGTCCTATGTGCTGGGCGTCCTGAACGCCGAGCAGCTCGCGCACACGTACTTCCCGCTCGGTGCGACACCGTCGAAGGCGCTCGTGCGCGCCGAGGCCGAGCAGCGCGGCCTGACCGTCGCGCACAAGCCCGACAGCCACGACATCTGCTTCATCCCCGACGGCGACACCCGCGGCTGGCTCGCCGAGAAGGTCGGCGCCGAGCGCGGTGACATCGTCGACCGAACCGGCGCCGTGGTGGGCGCGCACGACGGCGCGCATGCCTTCACCGTCGGCCAGCGCCGCGGCCTTCAGCTCGGGGTTCCGGCGCCCGACGGCAAGCCGCGGTTCGTGCTCGAGGTGCGGCCCGTGTCCAACACCGTGGTCGTAGGCCCCAAAGAGGCGCTCGCCACCGCGGAGATCGCGGGGGAGCGGTATTCGTGGGCCGGGCGTCCTCAACCCGCCGGCGAGTTCGCCTGCCACGTGCAGATCCGCGCCCACGCGGACCCCGTGTCGGCGACCGCGACCCTCGCGGACGGCCTGCTGACGGTGGTTCCGGAGGAGCCGTTCGACGGTGTCGCGCCGGGCCAGACGGCCGTGCTGTACGACGGCACGCGCGTGATCGGGCAGTTCACGATCGATCGCACCGTCTCGGCCGTTGCGGTCGACGCCTAGATCTGAGACGGATGCTGCGCCCCTCGGTTCTGCGGACTCCTCGGCTCCCTGGTGGTGTCCGACCCCGCTCCTAGACTGGTGCGGTGACGGATGACCTCGGTACGCCAGCCTCCGCCCCGCTCGATGCGGCGGCTCCCCTCCCCGCCGACGCCGGTCTCGAGGCCTCGCGCACCGAGGCGCTGGAGCTGACGGACCGCATCATCGATGCCCGCGACGCGTATTACGGCCGCAACGCCGAACTCGTCGACGACGCGACCTACGACGGGTGGATGCGCCGGCTCGAAGAGCTCGAGCGACTGCATCCCGAACTCCAGGGCCAGGACTCGCCGACGCAGACGGTCGGCGCGGCCGAGAGCTCGATGTTCGCCCCGGTCGAGCACGCTGAGCGCATGCTGAGCCTCGACAACGTGTTCAGTCTCGACGAGCTGCGGGACTGGTGCGTCAAGACCGAGACGGCGGCCGGCCGCAAGGTGCGGTGGCTCACCGAGCTCAAGATCGACGGACTCGCGATCAGCCTGCGCTACGAGCGGGGCGTGCTGACCTCGGCCGCGACGCGCGGCGACGGCCGCACCGGCGAGGACGTCACCGTCAACGCGATCCGCGTGGCGGGGATCCCGCAGCGACTCGAGGGCAGCGGGCACCCCGACCTGGTCGAGGTGCGTGGTGAGGTGTTCATCCCGGTCGCGGCGTTCGAGGCGCTGAACGCGCTGCAGGCCGACATGCGCGACCGCGCCGTCGAAGAGACGCGCGCCCGCGGCCGCGCGTTCGATGAGGCCAAGGCTCGCCTGAGCGCGGAGCGGCGGTTCCCGTCGTTCGCCAACCCGCGGAACGCGGCATCAGGCGGCCTCCGTCAGCAGCTCGACAAGAAGGACGGCCTGGAGCGCGAGGCCGGGCAGGCTCGGCTGGATTCGCTGCGACTCTTCGTCCACGGCATCGGCGCGTGGAGTCGCCCACCGGTGGATTCGCAGAGCGAGACGTACGGACTCCTCGCCGAGTGGGGTCTTCCGACCAGTCCGTACTTCCGCACGTCCGACGCCATCGACGGCGTGGTGGACTTCGTCGGGCACTACGGCGAGCACCGCCATGATGTCGAGCACGAGATCGACGGCGTCGTCGTCAAGGTCGACGAGCTCGCGCTGCACGACGAGCTCGGCGCGACCAGCCGCGCGCCGAGGTGGGCGATCGCATACAAGTACCCGCCCGAGCAGGTCAACACGAAGCTGCTCGACATCGTCGTCTCGGTGGGTCGCACGGGTCGCGCCACGCCGTTCGCCGTGATGGCTCCTGCGCGCGTCGCGGGGTCGGTGGTACGTCAGGCCACGCTGCACAACCAGGACGTCGTGCGCGCGAAGGGTGTGCTGATCGGCGACACGGTCGTGCTGCGCAAGGCCGGCGATGTGATCCCCGAGATCCTCGGTCCCGTGGTCGAGCTCCGCGACGGCACCGAGCGCGAGTTCATCATGCCCGCCGACTGCCCGGAGTGCGGCTTCCCGCTCGCGCCGGCGAAGGAGGGGGACATCGACCTGCGCTGCCCCAACACGCGGGCGTGCCCCGCGCAGGTGCGCGGTCGCGTCGAGCACATCGGCTCGCGCGGTGCGCTCGACATCGAGGCGCTGGGCGAGGTGACCGCGGCGGCGCTCACGCAGCCGTCGGTGCCCGAGGTGCCGCCTCTCGAGACCGAGGCGACGCTCTTCGAGCTCACTGTGGAGCAGCTGGTGCCGATCGAGGTGGTCGTGCGCGACGCCGAGACCGGTGAGCCTCGTGTCGACGAGAGATCCGGTGAGGTCGTTCGGCGGGCGCCGTTCCGGCGCAACCCCACACCCGCCGAGAAGAAGGCAGGCATCACCGACCTGCAGCCATCGGCGCAGGCGCTCACGCTGATCGATCAGCTGGAGCGCGCGAAGTCCAAAGAGCTGTGGCGCTTCCTGGTGGCTCTCAACATCCGCCACGTCGGGCCGGTGGCGGCGCGAGCGCTGGCTCAGTGGTTCGGCTCGGTCGCGGCGATCCGTGAGGCATCCCGCGACGACCTCGCCGCGGTCGAGGGCGTCGGCGGGATCATCGCCGATTCGCTCCGGGAGTGGTTCGAGGTGGAGTGGCACCGCGACATCGTCGAGCGGTGGGCTGCGGCAGGCGCTCAGCTCGCGACGCCCGGCCACCCCGGCCCGGGAGCGGCGGTCAGCACCGGGGGAGTGCTGGACGGGCTCACGGTCGTCGCGACCGGCTCCCTCGAGGGCTACAGTCGTGAGGGGGCGCAGGAAGCCATCCTCAAGGCCGGCGGCAAGGCGGCCTCGAGCGTGTCGAAGAAGACAGACTTCGTCGCGGCCGGACCGGGTGCCGGCTCGAAGCTCGCGAAGGCGGAGGAGCTCGGCATCCGCATCCTCGATGCCGCGCAATTCCACATCCTCGTGACGCGAGGACCCCAGGCGCTCGACGCCCTGGTTCCCGACGCGGGCTGACTTCGCCCCTCCGAACGATGCGTCGGCGGGCGTCGGCTGGGATGATGACCGCATGGCGCAGTGGCTCTATCGCATCGTCCCCTCACGGTCCGAGATGGTCGCTGACGCGACGCCCGAGGAGCAGCGCATCGTGGGTGAGCATTTCGCATACCTGGTGGAGCTTCGTGACCGCGGGGTCCTCATCCTGGCGGGGCGGACGCAGGAGACCGAGGGCACATTCGGCATCACGATCTTCGAAGCCGACGACGAGCCCGCGGCGCGCGCGGTCATGAACGCCGACCCCGCGGTGGCGGCCGGCGTCTTCGTCGCGTCCCTGCATCCCTATCGGATCGCGGTCGCGCGCGACGGGCTCGCGGGCTGAGCCGTCAGGATCCCGTGTTCAGCGCGAGCAGGCGGTCGCGCACCTGGCGGCGCAGCACTTTGCCGATCAGGGACTTGGGCAGCTCGTCCACAACGTAGACGCGTCGCGGCACCTTGTAGGGCGTGAGGATGCCCCGCGCGAAGTCGCGCACGGCTTCGACGTCGATCTCCTGGCCCCCAGCGACCACGATCGCGGCGACGACCTCCTCGCCGGAGTGCTCGCTCGGGAGTCCGACGACGGCCGCGTCCTCGACCTGAGGGTGCTGGCGGAGCGCATTCTCGACCTCGGTCGGCGCGACGTTGAAGCCTCCCGTGATGATCAGCTCCTTGATCCGGTCGACGATGCGCACGAACCCGGCGTCGTCGATCGTGACGATGTCGCCGGTTCGGAACCAGCCGTCCGTGAACACCGCCTCGGTCTCCTCGGGCTTGCCGTAGTAGCCGGCGAACACCTGCGGGCCCCGCACGATCAGCTCGCCGCGTTCGCCGGCGGGAACATCCTGGGTCGGGTCGTCGGGGTCGACGACGCGGCACTCGGTGCCCGGCAGGGGCAGGCCGACCGTGCCGGGCACCCTGTTGTCAGCGACCGGGTTGGCCATCAGCACCGGCGAGCACTCGCTCAGACCGTAGCCCTCGACAAGGAATCCTCCGGACGCGGCCTCGAACGGCACGACGAGCTCGTGGGGGAGAGCCATGGCGCCCGAGATCGCGACTTCGGTTCCGGCGAGCGAGACGCCCTTCTCACGCGCGGCCTCGAGGAGGCGATCGGCGATCGGCGGGACGAGCGGGAGGAACGTGGCGGGATGCTTCTTCGTGACGTCGAGCACCATGTCGGGGTCGAAGCGGGGGAAGAGGACCAGACGAGCGCCCATCGACATCGCGAACGTCAGGCACAGGGTGAGCCCGTAGGCGTGGAACATCGGCAGCACGGCGTAGACGACGCATCCGTCTCCACGCACGATAGACGGCACCCACGCGCGTGCCTGCGCCGCGTTCGAGAGCAGGTTTCGATGCGTGAGCGAGGCGCCCTTCGGGGTGCCGGTGGTGCCGCTCGTGTACTGGATCAGCGCGAGGTCGTCGGTGCCGGGGCGCGGGTGGGATGCCGGCAGCGGGGACGATCCGACGACCTGTTCCCACGCCACCGTTCCAGAGACCCTCTCGGTCAGCGCCTCGCGCGCTTCGCGGGCCTTCGCGATGGGGAGCTTGAGGGCCAGGCGCGTTCCGAACGGCATCGCCTTGATCACGTCGACCGAGATGAGGTTCGTCACCGCGAGGTCGGCGGGGAAGTCCTGCACGGTCGCGACGACCTTTGTCCACACGATCGCGTGCTTCGCGCCATGGTCCTCGAACTGCTTGCGGAGCTCGCGCGGCGTGTAGAGCGGATTGTGCTCGATCACGACCGCGCCCAGGCGCAGGATCGCGTAGAACGCGACGATGTGCTGCGGAAAGTTCGGCAGCACGATCGCGACCGGGTCGCCGGCCTTCACCCCGAGGTCGCGTAGTCCCGCGGCCGCACGCTCGATCTGCTCCTGCAGCGAGCGATACGACGTCTCGCGTCCGAAGAACTGGAGGGCCGCAGCATCCGGGTAGTCGCGTGCCGACGCATCGACGATGTCGACAAGGGAGCCGGTCACGGGTGCGAGGTCCTCCGGAACCCCTTCGGCGTAGCTGGCGATCCAGGGGCGCGGCGGGTCGTAGGTCGTCACGGGCACAGCCTACGCCGGGGACGCCCGGGGTCATGGGCGCGTGCCCCGGTGGTCGGGGCCCGCGGGGCAGGCCCCCCGAATGGGCGAGGGGGAAGCGGGGGCGGCTCCCGCTCCTTGACTAAACTGTGCTGGTGTCTGAAATCACCCCCGATCTCGTGCGCCATCTCGGTGTGCTCGCCCGGATCCAGCTGAGCGACGGAGAGGTCGAGCGCCTCACCGGGCAGCTCGACGCGATCGTCGACAACATCGCCAAGGTCTCCGAGGTCGCCACGCCCGACGTCGCCGCCACCAGTCACCCGATCGCCCTCGAGAACATCTTCCGTTCGGATGTGCCCGGCGATCTGCTGACGCCCGCACAGGTGCTGCAGAACGCGCCGGATTCCGCGGACGGCCGGTTCCGCGTGACCGCGATCCTCGGCGAAGAGCAGTAAGGGGCCCCGACGTGACCGATCTCACGAAGCTGAGCGCCGCCGCGCTCGCAGACAAGCTCTCCGCCGGCGAGGTGTCGAGCGTGGAGGCCACGCAGGCCCACCTCGACCGCATCGCCGCCGTGGATGCCGATGTGCACGCCTTCCTCCACGTCAACGAGCACGCGCTCGAGGTCGCGGCCGACATCGACCGTCGACGTGCGGCCGGCGACGACCTCGGCCCGCTCGCGGGCGTTCCCCTCGCGATCAAGGACGTCCTGGTGACGACGGACATGCCGTCCACCAGCGGCTCGAAGATCCTCGAGGGCTACATGTCGCCGTACGACGCGACCGTCGTCGCGCGCTCGCGCGCCGCAGGCCTCGTCCCGCTCGGCAAGACGAACATGGACGAGTTCGCGATGGGCTCGTCCACTGAGCACTCGGCGTACGGTCCTACGCGCAACCCGTGGGACCTCTCGCGCATCCCCGGCGGTTCGGGCGGTGGCTCGGCTGCTGCGGTCGCGGCCTTCGAAGCACCGCTCGCCCTCGGCTCCGACACCGGCGGATCGATCCGCCAGCCCGCGCACGTCACCGGCACAGTGGGCATCAAGCCGACCTACGGCGGCGTCAGCCGCTACGGCGCGATCGCGCTGGCCTCGAGCCTCGACCAGGTCGGCCCCGTCACTCGCACGGTGCTCGACGCGGGCCTCCTTCACGACGTGATCGGCGGGCACGACCCGCACGACTCCACGTCGCTGGCCCACGAGTGGCCGTCGTTCGCGGCCGCCGCCCGCGAAGGCGCGACCGGCGAGGTGCTCAAGGGCCTCAAGGTCGGCGTGATCCGCGAGCTGCCCGACAGCGGCTTCCAGGCCGGCGTGTCGGAATCCTTCCGCGCGGCTCTCGCCGCGATGGAGGCCCAGGGCGCCGAGATCGTCGAGATCAGCGCGCCGCACTTCGAGTACGGCGTCGCCGCGTACTACCTGATCCTCCCGGCCGAGGCATCCAGCAATCTGGCCAAGTTCGACTCGGTCCGCTTCGGACTGCGCGTCGACGTTCCGGGCGGCACCGTTGAGGACGTCATGGCCAAGACCCGAGACGCCGGCTTCGGCGACGAGGTGAAGCGCCGCATCATCCTCGGCACGTACGCTCTCTCGGCGGGCTATTACGACGCCTACTACGGGTCTGCACAGAAGGTGCGCACGCTCATCCAGCAGGACTTCGCGGACGCGTTCTCCCAGGTGGATGCCATCGCGACGCCGTCCGCTCCGACCACGGCGTTCAAGCTCGGCGAGAAGATCGACGACCCGCTGCAGATGTACCTCAACGACGTGACGACCATTCCGGCGAACCTCGCCGGCGTGCCCGGCATCTCCATTCCGTCGGGTCTGGCATCGGAAGACGGACTGCCGGTGGGCATCCAGTTCCTCGCTCCCGCCCACGAGGACGCGCGCCTGTACCGCGTCGGTGCGGCGCTGGAGTCCCTGCTCGTCGACTCGTGGGGCGGTCCGCTCCTCGACAGGGCGCCGGCGCTCGGCGCGAACGGAGGTGCCCGCTGATGGCGAAGGACAAGCTGATGGACTTCGACAAGGCGCTCGAGCTCTATGAGCCGGTGCTCGGATTCGAGGTGCATGTCGAACTCAACACCGAGACCAAGATGTTCTCGGCGGCGGCGAACCCCGCGAACTCCGCGAACCACGGCGCCGAACCGAACACCCTCGTCGCTCCCGTCGACATGGGCCTGCCGGGCGCACTTCCCGTCGTCAACGAGACCGCGGTGCGGTACTCGATCAGCCTCGGCCTCGCCCTCGGCTGCTCGATCGCCCCGTCGAGCCGATTCGCGCGGAAGAATTACTTCTACCCCGACCTCGGCAAGAACTACCAGATCTCGCAGTACGACGAGCCGATCGCCTTCGAGGGCTCGGTCGACATCGAGCTCGCCGACGGCGAGATCGTCACGGTGCCGATCGAGCGCGCGCACATGGAAGAGGATGCCGGCAAGCTCACGCACGTCGGTGGCTCGACCGGTCGCATTCAGGGCGCCGAGTACTCGCTCGTCGACTACAACCGCGCCGGCGTGCCGCTCGTCGAGATCGTCACCAAGCCGATCTTCGGCGCCGAGGAGCGCGCGCCTGAGATCGCGAAGGCATACGTCGCGACGATCCGCGACATCGTGATCGCGCTGGGCATCTCGGAAGCGCGCATGGAGCGCGGCAACCTCCGCTGCGACGCCAACGTCTCGCTGCGCCCGCGCGGCCAGGAGAAGCTCGGCACACGCACCGAGACGAAGAACGTCAACTCCATGCGCTCGGTCGAGCGTGCGGTGCGGTACGAGATCCAGCGTCAGGCGGCGATCCTCGCCGCAGGCGGGACGATCACGCAGGAGACGCGCCACTGGCACGAGGACACCGGCACCACCTCGCCCGGCCGCCCCAAGTCCGACGCCGACGACTACCGCTATTTCCCCGAGCCGGACTTGCTGCCCGTGGCACCGTCCATCGAGCTGATCGAGCAGCTGCGGGCAGCTCTGCCCGAGCCGCCCGCAGCTCGCCGCCGCCGTCTCAAGGCGGAGTGGGGTTTCGCCGACATCGACTTCCAGGGCGTCGTGAACGCCGGCCTGCTCGCCGAGGTGGAGGCGACGATCGCCGCGGGCACCTCACCGGCCGCGGCCCGCAAGTGGTGGACCGGCGAGTTGCTGCGCATCGCGAACGCCGAGGGCCGCGAACCCGCTGAGCTCGCGACGCCGGCCGACGTGGCGGCTCTGCAGGCGCTCGTCGACGCGGGAACCCTCACCGACAAGCTCGCGCGCCAGGTGCTCGAGGGCATGATCGCCGGGGAGGGCACGCCGCAGGAGATCGTCGATGCCCGCGGCCTCGCTGTCGTCTCGGACGACGGCGCGCTCATCGCCGCGATCGACGATGCGCTGGCCGCTCAACCCGACGTGCTCGAGAAGATCCGTGATGGCAAGGTGCAGGCTGCCGGCGCCGTCATCGGCGCGGTCATGAAGGCCATGAAGGGCCAGGCGGACGCCGCCCGCGTGCGCGAGCTCGTGCTCGAGCGGGCCGGCTCGACGGGCGCGTAGCGTCCACGGGTGCAGAGGCGCCCGAGTTGCTTCGAGAGGGCGGATCCCGGCCGGGATCCGCCCTCTCGCTCTCGATGTTCGAGGTTGATGGAAGGATCGAGCCATGGGGCGTGGCGACGGGACCGGCCGTGTCGTCTCACCAGAGGGTGCCGACGACAGCGGCGCCGGCATCCTGCACGTCGACATGGACGCGTTCTACGCGTCGGTCGAGCAGCTCGACGATCCCTCGCTGCGCGGCAAGGCCATCATCATCGGCGCACCCGACAGCCGGTCGGTCGTCTCGAGCGCGTCGTACGAGGCCCGGCGCTTCGGCGTGCGCTCGGCCATGCCGGTCGGCCAGGCGCTCCGGCTGTGCCCCCACGCGATCGTCGTCCCCCCGCACTTCGATCGGTATCTCGAGACGTCGGCGCAGGTCATGGGCATCTTCCGCGACGTCACCCCGCTGGTCGAGCCGCTTTCCATCGACGAGGCGTTCCTCGACGTGCGCGGCGCGCGTCGGCTGTGGGGCAGACCCGCGGAGATCGCACGGATGCTGCGCGCACGCGTCCGCGACGAGACCGGCCTCACGTGCAGCGTCGGCGTTGCGGCGACCAAGCACGTCGCGAAGATGGCCTCGACGATGAGCAAGCCCGACGGGCTGCTCGTCATCGCGGAGGCCGACACGGCCGCGTTCCTCGCGCCGCGGTCGGTGCGGGCACTGTGGGGCGTCGGGCCGAAGACGTCCGAGGCACTCGAGGCGCGCGGCATCCGTACCATCGCCGACGTGCTCGACACGCCTCGCGAGCTGCTGGATCGCGCTCTCGGGGTCGCGATGGGGGACCGGATCTGGCACCTGGCGCGTGGGATCGACGCACGCGAGGTCGATACGAGCCGAGTCGAGAAGAGCGTGGGCCACGAAGAGACCTTCCACGAAGACATCGGCGACACCGCGATCCTGCGCTCCGAACTCCGCCGCCTCGCCGATCGCGTGGGCGCGCGCCTGCGCAGCGGCGGGTGGGAGGCATCGACCGTCGCGATCAAGGTTCGCTATGCGGACTTCACGACGATCACCCGCTCGCAGACGCTCCCCGAGCCCACCGCCGTCGGGCAGCGCATCGGAGATGCCGCGCACGAGCTGTTCGCGTCAGTGGATCGCGCGCTGCCGGTGAGGCTCATCGGCGTGCGCGCTGAGAAGCTGCGCCCGGCGGGCGAGGCGATGCCGACGCTGTGGGACGACGACGAGGGATGGCGGCGCATCGAGGACGCGCTCGACGGTGCCACCGTGAAGTTCGGGCGCGGCGCGGTCACCCGCGCGACGCTGCTGGGCACGCGCGGCGGAGGCACCCTTCCGTCGAGCCCGCCCCCGCCACGGTTCGACCAGGGGTGACGCGCTCGCACATGGCGCGGCGGGGCCTCGGGAGTTCGCCCCCGCGCTGTGCGAGCGGCGCGGCGGCGAGTACGTTGGACCCATGCCCAACATCGCACTCGAACTCGGCAAGCAGTCCGCGTCCTTCGGCGTGAAGAGCGCATACGGCGATCAGCAGGACGTCGACGGCGTCCGCATCATCCCGGTTGCGCTGACGTGGTCCGGCTTCGGCGGTGGATCCGACGAGGCGGGGAACGGCGGCGGTGGCGGAGGCGGCTGGGCCATCCCCCTCGGCGCATACATCCGTCGGGGCGACGACCTCCGGTTCGAGCCGAACATCATCGCGCTCCTGACGGTCGCGGTTCCGTTCGTCTTCTTCGCAGGTCGCGCGCTCAGCCGTGTCATCCGCACCCTCAAGAAGTAGCCAGGACGCGGTCGGCAATTCGCTCGGAATCGCGGTCGATCGGATCATCGCGGCGATCGAGCAGGTCGCGGCATCCAATCCCGTGGTCCTCATCGACGGACGAAGCGGTGCGGGCAAGACATCGCTGGCACGCGCTCTGGTTGCGCGGTGGCCTCTGCGCGGTCGCGTCCAGCTCGTGGCGCTCGACTCGATCTATCCGGGCTGGGACGGCCTGGACGACGGCGTGGAGCTCGCCAGGGAGCTGATCCTGACCCCACACGCCAAGGGATTCGTGGGGGTGTGGCAGCGATGGGACTGGACCGTCGGCGAACCTGCCGAGGCGCATGCCGTCGATCCCTCCCTGCCGCTCATCGTCGAGGGTTCCGGCGCGCTCACTCCGACGACCGCGCGGCTCGCCGACGTGCGGGTGTGGCTCGAATCGCCGATGGCCTCGCGCAAGGAGCGCGCCCTGGCCCGTGACGGTGAGACCTACCGTCCCCACTGGGACCGATGGGCGCGTCAGGAACAGCGGCACGTCACCCGCGACGATCCGATGAGCCTCGCGAGCCTCGTGTTCCCCGTACCGTGAGTGCGGGTCACTCCCCGCTGTCGAGAGCCGCGACGAGGCCGTCGAGCCGGTACCCGATCCAGTCGTAGACGCCGAACCGCGGATCGTCGTGCTCGTGGTCGTCCTCCTCGACGACGCCCAGCCGGGTCGCGAGCACCAGGCGGACGGCGGCGAGGGTTCGCAACCATGCCTGGGCCGTCTCCGGGGCGAGCCGGATCTCGACCTGCTCCAGCAGCGCCGGATCGTCGGGGTCCTCGGGGATCTCGGCTGCGTCCTGGAGGGAGGCGAGCACGAGACCGGCGTCGGAGGCCCGCCGATCGAGGAGGTCGGCCTGCGTCAGCGAACGGAACTCCCGCGCCGCGTCCTCGTCGTCCGCGTATGCCGTCGGCACCAGCCGTGCGATCGCGGGGTCGCCGTCGTCGGGCGCGGACTCGCGCAGCAGTTGGGCGAACTGGCCGACGAGGCCCGCGAGATGGGCGGCCTCGAGGCGGGCGACGTCGAGCACCACGATCCGGTCGATCATCGGGGTTCCTGCCTCACGGTGGCCCACAGGCCGTAGTCGTGCATCGCCTGCGCGTGCATCTCCATCTGCTCGCGGGGCCCGCGAGAGACGACCGCGTGCCCCTCGTTGTGAACCGCGAGCATGAGGCGCTCCGCGTCGGCGCGGGCGAGGCCGAAGTACTCGCGGAAGACGTGCGTGACGTAGCTCATCAGGTTGACCGGATCGTCCCAGACGACCGTCTGCCAGGGGCGCGCGGGATCGACGCGTTCGGAGAGGTCGATGTCTTCGTCGACCGACGGCGTGGCGAGCGCGGTCATCATGCCCAGCCCAGCTCGTGCAGGCGGTCGTCGTCTATGCCGTAGAAATGCGCGATCTCGTGCACCAGCGTCGTATGCACCTCGTCGCGCAGCTCACCCTCATCGTCGCAGACCGCCAGATGCGGTTCGCGGTACACGATGATGCGGTCCGGCAGCTCGCCGACGCCGTAACGCTCCCGCTCGGTCAGCGCCCAGCCGTCGTAGAGCCCCAGCAGGTCGAGACTGCCGTCCTCTGGCCTGTCCTCGACCACGAAGACGACGTTGTCGAGGCCCTCGACCATGTCGTCGGGGAGCGCATCCAGCTCGTCGATCACGAGCGTCTCGAAGGTCGCGGCATCCATCTCCATCATGATGCCCCGCTTCTACGCGAATGGGGCGCGTGAGACGCGCCCCATTCGATTGATCTGGGGTGAGTAACGGGACTTGAACCAGTTACGCACCCACCCCCGAATCGGGCAGAATCCGCGGAATCACGCGGGAAACTGGGGTGTCGGGTCATCGCTTGCCTAGGCAGAAATATGCAGGTTTCAGGGTGTGATTGCAGGCATGCCTACATCCGGAGCCGGCCGAAGAGAGGATCACCGGGCCCTGTTCGCCTCGCGGTACTCGTCGGACTCACGGTCAATCGGACCATGCTCGAGCACGTACTCCGCACGACGCCTCTCGTAGTCCTCGCGCGTCATCTCACTCACCCCGGAGTACCCGCCCCGCTTGGCGATGAACTTGACATCCGCCCACAGCTCGTCCGGGACGCGGACTCCGCGGATGATGGTAGCGGGCTGGTTAGGCATACGGGACAGTCTGCCACTTCTGTTCATACAGATGCCTCCCCAAGTGAGGTGTTCGAACACCCAGGGTATCGCGGGTGTTCATACACCTCAACCGGGTTGAAATAGCACACATCTGTATGAACAGAGCCGCATGATCCTGCAACTTGGCTAGCCAGTTATCAAAAAGTTATCGAATTTGTGGGGTTTGTCCCCCGAAAGGAGGACAGGCGACGGGAACCGTTGTCCGAGGCGGACATTAGAGTCCTCTCAGAGAGCCTCCCCCGGCCACACCCCAGCAGTGGCCTTGCCCCGGGACGGAGGCATTCGGGGGAGAGCAACATGGCGATCTACGACCGTACCTGCGGACAGGGTAAAAGCTGCGAGACCATTTGCCAGGCGAAGAAGCCCGGCGAAGAATGCCGCCTCAGCTTCCTGGACTTCGCGCTGCTACTTGATGCGGGCAGCGACGTCACGCCAGATGGTGGCGAAGTCTGCATGCCCGTACTCGTCATGTAGGAAGTCTGAGACCGCCACCACTTGCACCATGTCGATGCTCTGTGGTGGGGATGACAACCACCGGTAGAACGTGGACGGCGCCACCCCAGCTTCAGCCGCCGCACGGGTCACGTTGACTTGCGGATCGTTCTTGATGTTGGCGCGGAGGATTCTCAATACCTCCACTGTGCGCGCACGCGCAATCTCGCGGCGGTCGGTATCCCCCATAGCGGCCAATCGTAGCGTCATGCAGGGGTAGAGGCCTGCATTTGCCCGCTGATACGTGAGGATTCCTACAAGGTTTTCGATTCTCACTAGTGAGAAACCGAAGTTCCCCAAATCTGCCGTATCAGGCAGTAGACAGCGGCCTCCGCGCGGCGTAAATTCTCACTCATGAGAAACAGCCACCACGCCGGGCACCACATCGGTAGCCTCCTCGCCGCCAGCGGCAGAGACCAGGCATGGCTCGCCCAGGAGACTGGAATCGCGGCAGAAATGCTGCGGAGTCTCATCGCCGGCGACACTCAGTACCTCTCACTTGAGGATGCTGCGACCATCGCTGACGCGCTCAACGTAGAGCTCCCAGTTCTCATTCATGGGAATTCTGAAGAGGCTGTCGGCATCCCTCAGATCGCCCGCCTCTTGCGGGTTTCGACTGACACCGCCTACCGGAAGGCGCGGACGGGTGAGATCCCCGGTTTCAAGCTCGGCGGGTTGTGGCGGTTCTTCCCGTCTGAGGTGAAGGCGCACGTAACGACGCCGAAGGCCGACCCGTGGGCTCAGTCCGCGCGGTCCCGTTCACGGAAGCGGGTGGCGTGATGGACTACAAGGCTCGCTTCTACGCCCGCACCCAGCCGAACGAAATCGGCTGCATGGAGTGGCAGGGCGCTGTCACCGCGTCGACCGGCTACGGCAAGGTCAAGTACGAGGGCCGCGCAGTCGACACTCACCGCGTCTCATGGTTCATCAGCCGCGGGGCAATCCCGGCAGGCATGGACGTGTGCCACACCTGCGACAACCGCCGTTGTGTGAACCCTCTTCACCTGTTCCTCGGCACTCGGAGCATGAACGTCGTGGACGCGATGGTGAAGGGTCGCCAGAGCCTCAAGCGTGCTCACGCTGCGCATCCTGTGGTCCTCACGGATGACCAGGTGCGGCAGATCGATGAGCGCGTGAAGTCGGGGGAGCGTGACGGGGTCATCGCCGCAGAGTTCGGGGTTGCCCGTCAGACGGTTTCCAAGATCCGGCTCCGTCAACGGCCCCGGTATCTCGAGCTTCTTGGGGAGGTGTGTGATGTTCCGTCGTTTGCGGGCGTTGAACGCTCTGGTGGGCGGGTTCCTGTTCTTCTTCGGTGCCACCCTGGCCCTGTTCGGTTTTGACGGGACAGTCCCTTTGGGGGTCGGGGCCGGGATGCTCGCGGTGGATCTGTTCGTGGAGCACCGGACGGGGAGGGCGCGTCATGTGCACTGACCCGTCGCGTCCGGTGCCGGACATTCTCTCCTCGGATGATCCGGATTTGAACGGGGACTCACCCGAGCTCGAGTAGCCCGCGTCACCCGCCTCTACTTCGGCCGATTCGGTCGAAGCCTGGCTACCGCATTGCCTCCACACAGGTGGACACCCGCGTCACGGCGGAGCAATGCACGCAAGACCAACTACATAGCCGTCCTGCGGATGCAGGGCTAGAAACGAACCCCACGTCACCCCATAGCGGGTGAGGAACCGAGGGGGTTGTTGCTCTCCGATCCCCGCTCAGGGGCCGGTCAGGAGCAGGACGGTGACGAATAGACCATCTGTCTACGGGCGTTCGCTGGTGAGATGCGGCGCTGTTGGGGTGGGGGTTTCTGTCGAAGGGAACCGAGATTTCCCAGTCTGTGGAGCTACCGGGTGCGCTGCAACGCACCTGACGCCGACGCGGTTTCCGTGTCGGTAGGAACGGCCCTGACTGGTTCACATCTTGTCGGAGAGCTTAGTCCTCCGCTTGATACATCGCGTTGAGGGATTTCCTGAACGAACTTGTCGGGCACTGAACACCTTCGGGTGGAGGGAGTGCTGAACGAACAGGTCGGGGGAATGAAGACGCGGGGCTGACGGTCTACGTCGGGGTTCGACTCCCCGAAGCCCACCAACCACTAACCACACGGAGGGGAGCCGTCATGACGCTGTGCACCGCGTGCGAGATGAAAGAAGCGACGACCGACTGTCTGGCGAGTTGCGAATGCCCGTTGTGCGAAGGGTGCCGCGCAGTGCTGGACGAGACGCGCTCCGAGGCTCATGCCGCCTATGAGCGCACCACCACCGAGGCGGGCGACCCGTACGGCGCCGAGATCGTGGGCGACTTCGAATACGACAGTATCCGCGACGAGTGGCGTCAGACCCGCGGATCGACCGATTAGAGCTTGTGGGGTTCGGTTCGGCCATGGGGGTGCCGAACCCCACAACACACAAAACGGGGAGAAGCGTCATGAGTGAGACCACCAGCGCCGACTACTGCACCGCCCTCGGCGGAGTCGTCATCTGCGGCACCCACATGGAGGAAACCAGCCGGACGTCCGAGGGGGAGCGTTGGTGCTTCTGCTGCCGGAAGCGTCACGAGTTCTGGTGGGTCGTCATGGCACCGGTCGGGCTCAGCTACTACGGCCCGAGCGCGCACATGGAAGGCGTCAGGCGGGACTGCACCGATCTGTTCCCCGGCTGGTACCGCGAGGCGGTCGACGAATGAGGCGTGATCCGTTGGCGTGGGTGAATGGTCGCCCCGGATGGACCCGCCGTGAACGGAACCGTGTACTTGGTCGCGCCATCATCACCGGGCTACTCATAGCAGCCGCACTCACATACGGAATCACAGGAGCATGACCGACCGCGAACATCAGCGGCATGGCTGGGAACGCCAGTCGACCGCGCACATCCGAAACGTCGCCTACCTGACCACGCATTGGCTGATGAAGTGCCCATGCGGTTGGTACGGGTGGGCTCAACCGAACAGGAGCGAGTGATGAATGTTGCTGATGCTGAGGATGCTGTCACGGAAGCTGTGGAGCATCGTGACGAAGCGGCACGGCTTCTCGCGAAAGCCGAGTCGGCCCTGTTCGTCGCAGAAACGAACCGTGACACCGCCCGCAAGCATTACGCGGCGATGGTCGCGTGGGTTGCTCAACGGGAACGCGTACTGCGGGAAATCACCATCGCAACCGACGGCGGGTACACCCCATGACCGGCCAACACAAACCCACGTTCACCCAGTATCTCGCCTCGGTCACTGACCGGGGCATCACTATTTCCGATCCCGTGACCGCGGAGGTGGATTTCGCCGCAGGGTACGGGGCTGGTCACGCGGATGGGTTCGCGGCGGGTTACGCCGCAGCACTCGGAACCGGAAGCTAAGGAGCAGGACATGTTCACCGCAAGCAATGGCGTACAGATCACGGACCGGGGCGGGTCGCTATTCATCGGGTCAACGATCCTGTTTGGTGCAGGAAGCACCCACGGGCCTGCACTCGCCGAATACTTCCGCGCCAAGGAAGACGAACGCCTCGGACGGTGGCGGTGGCCCGAGAACCCCGAATACGTCGTGTACCCCGCGCCGCGAGATGGGACCAAGCAGGCGGACTTCGATGCGTTCGTGGTGGACGAAGCGCTCGGCGCATCGGGCGAGTACGTGCGCGCCGACGACGACGGCAACAGCATCGTCCTTGCATCGCCGCTCACGCTCGCCGCTCGCGCATATTTCGCCGCTCACCCTGTCCGTAAGCCGGTCCTGTTGCAGGCGCAGGAGGACGGCACGGACGAATGGTTCACGATCCGCACATACCCGGGTGACCCGGGCGACCGTGCACACGCCGACGCCAGCGCACACCTACTCACCTCTCAGGACGTTCCCGCCCGCGTCATCGAAGGAGGCACGGCATGAGTTGGGGGGCAATGGTCGCCGCGGAAACCGACACGCTCCGAACCGACCACGGCCTCGCACAAGCCCAAGCGGAAACCCTCGCGTTCGACCGGAACCGGCATGCGGAGTCCTTCAAGCAAGGACACCGCGCCGGCTGGTGGGCGGCAGTCACATACATCCTGACCCGCCAAGCCGAATGGGACGAACTCACAGAGAGCGAAGCGATCCGCGAGCTCCGCAAGGGCCACGGGTCAATCTACTTCCCCTTGTTCAAAGACGACCCCCGTGTCTGGGCCGACTGCCCCCGAGACGGCCGAGTCGTCGTCACCGAATCGGGCATCTGTGACGGGTGCCTCTACGACTTCACGAAGGACTGACCATGAGCGAACTTGCGAAGGCTCTAGCCGCGTTCCACGCGGATCTGCCGAAGGTCGGGAAGGGATCAACCAACCCGGCCTTCAAATCGAAGTACGCCGACCTCGCCGACATCGTGTCCGTGGTCCTGCCGGCGCTCGCGAAGAACGGGCTGGCATGGATCACCACACCCCGCGTCAGCGACGACGGGTTCACGCTCGAGTACGAACTGCGGCACACGTCCGGGGAGGCGGTCACAGGTTCATGGCCCCTCCCGGACCCGGAGAAAGCAACCCCTCAGCAGATGGGTTCGGCGGTGACGTACGCGAAGCGTTACACCCTATCCGCAGTGACCGGTATCGCACCGGACGAGGACGACGACGGGAACGCAGCGTCCAAGGGGCCTGGTGCCGCACCACGGCAGGCGCGAACGACTCGCGTGGCGGACCCGCAGGAGAAGATCGCTGGCGCTCTCAAAGCGATCACGAACGCAACCACCCCGGACAACCTCGACGCGATCGAGACTCACGCGAAGTCCCTCGGCATCGACGGTGTCGCTGAGGTGAAGGCTGCGCTCGCTACTCGACGGACTGAGCTTGGCCCGTCGCTTACGGATCATTGGGCCGCTGCCCCGATCCCCGATTCGAAGGAGTCGTGATGACCCAGCAACTCACCGCCGCGGTCAAAGACCTCGACGGCACCAACCCCATCGTGTTCAAAGACGACGACGGACTGTGGACGGTTCTCCGGTTCCAACCGTTCCATCAGGACAAGTTCGACACGTGGTCGGAAGCGTACGCGTTCGCGTATTGGGCTTCCCGGATCAGCAACGTTCTCACGGATGTGCTTGGTGGGAGTGATTGCGGATGAGCCTGTACTACGAAGACGAGTTTGTTGAGTTGCACCTAGGCGACTGCCGCGCGATTCGTGGTTGGACTCGCGCTGATGTGCTCGTGACGGACCCTCCATACGGGACACAGTTCACGGGCGGCAATCCCAAGGGCGGCTATGGGCGGCGACAGAACGCGGCGGGAAACTCACGCCATGCTTCCACACGGAAGAACATCGGTGTCGAAGGGTTCACGATCGCCAACGACGACTCCACCGAGGTGCGGGACGCGATTCTCGAGCTTTGGGGAGACAAGCCAGCGCTCGTCTTCGGGTCACCCCGCCTGCCCGACCCGCCGATGAAGGTCGCCGACAGGCTCGTGTGGGACAAGAAGCGTCCCGGGATGAACGGTGGGCCTTGGCGATACCGACACGAATCCATCTACGTCACCGAGGGATTCGTTCGCACGAACGATGCGGCCGTGTCGATCCTCACCGCGTTCCCGGAACAGGACGACCACATCCACGGGAAGCCCCTCGCACTCATGGAAGCTCTCGTCGGCGCTGCGCCGGCCGGACTTCTGGCCGACCCGTTCGCGGGCTCAGGGACAACGCTCGTCGCCGCTCGAAATCTCGGCCGCAAGATCATCGGCGTCGAGGTGGAGGAACGCTACTGCGAGGTCATCGTCCGACGCCTGTCGCAGCAGGCGTTCGACTTCTCCGGGTTGGAGGCTTCGTGACTCTTCTGGCCCCGGATGTTCTTGACGAGTCGATCCTTGACGCGGTCCTCACGTGTGCGAACTGTGCTGGTGAGGCGGAGTGGCGTTGGTCGACCCGGTGTTGTGGTGCTCACGCGGAACTCTGCGACAGTCACGACGCTACCGGTTACCGTGCCGCCGTCAACACACTCCTCACGTCCCGTGCCATGTGTGGGGCGTGCGGGAAGGTCGCCGGGTACGGGCTCCGATTCACCGACTTCTACAGAAGGACAGAACTGTGAAGCGGCACATCATCGTTGAGCTCGATAGCCACGAGACAACCACGCCGAGTGTCTACATGGACGTGTTCGGCTACGTCCGCGACCGCGAGACGCTGGCGCGCGTCGGCCGGTGGCAGGAGATGCCTCAGATGGTCCACAGCTCGCCCGATGTCTAGCCGCACGAAACAGATCCCCGCGAAGAACCGCCGCATCGTTGAAGAACGGTGCGGCGGTCTCTGTGAGGGATGCGGGAAACGGGAAGCCACCGAACTCCACCACCGCAAATACCGGTCACGAGGCGGGGGAAACGAGGTCACCAACCTCATCTACCTGTGCGGGTGGGGCAACCACACCGGATGCCACGGCACCGCACACTCCACCGAGGGACACGAGCTCGGATGGTCCGTGAACTCATGGGCCGACCCCGCATTCACACCCGTCCTCTGGCGTGGCGGCATGTCATGGCTCACCAGCGATGGACGTGTTGAGCCCACCGGTTTCGAGCCGAGTTTCTAGGAGGCGTTATGTCGTCAGAGTCATATTCGGGGGTTCCCGATGCCTGATAAGAGTTTGCGGCCGTGGCAGGTCGCGTACATCGAGTCCCACCTGACATCACCGTACGGGCCGCAACGAATCAGCGGCGCCCGAACCGCTTACGTGTATGGGTTCACAGTAGAGGAGATCACCGAACTATCCGGCCTCCCCGCGTGGAGGGTGCAGCAAGCAATCCTCGGCGACGCCACCAAACGCCAAAACGACGACTAGGTGTTCTATGTCATGACGTTGGTTACACCTGATCCGATTCAGAACAGGGCATCCGGGTCATCTGTCGACGCCGAGTGTGCTGTTCATGTGGGCAGCGATCCTGGCGGCTCCCCACTTGGTTGACCGTCGAAGGTCGAGCACAAGGTCCACGACGTTGTCGGGCGTGGACGTGGGACTCGTGAGCGGCCGGGAGGATGCTTCCTCCAACCCGTCCCACCCGTACTGGCGATAGCGGGCGTACCACTTCGACGCCGTGCGTCGTGAAATACCCATCTCGTCCGCGACGTGAGCGATGGGTCTGCCTGTTTCCAGGCGCTCGATAAGCCGCCGTTTCCCCTCCGGGGTGAGTGGTGAATTTGCGTGCGGCATCTTTACACCTATCTTTACACCGGATAGGCTGGGTGTAAAGACACAACGACACAAAAGGATGGGAGCCGGAAGTCATGACCGAGACCGCGCGATTCATTAACACCGACGAGAATCTTGAGGTGACCTCTGCCGATGGCTGCCCCAATTGCGGGCACCTAGAACGCCGAACGGAGTATGAGAGGGCGGCGCTGTCGGCCGTTCACATCATGATCTTTGACGGCTGCGCGAAGTGCGGCGTAGATCGACGCGACGCGGGCAACACCGACAGTGAGTGCGGAACCTGCGGCCTTCTGCAAGGCGCGCACAACTCGGGCTGCCCCGAGTCAGTTGCACAGTTCCCCGCGTCGGCGGTCGATGAACGGTCGCCGCATCAGCGCATGAAGGATCTCTACGGGTACGGGTTCAGTCGATGAGCGATGCGTCGCCATCCGACGACGAGCGTGCGGCCCTGATTGCTGACCTGGTCCGCTCTGTCTTCGGCGTGCCAACTACTTACGCGAATCCCATTGACATGGCTGACATGCGAAAGGTGCTGGGCGATGCCTACGATGCTGGCCTCCGCCGACAGCGACCGAGGTTAGACATGTCCAACCCGGTTGACCCCTCGTGTAAAGATGAGGGCGTGGCCCCTGACAAGCCGAAGACGCCTATCTCGAACTTCCGCATCCCACCGGAAGTCAAGGCGAAGGCGATGGAGCGCGCCGAATCCGAAGACAAGACGCTAACCTACGTCGTCACTCAACTCCTCGACCGCTACGGACGCGGACAGATAAACGTGCGGTGAGACTCATCAAGGAAGGCCCCGACTCAGCCAATGGGACGGGGCCTTCCTCATGCCCGGACGTGGGAACAACGTCCTGAGATACAACAACTAGGAGAGAAATGGCTGGTCTGCCATGGATCAGGTGTGATACCAACGTCAACACTCACGACAAGGTTCTCGAGCTCGTCGGTGTCGGCGCGAAGGGCAAGTCGGCTGGGTTCGTCTACTGGATGGCGCTCACGTACTCCGGAGGACAGGACACGGGCGGGATCATCAAGAAAGCGGTCCTACCGTTTGTCCACGGAACGCCGGCTGATGCGCGCTTGCTCGTGGAGGCGCGTCTTTGGGAGATCGTTGAGGGCGGTTGGCGGATCGTCAACTACGGCAACCGCAACGTCGTCGGCGCATCGCAACAGGTGATCGCTGACAACATCCGCGCCGCCCAAGTTGAGGGTGGCAAGAAGGGTGCTGATAGGCGCTGGTCGGACACCTAACCCGTCGAATGTCGGTCACCCACGATATACCTAATGGGTCACCCATCTGGACTTGACATGGGTTGTACCCTAACGAAACGTACGAACGAACGGACGGAACGTACGACCTCCAAGACAGATTGATTCTTCTTTCGTTTCTAATGCGGGAGCCTTTGTGGATAAGAGTGAATTCGTCCAAGTCGCGGATGCTGTCGATGAAGCAATCGAGTCAATCGGGACCGAGTATGACCGTCTCCCCGTGCTGAACCGTGAACCTCGCACCATGCCCGAAGAGAACGGCCCGGTATGGGCGGCGCTCATGGCGCGAGACGGAGACAAGTGCTGGATGTGCGGGCGAGATGGTCATTGACCATCTCAAGCCCCGCTCAGCCTTCCCGCCGAACATGATCCATATCGCCGACCGCACGGACAACCTTGCTATCGCTTGCTGGGACTGCAACACCGTTAAGAGCAACCGTGACTACCCGTTCCGTCCGGTGCTGCCGGTCATCTGGGTCTGCCCGCTGGACTGGCGCGAAAAGGGCGCGTCCGATGAGGACGTGAACGGGTGGCTCGAGATTTACGCGACCGACGAGCACCATGCGTACTGCGCTTCGCATAGATGCGCTACCAGGGTTCCGACCGACTGGCCTATCGCAATGCTCCACTGATCTCAGCGACAAGACATACACCGAGAGCCGCACCCGATGGGGTGGGGCTCTCTTCATTGTGCACGGTACACGCGGAATACCCGCTACCCTGCGACAGGTGCGCGCAAGACGCCGCCGATAGGAGTGAGTAATGAGCGACGCCATGAGCGACGCGGAGTTGGTTGAGTTCGCAGCTGTGCATGGCATGAGAGGTGTATACCAGGCCGGATACGACCTCGCTATAGATCAGATGCGGGGCCAGCAGGACCAAGACCGTGAGTTCATCGAGACGATCCACAAGGCGCTGCGCGAGATGGGATTTCGCTCACTCGGCATGAGCCGCGAACAGGAAATCCTCCACGCCCTCACGGCGGTTGCGCGGCAACGTGCCGCGGGGGGGGGGGGGGGGTGAGTAATGAGCGACCGCGTGAAGTACTCAGATGTGCGACCGGGTGACCGCCTCACCTTCGAGCGCCCGGGCGTCGCGACCTACGGAGGTGCCGTCTGGCAATCTCCAACGACAGGCGACATCATCGCCGGCGATACATTCCTTCGGCTGAGGGGTGCTTGGCTCCCCGAACCGAGCGGGGACGTAGCTTTGACGCTTGACACGACCTATCGCCGCGACGGCGAGGACTGGGCGTGAGCCCTAGGAAGCGTTCTCCTGGCCCCAACTAAACAAACTTCATCCGAACGGTCCCTGCCTTCCTGGTGGGGGCCGTTTCTTCTACCCCAGTAGACCGCTGCGTCTGCTGTTCACCCGAACCCGTCACCCCATTGTGGCGGGTTCTTTTTCGTACCCCTGGAAGGTAACCCTCGCCCGATGCCGCATTCCGTCACCAACGACCGCACCAACAACCCGTTCCGGTTCTGGGCGTGGATCCGAAACTGGTTCCGCCCGTGACCCGCCGACCACTCACCGGTCCCGCGAAGGAAGCGCGGGGTGTCCTGTTGGAGAAGTACGGGGCACCCCGGTTGTGGCAACGGTTCGACGAACCTGTGCGGGTTGTGGACGCGTCACCCCGTAGAAACTCCCCGAACTACCTCGCATGGACACGCCCCGGCATGGAAGACGGACCAGTCAGGTGGATCAACGAAACCAACTTCAACCGGTACTACCGAGAGGTGGAACAGGCATGACCTTCACATGCCCCCCAGACCACAAGCACGGGCAGACATCGAACTGCTACTCCGATCACAAATGCCGGTGCGATGAATGCCGGGAAGTGCGGGCGAAGCAGCATCAGGACTACCGCAGGAAGATCCGCAACGGTCACATCCAGGAGTATGTGGACGCCGGCCCGATCGCGCAGCACATCCGCCGACTCGTCCGCGACGGGTGGGAGTACGCGGACATCGCGAAGGTGTCCGGGGTTTCGGAACCCACCATCGGACGGGTCCGCAGGGGCGTGACGAAGCGGGTTGAGACGGAGACCGCTGACGCGATCCTCGGCACCCTCCCCAGGATGCGGGACCGTGCCAACCCGTCACGCATGGTCAACGCTGTCGGTGTCCGCCGCCGCATCCGAGCCCTCGTCGCTGTCGGGTGGACGGTTCGGGAGATCGCTCGCAGGGTTGGGAAGACCCCTTCGCAACTGTGGTGGTACGAACGGCAGGACATGGTCACCGTCGCCACACATGCGACGGTAGCGGCGGTCTATGACGGGATGTGGGCGGAAACGCCACCGCAGGCAACGGCGGAGCAGCGCCGGATCTACAAGCGGGCACGCACCCACGCCGCAAACCGTGGCTGGCCGTCACCTCTGGCTTGGGACGATGACCGCATTGACGACCCCCTCGCCATTCCGGACGTGGACGGCTTCAAAGAACTCACTGACGCCGACATTGTGGACGCCGCGTTGAACGGGGAGAAACCGAAACTCACCCCCACGCAACGCCGAGAAGTCATCACGATCCTCAACGAACGCCGCTGGCCGGCGTGGCGCATCGGCGAACACATCGGCTGCGCCACCGACACAGTCCACCGCATCCGAAACCAACTCGACCTTCCGGTGTACCTCGCAAACGGAACCCACTACAAAGACGGAACGGTGGCCGCATGACCGCTATCGAAGACGCCCGCGCCGCACTGGCCGATTGGGACAACGAGGGGCGAATCCTTCCGAGCCATCTCGCGCGTGCCTTGCGTGCCCTGCTCGTCGAACACGAGCGCACCGTCGCCAGCGACGAGTGCGGCTGGTGCGGAGCAAACTGCAACTGCCCAGACCGGAGCATCAAAGCCCCGATCGCGGTGCTGGGGCACCGCTACACGCCCGATGACGAGGGCAACTGCTGGACGTGCGGCAACCATCGCGAGTGGCGCGAGCACCGCGCAGAGACGATCGCCCCGCCCACCGACGACGAGCGCGAGGCGCTGATCACGGACCTGATTCGGTCTGCGGTCCGGGTGCCGACCACCTACGCCAATCCGGTCGACATGGACGACCTGCGCAGAGTGCTGCGCGATGCCTACGCTGCTGGTTCCCGCCGACAGGGACCGATCACCGACGCACAGGTGGACCGCGTCGCTGAGGCTATCGCTCGCACGGCGGACGCCGACTACTGGAAGACGGAGATCTCCGAGTGGGAGGGCAGTGAGGACTGGGAGCGGGAGGCGCACCCGGACAACTACCCGGGCGTCGCGTACGAGGACCGCGAGTGGTACCGCAAGCAGGCACGCGCCGCTCTCGAAGCCGGGAGGGACACACCATGACCTCTGACGCGGTGTCGTTCTTCATCGAGGGTGTCCCGGTCCCGCAAGGATCCAAGACCGTTTCGCAGGCGAAGGGGCGGGCGTGGTTGAGGGATGCTAACGCGGCCCGCCTGAAACCGTGGCGGCACGTGGTAGCCACCCACGCCGACGTTGGGGTCACGTTCGACTGTCCAGTCACCGTGACCCTTTCGTTTGTCCTCCCACGCCCCCAACGGCCCCGTTGGCCTGTGCCGGCCGTGAAACCCGACATCGACAAACTGTCCCGCGCAATCCTCGACGGACTCACCGATGGCGGACTTCTCGCCGACGACGCACGTGTCGTCGACCTGATCGTCCGCAAGCGTTACCCGAACCCCGGAGACCCTACTGGCGTCGGCATCGACGTCACCGAATGGAGTAACCAATGACCACGATCGCATTCCGAGGCAACCTGACCGACGCACCGAGCCTCCGGTACACGCAGAACGGAAAGCCCGTCGCATCCGTGACCGTCGCCGAAAACGTCGGCAAGGACGACACCAAGCGAACCAACTTCCACAGGGTCACGCTCTGGGGCGAGCTCGGTGAGAATGCCGCGCAACTCGTCAAGGGAACATCCGTGATCGTCATCGGACGTCTCGAGGAACGCGAGTACCAGACGAACGAGGGGCAGACGCGCAGGGCGTGGGATGTGGTTGCTGACGCGTTCGGCCCGGATCTTCGCTTCGCCACCGCGACCGTCACCCGATCAGGGGCAGCCATGGTGTCCGCACCTGCTGGTGACCCGTGGCAGTCGGCTCCCATCTCGGACTCTGAGACACCGTTCTGATCGTGGATGATGACGTGTTTCCCCAGTATCCGAGACGGTTACGGCCGAGGGAGGCCGCGTGGATCGCGGACGTACTCAACCCCGAACCAGAACCCCCACAACACGTATGCGGACGCTGCCGCAACCCATTCACGGGCGGACGTAGTGACTGCCCGAATGCCGGGAGGACCGGGTGAAGATCGGGTCACTGTTCAGCGGGTACGGCGGACTGGACCTGGGGGTGATGTCCGTCCTCGGCGGGGAAGTGGCCTGGCACGTCGAGTTCGACGACGCCCCATCCCGCATCCTCGCCCACCACTGGCCCGACGTCCCGAACTACGGCGACGTTACGAAAGTGGACTGGTCGAGCGTGCAGCAGGTGGACGTCATAACGGCTGGCTACCCGTGCCAGCCGTTCTCCTTGTCCGGAAAACGAAAGGGATCAGCCGATGAGCGACACCTCTGGCCCTACGTACTTGGCGCCGTTCGCCACCTACGACCACGACTCGTCGTCCTGGAAAACGTTCGGGGACACCTCACTCTGGGGTTCGACCGAGTTCTCGGAGACCTGGCCGAAGCGGGGTATGACGCGCAGTGGGTTTGCATACCGGCTTCCGCTGCCGGAGCTCCCCACAGGCGAGAGAGGATCTTCATCCTTGCCCACGCCGCGGGCGTCGGACTCGAATGGGCCGGGCAGGCATGGAGCGGGGGGAATGGATCTGCGGACAGCGGTGACGCTTCTCCCGACGCCGGCAGCGCACGACTCCGGGAACACACCAGAGGATCATCTGCGGAAGAAGCCGGGGCGGTTGGTAGTGACGAGCCTGCAAGTCCTCGTGGATCACGACCTGCTGTCGACTGGGGGCCGTATCTCTCCGCGATCGTCCGATGGGAACACCAGCTCGGACGGGTGGCCCCTGCCCCCACCGCTCCCACTGGACGAGATGGCAAGCAGCAGCTATCGACCCGATTCGAGGAATGGATGATGGGCCTCCCCGAAGGGCATGTGACGGGAATCGGTCTGACGAGGGGCCAGGAGGCTAAGGCGCTCGGGAATGGTGTTGTGCCGCAGCAGGCGGCGTTGGCTTTGCGATTGTTGGGGGTTTCTAGTGTCGGGTGAACACAACGAACTGCTGGACGCGGTCGACGAGCTGACGAGGCGGGTTGTTCTGCATCAGACGGTGCAGGAGTCCCGGTTTACGTGCATCGTGTACGACCAGTCGCTACTCGAACGGCTTGAGTCGGAGATTCGGTTCAGCCTGAGCCGGGAGGGGTCGAAGTCGCTGCCGAACCAACGCATCCCACTCAACAGTGGCGCGTTGGGGTTGTTCATGCGGATCAGTTCCCAGGTGACGGACTGGGCACACGGGGTCAAAGCGACCGTGTACAAGGGGGACCCGGCAAGGACGTTGCGAGCATGGTACGTGACATGGACACAGACCCAGCGTGAGCCGGGGGAGGTGGCGGGGCGGGTGAAGTTGCTGCACTCGTGGGCTGCGTCCATCCGCCGCGAACTCGAACCACCCCGGCAGAAAGACCTCCCCGACCCGTGCCCGAGTTGTGGGGCTACGGAGTGGTGGAGGGACGGGGAACGCTACCCGCGACCGCTGGTGGTGGAGTCTCCGAGGAACCCGGAACGGAACCTGATCGACGAGTCCACCGCCAACTGTCGTGCATGCGACAAGAGGTGGGGAGCACGAGAACTCGCCTACGAACTCGAAACAACCATCAACCTGGACAGGAGCGAATGATGAGTTTCAGGAAGGGCAGCGACGGCAAGTGGTACGGCACCATCGAGTGCCTTCTGATTCGCGTTGTGGGAGACGAGACCGAGACCGTAATCGGAACCCGTTCCCCTTGGGGCGGAATCATGGGCGAGCTCGAAGGCACTCGATTCGTCGAGAAGCCTGCCGAATGGTGGGAGAAGGAGGGTTTCACCATCACCATGCCTGAGATTTGGCACGAGGCTCGCGCACGCTCTCGCGCCCGGCCCCGAGATTGAGGGGAAGCGGGTATTGCGTACGACCGTTCGTTCGTGTACAATCTGGTCTTAGGTCGATGACGCACGCCTAAAACCGGGCCGCATCGCCTTCTTGCTCCCCACTGTCCTCCGGGCCTAGTGGGGATTTTCCATTCCTCCCGGCAGCGGCGACCCCGTAGTTCGGTTGAGGAACGGCCCGCCCAGGAGCGCGCCGGCATCAACAAGTAAATAGCCCGAAGCCACGTAGAGGTGAGGTCGGGCAACACCAACTCTTCCCGTGCATGCGCCCCCGCGCAACAGTCCGGGGGAGCCTGCCTGACCACAGGGAGCACTTGTGGCAATTGCAGATCGTATGACCCGGCCGGACACGCGAACGAAGTTCGAGAAGTGGCTGGACTCACTGTCCGAGACGAACCGGACCACCGTGACCGCATGGCTCGAAGACACGTCGATCTTCGACGCGCAGATCGCGCGGTGGATCCGTGAGGATGACGTCGAAGACCAGTTCGTCGGATACCGGGGCGATTCGGAAACGATCGCGACGTGGAGGCGGGCACATGGGTATCGCTGACCGTCAGTCCATCAACGTTGCTGTCCCGGCGAAGTTTCAGCAGCATGCGGAGTTTGACGAGACCGGAGGCACCGCAGCTACTGGCCCGGTTCGCCGCATGGTCACCGACTACGCCGAACTGCTCACTCTCGCCGGCCTGGACCCCGAGAGCTTCCGAATCGTCGGCAAAGTGTCCCAGTGGACCAAAACCCACCACGACAAGGAAGACACCTACAGTTTCTTCTTCGCGTTCGAAGCCATCACGGCTGGCGAAGAAGCTATCGACCTCCCTGCCCTCTACGCCGAGGCGAGACGAGCACCACGAAAGCCCATTCGGGCTACGGCTACGAGCCGAGTAACCATCGTCGCTCTGTCGGACGTTCAAGCGGGCAAGGTAGACCATCGGGGTGGAACCCCGGAACTCATCGACCGGTTGGCGGGGATGCGGGAACGCCTCGCCGCACATCTCAAAGCACGGAAACCGCAAGCGACCGTGCTCGCCGAGGTGGGGGATCTGTTCGAAGGGTTCGAGTCGGGCGGAAACCCGATGTTCACCAACGACCTGTCCCTAGCCCAGCAGATGGACCTTGCCGGTACCGAGGTGTACCGGTTCGTTGAGGTCATGCAACGGCACGGGCGTGTCGACGTCGTCTGCATCCCGTCGAACCACACACAGTGGCGATCGGGTAAGCAGCAGCTCGGGCGCCCCGGTGACGACCTCGGCATTTTCGTGCACCGGCAGGTTGAGAAGCTCGCCAACGTTGCGGGCATCGACGCTTACTGGACATACCCCGACATGTACAACGAGTCCGTCGTCATCGACGTCCTCGGCACCGGTCTAGGTGTAGTGCACGGGAACCAGTACAACACCGGCCAGGCAGTCACGTGGTGGCAGAAGCAGCAGCACGGCGGCATGCCCACCGCGACCGCAGACATCCTCCTCACGGGCCACTACCACCACCTCACCGTGCTCCCTTCGGGCCGCAACCCGGCCACAGGGAAAGCGAAGTGGTGGTTGCAGGCACCGACGACGGACAACGGGTCGTCATGGTTCCGCAACATCGGTGCCGGCGACAGTGACGCGGGCCTGCTCGTGTTCGACATCACAGAGGACGGCTTCGACCTGTCCTCACTGACGGTGCTCTAGACGGGCGGTGTCGCATGGACCACGAATGGGAACGTCTCACCGCACAAGACCGGTGCGACGGTTGCGGCGCGCAAGCGTACGTCGTCACACGCGTCCACGGTACGGACATGCTCTGGTGCGTCCACCACTACCGCAAAGGCGAGGAACGACTGGTCACTGTGGCGACACGGATCTGGGACTTCAGCTTCCTGCTGGAGGACGAGTGAGCCGAATCGAGGATCTTGTGAACACCCAGTCAAGCCCGGACGCTCAACCCGGTACACCTTTAACCTGCATGGTCACACTGGTCCTGGATTACGACTCCCTGGACTGCTACCTGCACCATGGTCACGCCGGCCCCCACAAGGGCAAGGGTGAACACGGCGCCTACTGGTGGCAGTACGCATGAGCGTCGCATACGACAACCTGTGCGCCGCGATCCGCGACTACTACGCCGAAACAGAACCAGACGCGTACGTAGACGCATGGGTCATCATCAACCACAAACGCACCCTCGACCTCGAAGCCAACGGACAATCCATCGTCGGTGTCCTGTCATCCCCGGACCTGTCATGGGTGATGAAACGTGGCCTGTTGGATGTGGCGTTGACGGAGGACCGGTTCTCCACCGAATCCGGAGACGATGATGACTGACCGGCAGTTCCCGTGCGAATCGTGCGGCGCGCACTACACGTCACCATTAGCGGCTGCTGAATGCGCCGACGAAGACCGCGAGGAAGACCTACGCCAACGGCAATGGGTCCGCGGAATTAACTGATAGCCGAGTCTTCAGGGGGTGCACGCTATCTCGTCGGGGTGACGACGCAAACCACACCCACATACTCTTGTCGTCCAACCGGCAGGATGCCCGGCTCTGAACCGGGTGATCGTGGTTCGAATCCACGCGAGAGTGCGAAACCGCACGGTGCTATCGAGGGCCGACCGTCCCCGCGTACAGCGAAACGGCCATTGGCATGTAGCTCAGTAGGCAGAGCACCCGACTGTTAATCGGAAGCGCGCTGGTTCGATCCCAGCCGTGCCAGCAATTCCCTTCGACCAAACCGAGGTGCACATGCGCGTGTGCAACATCCCCGGCTGCCCCACCCTCTACGAAGGAACAGAGGGACGCTGCCCCACCCATAGGCGGGAGGCGGACAGGGACAGAGGCACAGCCACGCAACGCGGGTACACATCACGCGGGCACCAACGCTTCCGAGCCGATGTTCTAGCCCGCGACCCAATCTGTGTGCTTTGCGAAGCCGCACAGTCGAACATCGCGGACCACTACCCGCTCACACGACGCGAGCTCGAACAGCGCGGCATGGATCCGAACAACCCCGACGCCGGCCGTGGACTCTGTAAGCCCTGCCACGACCGCTGGACCGCCACCTCATCCCCAGGCGGATTCACTGTCGGAGGGTACTGAGACAATAGAAACGGCTCCAAAGAGTGCTGGTAACACTCCCGGAGCCTGACCGATCACCTTGGCTAGAAGGAGATGCGGCTGTGGCCCATCGTACCTGCACGATAGAGAACTGCGAGAAGACGCATCGAGCTAGAGGGCTCTGCATCACTCACTACAACGAAGTGCACCGCAAGCCCAACCCCACCGCCGAATACACGTGCGACGCATGTGGAACGACAGTCGTCAAGGAAGCGGGCCGCGACAAGCGGTACAGCCACCAGTACTGTTCCCAACTCTGCCGCGACTGGGGCAACTACGGCGTGCCGACCTCCACAAAACTTCCCCCCACCCACTGGGGTCGCTGGTACGGGCTGACGAGCGAATGGGTAGCCCCACTGATCCGCAACACGGGGGCCTGCGACTGGTGCGGTAAGGCGAACGACAGGCCGCTCAGCGCACGCTTCTGTTCGTACAAGTGCAAGAAAGCACAGTACAAAGCAGACAGACGAGGCAGGGAGCACGATGCCCCCGGGTCATACTCCTACGCTGGCCTACTCCGGGTGTGGCAGGGGTTCGGGATGCGGTGTGCCTACTGCACCGAACACCTACCCGCAGCAGACCTACAAGCCGAGCACGTCACACCACTCAGCCGTGGTGGAGACAACGGCCTGAACAACATCCTCCCTTCATGCGCACCATGTAACTCGGACAAGCGTGACCTACTACTGAGTGAGTGGAACACAGACCGCGAACGCCGCGGCCTACCGCCACGCATCACCACATGGTCTGACACTGACGCGCGATACCAACACCTGACCCAAGCGGTCGCCCTCGTCGCCTAAGGGGTGGGGGACCACCCGCGATCAAACGTCAGAATCGGAACCGCCGGAGAGGTGAAAAAAACGTCAGACGGGTTCAAAACGTTCTGAACCGTACCAATGTTCGACTGTTCCGACGTGGCGTGATGCCGCGCAGCGTGATGCTGAGGATGTGATGTCATGCCTTCTGGTGGATCCCGTGCACGTAGTGGCCCTGCACCTGACCCGAACTCGTATCGGTCTCTTGATCGGGAGTGGGTTGACCTTCCTGCCGATGGGTACACCGGCCCTGTCCCGTCGTTTCCTCTGGCTGAGGCGCTCGAGGTCGAGACGGATCTGTGGGCTGAACTGTGGGCTAAGCCTCAGGGTGCTGCGTGGGCGTCTCTTGGTCTCAAGTTCCAGGTTGCCGCGTATGTGCGTGCGTATATCAAGGCGACTGCGCCTGATGCGGTGAATGGCTGGTCGACGGTTGCGCTGCGGATGGAAGCGGAGCTCGGATTGTCCCTGCCCGGGATGCGGCAGAACGGCTGGCGGATCTCCGATGGGACTGCCGTGGCGCCCGCTACGACTGCGCCGGCTGCCCGTAAGACTTCCTCCGGTGACTGGCTGAAAGCTGTCTCCGTTGAAGGGACCTGACTACAAGATCCCGCCCCGTACGCGTTCGCTCGGTTACCTCGGCATGTGGTGGATCGAGAATCACTGTGTCGTCCCCGAGGGCGACACTGCTGGTGACCCGTTCATGCCGACACTCGATCATCGGGTGTGGCTGGCGAACTGGTACGAGGTTCGGCCGACTGCGAAGCCGGGGGAGCGTAACGTCGCTTTCCGGTACCGCACGGGGCAGTGGATGGCTGCTCAGAAGGTGGGCAAGTCCCCCGGTGTTGCCGCGGAGACGTGTCTCGAGTTCGTGGGGCCGGCGCTGTTCGATGGTTGGGCTGCTGAGGGCGATTACTATGCGTGTGCCGATCATGGGTGCCCGTGTGGCGGCGTGTATTTCTACGAGGTCGGTGAACCTAGGGGGCGTCACTGGCCTACCCCGCGCATCCAGCTTGCGGCTGTGGTTGAAGATCAGGTGGAGAACACCTGGGGTGCGCTTATCCCGATGATCGATTCTGGTCCGTTGTCGAACATGATCCGTACCGGTGAGGCGTTCATTCGTCATCCGAACGGTAACCGTGATTCGCGGGTCGAGATTGTGACTTCGAAGGCTGACGGCAAGCTTGGCGCGCGTATTTCTGCGGGGAAGTGTGATGAGACGGGTCTGTGGACTGACTCGAACAAGATGAAGAAGTTCATGCGTACGTTGCGGCGTGGTGCTGCGGGTATGGGTGGGCGGGTGTCGGAGACGACGAACCCGTATGACCCGGCCGAGGCGTCGCAGGCGCAGGATACGCATGAGTCGAAGCGTAAGGACGTTCTCAAGCATTACTTCCCGCCCCCCGCAAATCTTCGGTTCGATCTGAAGAAGGATCGGGCGTTGATTTTCGCGTTCAACTATGGCGGTTCGCCGTGGGTGGATCAGCGGTCGATTGAGGCGGAGTCGCAGGCGCTTGCGGAGGCCAATCCGGCTGAGGCTGAGCGGTTCTTCGGGAACCGGATCGTTGCTGGTTCGGGTTCGTGGTTCGAGATGACGAAGTGGGCTGACCGGAAGGTTGAGCCCATCACGGTGGCGCCGCGAACGAAGGTGTGTGCCGGGTTCGACGGATCCAACAATGACGACCACACCGGCATCCGGCTCGAGACGCTTGACGGTTACCAGTTCACGCCGGCCTATGGGGACAAGCGTCGTAAGACGCATTGGCGTCCGCAGGACTGGGACGGTCGTATTCCGCGCGCTGAGGTTATGGCCGCATGGTCGGAGATCGCATCTGAGTTCGAGATTGTCCGCGCCTACATGGACCCGGCGTTCTGGGAATCCGAAGCCGACAACCTGGCGGCGGAGCACGGCGACAAGGTGTTCATCAAGTGGGCAACCAACAGGTTGAACCCGATGCATGCGGCGCTCGAGCGGTTCCGCACGGACGTGTACAACGCCGAGTCGGACTTCCGGCACGACGGGGACGTGGATGTGGAAGCTCATCTGCGGAACGCGATCCTCCGGGCGCGCGGCGTGGACCCGGCGACTGGTATCAACCGGTATTTCATCGGGAAGCCGACCGACCCGCAGAAGATCGACCTCGCGATGACGTCGGTGCTCGCCCATGAGGCGCGTATGGATGCCATCGCGGACGGGGCGCTGAACACTGACCCAGATTCCTACGTATACGTGTACTGACTGATGCCGAGGGAGGCAACATGGCGCTGACTCCCGTGCAGGCAATTGCGAAGGCCGAGAAGCTGTACAAGCAGCTCATCCCGCGGGCGCGCGAGGCTGTGGAACTTCAGGAGTTCTACGAGGGGAAGCAGCCTCTCTCGTACGCGTCGGACAAGTGGCAGGAGTCCCACAAGGCGCGGTATAAGGACTTCTCGGACAACTGGTGTGAGATTGTCGCGAATGCACCGGTGGAGCGTGAGACGGTTATCGGGTTCCGGCTGCCGTCGTCTCGTGGTTCGGCGATGTCGCGGCTTGAGAAGACTCTGTGGGATTCGTGGCTGCGGAACGAGCAGGATTCGCTGTCGGTTCAGGGGTTCCTGGGTGCGACGGTTGCTCGCCGGTCGTTCTGTGACGTGTGGGGCGAGCCTGACGGTACGCCGATCATCACGTGGAAGCCTGCGAATCAGGCGATCGTCGAGTATGACGCGGAGACGGGGCGTAAGCGCATTGCGTACCTCTCGATCTGGGATGACGAGGATGACGGGTTCGAGTACGGGACGCTGAAGACCGCCGACGAGGTGTGGAAGATGCGTCGCCCGCGGGCCTACAAGGGTTCTGCGGGGCTCGTGATTCCGGCTGGTGTGGTTCTGTCCGAGGCGGGCGGCTGGGAGTTGATCCCGGAGGGGTTCTACGGGCGCAACCACCTGGGCATTGTGCCTGGTGTGGAGTTCCAGAATCGTCCCGTGCTGGGCCGGGGTCCGTTGTCGGACATTGCTGGTACCGCGTCGATGCAGAACGCGATCAACCTGCTGTGGGCGTACCTGTTCAACGCTGCGGACTATGCGTCGATGCCGGCGCGTGTGGTGATGGGGCAGGAGCCGCCGAAGATTCCGGTACTCGATGAGAACGGCATCAAGGTTGGTGAGCAGCCGGTCGACCAGAAGTCGCTCACCGAGGGTCGCATGCTGTGGCTGACGGGGCAGAACACGACCATCGGTCAGTGGGAGTCCGCGAAGCTCGACGTCTTCACTGACGTTATCGAGAAGGCTGTCCGGCACATTGCGGCGCAGACTCGTACCCCTCAGCACTACCTGCTGTCCGGGTCGGGTGTCTCGAACCTGTCCGCTGAGGCGATGATCGGTCTTGAGGCTGGTCTGGTGCAGAAGGTGGAGCAGGCGCAGGACTTCTTCGAGCCGCGTATCCGGGACGTGTTCGAGCTTGTCGCGTTGCAGCTTGGCGAGGACAAGGCTGCATCTCAGGCACCGCTCGGTGAAGTGCAGTGGGCGAACGCCGCGGCGCGTTCTGAGGCACAGATGGCGGATGCGATGCTGAAGGACTCCCAGTCCGGGTATCCGTTCGAGTACCTGCTTGAGAAGCGTGGGCATTCGCCGAAGGACATCAAGCGGATCATGGACATGCGCAAGACGGAGATGGATCAGGCCCTCGGCCTGGGTGTTCAGGCGGCGGTGCAGGGCGAGTTCGGTCAGGGTGTTCCTGATGGCGACGCTGCTTGATATCGCGTCTGACCATGCTCGCCGCCGCGATCTTCTCTCGGATCTGACCTCTCGTAAGGCGCTGCGGCTGTGGCGCACGATCGACCCGCGCACGCTGGATGCTGGGTGGGACCGTATCGCGCCTGCGCTGACGGCTCTGGTGGCCGGAGCGCAGGTTACTGCGGCTCGCCAGGCGGTTCCGTACACGAACGCTGTGACGGACGCCTACGGGGAGCCTGCGGGCGGGGCAAAGCTCGAGCCGAGGCTGTTCGGTGGAGCGACCCGCGAGGGTCGTGAACTGGCGCCAGAGATGTTTGCGGCCGTCACGACGACGAAGAACCTCATTGCGGGTGGTTCGGGCGTGCCGGCCGCGTTCCGTGCGGGCGCGACGGTCATGTCGATCCTCGCCTCCACGCTTGTGTCGGATGCGGGGCGTTCCGCTGATCGCACGTTGGCGACCGGGAAGAAGTTCACCCGTTCGGTTCGTGTCGTGTCTGCGGGCGCGTGCTCGAGGTGCGCAATCCTGGCCGGCGTGCAGGGCTATCGGGCGGACTTCGAGCGGCATCCGCGGTGTCGGTGTACGTCGATGCCGATCGTCGGGGACGAGATCCCGGAGGGCTTCTACGGTTCGCCCGGTGACTATTTCGAGTCCTTGAGTGCGGCGGAGCAGGAACGAGTGTTCACGAAGTCGGGCGCCGAGGCGATCCGGTTGGGTGCGGACCCGGTCAAGGTGGTCAACGCGCGGCGCGGTGCGCTGAAGTCGACGAAGCGCCCGGATGGGTCGTACTCACTGGCTCGCCTCCGCCCGAAGCAGATCGGCGCGAAGGCGGACGGGTCACCGCTGATGGTGTATGCCACACCAGAGGGTACTAGCGCCCGGTCGTCGTGGGCGCGGGCTCAGAACAACCTCACCAAGCAAGGTGACGACCGATACCGGCGCACTACCACCCTTCGACTCATGCCCGAACAGATCATGAGCATGTCGACGACTCCTGAGCGGGCCGTCGAACTGCTCAAACGGTACGGATACCTGTACTGAACCAACTTCCCGCGTGACGCGGCGAATCACCCCGTTTGGGGTGCCCAAGGAGCCCTGTGACGGGGCTCCTTTTCTTATCCCAATCGAGGAGTGATTCCGACCATGACTGACGACGTGACCGTTGTGACGACGGACGACGAGCAGATCGAAACGGACGAGATCGAAGAGACCACTGATGTGGTCGACGAGGACCCGTCCGCAGGGCTGAAGACGGCTCTTGCAAAGGAGCGGAAGGCCCGCCGTGAAGCTGAGGCGCGTGAGCGTAAGGCGGCTGCGGCTCTGGCTGACCGTGACAAGGAACCCGCAGAGCAGGCCATTGAGCAGGCGAAACGCGAAGCGCGTGAGGAAGCCCAGAGGGGCTTCAATCAGCGCATCGTGACGGCCGAACTCAAGGCTGCCCTCAGCGGCAAGGTGAACAATGCAGCACTCGCGTTGAAGGTCATCGACACGTCTGTGATTGATGTGGATGACAACGGCGAGGTTGATGCGCAGTCCGTGACGGACGCGATTGACGCGCTGCTCGCAGAGTACCCGGAACTCGCTGGCGCGACCGTTCCGGCAACGAGGCGACGCATCCCCGATGTTCCTGCGGATCCGGCGAACAAGCCGTCCACCCCTGCAAGTCTCTCCGACCGCATTGCGGCGGCGCAGGCAGCGGGGGACACGGCGACGTTCATTGCGTTGCAGAACCAGCTTCTTCAGCAGCAGTAACCAACTTTCCCAACCAGGGCAGACCACATGGTCTGCCCTTTCCTAGTTAAGGAGCCAGCATGGCTGGAATCACTGGGCTGGGCACGACCTACAATCTGCCCAACTTCACCGGCATCCTTCACCAGCTCAGCCCTTCGGCGACGCCTCTCTTCTCGGCGATCGGTGGACTGAACGGTGGCGGACAGACCACTTCGCCCGAGTTCGAGTGGGAGACCTTCGACCTTCGCACTCCGGGCCAGAACACTCAGGTGGAAGGTGCAACCGCGCCGTCCCCGGTCGCTCGGGTGCGAGCGAACGTCACCAACGTGACGCAGATCCACCAGTCGAAGGTGAGCATCGCTTACTCGAAGCTGGGTGCGTTCGGCCAGAAGTCCGGGTCGAACAACGACCAGGCCAACCCGATCAAGAACGAGCTCGACTGGCAGGTTGCGCAGGAGCTGAAGCAGATGCTTCTCGACGTGGAGTGGTCGTTCATCAACGGCATCTACTCGAAGCCTGGTTCGAACGCTTCGGCTCGTCAGACTCGCGGCCTCATCCCGGCGATCACCACGAACGTGATCAACAAGGCGAGTGTGAGCTACACGGGTGGAACGTCGGCGACCGACACCATCACGGTCACTCACGCACTGTCGGTCAACGACGCTGTCGTGTTCACGGCGGTGTCGGGCGCCGCGGCGTCGGTCATCGTTCCTGGACGCGTGTACTACGTGCAGTCGATCAGCACGACCGTGTCGTTCAAGATCGCGGCGACCGTTGGCGGTCCCGCGATCACGGTCGGCACCGGTACTGGCATCAACGTGCGCCGGCCACAGACTTCGGCCACGAGCGTCGATGACATCAACAGCATCGCGCAGCTCGTCTTCGACAACGGCGGCATCCAGAACCTGGACGCCGCGACGCTGATCGTCAACTCGACGCAGAAGCGCGCGATCTCGGCGGCGTACGCGGGTGCGTACGGCAAGTTCGTCGAGTCGTCCCGCACGGTCGGTGGCGTCAACGTGTCCACGGTGGTGACCGACTTCGGCACCCTCAACGTGATGGTCTCCCGTCACGTCCCCGCGGACTCGGTCGTTGTGTCCTCGCTCGACCTGCTCCGCCCGGTCTACCTCGAGACCCCCGGTAAGGGTCACTTCTTCGCTGAGCCGCTCGCCAAGACGGGCGCTTCGGAGGACGTGCAGCTGTACGGCGAGATCGGCCTGGCCTACGGCCCCGAGACCGCGCACGGCATCATCACCGGTCTCAAGGTCTGAGCCGGCTCCTGACAGGAAAGGAGGTGGCTAATGGCTGCTGAAACAGTTCCCGCATCCACCCAGTCGGACGGTACGCGGACCATCTGGTTCGTGCCCACCGGTTCGAACGCGAAGTCGGTTGCGATTCTGAACGGTGCGACCGCGAAGAAGGTCACGTACTCGTTCACTGCTGACGGGTGGAATTACACCCTGACGCAGGCTGAGGTTGAGGACAAGCGTCTGACGCTTGACCAGGATCTCACCCAGCCGGGTCGCAAGAAGGAGACCCTTGAGGTGAAGTACGTGCGGTCTACCGCTGTGGACTCCGCCGACACGCTGTTCACCGAGGGTCTGACGGGTCAGTTCGCGATTCGTTATGGCGTTGCCAATGCGACTGACGCGACGGTCACGACTCACAAGGTCGACATCATCACGTGGAAGGCGGGCGCGAAGCGTCCCGACGCTCCCGTGGAGAACGGTGTTGACACCGTGTCGCAGACGTTCTTCATCACCGCTGTGACCCAGCGGGATCAGGTTCTCGTCGCGTAACAAGTAGGAGGTTCTGGTGGAAGCGTTCGCCACGGTTGCCGAGCTCGAGACTCGGCTGGGTCGTACCTTTGAGGTCGACCAGCAGGAGCAGATTCAGGTGCTGTTGGAGGACGCTTCCACCTACCTTCGCCATGTCATCGGCCAGGTGGTATACCCACGGGTGCAGTCAACGTTCGTTGGGTACCCGGTCGACGGCAGGTTGGACCTTCCACAGTGGCCAATCGTCTCCGTGGATGAAGTGACTCGGGACGGTGCTGGTGTTGAGCACCGGTACCGTCCCGGGTACATCACCGTTGTGTGTGACGAGCCCGTGACCGTGAAGTTCACGTGGGGCTTCCTCGATCCCCCGGAGGAGCTGGTTCGGTACACCTGTGTACTCGTCTCGCAGGCGCTCCTCACCATCGAGGCGAATCTTGGGCTTTCTGCGGGTGGGCTGTCGTCGGTTTCGATCGACGACTTCAAGATCGCGTGGGCGGACGCTGGCGGGTTGTCAGGCATGGCTTTGACCCCGCACGCTGAGGCAGCCGTGCGGAACCAGTTCGGTATGGGATCGGCGACGATCGCGGGTTCCCGATGATCGCCGGCACGCTTGGTCTCGGACGCAACTGGGCGCAGGCTCGGTTCACGGAGACGTTCACGTTCTACACGGAGTCTGAGTCGACGGACCCGGTCACGTTGAACCCGACGACCGTTGAGACGGTGGTTGCTTCGGGTGTTGCGGGTCGCCTGAAGTTCACGAACACGGATGGTCGTGACGTGGAGTCCGGGGGCCAGTTCCCGATTGTGTCGCGGCGTGAGATCCACGTCGGCGTGGGGACGGTATCTGCGGCCCCTGGGGTGCTCGTACGGTGCACGACTTCGACGGTTGACCCGTCGCTGGTGGGCAGGGTTTTCAGGGTCTCAGATCGCCCTCAGGCGGGCCAGACCACGGCACACAGATTCCCCGTCGAAGAGGTGAGTTAGTTGAAGCTGGATGCCTACTCGACCGTGATCGTGTACCGAGGCCTGGTAGTCGGCGTTACGTGGTTTGGAACGCGTTGGGTCGTGTCGCCGCGCGCGCACCGACTCATGTCTCGGTGGTACTTCACCTCTCGCGCGCTCCGCAAGCGGTACCTGGGGCGTGCGTAGTGAGTGACGACTTCTCTGAACTGTTGAAGCTCGCACAGGATCTCGCGAACGTGCCGGCCGAGGCATCCGCGAACGTTCGTTCCGCGGTCCGGTTCACGGCGACGAATGTCAAGAAGGACTGGCGGGCTGGTGCTGACCGTACCGGGCTTGGCGGGTACGCGGCTGACGTCACCTACGAGACCAGGGAACTGAAGTCGAGCGTGGTCGCTGAGATCGGCCCGACGCCGGGCGACTCAGGTTCATTCGGTCTCGTCGAGGACGCGCGCGGTGACGTGCGGAGCGCACCCCAACACGCAGGCAGAACGGCCATGCGCAAGAACGAGCAGGACTTCATCGAGGGGCTTGCAAAGGCGGTCTCCGACATCCTCTAATGTCGGACGCCCGCGGTAGAATTGAAACGGCCCCGGAGAGTGCGTCAACACTCAATCCGGGACCTCACCCGCAATCAAGGTCTAGTTGATTGGAGGGCTGCTATGCAGTCTACCGAGGAATTCCGCCCCGTCCCGGGCTATGCAGGACAGTACGAGGTATCGAATACCGGCGTTGTCCGGTCTGTTGATCGCATCGTCTACAAGGGGCAGGGCATGACGCGCCTGCAACAGGGACGGGTGATCGCGCTGAACCGCCATCAAGGCGGCTACATGATCGCTCATCTGTACACCGACAATCGGCGCACCGCAAAGTTGGTTCACCGCATGGTCCTGGAAGCGTTCGTTGGCACCTGCCCTGAGGGCATGGAGGGTTGTCACAACGACGGCGACCCCACCAATAACCACCTCTCGAATTTGCGTTGGGACACCCACGCGGAGAACAACCGCGACCAGGGGCGTCATCGAACCCACAAGGAGTCGCGGAAGACGCACTGTCCCCGCGGACACTCCCTTGTGTCGCCGAACCTAGAGCGCGCTCAGCTTCTCGCAGGCGGGCGTAAGTGTCGGGCCTGCGGCCAGGAGTACGCGGCGGCGCGTCGACGCGGTGAGCCGTTTAGCAAGACAGAAGCGGACAAGAGGTTCGCCCTCATCATGCAGTAGATCCTCTAGGAGGCACCGTGATTGACGAGTATTTCACGGCCCTCAAGACCCGCATTGAAGCGGGAACGGGTCTCGCCGGCAAGGTGTACGACACGGTGCGGCTCGACGCCGCGGGTGCTCTCATCCGCGACAACTATGTGGTGCTGTACGCGCCTGTACCGGTCGATACTCCGCAGGAACGGTTCTCTCAGGTGCAGACGTTCGCGGACACGGTCGAGTTCGAGGTGGACTTCCGTGTTGTCGGGGTGTCCCCGCAGGCTGTCCGGTTGACGTTGTCGCGGGTACTCACGCAACTCGTCGGCCATCAGGTCGCTATTACGGGTCGTGTTCCGGCGAAGGTCACTGTTTCTGGTGGTTCGCGGGTTCGTGAGGACCAGTCGGTGAAGCCGTTCCTGTATTACGCGGATGCGTCCGCTGAGTGGGTCTCTAGGCCCTCATGAGTTCACCGTGCCGGGGCACCTCCACCCTTGGCTCCGGCACGGTGTCAAACCAAGGGGTGGAAAAGGGGTGGACATGACTGATGTGAAGGCGTTGATCGCGAAAGCGCGCGCGAAGGCTGAAACGGCGCCGCCCACGGTGGTCCCGGTGGAGGTTGGTGGGGAGCTCGTTGACATTGCGTTCGGGAGGATTCCGGGGCATGTATGGGCGGACCTTACTGCGATGTGCCCTCCGCGTAAGGGCTCCACTCAGGACGAGAACGTGGGGTTCAATGCTGACCGTATCGTCCGCGTCTACCCGCTCGAGAGTGTCGTTGTTGGTGGTGAACCGCTGCTCGACGATGAGGGCGAGTTCGACAGGGAGACGTGGGGTGCGCTCATTGACGAGCTCACGTCCCCGAACCTCAAGCTCATTGCGGCGGCGTTGTGGGCTGTGAATCAGAAGGCCCCCGCTGACCTGTTGGCGTCACTGGGAAAAGCACGAATGTCCGCGCCCAAGAGGAAGCGGACCTCGCACGCGAACTAGGTGTTTCGCCGCGGCGTCTGGCTGGGTGGGAGCCCGCTGAGACGCACGTTGAGTTCGACGGTGACGGGAATGTGGTTCGGCGGACAGTTGTCGTGCGTGAGTCGGAGTTCTCCATGCAGGACGTTGCGGCGCTGATCGCGTCCCGGCGTCGGGCGAACGTGAGGCGAAGCCCCACGGGGTACACGTTTGCGGAGGCGACGGACCCGGCGAATCAGTTCGCGTTTGATGTGAAGCCGCCGATCCGTGATTGGTCGGTGGCGGCGTTGAACTCGGCGCAGAAGCGGTTCTACGACGCTTACCCGGCTGCTAAGGGCGATTCGTCGTTCGTGTGGGACGTGCAGAAGAAACCACAAGGGTGACGCCGGCGAGGCCGGTCACTATTGCGGCGGCGATGACCCACGGCAGGAAGAATCCTGCGGCCAGGAGCAAGCCGAGGCCGATTACGGCTGCGGCGATTAGGACAACTCCTCCGACCCTCATGTGAGTGAACATACCTTGCTGAGGGCCGTCTAGCGAGTGGTGATACACGAGGGGCGGTCCTTATGGCTTCCGAGCGCGTCGTAAAGGTCACTCTGACCGCGCAGATGCAGAACTATCTGGCCGGGATGGAGAAGGCTCGGAAGGCGACATCAGACACCGCGTCTGAGGCGCAGAAGCTTGCGGAGACGAAGAAGCAGTTCGACCAGTTGGGGCGGACGGCTCTTGCGGCCGGCGGGCTGATGGCTGTCGGGCTGGGGCTTGCGATCTCGAAGTTTGCGGACTTCGACCAGGCGATGTCGAACGTTCAGGCGGCGACGCATGAGACCGCGGCGAACATGAAGTTGCTGTCGGACGCGGCGCTCGAGGCTGGCGCGTCAACGGTGTACTCCGCTACGGAGGCGGCTGGGGCGATTGAGGAACTGGCGAAGGCTGGTATCTCGACCACCGACATTCTGGGCGGTGCGCTGACGGGTGCTCTTGATCTTGCGGCGGCTGGTGGGATCGAGGTTGCAGACGCGGCTGGTATCGCGGCGACCACGATGCAGCAGTTCCAGTTGGAGGGGAACCAGGCGGCTCACGTCGCGGATCTCCTTGCGGCTGGTGCGGGTAAGGCGATGGGTGACGTCGGCGACATGTCGCAGGCGCTCAAGCAGTCCGGTCTTGTCGCGAACCAGTTTGGTATCTCCGTTGAGGAGACGGTCGGGTCGCTGGCAGCGTTCGCTAGCGCGGGTCTGCTCGGGTCCGACGCTGGTACGTCGTTCCGCACGATGCTTCTGCGTCTCGCGAACCCCACCGGGGAAGTCAAAGACCTGATGAAGGAACTTGGCATCGAGGCGTATGACGCCGGGGGCCAGTTCATCGGCATGTCGGGGCTAGCGGGCGAACTTCAGGATTCCCTGCGTGGGATGACGGATGAGCAGAAGAACGCGACCCTTGCGACGATCTTTGGTCAGGACGCGATCCGTGCCGCGACGATCCTCTACGAAGAGGGCGCCGCTGGTATCGAGGAGTGGACTGACAAGGTCAACGATGCCGGGTACGCGGCGGAGACCGCTGAGACCCGCCTTGACAACCTGAAGGGTGACATCGAGGCGCTTCAGGGTGCGGTTGACACGGCCATGATCTCGATCGGTGCCGCTGCTGATGGTCCTCTGCGGTCGTTCGTGCAGGGCCTCACGGGGCTTGTCGACAAGTTCAATGACATGCCGCAGCCGGCGAAGGATGCCGTGTTCTGGGTGGGCGCTGTGGCGACGGCCGGTTCGGTCGCGCTTGGGTCGTATCTGCTGCTGGTGCCGAAGATCGCTGAGTTCAACGCGGCGTTGGATGTCCTTGGCCCGAAGGCTGCTTCGGCGGCTCGTGGTATCGGGATGGTGGCGAAGATCGGCGGCGGGGCTCTTGCGGGGCTTGCGGTTGGTGTCGTGGCTCTGGATGCGCTCCAGACTGCGTTGAGTGAGATTGGTCCTTCTGCGGAGGAGACTGCCAACCAGATCAAGACGGCTACGGACGCCACGAAGCTGTTCGACGCGGCGATTCAGAAGCAGGTTGGTGGGTCGTCGAACCTGAAGCTCGCTGAGGCTCAGGTGAAGTCTCTTGGTGACGCGCTGGACAACTTCGCGAAGGGAACGGGCGGGCAGAACAACCCCCTGTTTGGGAACACGATCTTCAACCTTGAACGGTTGGGTGGCGAGCTCGCGAAACTAGCGGAGTCGGATCTTCCGTCTGCTCAGCGTCAGTTCCGTCTCCTGGTGGAGTCGGGCGATCTGACTGAGAAGCAGCAGAAGACGTTGCTCGAGACGATGCCGGCGTTGAGGAAGGAACTGACAGATCAGGCGACCGCGGCGGGTGTCGCGGCTGATTCGCAGTCACTTCTCGACCTGGCTATGGGCGAGTCCGAGGAGACGACTCAGGAGAACACGGACGCTCTGCGGGCTCTTGCTGGTCAGGCGGAGTCGACGGGTGACGAGGTTGATGGGCTGGCGGATCAGATCCGCAACTTCGGTTCCGCGACGCTCTCCACTCGTGACGCGAACCGTCAGTTCGAGCAGGCGTTGGATGACCTTCAGGCGTCGATTGACGAGAACGGTAACAGTCTCGATGTGACGACTCAGGCGGGCCGTGACAACCAGGCTGCGTTGGATGACCTCGCGAAGTCTTCGCTCGACCTGGCTGCGGCAACGTATGAGCAGACCGGTTCACAGGAGGACGCCAACAAGGTTGTCGCTGACGGGCGGCAGAAGCTGATCGACATGCTGGCTCAGTTCGGTATCACTGGCGATGCGGCGGAGGCGTACGCGGATGAGCTCGGGTTGATCCCGGAGAACATCGACACGTATGTGAAGGCGCACACGCAGGACGCTCTCAACGCGATTCAGGGTGTGTTCAACAAGTACGACGGTCGGGTCATCACGATCCGTACCGCGGTCGGCACGGTCGGTTACAACCCGGCGACGGACAGTCTGGTCCCGGGGCGTGCGTCGGGTGGCGCGATCCACGGACCTGGTACGGGAACGTCGGACACTGCGGGTCTGTACCGACTGTCTGACGGTGAGCATGTGCTGTCTGCGGCGGATGTGGCTGCGATGGGTGGTCAGCATTCCGTGTACGCGTTCCGCGAGTCGCTACACGGCGGCGGCGCATCGGTGTCGTCCGGCACTTCGCTGCCATCGAGCCTCACGCTGCGTGTTGGTGAGCGGGAGTTCACCGCGTATGTGGAGGACGTTTCTGGCGGTGTCGCGAATGCGGCACTGCGGCAGGCTGCGACACCTTTTAAGGGAGGTAGACGTTGACGACAACGGCAACTCTCATCAGCGGGTCCGCGCCCCAGTCGGTGCAGATCGTGGTCTCCGCGACAACCCTTGGGGTTGGGTGGACCGTGACCGGCACGACGGGGGCGTACACGTGGACGGTGCCCGGTGGTGAAGGTGTCGGCGACGGCAACCAGCTCGTCCTCGTTGACAACCGTGGGCCGCTGAACACTCCGATCACATACCAGTACACGGCAGGTACTACACAGGCCGCTTCCCCGGTGACGCGCACGTTCGGCCGTGATATCGCATTGCAGTCGTTGGATGGGCGAAGGACGGTCGGCGCCGACCTTATGTATGGGTCTCAGGACACCGAGCTTGAGGTTCGGCACGCCGTGTTCTCCGTTCCGGGCAGGCGGCGGCCCGTGGTTCGGTACACGAACACGGGTGCTGGTGGCGGGAATCTGCTGGTGCGCGTCGACATCGCCGATTCGGTGGCGTTCGATGAGCTTCTGGAAGACGGTGCCCCGCTGATCTGGCTGATGGGGTCGTCCACGTTTGACATGTCCCCAGTTGCACCGGTTCTTGTTACTCGAGCATCGAACACCGGCATCCCTGAAGTGGGGAAACGGGAATGGGGCCTCGCTTACCTGCTGGTCGATGACCCGTACATGGATACCCGGCTGGGTGCGTTCTCGTGGGACGACTTCGACGCCGCGATGGCGTCGCCGGACCTCTGGTCAACGTTCGACGCCGCGTTCACGGGCAAACTGTGGAATCAGTTCGACACGCAGGATTGGACGTTGCTGTGAGGGCTGGTGCCTCCGCGGCAGTGCTCGCCGCCGCGGCGTCATGGAGCGTGCGGATCTCATCGACCAGGGCTGGCGTGCTGCTCGCGGACAACGTTCCCATCCTGCGGGGCAGCGCGCGGTGGTCGCTGGACAGGCAGATACCAGACAGTGTGCAGATCACTGTGCCCCGGTTCTCTGTCGAGGGGAATCGGACGGTCGACTGGCTTCCTGTCAGCGACTCGGCACCGTTGGCGCGATTCGGGCAGATGCTCGACGTGACTGTGGTTGTCAACGATGTTGATACCCGTCTGGGACGGTTCCTGATCACTGAGTGGGCTTACGACGAGTCGTCGATCACTGTTCAGGGTGAGGGGTTGCTGCGGATCGCTGCTGACGATCGCCTCCCGGCCGTTCTGTCACCACGCGACGGTGGGACTTTGCAGTCCGAATTCCTGCGACTGTTGCCGGCCCAGATGTCGGCGCAGTTCGTGGGGCTCTCGAACCGGTCCTGCCCGGTGTCGATGCAGTGGGAAGAGAACCGTCTGGATGACCTGTATCTGATTGCTGATTCGTGGCCGGCGCGGTTGCGAATGGATGAGTGGGGTCAGGTGCTGTTGAAGCAGCCGCTTGCTGATGAGGTGTCGTCGGTGGTCGTTGCTTTCACCGATGGTGAGGGCGGGACTGTGGTGTCGGTGCCGCGGGTAGAGTCCCGCGATCGTGCCTATAACCACGTGGTGGCCAGGTCTTCCGCGGATGGAGTGGATGCGTGGGCTGAAGCCGTGCAGACCGCTGGGCCGATGAATGCAGCCACCTATTTCCGGGTGACGAAGTTCTTCTCATCTCCGTTGCTGCTGAATCAGGCGCAGTGCCTCGCCGCCGCGCAGACCCAACTCTCTGATGCTGTGCGCCCGTCCCGGACGGTGAGGGTCACAGCGGCCCCGGACCCTCGGATCGAACTGGACGACCCGGTCGAAGTCATGCGTGACGGGTTCCGCGACCGAGGCTACGTGGTGGCGGTGGAACTGCCGCTGACGGTCGATGACGGGCCGATGACTGTTGACGTGGGGGTTTTCTGATGGACGTCTTCGGGAACCTGCCTGACGGGCTCGACCCGGGTTCCGATTCAGGTTCGTTGCGGATCGGGACCGTCGTTGGTGTGAACGCTTCCGCACGACAGGTTCAAGTGACTGTTGGTGCCTCAGACCCGTTGTGGGTTCCGGCTGCCGCAGACATCTACGTCGCGGGAGCGAAGGTCCGCTTGGAGCGATCCCCGCTTGATGGGGGACGCGCCTACTACTGTCTGGGCGCGTTGGACACGCAACCAGAGATCGTGACAGGCACCGTGACGGCTGTGAACGCTGGCACCGGCACGCTCACCATCACCTGCCTTGGGTCTTCGTACACGCTTCCCTACGTCACAGGTACCTACGCCGTGTCGACGGCAGTGCATGTGCTGCGTTCATTGAAACAGTTCGGTGCTCCGGTGATCATCCTCGGGCCGCAGGGTTCCTATGCGGGTGATGGTGGCACGGCCGGGTCGGGGGGGACGGGCAACCCTGGGCAGGTTGTGACGCGGCAGGCGACGATCAGCCCGCAGTGGTCAGGCTCTTGGCGGTCGGCATACTCCCGGTGGGATTCGTGGAACACGGATCGTTACGGAGGCAGGTCCACGTTGTGGCAGGGGAATGGGTATGGGTCTGGTCCGATGACCGGCCTCGCCACCTACGGCGACCAGATCGTCAATCTTGGTGCGACGTCGATTACATCAATGGTTGTCACTGTAACCCGCGCAGATTCGAGCGTTTCCACCGGTAAGACACCAACCGTTCAGCCGTCGTCAAATGGTGTGCAGCCAGGCGGAGCGCCGAGCGTTGGCGGGGCGACGAGCTCCGGCGCCGCAATCGCACCCGGACAGACGACAGGCGTAGCCCTCAACTCCAGTGTGTTTGCAGGCTTCCTTGCAGGCACATACAAGGGCCTGGCGACGGTGGGGACAGACTACGCCGGGTTCTACGGGACAGCTCGGGGCGACGGCATGGCGTTGACCATCCAGTACACGGTCACCGTCTGATGGCTGACGACGTTTGGTGGGAGTGCCCGACGTGCGGGGCCATCGTCGCGTCCGGCGTAAGACACATTCTGTGGCATGAAGCCCAGGTACAGCAGGAGGACTAATGCCAACCACGAACGCGCGTAAGCACGTCATCCCGTCCGGGACCGACGCTTCGGTGAGCCGCGACACGATCTTCAAGGAATTCGGCGAGTCGATTCGGGATGTCGTCCCTGTGGCGAACACGACTGCACGTGCCACGCTTGTCTCCGATCTGACCGCCGCTGGTGAGGCGCCGTCCTCAACGAAACCGCTCGTCGTATACCGGCACGATGCACCTGGGCTCCACCGCCTCGAGTACACGGTTGACGGAACCGTATGGATCCCCAGTTCCGGCGTCCTGGCGTTCGCGTCGACCGGCGCCCGCGACACATGGACCACGTCCAACAGCGCCTACCTTGCCTCGGGGGACCGTTGCCGAATCGGCGTTGACGAGTACAGGTGGACTGGGTCGGCGTGGGCCGCTGGGTCTGGCGGAATGTTCCGCCTCACTCCGGGATCGGTGAACGGATCGGGAGTAAGCATTGGCGCGAACGGCGACGTGATCCTCACTGCGGTTCCCGCGTCGACAGCAGTGCAGATCCGTGACATCTTCTCCACGAACTTCCGCGACTACCGGATCATGTCAAAGTTCTCTGCGCGCATCGCAGCGGGTGGGTACACGGTGCAGGGCATGGTGAGCACAACCGTCATTGGTGGCACGTCGTACTCGCACACGCGGGTTGGGGTCATCAATGGTGGCGCGGTCACGGGTGGGTCGAACGTGGCACAGTCGCACTTCGGTGACCCAATGGTCGGTGATGCGGGTTCCATGTCCGCGTCGACCATGGATGTGATTGCGGCTAACGCTGCCGAAGCGACGATGGTTATCTCAAACCTCACCCTCCTGGGCGGGTCAACAGGCGCCCTGCTCTGTTCCGGGAACCTGAACTCCACCGATCAACTCACCGGCTTGCAGCTTAACTGTCCTTCGGGGGGTACGACCACCGGGGTCATTCGCGTGTTCGGGGTCACCTGATGCCGGGGACGTTCCCGAATGGTCGTGTTCCTGCGTCGGCGCTGGTCCTTCTCAAGTCGGGAACCACCCGGCATGTCATCAACGGGAAGGTCGAGATCGAGGAATGGCAGTGGTTGACCACGCCCGGCACGTACGCGAAGCACTGTGCTCTTGTTGCGCTTGCGAAGAGGAACACTGGTCGCGACCTGCAACCATCCGCCGGCTACTCGTTCTACAGGCCTCTCGCTTCGCAGGCGTTTGCTAAGCGGCTCTACGGAAAAGGTGCCGCGACCGTTGGCACGTCTTCGCACGGCGGTTACTGGGAGAACCGCGACACGATGGCGATCGACTACCACAACTGGTCGGACGTGTACGGCGGCGACCGCGCCGCATGGTACAGGGATGTGCGTGCTGTGGGTCTCGAGCCGGGACTGATATCTCGTGGCCGCGGTTACCCAGATGAGCCCTGGCATGTCATCGATTTCGCCCCTTACCGGGCCGTGCCAGCAGGCATCGGCGCTACCCCGTTTGAACCGCCTGTCAATTTGGAGGACGAAATGATCACAATCTCAGGTGCTGGCCGGCCCTGGGCCGTTATCGGCGGTGTCCCATTCGGGGCGCAGAAGATCGACAACCCTGCCGACCAGAAGTGGGCGGGTGACATCTCATCGAAGGTGCTCTCGGGGCTTACGACTGAGAAGTATGACGCGTATGTGCGGATCGCGACGGGTGGTCTGCACATTGACCAGGTGCCCACGGTGGGCACTGAGGTGTGGGGTCACAATGTCACGGGTGTGGTCGGTGGTTTGAATGCCGCGGCGATGCTGGCACAGATCCATGCGACGGTTCTTGGGATCAAGGACGCTGAGGGCGTGGTGGATGTCGGCGGGTTGGCTGATCGACTGAAGGCAGCGTTGGGCGGGGTTGTTGCGGATGAGCTTGCGAAGCGGCTTGCCTCGTGACAACGCCGCCTGAGGAGCCCGGGTTCAGGGTCACGTTGAAGGACGTGTACGTCGAGGTGCAGGGTATCAAGTCGATCCTGGATGAGCGTCTGCGGAAGATCGAGCAGCAGGTTGCCGCTCAGTGGGTTGTGGTGGGGATTGTCATCGTCGCTCTCGGTGGGATCACGGTGAAGGCTTTCACCGGTTGAGTCCTCACAGCATTACTAATCGTCGCGCCGCCTTCATGGGCGGCGTTTCTGCTTCCACAGGAGGAACCATGAAGAACATCAAGTGGTATCTGGTGCGCCGTTGGGTGTACTGGGTGCTTTCCGCGGTCGGTGCGCTCGCGATTCAGCAGGGCTGGATTGACCCTGCGACGGTGCCGCTGATCCTTGCCGTGGTGCTTGCGGCGTTGAACACGAAGCCCCCGGTTGTTCCGGGCGACACTGAGGAGAACTGAGATGGCTGGTGGTTGGACTCAGGCGCAACAGCAGGCGGTCCTCGATCTGCGGTTCCCGACGACCGGTGGGACGTCGTATATCGCGTATTCCGCGAATGGTACGACGGAGACGGGGAACCTTGCCCGTACCGCGATCGGTGCTACCGGGTGGGCGGCTGCGACTGCTGCGACCCCGTCTGTGAAGGCGAACGCGAACGCGCTCACTTCGGCGGGCGCGTCCGGTGCGGTCACGGTCACGCATGTGGCCCTGTTTGACGCGTCGACGTCGGGTAACCAGATCACGGACTGGACGGCGCTTGGTGCTTCCCGGGTTCTCGCGACCTCTGACGTAATCAGTTGGGCCGTTGGCTCGGTTGCGTTCACCCTCGACTGATTAGGACATTTTGATGGCCGCTGGCTACCCCACTGATAAGCCCACTGTTGACGCCCGCATGGGCAACTCGATTATTGCTCTCCGTAACCAGCTAGACGACGTCACCCGGATCAACGCGTGGTTGCAGGGGAAGCAGGATGCTGACCTGGTTTCGCAGGGTTGGACGTCTGAGGATGTGGCGACGATGAAGTCCGCGTTTCTTGCGTTGGCGAAGCTGTCGCTGATCGCGAATGGTCAGAGCACGCAGGCTCAGGCGGACGATTTCTTCTTCTTTGCTGACCGGCTGACTGGTCTCAACTGATCTGAGGGGGTAGCGGATGGCTATCTCCTACTTCGACACCCAGTCGACGGGCGGCTCGTTCGGCACGTCGGGCACCGGCTCGGGGAACGTCTATAAGGATCTTGCGATCACGGGGGCGCAGTCAGGTGACCTGATTGTCGTGTTCGTGATGGGTGAGAACTATGCGGGTGCCGGCACTCGTAGCGTTGCCACCCAGTCAGGTTCGACGGGATCGTGGACGCTGGTGTCACCGGCCGTGACCGCGTCAAACGACGTGGACTTTGTCGGCGGGTACGCCCTCGTTTCCGCTCCGGGGACGGTGACGGTTAGGGGCACTCTTCGGTACACGTCATCCATGCGGATGGGTGTGGCGGCGTTCCTCATTCCGGCTGCTGAGGTTGGCGCGACGTACGGGTTCGTGGGGTCCGGGTTCGCGGCTGACACGGACGGACAAACGTCGGTTACGTTGTCGACCTCGTCTACGACTCTGTATGGTGCTGCGGACTGGGCTGCGACGAACATGGGGTCCACCACGACACCCGCGGGCGGCACGGTCCACCGGACCTACTTCGACACGACCAACTATTCTCTGTTCGTTGGGTCGTGGACGGGGCAAACGGCAGGCACCCGCAACTATGGTCCGTCTGGGCTGTCTGGGCATGATGTGTCCGGTGCGGTGTTCCGTATGGACACCGCGGGCGGTGGCGGGTCGTTCGCGGGCACGGTGCAGTTCGATTCCGTGTCGACGGTGTCGGGTGTCCCGGTTGCACGGTTGGCGGCGGCGGGGACGGTCCCGGCAGCGTCAGGGTTGACAGTTTCGCCTGTGGCGCGTCTCGCCGCGACGGTGTCGTTCACGTCCACTAGTGGCCTGACGGTGTCTCCGGTTGCGGCTCTTGCGGGTGCTGTCACAGTCGGGTCTGCGTCGAGTTTCACGGGGTCGCCTGTGGCGGCGCTTGTGGGCACGGTGAGTATTCCGGCGTCGTCAACGTTCGCGGTGTCGTCTAACGGGACGTTCCCCGCAACAGTCACGTTCGGATCCACATCCACTGTCACCGCGGCACCTGTGGCACGGCTAGCCAGTACCGTCACGTCCGGGTCTACGTCGGGGCTGACGATGGCCCCGGTGGCACGGCTTGCGAGCTCGCGCACGTTCACGTCAACGTCCACGTTCGGTGCGTCGTCCACGGTACCCACGGACGCGACAGTCCTGTTTGTGTCGTCGTCGGGCATGACCGCGGTTGGTGCGGCGCGGGTCGCGGGGACAGTCGCCCTCGGATCGACCAGTGCCCTCACAGCGGCGCCAACAGTACCCGCGGCGGGGGCGGTCCTGTTCGTTTCAGTGACGGGCTTCACGGCCACGGTGGCACCTCCTGGCGGATACCCCGCCATCCCGGGCCACCGCACCCTTGAGCCCGCCATGGCACGCACCCTCACCGGCAACACCACACGCACCCTCAACGGGGGCACGCATAGAACCCTTGAGGAGGGGCAATGATCTTCACCACCCAGGGAGACATGTGGACTGTGGTCGACACGTCGGGTGACCTCACCGCCGCGACTGTTCTGGTAGTTGCTGAACCGGTGTCTGGGGGTGGCGGTGGGCCTCTCGATCATGTGGTGAAGGATGCTGCGGCGGGTGTGTTGTGGGCGCGCACGGGTGGGCTTCCGGTGGGGAAGTATCGGTTGCAGGTGAAGGTGACGCAGGGGTCGGATGGGCCGTGGACGTACCCGCAGTCCGGGTCGGCGACGCTTGTTGTGGGGCGTTCTCTGGATGATGGTGGGACGCTCCCGGGTGGCCCTGAGGTGATTCTGGATGGGGGTGCACCGTGACTGATTATGTGTTCCAGTTGCGTCGGGGTACGACCGCGCAGTGGGCGGCATCAACCCGGGTTCTCCGTCCTGGTGAGCCTGGTCTCGACACTGACACGGGTGTTGAGAAGCGTGGTGATGGGGTGCACTTGTGGGGTGCGCTGCCTGCTGTGGTGGACATGTCGAAGATCGCCGCAGCACCAGAACTCTCGGCCACGATTGGTGCGGTCGGGCAGACCCGGTTCACGGGAAAGACGACGGTCACGCCGGGGCGATCTGGCGAGGAACTCGCCCCCAACTTTGTGGCGACGGGCGGCGACCTGCTCACGCGCGCCGTGGTAGGTGCGCCGTCCATCGCGACCATGCGGGTGATCTGCACGGACGGGATCATCACGAGCCCGCTGGGCCGGTTCTACGCCTACATCGCTACCGACCACGACACCGCAGGAACCCCCGAGCCGTTCAACGGGAAGGGCGGCATCATGCTCGCCTACGCCGACGCGCTCACCGGCCCGTGGACGATGTACAAGCCGGGCGGCACCCTCACCGTGTGGCAAGACACTGTGGTCGGCAACCAGACCGAGACGCCCACGCCGCTGTACGTGCCGAGCGACCCGGCAGGAAAGCCGATCTACATCTACTACCAGAACCAGGGCGCCGGGCTGAACCAGTCCACGCTCCTGGCACGGTCAGCGAACGGTCTGCCGGGCAGCTTCGAGCGCGTCGGCATCGTCGTGCAGGGCCGGGGCACCACCGACCCCGTGTGGCCGGGCGACGGGCAGTCCACGTACCTCGAGCCCCAGCGCATCAACGGGCGCATCGTCGCCGTGCACCTGATGGGCGGCGGGGACTGGGCGCAATACGGCCGATCCTACTCGGACGACGGCATCACGTTCGTCACCGACCCTCGCCGGTTCGGGCACTTCTCCCACCTCGTCGGGGCAGACAACGGCCGGCGCGTGTCCATCCGGTCCATCTTCCAGTGGCGTGGCAACCCGTGGGCGGTCGTCACCATCGGCAACCACACGTCCGGATTCGTGACCGCCCCACGCCAGGTCGGGTTCGTGCAGCTCTCACCCGACCTGCGCCGCGTCGTCGGCCGCGTGCACACCCTCACAGACTCCGCAGTCGGCGCGGGCGGCGTCATCGAGCACGAGGGACGCCTGTACATGTTCTACCGATCGGGGGACGCCTACTCGTCGTTCCGGGTCGCGGTTGCGGAGGCCTGAGCCATGGATCTGAAACGCGGTTACGCACTCGACTTCGAGGGACGCCTGGTGCGCCCCGGACTCAGCGAGCACGTCTACGAGCGGAACTTCGTGTTCGGCGAGGGGCTCCCCACAGCCCCGGCATGGTTGCAGACGCCGGCCACGGACGGCACGAGCGGCAGCAGCGGCACGGGCGGTGTCGTCGTCCACGGCACAACGCCAGGCTCCTACCTCGTCAACACCGGCTCCACGCTCGACAACGTGGCCCGGCTGGCGACGGCCCCGATCCCGATGGATCAGTATGCGGCGATCATGTTCCAGTGCTCGGGTGTGCAGTTCTCCAACGCGAACGCGGCATCCGACGACCTGAACGTGCTCATCTCGTTCGGCATCCACTCGGTCACCTACACGGGCGGCCCGGCAGGCAACGCGGGAGCCCGCATCATCCAGCGCAACACCGACTCGTGGGCACGGTTCGCCATGCCCGGCGTGACAGGCGACTTCGGCGAGTTCGGCGCGTCGTTCCGCACGCTCCGAGAGGGCTACCGGTTCCGCAACATGGGCTTCCTGCTCTACACCAAGCAGAAAGAGGCGGTGTTCTTCGAGGACGACCCGGCCAACCCGGTCGCCACGCTCGACGCCTCGGCCATGCTCTCAGGGTCGGTGTGCGGCGCGCTGATGATGCAGACCAAGGCCGCGGTGAACCAGGCGTTCCGCCTCGGCGGCGTCAAGCTCACCCTGTTCCGCGAGCCGCTCACACTCTGACCCGGCACCTAAACACCTCAGTTTGATTTGCCCCCTCGGGCTCGGCTTCACGCCGGGTTCGAGGGGGCTTTTCGTCGTTCCCGCCCAGTGAGTTCACCCCAGTCCGACACAGACCCACCACCCGGACCATGCGCCGCGAGGAACACCATGTGTACCCGGTAGCAGGCTTCCCGCAACGTCGACGCCCACCCCAACACCACACCGTCACGGGTGACCTTGTACCGCAGTTCGCCACCGTTCACACGCCGCAGTTCGATACGCCCGTACTCGCGACCATCCGGCGCAACCATCGCCCACACACCCGCCGGATTCTCCACGGCTGATTCGATCGGATGCCAGTCGGCCATCGGCGCCTCTCTTCCTCCGGCCGAGGAATCCAGGGTACGCTCACCGTGCGGCCCTCCCTGGCGAGACACACGACCCTCGGGAGGGTCGCACCACGCCCGGGTGGCTACTTAGTGGTCCAGTTGCTTCAGCGTTCGCACGTTCGCGAGGGTGCCGCCGATGACGTCCGCCATCTGAATGTGCGCTTCGGGTACCAGGTGCCCGTACACGTTGACGGTGGTCTGGATGGACTCATGCCCGAGGCGAGCCTGCACGTAGGGGAGTGGTGTACCCGCAGCGATCAACCATGACGCGTGACTGTGGCGTAGGTCGTGCGGGGTGGGTCGGCGGGTGAGGGGCACGAGCCCTGCCGTGTCGCAAAGATCCCCGTCCATCGCTTTCTCGACCGCGGGCAACCACACCCGGTCACGGAACGTCTGATACCGGACCCGGCGCCGCAACTGTCGCGTCGAGAACACGAGCTCGGGGGAACCCCCGCGAACCCCCATCGCGTCAAGAACATCCGGGGGAAGACTGATCGTACGCAACGACTTCGACGACTTGGTGTGCTTCAACACGGGAACGTTCGTCTCAGACTTCTTCCACGCCTCATCGATCCGCACCGTCGCGGGGATCGCTCGAGAGTTCACGTCGGACCACTTAACTGCGGTTGCTTCGCCCCACCGTGCGCCTGTGCCGGCGAGGAACATCACGAGACCTTGGTAGTGGTCGGGGATGTAGTAGAGGAGTGTGGCGAACTCGTCGGGGGACAGGAACACTGCCTCCCGTTTCACACCCTTACTGAGTCGGGTCTTGTAGGCGGGGTTGTCGTCACGGATCTTCTCGGCGACGGCGGAGGCGAGGACGGCGGAGAGAATGCCGTGGTAGTTGCGGATCGTTTTCGCCGCGACAGGGCGTCCGCCACCACGGCGGGCGGGTTGCGCTTCCTGCCATGCCAACCAGCGGCCGACGTCGGCTTTGTGGATGGCGTCTACGGGGTAGTCGCCGAGTATGCGGAGGAAGCTGTTGTTCGCGGCGCGTTCGTAGCCTTTGCGGGTGCCGGGTTCCACGCCTGTCAGGAGGCCTGATTCGGGGTCGAGGTAGCGGGCGGTCCAGGCACGGAGGGTTACCGCGTCAGATTGGCCTTCCTCGCGTCTCCGCAGCACTTGACGTGCCGCAGCCCCACCCGCGGTTTCCACGAGGCGGGCGAACTCCGCCGCGCCCCGTTCGGTGGGGAATGTCTCTTGGACGACCTTGTCCCCGATGCGGAACTGCACCCGCCACGAGACGGTGCCGTCCTTGTTCTTCCGCGGCGAAGGCCTAGGCATTGCGCGCCCTGGATGCTCGGTACTCTGCCCAAGTCATCCATTCTTCGCGAAGCCATTCCCATGACTCGACCACGTTCGCATCTACCCATAGCTCGATCGCGGCCGACCGGTCACCGGCCTGTTCTAGCCTGTCCTTCGCTCCATGCAGGGAGTCGAATATGCCGTACACCATGTCGCTGTCGTAGGACTCGTGTCTGACAGCAAGGTAGTGGCCGCTCATTGCTCACTCCCCTCGGCGGGGAGGATCAGAAGTACAACGCAACCGACCCAGACCACCGCGAAGATAACAACAGCAGCGGCACCAAGAACCGCGCTCATTACTCAGTCACCTTGCCGTTGAGGACGCGGCGCTGAACGCCACCCTCGGGGTCAAGCCACCGCAGCGCGCTCTCCGCTTCCTCGAAATACGCCTTGTAGACCAGGGCGTCGATGATCGCGCTGGCGAGTGGCGGCTGAGGGATGCCGCGGAGTGCGTTCTGGTCCCAGTCCTGGACCACCCAGTCGATCGTCTGCTCGGGCGTCTTCTCGTCGTGCGGCTCACGCCTACCGATTTCGGTACGATGTGCCATGTCGACTCCTTGTTAGTCGGCTTCTGCCCCCGGCCTGTGACAGCAGGTTCGGGGGCTTCTTTGTGGGTTGTACCCACTAACAGATTAACAGCGATGTAGGCCTAGATGTAGGCATAGACGAGAAAAACCCCCGAGATCCGCGGAATCTCGGGGGTTCTACTGGGGTGAGTAACGGGACTTGAACCCGCGACCCCCTGGACCACAACCAGGTGCTCTACCAACTGAGCTATACCCACCATGTCTCCCGCTCGCGCGGGCAACCAGACGATTCTCTCACACCTCCGGAGCAAACGACGACACGACGGCAGCAGCCGCCGCGCGCGCGCCGTCGCTCGTCGGACCGGGCTCCGGAACGAACACCGCCTGGCGGTAGTAGGCGAGCTCGCGGATCGACTCGAGGATGTCGGCCAAGGCGCGGTGACCGCCGTCCTTCGCGGGTGCGTGGATGTACGCGCGCGGGTACCAGCGGCGCGAAAGCTCCTTGATGCTCGACACGTCGACGTTGCGGTAGTGCAGCCAGCGGTCCACCCGCGGCATGTACTTTGCGAGGAACATGCGGTCGGTGCCGATCGTGTTCCCGGCGAGAGGTGCCTTCCCCTCGAGCGGGACGAATCGCTGGATGTACTCGAGGACCTGGAACTCCGCGTCCGCCAGGCTGACGCCCTGCGGGATCTCGTCGAGCAACCCGGAACTGCGGTGCATATTGGTGACGAACTCGTTCATGTTCGCCAGCGCCGAGTCGTCGGGTCTGATCACGACGGAGAAGCCTGGATCGAGCGTGCGCAGCTCGAAATCGGTGATGACCACAGCGATCTCCACCAGTTCGTCCACGCCCAGGTCGAGCCCGGTCATCTCGCAGTCGATCCACACCAGACGGTCGTTCTCGGATGCACCCACCATGTGCTCCATCCTTGTCGCAAGTCCAGACATCCCACGGGCCTGGACTCGGGTGCCGACTCCCACGCCAGCCCCGTTCGCCCCTCCGGGAGGATTCGAACCCCCGACCTGGCGGGTAGAAACCGCTCGCTCTGTCCCCTGAGCTACGGAGGGATGGGTCTTCCACACTACCGGGTCGCACCACGCCGTCGCGGACGCTGGCGCATCACGTTCTCTCGGCGTAGCGTCAGGACCGGACGCATCGAAAGGAGTTCACCGATGAGCACCACGGAGACGCACCACCCGCTCTGGGTCGCCTACGGAGCATCCGGCGTCGCCGGAAGCATCCGCAAGGACGACGGCGGCTACACGGTCACCATGGCCGGCGCAAGCGAAGCGACGGGCACATACCCGACGATGGAGATCGCGAAGAGCGCACTTCACTCGCACATGACGCCTGGCAGCGACTGGCCCATGTTCCGCGAGCACTGATGCGCACGGCGCACGCGATCGTCTGAGCGCCGTGGGCTGACGCGCGTCACGCCGAGTGCTCGGCGGCGACGCGCGTCGGCTTTCTGCGTGTGTCGAGCAGGGGCAGTGCGACGTGCACCAGCGGCCCGATGAGGACGGCGAAGAGCACCGTGCCGATGCCGATCGTGCCGCCCAGCAGCCATCCAACGATGAGCACCGAGACCTCGACGAGTGCGCGGCACAGCCAGATCGGCCAGCCGAGGCGGGCGTTCATGCCCGTCATGAGGCCGTCCCGGGGTCCAGGGCCGAAGTGTGCGCCGATGTAGAGGCCCGACGCGACCGCGACCACGACGATCCCGCCGAGCAGTGTCGCGAGCTGGGCGGCGAAGCCCGATACCGGCGGAACGACCCCGAGGACGACCTGCATGCTGGTGCCGACCAGGAGGATGTTGGCGATCGTCCCGACGCCCGGCTTCTGCCTGAGCGGAATCCACAACAGCAGCACGAAGAAGCCGACGATGTTGGTGATCCAGCCGATGCCGATCCCCGTGCGGACGGAGAGCCCCTGGGCGAACACCGTCCAGGGGTCGACCCCGAGGCCGGCTTCGACGGTCAGGGCGCAGCCCGCTCCGTAGAGGAAGAGGCCGACGAGCAGCTGGGCGATTCGGCGTGGCATGCGTCCATCCAATCGTAGAATTGGATCGACGCATGCAGTCCAATATGAGTACCCTGGCCTCATGGACTCCCGCATCTCCGCGCGCGCCCTGGCGGCCGCCCTGGGCGGCTGGCGCACTCGCGAGCCCGCGTACGAAGCACTGGCCGACGGCATCCGCCTGCTCTGTCTGGACAACCGCCTCGCCCCTCGCACCGCACTGCCCGCCGAGCGCGAGTTGGCGGCCGCCCTTCACCTGAGCCGCAGCACAGTCGCGGCGGCCTATCGAAGCCTGCGGGAGACCGCCCACATCGCGAGCCTGCGCGGGTCGGGCAGCGTCACGCTGCCTCTCGGGCGCAGGGAGCCCGGGCGCGCCGACGCCGCTGAGGGGATGATCGATCTCCAGCAGGCCAGCCCGCCCGCATGGCCGGGCCTGGCCGGGATCATGGCCGAGACGGCAGGCGCCGCGTCCGCCCTGGTGTCGCGCGTGGGTTACGACGTCCTCGGGCGCATCGAGCTGCGTGAGGCCATCGCCGACCGCTACACCGCACGCGGGGTGCCGACGCGACCTGACGAGGTGCTCGTCACGACGGGCGCCCAGAGCGCGATACATCTCGTGTCGTCGGTGCTCATCGGCCGGGGCGACCGCGTGCTGGTCGAGACGCCGACCTATCCGCACGCTGCCGACGCTCTCCGCCGGGCCGGCGCCCGGCTCGTGGGCGTGCCCGTGACCACCGAAGCGGGCTGGGACCTCGATCGAGCCGAGCAGGCATTTGCACGTACCCTCCCCGTGATGGCGTACCTGATGCCCGACTTCCAGAACCCCACGGGCCGGAGCATGAGCGTCGGCGAGCGTGAGGCGATGCTCGCGGCGGGAGAGCGGTCGGGATCGGTGCTCGTCCTCGATGAGACCACCGCGGATCTGGACATCGACCGCGGATCCCTCGCGGCAGGCTTCGCGGCGTCGGAGCCCGGGACGGTCGTGCGCATCGGCTCTCTGGGCAAGACGGTGTGGGGTGGGCTGCGGCTCGGGTGGGTGCGCGCCGACGGCGATCTGATCCGCAGACTCGTCGCGGCGCGGCCGGCACATGACCTCGGCACGCCCGAGTTCGAGCAGGCGATCGCCACCCGGCTGCTCTCGCAGTTCGAGGACGTCGTCGTGCAACGCTCAGAGCTGCTGCGATCGGGGCGGGACGCGCTCGTGCGGGCGCTGAAACAGCGCCTGCCCTCGTGGGACCTGCCCGAAGTGCATGGCGGCGTCTCGCTCTGGATCGAACTGGGCGCCCCGCTCAGTTCCGCGCTGGTCATCGAGGCGCGGGCACGCGGGGTGCTGTTGAGCGCCGGGCCGCGCTTCTCCGTTGAGGGCGGGCACGAGCGACACCTCCGCGTGCCTTTCACTGCGCCGCCCGAGGAGATGGTGCGCGCCGCAGACGTGCTCGCCGACGCCTGGTCGTCGGTGCGCGCCGGTGCGCCGTCGACGCTCGTGGATCAGGTCGGCGCGGTCATCTGAACACGCGGGCCTGCGCCCCACCCCACCCCGGCTCGCGGTCTCAGCGGGCGAACACCAGACACTCGACCGCGTCGTCGGCGCTCCAGAAATCGCCCAGATCGCGGAAGGCGTGCGCTGCGGGGCTGTAGCGTCGCGCGCGGAAGCGGATGGCGCCCGCCTGCGCGATTTCTTGGAGATGGCCGATCACGCGCCCGTCCGGTTCCACGACCCGCCAGAGGGACGGCGACGCGGCGATGAGACGCAAGCGGGTCCGCGTCTGGAGCGTCGGCGGGCCCGATGTGCGGGTTTCAACGAGAGCTGGCATGGTGTACCTCCTCTGCGTTCGAACATAGCTACGACCGCCGACATTCCTGGCGGGAGGGCTTCTCCGGCGCTTCCTCCCCAGCGACGCGAACCACGTCGCTGTCCACAGATCGCCGGCCCGCCCCACTCCGAGCGCTTGCGCGCGGGGAGGCTGAGTGCACTGCCGGCGTCCTCGGGCACGGGGCGCCGGCAGGACCGAGGAGGGTCCTCGGGAGACAGAGAGGATGAGCGATGAGCGACAGAGGCGACACCATCACGATCACCGGCAATGTGGCGACACCTCCGGAGTTGAAACGCACGCCGGCCGGGGTGCCGATCGCCACCTTCCGGGTGGCGAGCGGCCAGCGACGCTACGACCGCGCAGCGGAAGCGTGGACCGACGCCGGGACGAACTGGTACACCGTCTCGGTGTTCCGCTCGCTGGCCGACCACGCGTATCGGTCGTTGCAGAAGGGAGATCGGGTGATCCTCACCGGCCGCCTGCGGCTGCGCGAATGGGACAACGGCACCCGCCGTGGCACGGCGATCGAGATCGACGCCGAGGCGATCGGGCACGACCTGCTCTGGGGGACGACGACGTTCGTGAAGGATGCCAACGGCGCGACGATCGATGCCGCCGGGGCCCGGCCGGCTCCGGTCGGCGACGACGCGTGGGCGACCCCCGGGGTCGACGGCGCGTCCGCAGGTGAAGAGATCGAAGGGGCCGCGAGGCCGATGCTCGCCGCCGTCGCGACGGGCGCTGACTCGTCGACGGGCGGCACGGACGCGCCCTTCTGAGCCGTTCAGCTTGCGCGGGGCCGGCGGCCCCTAAACTCTCCCCGTGGCCCGAGACCTCCCGCCCCGCGCTCGCTTCGACGTCCGTTCACTGCGCGCCATGCGGGTGATCGCCGCACTCGCGCTCGTCGGCGCGCTCACCGCGTGCAGCCCTGGTGAGCCGGAGCCCGAGCCGGAGCCGACCACGACGACGACCGACGGCGCCCCGAGCCCGATCGCCTCGCCGACGACGCCGCCGGAGCCCACGCTCGTGCCGGAGGGGACGGCTGACGACAACCTCCCGCTGTTCTCGTCGGTCACCGCGGCGGTGTGGGCGACGGACGCCCGGGTGACGGGCCGGGCGTATGTCGATGCGCTCACCGCGGCGGGGTTCGACAAGGCCGCGATGCAGGTGACGCAGGACCTTTCGACGGTGGGCAATCCCGCCGAGAGCATCCAGTTCTCTGTGCGGTGGAACGACCAGTGCCTCGTCGGCCAGGTCGGCCCGGCGACGGGAGATCCCGTCACCGTCGTGGTCCCGGTGCTCGCCGAGGGGAACTGCCTCGTCGGGCAGACGCGGCCCATCGACTGGTGAGGCCCGACCGCCACCCGCACCGGCTCGGACGCGGGTCGGCTCACGCCGCTCGTCGCGTCGCCCGGTAGGCTGGGACGCTGACGTCTGAAGTCCAAAGAGAGCAGAAACCCGCATGGCTGAGTACATCTACTCGATGGTCCGCGCCCGTAAGGCCGTCGGCGACAAGCTGATCCTCGACGACGTCACGATGGCGTTCCTCCCCGGCGCGAAGATCGGCATGGTCGGCCCCAACGGCGCGGGAAAGTCGACGATCCTGAAGATCATGGCCGGGCTCGACACGCCGTCGAACGGTGAGGCGAAGCTCAGCCCGGGTTTCACGGTCGGCATCCTGATGCAGGAGCCCGAGCTCGACGAGACCAAGACGGTCCTCGAGAACATCCAGGACGGCATCGCTATCAAGGCGAAGGTCGACCGGTTCAACGAGATCTCCGGCCTCATGGCCGACCCGGACGCCGACTTCGACGCCCTGCTCGCCGAGATGGGCGTGCTCCAGGAGGAGATCGACGCCGCTGACGCCTGGGACCTCGACTCCCAGCTCGAACAGGCGATGGACGCGCTGCGCACCCCGCCGGCCGACGCCGAGATCGGCCCGCTCTCGGGTGGTGAGAAGCGGCGCGTCGCCCTGACCAAGCTCCTGCTGCAGAAGCCCGACCTGCTCCTGCTCGACGAGCCCACGAACCACCTCGACGCAGAGAGCGTGCTCTGGCTCGAGCAGCACCTTCAGAAGTACCCCGGCGCCGTGATCGCGATCACCCACGACCGGTACTTCCTCGACAACGTCGCGGAGTGGATCGCCGAGGTCGACCGCGGGCGTCTGATCGGCTACGAGGGGAACTACTCGACCTACCTGGAGAAGAAGTCGGAGCGCCTCGCCATCCAGGGCAAGAAGGACGCCAAGCTCGCCAAGCGCCTCGCCGAGGAGCTCGAATGGGTGCGCTCGAACCAGAAGGGGCGCCAGGCCAAGTCGAAGGCGCGTCTCGCGCGCTACGAGGAGATGGCGGCCGAGGCCGACCGCACCCGCAAGCTCGACTTCGAGGAGATCACGATTCCGCCCGGACCGCGCCTGGGCAGCGTCGTGATCGAGGCGAAGAAGCTGCAGAAGGGCTTCGACGGCCGCTCGCTCATCGACGGGCTGAGCTTCACGCTCCCGCCGAACGGCATCGTCGGCGTCATCGGCCCGAACGGTGTGGGAAAGACGACGCTTTTCAAGACCATCGTGGGTCTCGAACCCCTCGACGGCGGCGACCTCAAGGTCGGCGAGACGGTCAAGATCAGCTACGTCGACCAGTCGCGCGCCAGCATCGATCCGAACAAGACACTGTGGGAGGTCGTGTCGGACGGGCTCGACATCATCACGGTCGGCAAGACCGAGATCCCGTCGCGCGCCTATGTGTCGAAGTTCGGGTTCAAGGGTCCCGACCAGCAGAAGAAGGCGGGAGTGCTCTCCGGCGGTGAGCGCAACCGCCTCAACCTCGCGCTCACGCTCAAGGAGGGCGGCAACCTGCTGCTCCTCGACGAGCCGACCAACGACCTCGACGTCGAGACGCTGCAGTCGCTCGAGAACGCCCTGCTCGAGTTCCCCGGGTGTGCCGTGGTCATCACGCACGACCGGTGGTTCCTCGACCGCATCGCGACCCACATCCTCGCGTACGAAGGCACCGACGAAGACCCCGACAAGTGGTACTGGTTCGAGGGGAACTTCGAGGCGTACGAGGCCAACAAGGTCGAACGCCTGGGCGTGGAGGCGGCACGTCCGCACCGCACCGCGTACCGCAAGCTCACACGTGACTGAGATGGGCGACGCGGCGGTCGCAGCCACGGCCGGCGACCGCCGCCTGCACATCCCCATCCACCTGCGATGGGGAGACCTCGACGCGTTCAACCACGTCAACAACACGTCGATGCTGAAGCTGCTCGAAGAAGCGCGCGTGCGGGCGTTCTGGCTTCCCGAACCGGGCGAGGACGCACCGCCGACGGCGGTGCTGGATTCGAGCATCTTCAGCGGGATGCTCACGCTCATCGCCCGGCAGGAGATCGAGTACCTCGCACCGGTGCCGTATCAGCGACATCCGCTCGACGTGCAGATGTGGTTCGGCAAGCTGGGCGGGTCGAGCATCGAGGTCTGCTACGAGGTCTACAGCCCGGTCGAGTCCGGTGCCGGCGGACGAACGCTGTACGCACGCGCCACCACCGTCATCGTGAAGGTGGATGCCGAGACCGGGCGCCCGCTCCGACTCACGAGCGAGGAGCGCGCCGCGTGGGGGCCTTACGTCGGCGAGCCGATCCACTACACCCACCGGCGCTGACCCGGCCGACCGGCGCCGGCTCAGCGGGTGTCGCCGTCGCTCCCGGGAACGCGGATCATGATCTCCTGCGCCACGCTGGCCAGCAGGGTGCCGTCGGCGGCGTAGATCCGTCCTGACGCGAGGCCGCGGCCACCGCGGGCGCTCGGGGATTCCTGGACGTACAGCATCCATTCGTCCACGCGGCCGAATCGATGCCACCACATGGCGTGGTCGAGGCTCGCGACCTTCAGACCCGGCGTCGCCCACGAGACGCCGTGTGCCCGGAGGATCGACTCCTGGATCGTCAGATCGCTGAGGTACGCGAGCGCGGCGCGATGGATCGCAGGGTCATCGGGGATAGGCCGGCGCACGCGCATCCAGACCGCCTGCCGCGGCGCCTTCTCGGTGTCCGCCGCGACGTAGATCGGCGCCGGGATGTGCCGCAGATCAACCGGCCGATCGGTGAAGAGCCGCTTCGACATCGGATGCAGGCCGCCCAGGTGCGACTCGATGTCGGGGAGATCCTCCGGCGCGGGCACGCCCTCCGGCATCGGCTCCTGGTGCTCGAGGCCGGGGTCCTCGTCCTGGAAGGACGCGATCATCGAGAAGATCGGGACACCCTCCTGGAACGCCTGCGTGCGCCGCGTCGAGAACGAGCGTCCGTCGTGGATGCGGTCGACCGAGAACGTGATGCCCTTCGCCGAGTCTCCGGGGCGGAGGAAATACCCGTGCATCGAGTGCACGATCCGCTCCTCGGGGATCGTGCGCGACGCGGCGACGATGGACTGCGCGAGCACCTGGCCGCCGTAGACGCGCCCGAGCGGCATCGACTGCGATGCGCCGGTGAAGATGTCCTCCGTGGTGCGCGCGTCGGACGCGCTCAGATCGATGACCGACAGCATCGACGCGACCGGATCCTTCTCCAGCACCGTCTCGGCGTTCGGCTCGGCATCCACGGGTGCTCCTCTCCGGGGCGGCGGCCGCCCGCAGGTCCGCTTGGTAGCTTAGGGGGCGATGTCACCGCGCCTCCTGCTCGCCGATCCCGAGTCCGCCGCCGACGCCCTCACCTTCGCGGGTCGGGCAGCGCGCTTCACGGTCGAAGGCGTGCGCCTGCAGGCTTCCGGTGGCGTCCTGGCGATGACCGCCGCGCCTCTGGCGCCGCGCGGCTTCGGGGATCCGACGCCGACCGTCCTGGCTCTGCGATCGCTGAACGCGGACCCCGAGCTCGTGTGCGACCTCGTGGTCGAGGCATCCGCCCTGTCTGCGACCGTCGACGATCCTCGTGCCCTCTCGCTTCCCGAGACCGCTCTGTCGCCCGCGTGGGCGGGCATCACCCCGCCGCGCAGCGGCTGGGACGCGCAGCCCGGCATCGAGGCATCGACGCTCGCGGCCAAGGCCCAAGGGGGGATCGCCCGCGTCGCCGACACGGTGCCGACGGATGCCGGCGAAGACGTGGTGCGCACCGTCCGCGCCGCCGTGTGGGGCGCGCCCGACGAGGAGCTGGGGGGTCTGCCGCTCGGGGTCGCGTTCGCAGCCCTGAGCCTCGGCTTCATCAGCGGCGGCGAGACCGCTCGGGTGTTCGCGAGCGGTCCGTGGACGCGAGTGAGCCTCAGCCGCGGTCACGTGCTCGTTCGCGGACCGGTGGCGACCGGCCTCACGCCGGTGCGCCGCACGGGCTCCTCGGCGAACTGACGCGGGCTCCTCGTCACACGGCCGCTGCGGCGGCGCGCCCGGCGACCCGCCCCGAGAAGAGGCATCCGCCGACGAAGGTGCCCTCGAGGGCGCGATAGCCGTGGATGCCGCCGCCGCCGAATCCGCTCGCCTCGCCTGCGGCGTACAGGCCGGGGACGGGCTCGCCGCCGGCACCGAGCGCGCGGCCCGACAGATCGGTCTCGATGCCGCCGAGGGACTTGCGGGTGAGCACGTGCAGCTTCACCGCGATGAGCGGCCCGGACTTGGGGTCGAGGATGCGGTGGGGGCTTGCAGTGCGGATGAGGCGGTCGCCGCGGAACGCGCGCGCCGAGCGCAGCATCGCGATCTGGGCGTCCTTGGTGAAGTCGTTGTCGATCTCGCGGTCGCGAGCCTCGACTTCGAACCGCACGCGGTCGGCGTCGAGCGCATCGCCGCCGGGGAGCGACTGCATGCCCGCGATGAGGTCGTCGAGGTTGTCGCGCACGACGAAGTCGGCGCCGTGATCCATGAACGCCTGCACGGGACCGGCGGCGCCCTTGCCGAGGCGGGATTTCGCGAGGAGCTTGACGTCCTTGCCGGTGAGGTCGGGATTCTGCTCGCTGCCGGAGAGCGTGAACTCCTTCTCGATGATCTTCTGCGACAGCACGAACCATGAGTGGTCGTGCCCGGTGGCGCGGAGGTGCGCGAGGGTTCCCAGCGTGTCGAAGCCGGGGAAGAGCGGCACGGGCAGGCGATTGCCCGTCGCGTCGAGCCATACGGACGAGGGCCCGGGAAGGATGCGGATGCCGTGATCCGGCCAGATCGGATCCCAGTTCTGGATGCCCTCGACGTAGTGCCACATGCGGTCGCCGTTGATGAGGCGCGCGCCAGCGGCCTCCGACACGGGCTGCATCGAGCCGTCGACGTACGCCGGGACGCCGGTGACCATCGTCGCGGGGGGAGTGCCGAGGCGCTCGGGCCACCATTGGCGCACGAGGTCGTGGTTTCCCCCGATGCCTCCGGACGAGACGATCGTCGCGTCCGCCGTGATCTCGAAGGCGTCGACGGCCTCGCGCGAACTCGCGACGCCGCGTGCGGTGCCGGACGGAGCCAGCACCGCACCGGCTGCGCCCGTGACGACGCCGCCGGCGACGGTGAGCGACGTGACCCGGTGGCGGGGGAGGATGGTCACGCGTCCGTCGGCCTCGCCGGCTTCGACAGCCGCCTGGAACGGCGCCACGATCCCGGGCCCCGTGCCCCACGTGATGTGGAAGCGCGGCACCGAGTTGCCCGGCCCGGTCGCGGTGTACCCGCCCCGCTCTGCCCAGCCGACGATCGGGAAGAAGCCGACGCCCTTCTCGCGCAGCCACGCGCGCTTCTCCTCGTGCGCGAACTGCAGGTAGGCCTCGGCCCACCTGCGGGGCCAGAGATCCTCCTCGCGGTCGAACCCGGCGTTGCCGAACCAGTCCTGTCGCGCGAGCTCGAGCGAGTCGTGGATGCCCAGCCGGCGCTGTTCGGGCGAGTCTATGAAGAAGAGGCCCCCGAAGGACCACCACGCCTGACCGCCGAGATTCGACCGCGGCTCCTGGTCGACGATCGTCACGCGCTTGCCCGCCGCGACCGCCTCCGCGGTGGCGACGAGACCGGCGAGTCCCCATCCGATGACGAGGATGTCGGTGTGGTGGGAGGGCATGTCGACTCCTTCGTCGGCGAGGGGATGTAGCCGAGTCGCTGACTCAGCGAGCGGGGTCGGCGTCTGCCGGGGGTGCCGCAATGACAGGGAAGGATGCCGCAGCCCGGGGTCCTGCGGCGGGTCCGATGCCCGAGGGCTCGAAGGTATTCACCATGGCATATGCGGCGCGCTGGAGGTAATCCCAGAGGGTGGCCTCGTGGAGGGGCGGGAGCTGGAGTTCGTCCACCGCGACGCGCATGTGCGCGAGCCAGCGGTCGCGCGCGTCGGGATCCACGTGGAACGCCGCGTGACGCATGCGCAGCCGGGGGTGGCCGCGCTCCTGGCTGTACGTCGTCGGACCGCCCCAGTACTGCTCGAGGAACAGCGTGAGCCGCTCCTTCGCCGGGCCGAGGTCCTCCTCGGGATACATGGGGCGCAGGACCTCGTCCTCCGCGACCCCGCGGTAGAACGCGTCGACGAGCCGAGCGAACGTGTCGTGGCCGCCGACTTCGTCGTAGAAGCTCAGCGGGGTGGCCGAGTCCGTCATGCGGTTCCTCCGGTGGTCGTGCCGGATTCATCACCCGCGGGCGGTGTCGACGGCTTCTTGGGGGTTCGCTTCGGCTTCCACACCGGGCGCTCCGGCGTGGAAGCGACCGGCGTGGGCTTGGTCTTGGGCGGGTTGGCGCCGCGCACACGCTGAGCGCCCTCGAGCCCGCTCGGCATGACCGCGGTGAGGGCGGGCAGCGTGATGCCCATCTCGTCGATCGTGTGCTTCAGGCGCATGCGCAGCTCGCGCGCGACGTCGTCCTTCGCATTCGCGCGGGTCTTCATGACGAGGCGGATGACGAGCGCGTCGCCCGAGATCGACTCGAGGCCCCACACCTCGGGCTGCTCGAGGATCCGCGTGCGCCACTTCGGGTCCTTCGCGAGCTCCTTGGCGGTGTCGAGCATCGCCTTCTCGACCTCGCCGATGTCGGAGTCGGTGGCCACCGAGAGATCGAGGATCACCCGCGACCAGCCCTGCGAGAGGTTGCCGATGCGCAGGATCTCACCGTTGCGCACGTACCAGAGGGTGCCGTTGACGTCGCGCACGTGCGTGACGCGGACGCTCACGTACTCGACGATGCCCGTCGCAAGTCCGAGGTCGACCACGTCGCCGATCCCCACCTGATCCTCGGCCACGATGAAGATGCCGTTGAGCACGTCCTTGACGATGTTCTGCGCGCCGAAGCCGAGACCGGCGCCGATGGCGGCGGTGAGCAGTGTGAGCGATCCGAGAGCGGTCGGTGCCAGGACGTTGATGACCAGCAGCAGCGCGATGATCACGACCGTCACATTGACGATGTTGCCGAGGATCGAGCCGAGCGTCCGCGTGCGCTGGACGAGCCGCACCGACGCGAGCGGCGACCGCTCGAGGGCCTGGGTGTCGTCGACGTTCGCCTTGTTCTTGGCGCCGTTGACGATGCGACCGACGACCCGGTGGATCACGAAGTGGAGGATCCAGACGACGAGCACGGCGCCGACGATGATGCCGGCGACGGCGAGCAGGTTCCAGCCGGCCTGGACGAAGAACTCGCCGACGCCCCGCCATAGCTCTGCGTCCGTAAGATCGGGGGCTTCCGCGGGCGGGGTGGATTGGAGGGGTACGCGGCTCATCGTCACGATCCTAACTAGCGGAGGTTGCGCTCAGCCTGGGCGGCGCTCAGGTTGTGGACCGCTCATCGCTGGGCGGCGCGGACGCGTCGACGAGCCGATGCCGGTGAGCGAGGATCACGGCGTGCACACGGTCGCGCGCCCCGATCTTGGCCATCACGCGGCCGACGTGCGTCTTGACCGTGGACTCGCTCAGGAACAGGTGGCCCGCGATCTCGGTGTTGTTCATCCCGCGCGCGATCGCGGTGAACACCTCCCGTTCACGGTGCGTCAGCTCCGTCGTCGGGTCGCCGACCGGGCTCGTGTGCTCCGTCACGGGCGGCGCCGCATGGAGCCGGTCGATGAGCCGCCGTGTGACCGACGGCGCCAGCACGGCGTCGCCCCGATGCACGGCGCGGATCGCCGCGGTGAGCTCCGAGCGGTGCGCATCCTTGAGGAGGAATCCGCTCGCGCCCGCATCGAGCGCCCCCACCGCGTACTCGTCGAGGTCGAACGTGGTGAGCACGAGAACGCGTGTCGACGGGTGCGCGGCGACGATCGACCGGGTGGCCGCGATGCCGTCGGTGCGCGGCATCCGTATGTCCATCAGCACGACATCGGGTGCATGCGCGGCCACCGCACGCAGCGCCTCGTCTCCGTCGGCCGCCTCACCGACCACCTCGACGTCCGGTTCGGCCTCGAGCACCAGGCGGAAGCCGAGTCGGATGAGCTCCTGGTCGTCGACCAGGATGACGCGGATGGGTGTGGTCATGGTGCGTTATCCTCCAGCGCGCCCTCAGCGCCTGCCGGCGCAGGCAGCGGCAGCGGCAGCGAGGCGCGCACGGCCCACCGCCTTCCGTCGGCAGGTCCGGCCTGCAGCGTGCCGCTCACGTGCGCCGCGCGCTCGCGGAGCCCCGGGAGCCCGAACCCCGGGCCGCCTTGCGATTGCGCGGCCTCGGTGCGCGGGCGAACCCCGTCGTTCACGATGTCGAGATCGACGCCGTCCGCCCGCACGGAGATCCGCGCGTCGATCGTGGTGGCGAGGGGAGCGTGCCGCATCGCGTTGGTGAGGGATTCCTGCACGATGCGCGCCACCGCGAAGCGCACCTCCGCCGGCACGTCGTCGAGCCGCGAGGCCGGCGGTGACCGTGTAGACCACCATCAGGGCGGTCGCCGTCGCGAAGGCGATCCAGCAGGACCGGACCGACCGGTAGACCGCGACCGCGTAGATGGCGAAGGCGGGGAGGACATGGGATGCCGGGACGAGGCTCGGCGGCAGGATCACCAGCGGCAGCGCCGCCGCGGCGAAGACGAGGACGGGCCGCGAACGGCGGAATACCAGGGCGACGCAGGCGCCGACGACCACGACGATCGCGTACACCGTCTGCGTCATGGTCGGAAGGACCGGGTATTCGGAGCGGAGCGCGGCAGTGGGTGCTGACAGGAGGAACGCGACCACCGCGACGATCACATCGGCGGATCGCGGATGCCGTGCCCAGAAGCGGCGGAAGACGCCCGGGGGCCGTGGCAGCAGGAGGCCGTCGTCGGCGCCGGAAGCGGCGCCGACGACGGCCTGACTGGCGGTTCGCGGCATTCGGACGACTCTACGCGTCGCGGCCGCGCAGCACCGCCCAGCCGCCCACGAGCGGCACGAGGCCCCACGCGGCCAGGGTGACGAGCGGGACCGCGAGGTCCTCCGCGCCCGGAGCGGTCACCGCGGACGCGGCATTCATCGGGAGGTACTCCGCGAGGTCGGCGATCCAGCTCCAGCTCTCACCGAACATCGAGAACAGGCTGAACACGATGGGAAGCACGAACAGCACGCCGACGGTCACGGCGATGGCACCGGCGCCGTTGCGCAGGATGAACCCGAACCCGAGGCCGATGAGGGTGAAGACCACCATCGAGAGCACGCCCAGCGCGAGCGGCACGATCGACTGCGCAGGCTCCGACCAGTCGAGCCCCTCGGCGAGGAACGGGGCGGTGGCCGCGATCGCGACGGCGTAGGTCACCACGGTCGTCAGCGCGATGAGCACGCTCACCACGACGGCCTTCGCCACGACGACCGCGCCGCGGCGCGGCTCGGCGGTGAGGGTCGAGCGGATCATGCCGGTCGAGTATTCGCCGGTGATGACGATCGCACCGAGGATGCCGGCGACGAGCATGGTGAACTGCGTCGGCGAGAGGATCGCGCTGACAGCGGGGAATCCGCCGCCGAACTGGGCGGACGCCGACGCGATCATCATCGAGATGCCGATCGACAGCACGGCCGTGATCCCGAGCGACCACCACGTCGAGCGGAGCGTCGTGATCTTGATCCACTCGCTGCGCAGCAGGTTCGCGAACGTCAGTCGGTGCGGCGAGGCGGCGCGAGCTCCGGCGTCGGCACGCGTGGCGGGGGCGAGGGCGGTCATGCGATCTCCTTGGAGGTGTACTCGACGGCGTCGCCGGTGAGGGCGAGGTAGGCGTCTTCCAGCGATCCGGTGCGGGAGGTGAGTTCGTGGACGGGAATACCGAGCGACGCGGCGAGGTCGCCGATCGACGCGGCGGTGACGCCCGAGATCTCGGCGACCCCGGGGGACGACGCCGTCACGGTGACGTCGGGGCCTGCGAGGGCGGCGACGAGCTCCGACAGGCGCGGCGACCGCACGACGACGTTGTTGGTGGTCCACGCCCGCACGAGCTCCGACAGCTCGGCATCGGCGAGCACCTGCCCGCGGCCGAGCACGATGACGTGGTCGGCGGTCTGCGCCATCTCGCTCATGAGGTGGCTGGAGAGCAGGACGGTGCGCCCCTCGGCGGCGAGGTGCCGCACGAACTGGCGCACCCACCGCACGCCCTCGGGGTCGAGGCCGTTCACCGGTTCGTCGAGGATGAGTGTGCGCGGATCGCCGAGCAGCGCCGCGGCGATGCCGAGCCGCTGGCCCATGCCGAGCGAGAACTTGCCCGCCCGCTTGCCGGCGACCGACTGGATGCCGGTGAGCTCGATCACCTCGTCGACGCGCGAACGTCCGATGCCGTGGGTGGCGGCCATCGCGCGCAGATGGTTGCGTGCCGAGCGGCCCGTGTGCACGGCCTTCGCGTCGAGCAGGACGCCTACCTCGGTCAGCGGTGAGCGCAGGTGCGCGTAGTTCTGGCCGGCTACGGTCACCGTGCCGGATGTGGGCCGGTCGAGGCCGACGATCATCCGCATGGTGGTCGACTTGCCGGCGCCGTTCGGGCCGAGGAACCCGGTGACCTTCCCCGGCTGCACGGTGAACGACACGTTCGACACCGCGGTCTTGTCTCCGAAGCGCTTCGTGAGCTGCTCTGCAACGATCATGCCCACCACGCTATGAGGCCGCTGTGCCCGCGTGCGTCAGCCTCCGGGATGAACAATCGGCGACGGCGTGGTACCACGGTGCCGAAGACACCGGATGCCTCGACCCACGCGGGGTCGAGGCATCCGGTGGATCGCGACGGCGCTACTGGGCGTCGCGGTCCTGCACGGACAGTGCGCGTTCGACGCCGGCGAGGTTCTCGGCGACGAGGCGGCGCAGGGCGGGAGCGGCGTCGCGGTTCGCTTCGAGCCACGCGCGGGTGGCGCCCTGGAGTGCGACGTCGGCGAGCGGTGCGGGGTAGAGACCCACGATGAGGTACTGGGCGATCTGGTAGGTCCGGGAGTTCCAGATCGGCAGCAGCGCGTCGAAGTAGCGTGCGACGAAGTCGGCGAGCAGTCCGCGGCCGGCCGGGTGCACGAAGCCGAGCGCGGCCGAGCGGACGATCGTGTTGGGCTGGTCGTCGCTGTCGACGAGCGAGGACCACGCCGCTGCCTTCGCCTGCGCCGACGGGAGCGCCGCCTTGGCCTGCGCGGCGAACTCGCCGCCCTTGGCGGTGTTGTCGGCGGCGAGGGCCTCGTCGATGTCGGCGGCCGTCACGACCCCGCCGGCGGCGAGGGACACGAGCAGCTGCCAGGAGAGGTCGGTGTCGATGTCGAGGCCGTCGAACGTCGCCTCGCCGTCGCGCAGCTGACGGACCTTGTCCCACTGGCCAGGGGTGGCCGCGGCGGACGCGAACGCGGTCACGAACTGCAGCTGGCTGTCGCTGCCGGACTCCGCGTCCTGCGCGAGCTGCCACAGCGCGTCGGCGACCTTCGCGCGGGTGATGTCGCGCTTCTCGGGCGCGACGTACGAGTTCGCGGCGAGCTGCAGCTGCGCGAGCGTGGTGCGGACGGTGGTCGACTCGGTCTCGGCGCCGATGTTGCGCAGCACCAGGTCGACGTAGTCGGAAGCGGATGCCTCGGCATCGCGGGTCTGGTCCCACGCGGCACCCCACACCAGCGAGCGGGCGAGCGGGTCGCTGATCTTGCCGAGGTGATCGATCGCGGTCTCAAGCGACTGGTCGTCGAGACGGATCTTCGCGTACGCGAGGTCCTCGTCGTTCAGCAGCACCAGCGCCGGACGCCTGTGTCCCTTGAGCTCGGGCACCTCGGTGAGGTCGCCGTCCACGTCGAGCTCGACGTGGTGCACACGCACCAGCGCCTCGCCCCGCAGCTCGTAGAAGCCGACGCCGAGGCGGTGCGGGCGGATCGTCGGATAGTCCGCGGGAGCGGTCTGCACGATCGCGAAGCGCGTGATGGTGCCGTCGACATCCGTCACGATCTCAGGCGACAGCGTGTTCACGCCCGCCGTCTCCAGCCACTTCTTCGACCACGTCGACAGCTCACGACCGCTGGTGACCTCGAGCTCGGCGAGCAGGTCGCCCACCTCGGTGTTGGACCACTCGTGCTTCTTGAAGTACGCGGCGACACCCGCGAAGAACGCCTCGATGCCCACCCACGCGGCCAGCTGCTTGAGCACCGAGCCGCCCTTGGCGTACGTGATGCCGTCGAAGTTGACCTGCACGTCCTCGAGGTCGTTGATCTGCGCGACCACCGGGTGCGTCGAGGGGAGCTGGTCCTGCCGGTACGCCCAGGTCTTCTCCATCGCGTTGAACGTGGTCCACGCCTCGGTCCACTCGGTCGCCTCGGCGGTGGCGATCGTCGACGCCCACTCCGCGAACGACTCGTTCAGCCACAGGTCGTTCCACCACTTCATGGTGACCAGGTCACCGAACCACATGTGCGCGAGCTCGTGCAGGATCGTGACGACGCGACGCTCCTTGACCGCATCCGTCACCTTCGAGCGGAACACGTACGTCTCGGTGAACGTGACCGCGCCCGCGTTCTCCATCGCCCCGGCGTTGAACTCGGGCACGAACAGCTGGTCGTACTTCGCGAACGGGTAGGCGTAGTCGAACTTCTCCTCGAAGTACGCGAAGCCCTGACGCGTCTTGTCGAAGATGTAATCCGCGTCCAGGAACTGCCACAGGCTCTTGCGGCCGTACACGCCGAGCGGGATGACGCGGCCCGACGCGCTGGTGAGCTCCGAGAACGTGGCCTCGTACGGGCCGGCGATGAGCGCCGTGATGTACGACGAGATGCGGGGAGTCGGCTCGAAGCGCCACGTCGCGGTGCCGTCGCCGTGCTTCTTCGGCTCGGGGGTGGGGGAGTTCGAGACGACCTTCCACGGCTCCGGCGCGGTGACCGTGAACGCGAACGTGGCCTTGAGGTCGGGCTGCTCGAACACCGCGAACACCCGGCGGGAGTCGGGCACCTCGAACTGCGAGTACAGGTAGACCTCGCCGTCGACGGGGTCGACGAAGCGGTGGAGGCCCTCACCCGTGTTCGTGTACAGGCAGTCGGCGTCGATGACGAGCTCGTTGTCGGCCGCGAGGTCGTCGAGCGCGATGCGCGAGTCCGCGAACGCGGTCGCCGGGTCGATGGACCGGCCGTTGAGCGTGATCTCGCGGACCTCGCGGGCGATCAGGTCGATGAACGTCGAAGCACCGGGCGTGGCGGTGAAGCGGACGACGGTGCGCGATCCGAAGACCTCCGCGCCCTTCGTCAGCTCCAGCGCGATCTCGTACGACTGCGTGTCGACGATCGCGCGGCGCTCCTGCGCCTCGATGCGGGTGAGGTTCTCTCCAGGCACTGCTTGGCTCCCATGGGTGAGGATGGCTGAGGATGTCGATAGGCCCGTTGCGCGGACACTCGATCCGGCGGCCGCCACCAGCGCTGCTGGCACCGATGACAACCGTCCCAGCCTATGCCAGCAGCACGGGAAACCACCGATCCCGTGGACGAAAGCACCCGCGGGCGGTGTCAGGATGGAGGGGTGACTTCTCCCGAGCAGCACGTCGTCCCGTTCGCCTCCCCGGCCGCTGCGTCGGGATCCCCCTATGTGGAGCAGCCGGTCGCATACGACGCGATCCTGCTCGCGGGCTTCGGCGGTCCCGAGGGTCAGGACGACGTCATCCCGTTCCTCCGCAACGTCACCCGGGGGCGCGGCATCCCCGACGAGCGCCTCGAAGAGGTCGCGCACCACTACCGCCACTTCGGCGGCGTCAGCCCGATCAACGCGCAGAACCGCGCCCTCAAGGCCGCCCTCGAGGCCGAGCTCTCGCGTCGCGGTCTCGACCTGCCCGTCTACTGGGGAAACCGCAACTGGGCGCCGTACCTAGGCGAGGCGGTGACGGATGCCGCCGCCGCCGGCGACACGCGCCTCCTGGGTCTCGCGACGAGTGCCTACTCGTCGTTCTCGAGCTGCCGTCAGTACCGCGAGGACTTCGCCCGCGTCCTCACCGAGACGGGTCTCGGCGACACGGTGACGATCGACAAGGTGCGGCAGTTCTTCGACCACCCCGGGTTCGTGCAGCCCTTCGTCGACGGCGTGCGCGATGCCGTGGCCGGCTTCCTCTCCGACGGCATCGCGCCCGAGGCCGTGCGGGTGCTGTTCTCGACGCACAGCATCCCGACGGCGGATGCCGAGCGCTCCGGTCCGCGCGAGGGCGACGAGCGGCACCGCGACCTGGGGGAGGGCGGCGCGTACGCCGCTCAGCACCTCGCCGTGGCCGAGGTCGTCATGGCGACCGTGGCCGCGGAGGTCCCCGGCGCGGAGCGCGTCGCGTGGGATCTCGTCTACCAGTCGCGTTCCGGCCCGCCGAGCCAGCCGTGGCTCGAGCCCGACGTCAACGACGTCATCGCCGAGCTCCCCGCGGGCGGCGTGGAGGCCGTCGCGATCGTGCCGCTCGGCTTCATGAGCGACCATATGGAGGTGCTGTGGGACCTCGACACCGAGGCGATGGATGCCGCGGCCGAGGCGGGCATCCGCGCGGTGCGCACGCCGACGCCCGGCGTCGACCCGGTTTTCGTGTCGGGTCTGGTCGACCTCCTCGAGGAGCGCCTGCACGGCACCCCCGTGGGGGAGCGGCCACATGCGACCGACCTCGGACCCTGGTTCGACGTCTGCCGTCCCGCCTGCTGCGAGAACGTGCGCGCGGGCTTCAAGCCGGCCGCCGCCGGCATCGCCCCCTGAGCCGGCGACCCGCCTGAGCGGACCGCTCGCCGCGGGCGCGGCATCCGTCGTCCTCCGCCGTCCCCCCTCTCTAGGATTGAACCCATGCGCATCCACATCGCGACCGATCACGCCGGCCTCGAGTTCTCGACGCAGCTGCAGCATCACCTCGCGGCGGCCGGTCACGAGGTCGTCGACCACGGCCCGATCGAGTACGACCCGCTCGACGACTACCCCGCGTTCTGCATCCGCGCCGCGCAGGCTGTCGTGCGCGACCAGACCGCCGGCATCGATGCACTCGGCGTCGTCTTCGGCGGCTCCGGCAACGGCGAGCAGATCGCCGCTAACAAGGTCGTGGGCGTCCGCGCCGCCCTCGCGTGGAGCATCGCCACGGCTGAGCTCGCCCGCGAGCACAACGACGCGAACGTCATCGCGATCGGCGCACGCCAGCACACGTTCGAGGAGGCCGCGACCTTCATCGACCGCTTCATCGCGACGCCGTTCTCGGGCGAGGAGCGCCACGCCCGCCGCATCGCGCAGCTCGCCGCGTATGAGGAGGACGGCACGCTCGAGCCCGATCCGCGTGCGGTCTCCGGGCAGCCGGACGTCCTGGCCGCCGACGACAGCTCGTTCGACCCCGAAGCCGGCTGAGTCGTGCCCGAGGGGCATTCCGTCCATCGCATCGCCCGACAGTTCGACCGCAACTTCGTGGGCCGCCCCGTGGCGGCGTCGAGCCCCCAGGGGCGCTTCGTCGAGGGCGCGGGGATCCTGAGCGGACGCACCGCGACGTCGGTGCGGGCCGTTGGCAAGCAGATGTTCCTCGAGTTCGACGACGACATCTGGCTGCGCGTGCACCTGGGCATGTACGGCGCGTGGGACTTCGCGGGCGACATCCTGGTCGATCCGACGATCGCCTCAGCCAACGGCCGGATGGGTCAGACGAACCAGCGAGGCACCGACCTCGACGACCCGATCTTCGACGGCGCCGGCGAGAACTCGCTGACCTCGATCGGGGCGCCCCGGCGCACCCGCGTGCACGTGCGCATGTCAGAGCAGACCACGGGGCTCGCCGACGAGGGCGACGAGTGGCCCCCGCCGGTCGTGGGTCAAGTTCGCCTGCGCCTGCTCACCGTCCCCTCGCCCTCTCCCCTCGCTGCCGGCGCGTCGATCGGAGCCTCAGGGCGCGTGGGCCCAGTGACCTGCGCCGACCTGCGCGGTCCGACAGCGTGCGAGCTGCAGACGCCCGACGAGGTCGCAGCGACGATCGCCAAGCTCGGGCCCGACCCGCTCGTCGACGACGTCGCGGAGGGCGAGGAGCGCTTCACCTCCGTCGTGCGCCGCAAGCCGACATCGATCGGGCTCCTGCTCATGGACCAGAACGTCGTCAGCGGCATCGGCAACGTGTACCGCGCCGAATTGCTGTTCCGGGCACGGCAGAATCCTCACACGCCGGGGCGGGACGTCCCGGAGGAGGTCGTCCGCGAGCTCTGGCGGGACTGGGTGCGGCTGCTCGCGATCGGCGTCGAGACGGGCCAGATGATGACGATGGACGATCTCGACCCCGAGGCCTACCGCGCCGCGATGGCGAGTCGCGACGACCGGCACTGGGTCTACCATCGCGCTGGACTCCCGTGCCGGGTGTGCGGCACCGCGATCGTGGTCGAGGAGGCCGCCGGTCGGAAGCTCTACTGGTGCCCGAGCTGCCAGGCATGACCGCGCGGCCGGGTGGCGCAGCCCGCGAATAGGCTGGGCGCATGCGTCAGAACCCGAGCTTCGCGATGTCGGATGTCGGCGAGATCCGCCGGCTCATCGAGCAGAACCCGTGGGTGACGATCGTCTCGTCGACCGAGAACGGGCTCGTCGCCTCGCACTACGCCGTGCTGCTCGACGCGGATCGCGACGACCTCACGATCGTGGGCCACGTCGGCAAGCCGGACGATCTCGTCCACGGCCTCGGCGAGCGTGAGCTGCTCGTGGTCGTGCAGGGTCCGCACGGATACATCTCGCCCGGCTGGTACGGCGACGTGCAGAGCGTCCCCACCTGGAACTTCGTGTCGGCGCACCTCAGCGGCGTCCCGGAGCTGCTGACGCCGGAGGAGAACCTCCAGGTGCTTGAGCGCCTCGTCGCTCGGTTCGAGGGCGGCCTGCCGCAGCCGCGCCTGATGTGGGAGCCGCCGAACGATCCCGAGTACGTGCGACGGCTCGAAAGGGGCACCGTGGGCTTCCGTCTCACGCCGACGAAGGTCGTCGCCAAGCGCAAGCTGAGTCAGAACAAGCCCGACGAGACCGTCGAGACGGTGATCACGGAGCTCGAGGCCGGCGAGAGCCCCTACGCCGACCCACGGCTCCCCGCGGAGATGCGCCGCGATCTCGAGACCCGGAAGGCCGCTCGGTGACGGCGGCGCGCGGCGAGACCGTCGACGTCATCGCGAACGCGCGTCTCACCGGCTCCGACCGCACCGATCCGTTCGGCGCCGACCCGGTCGACGTGCACCTGGCCGAGGGCCTCGTCGTCGACATCGCGCCCGCCGGGGCGCTCCCGCGCCGCGGGCACGTGCTCGACGTCGACGGCGGCTGGGTGGTCCCGGGGCTCTGGGACCACCATGTCCACACCGTGCAGTGGGCGCTCTCGGCCCAGCGGATGGCTCTCGGCGAGGCGTCGTCCGCCGCGCAGGCGGCGAGGCTCATGGGCGCCGCCGATCCGCTTCCCGACGGACGCCGCGTCGGCAGCGGCTTCCGCGATGCGTTCTGGGCCGACACCCCCGACCTCGCCGTGCTCGATGCCGCGACGGGCGAGATTCCGACGTACCTCATCAACGCCGATGTGCACAGCGTGTGGCTCAACTCGGCGGCGCTGCGCCGTGAGGGCTTCGAACCCGACGGCTACGGCATCCTCCGTGAGGAGCCGGCGTTCGAGATCTCGCGCCGGCTCAACGCCGTCGACGCGTCCGTGTCCGACCCGCTCGTCGCGCGCATGGCGCAGGATGCCGCTGCCCGCGGTGTCGTGGGAGTCGTCGACCTCGACATGTCGTGGAACGAGGACGCGTGGGTCAGGCGCCTCGCCGCGGGGTTCGACGCGCTGCGGATCTCGTTCGGGATCTACCCCCAGTTCCTCGACCGCGCGATCGCCGACGGACTCCGGACAGGAGACGTCGCCCGGGGCGCAGCATCCGATCTCGTCCATGTCGGCCCGCTCAAGGTGATCACCGACGGATCGCTCGGCACCCGAACGGCGGCGTGCTCGCACGCCTACCCCGATGATCCGCACAACCACGGCCTGCTCACCGTGGATGTCGCGACGCTCGTCGACCTCATGACCCGAGCGACCGCTGCCGGTCTCGCGTCAGCGATCCACGCCATCGGCGACGTCGCGAACTCGCACGCGCTCGACGCCTTCGCCGCGACCGGGGCGTGGGGCACGATCGAGCACGCGCAGCTCGTCGCGCACGCCGACATCCCGCGGTTCGCGCGGCTGGGCGTCGGCGCGAGCGTCCAGCCCGAGCATGCGCTCGACGACCGCGACCTGACCGACGCGGTGTGGGCGGGCCAGACGGCGCAGCCATATCCGCTGCGGGCTCTCGCCGACTCCGGGGCGAACCTGCTGTTCGGCTCCGACGCGCCCGTCGCGCCGCTCGATCCCTGGGCGGCGATGGCGGCCGCGGTGTTCCGCACCCGCGGGAGCCGCGATCCGTGGCAGCCGGCACAGCGCGTCGACGCGTCGACGGCGCTGGCGGCTTCGACGCGCGGCGGCTCCGCCGAGCCTGCACGCATCGGTCCCGGAGACGTCGCCGACCTCGCGATCTGCGAGCACGACCCCCTCGCTGCCGACGAGCCGAGGCTGCGCGGCATGCGCGTCGCCGCGACGCTGCTGGCGGGACGACTCACCCACGTGGCGTGATCAATCGCAGGTACGGGGGGTCAGCCCCCCTACCTGTTCGGGAGGGCATCGGATGCCCCGACGCCGGGGCCGTCGCGAAGCTGGGAGCATGAGTTCCGAGGGAGACACCGATGACCGCCGCCACCACTGAACCGGCTCCGCTCCAGCCCGTCGCGTCCGGCCCCGCCACCGGGTTCTGGGCATCTTACGGACGATCCTGGGTCCGCACACCGGGCAGCGCGCTGTACCTGCTGGCGGTGTTCGTGCTCGCCATGGTCTCGGTGAGCGTCCTCGCCTCCCTGTTCTGGACTGGCGTCGGGCTGCTGATCCTCGTGATCGGCCTGCCGCTCATCGTGCTGACGCTGCTGATCGCGCGAGGGTTCGGCGTCGCCGACAGGTTCCTGCTGCTGCTGACCGGGCAGCCCGTGATCGCCGAGCCGGAGTGGAATCGCGACACGCCGCAGGCGACCGGCTTCTGGATGACTCTCACCCGCCCGATCCGCAACACGCACTACTGGCTGTACCTCGTGCACGGCATGATCGTGAACCCGATCATCAGCACCATCTCCTTCACCCTCACCGTGGTGTGGCTGAGCGTGGGCCTCGGCGGCCTCACGTACTGGTTCTGGGGACTGTTCCTGCCCCGGAGCTGGAACGGCGACGGCGAATGGGGGCACTACGTCGCCGACTTCATGCCGTGGCTGTTCGGCGGCTGGTCGAGCTGGGCCGTCGAGGTCACGCTCTACCTCATCGCCGGCATCGTCTTCACTTTCACGATGCCGTGGGTGCTCGGCGGCCTCGCGCGCGGTCACCACGCGATCGCGATGGGCATGCTCGGCCGGTGGGAATCGGACGAGCTCGCTGCCGAGGTCCGCGCCGAAGCGGCTGCTCGCGGTGCCGCGGTGCACGCAGAGGACGTCGCCCTGCGCCGCCTCGAGCGCGACATCCACGACGGTCCGCAGCAGCGCCTGGTGCGCCTGCAGATGGATCTCGCCGCCTTGGAGCGCCGCGCGGAGACCGGCGACACGGATGCCGCCGCCGAGCTCGCGCGGGAAGCACGTGGTCACGCGAAGGCGGCGCTGGACGAGCTGCGAGCGCTGTCGAGCGGCGTCGCTCCGCCGCTGCTGCAGGACCGCGGGCTCGCGGCAGCGCTGGACGCCGTCGCGACAGCATCGCCGCTGTGGGTGCAGGTCGAGATCGACCCCGCGATCGACCGCGGAGTGAGCCAGGAGGTGGCGCGGACCGTCTACTTCGTCGTCGCGGAGCTCATGACGAACGCGGTCAAGCACTCCGGCGCCACTGGGGTCACGCTGCGTGCCTCGCTGCGACGCACGGCGACCGGCGCGCCCACGCACCTCGACGTCTGGGTCGTGGACAACGGCCGCGGTGGGGCCGTCATCACCTCCGGTCACGGGCTCGAGGGCCTGCGCGAGCGCGTCGCGGGTCTTCGCGGCGTGCTGGTCGTCACCAGCCCGGTCGGCGGGCCGACCTCGGTCGGCGCGCACATCCCGCTCACGGCCCTGCCATGACCGATCCCTATCCTGAGGGAATGGCCTCTTCGCCCCACTCCGCACCGCTCCGCGTCGTCCTGTTCGAGGATTCCGTCCTGCTGCGCGAGGGCCTCGTCCGGCTCTTCGACGAGGCGGGATACGTCACCGCCGGTGCCTGGGGCGACGCCGACGATGTGGTGGCCCGCGTGCGCGACGCGCGTGCGGACGTGGCGATCCTCGACGTCCGACTGCCTCCGGGTTTCCGTGACGAGGGCATCCGCGCGGCGCTGGCCGTGCGGGCCGCGCTGCCGGCGGTCGGCATCCTCGTTCTCAGCCAGTACGTCGAGGGGGTCTACGCGAAGGAGCTCCTCGCCGGAGGTGAGGGCGGCGTCGGCTATCTGCTGAAGGACCGTGTCACATCCCTGGACGAGTTCACCGACGCCGTCCGCCGCGTCCGCGAGCGAGGGACGGTGCTCGATCCGCTCGTCGTGCAGGGCCTGCTCTCCGCGCGGCCGGATCCGCTCTCCACGCTGACGCCGCGCGAGCGCGATGTGCTCACGCTCATGGCCGAGGGGCGCAGCAACGCGAGCATCGCGGAGCGGCTGTTCGTCGGCGTGGGAGCGGTGGAGAAGAACATCAGCGCGATCTTCGCGAAGCTCGGGCTCGAGGAGTCGGGCACCGAGCACCGCCGGGTCCTCGCGGTCCTCGCCTTTCTGCAGCATCCGTGACATGACGAAGGCCCCCGGGAATCCCGGGGGCCTTCGTCACGAGGTGGCGATCACTCGGCGAGGTGCGCGAAGAGGAACCAGCGGTCCTTCTCGAGCGACTCCTTGATGCCGATCGCGATGTCCTGGCTCGTGAGGTCGAACTCGTCGAGTCCCTCGATCGCGGCCTGCGTGTCGGCGATGACGGTGTCCATGTCGGAGATCACGTTGCGGATGAGCGCGTCCCACTGCGTGAAGCCGGCGGGCACCGCACTCGACGTCTTCTGGGCGACCGTTCCGACGCGGGCGTCGATGGGGAGTCCCAATGCCACGATGCGCTCGGCCGCCTGGTCGGCGCCGGCCTGCGCGTTGGCCACCACGGAGTCCAGCAGCTCGTGGATCGCGATGAAGTTCGCACCGCGCACGTTCCAGTGCGCCTGCTTTCCGTTCACGGCCAGTGCCTGCAGGCCCAAGACGACGGGGGTGAGGAACTGCGCCGTCGCGGCGGCGACGTCGGGGTTCGCCGCGGTTGCGGGGGTGGTCTGGGTGTTCGTCATGTCGCTCGTCTCCATTTTTCGTCCTCCAGTGACTGCAACGCTACTCACGGGGAGTCATTCCGCAAGCAAGAGAAGGCTGGGCTAAACCGGGGAATCCGCGCCGTCGGTGCGGGCCGACGGCGCGACAGCGGCTAACGTCGATTCGTGCCTTCCGCCGATCACGACCTCGGACCGCAGCATCTGAGCGTTCCCGCCAAGACCGTGACCCGCGAGCCCCGCGACCGCTCGCCCGAACACGCCGAGCCCTCGCGCTTCATCCCGCACGTGCAGGGCCTGCGTGCGATCGCCGTGCTCTGCGTCGTGCTCTACCACTTCTGGCCGGGCCGGCTCACAGGCGGCTACATCGGCGTCGACATCTTCTTCGTGATCTCGGGCTTCCTCATCACCGCGCACCTCATGCGCGAGCTGACCGCGACGGGCACGGTGAAGCTGGGCCAGTTCTGGGCGCGCCGCGCACGACGTCTGCTCCCAGCATCGCTTCTGGTCCTGCTCTTCTGCGCGGTCGTCGTGATGTCGCCGTACCTCATGCCGACGTCGGCGCTGCCGAACGAGGTGCGCGAGATCCTCGCGTCGACGTTCTACGTCGAGAACTGGTACCTGGCGCTCAACTCGGCCGACTACCTCAACCACTCGGGCTCGCCCACCACGGTGCAGCACTACTGGTCGCTCTCGCTCGAAGAGCAGTTCTATGTGATGTGGCCGCTCATCATGCTGCTGGCCGCATGGATCGGCGTGAAGTTCTTCCGCGGTGCGCGACGCCGTGTCATCATCACGGCGCTCGGCATCGTGACCGTCGTCTCCTTCGCGTTCTGCGTCGTCTTCACGATCACGAACCCTGCGCCTGCGTACTTCGTCACGTTCGGCCGCATGTGGCAGTTCGGCGTGGGCGCCCTCATCGCGCTCGTCCCGATGCTGAGGGTCCGGGGCGCAGTCGGCAGTTTCGTCCTCGGCTGGGGCGGCATCCTTCTCCTGCTCTATGTCGCCTTCACGTTCGACGGTCAGACGCCGTTCCCCGGGTACATGGCGGCGTTGCCGACCCTCGGCGCAGCCGCCGTCATCGCAGCCGCGAACACCGAGCGCTGGTGGTACCCCACCCGCATCCTCGCGATCCGTCCGGCTCAGTTCGTCGGAGACATCTCGTATTCGCTGTATCTGTGGCACTGGCCGCTGATCGTCATCGCACCGTCGGTCCCGTTCTGGGGCCTGACGATCTACCACCGCGTCGCGCTGCTGGTGCTGTGCTTCGTGCTCGCGTGGCTCACGAAGCGGTTCGTCGAGGATCCCGCGCGCGGCTGGAAGGTGCTCACCTCGCGCCCCGCCCGAGTGACCCTGTGGTCCTCGCTCGCGGCGATGATCGTCGTCGGCCTGGTGGCCGCCTCCGCATGGTTCGTCAACGCGCCGTTGTACGGCCAGGGCACCCGCGACATCGCCGAGCTGCAGCAGAACCCGCCGGACTGCTTCGGGGCGGCATCGGTCCTCGACTCCTCCTGCGCGGACGCCGACTTCGGCGACACGATCCTGCCCGCTCCCGGTTTCGCGGGCATCGATCGGCCGGAGAACCCGGACTGCTTCGTGCAGCTCACCGACTCGCGACCCGTCTCGTGCACCTTCGGCTCGGATGATCCCGACGCCCCGCGTGTCGCGCTCATCGGCGACAGCCACGCCTACCAGCTGCTCTCGACGTTCCAGCGCATGGCAGACGAGAACGGTTGGCAGCTCGTGACCTGGTTCAAGGGCGCGTGTCCGTGGAACGCGACGCCGCTGTCGACGCCGGGGGCGTTCGGCGCAGCGTGCACCGAATGGCGCGAGCGCGTGCAGAATGCCATCGACGACGCCGATCTCGACGCCGTGTTCACCGCGGCGATCGCGACCACTCCGTACTCGGCCGCCGGCTACGACTCCTCGTACGACGCGGCCGTCGCCGGCTATCGCGACGCGTGGAGCACGGTCACCGAGCGCGGCATCCCCGTCATCACGGTCGTCGACAACCCGGTCTGGGAGACAGACCCGAACAAGTGCCTGCGCACGCACGACATGTCCGAGTGCGACGGCCCCCGATCGGACCTGCTGGTGGAGAACGATCCGCTTCGGGGTGCAGCATCCGGTCTCGACTCCGTCACGCTGCTCGACTTCACCGACGTGTTCTGCGGCGCCGACACATGCGCACCCGTCGTCGGCGGGGCGAACATCTACCGCGACCAGGACCACCTGACGGTCACCTTCGCCGATACGCTCGCCCCGTGGTACACCGAAGCCATCCAGACGGCCCTGGCGAATAGGGTCGCATCATGACGGTCGCACCCGGAGCATCGGTCCTCGTCGCAGCGGGCAGGACGCCCTCGCTCGATCCCACGTCGTTCATCGCCGCCGGTGCACGCGTCGTCGGGGGAGTGACCCTCGGCCCCGGCGCGAGCGTCTGGTACAACGCGGTGCTCCGCGCCGATGGCGACACCATCACGGTCGGCGCGAACAGCAACCTCCAGGACAACGTCTCGGTCCACGTCGACGCCGGAAAGCCCGTCGTGATCGGCGAGAACGTCTCGGTCGGCCACAACGCCGTCGTCCACGGGTGCACGATCGGCGACGGGTCGCTCATCGGCATGGGCGCGGTGGTGCTCAACGGCGCGAAGATCGGATCCGGATGCCTCGTGGCCGGTGGCGCAGTCGTGCTCGAGGGCTCGGAGATCCCGGACGGATCCCTCGTCGCCGGTGTGCCCGCGAAGGTGCGCCGAGAGCTCACCGCGGAGGAACGGGAGGGTCTGCTCCGCAACGCCGAGCACTACCTGGCGCACATCGACGAGCATCGCGACGCGACGCCCCTCGTCTGAGGCGGCGACGCGTCAGACGCGCGGCTGGGCGGGCGGGTGGTGCTTGCCGCGGTGCACCTCGTAGAGGCGCACATGGCCGGGCCACGCCGGGTCGTTCTCGATCGGCAGGTCGTCCATGAAATGACGGATCACATGGGCCAGCTGCCCAGGATGACTGAAGTTGATCGCGTGGGCGGCCCCCTCGAGCATCACGACGAGCACATGGCTGTCGGTCTGACTGGCGATCTCGTCGACGCGGTGCGCGTGGGGCAGGAGCGGGTCGCGCTGGCCCAGCACGACCAGAGTGGGGATGCGCATCTCGAGCAGCCGCTGCAGTGACGGGTACTGCGTGAGCGAGCGGAACATCTTCATCGTGCTCGGCACGCCGAAGCGCACGTAGTCGGGCACGGCGACACGCGCCATCTTCACCGGCTCACGCGGCGCATCCTGCGAGAGCTGCTTGATCGCCCGACGCAGCGGCTGGTTGAACAGTCCGCCCGCGGGGGAGACCAGCACCGCGCGGTCGATGCGCTCGGGGTAGCGGTGCGCGAACTCGATGATGACCGGGCAGCCCATCGAGTTGCCGACGAGCGTCGCCTTCTCAACCCCGCGGTCGTCGAAGAAGTCGACCGCGGCACGCGCGAGGTCGGGGATGTCGAGCATGTCCCTGCGCTTGCCGCTGCGTCCGAACCCGGGAAGGTCGGGGACATAGGTGTGGAACTCGTCGGCGAGCCGCTCGGCCGTCGGCAGCAGGTATCGGCCGGAAAGCCCGAACCCGTGCACGTGCGCCATGACGCGCTCGTCCTTGGTCGGATTCGGCGACTCCCGGTAGAAGACGTCGACGCCGTCGATGCGGGTCCACTTCTCGGCGAGTTCCGACGCAGGGCGCCGCGGGAGCTTGCGCTCGCCCGGCTCGGGAATCGGCTTACGGCTGCTCATCGCGGCTCCTGGAGGGCATGGAACAGTTCCACACTCAGTCTGCCGCGAGTGGGCGACCCGGGAACAGTAGGGCACGCGGGAGGGATCGCGCGATGTGAATGAAATACGCCCCTCCGCGGCGGCGCTCGGCCGGCCTCGGAAGGGCATTCGGAGGGGATGACGGGAATCGAACCCGCACCATCAGTTTGGAAGTTCTGACCGCCGCGCTCGGGGCGCGCCGCTGGATTTCGCCGATTATTATGTTGATCTGCATTTTACGCCCATTGGTGCCGCGCGCGCAGCGCACGTACGAGGCGCAGGGATACCTCTCGCGCGCCACGTTGTTGCACGTTATTGCACGACATACTCGGGAGAGACCCCTGCAGCGCGTCGAGAAGGCAATGCCCGTCGTCGTGGCCGATGCGCATCGTCGATGCCACCCCGATCGACCCTTGCGTATCTCCGTGTAGAGAGTGCTGACGCAATGGTCTGCCCCCTCACATGTACATAGACATCCTCTAGGGGTCACTCAGGCAAGAGCCTCTTCCGTCGGCTTCGGTTCGACCCGATTGACCACACGGACTGTCCCGATATGGAGAGCGCGCGACCGAGGACAGATGCTGGCTGCGTACAAGCCAGCAGAGTGACCACTGTTTCTCCCTCACGCGGGTCGGGCGGACTCACGCGGCTCAACGGCATTCCAGTGTGCATTCGGCTTGCGATGACTTTGAGAACCCTGAGGCGCTCTTCAGCCGGGCAGCGTGGGACATGCAGGAAACTTTCGGCGGCTGGTCCTAGGCTTAAGAGTGCGCTGTCCTGGGGGTCCGCGCGTTCTCTACGAAAGGCAACATTTTCGTGTCAATACGTGCGCGCCTGGCAATGGTCGCCGGCGCATCAGTTCTAGTGTCTCTGTTCGTCGCGGTGCAGCCCGCGTCAGCAGCGACTACGACCGCCTCGCAGCTTCCGGGGATGCTGAAGCAAACTGCTGAGACCACATCACCGGCGTACAACCGTGATCGGTTCGAGCACTGGATCGACGCTGACGGGGACGGGTGCAACACCCGCTACGAGGTGCTCATCGACGAGTCCACCACGCCTGTCACCGTCGGCTCCGGCTGCTCCCTCACCGGTGGGACGTGGGTATCCCCGTACGACGGTGTGACGGCAACGACCCCCGCGGGGATCGAGATCGACCACGTCGTCGCGCTCGCTGAAGCGTGGAGGTCCGGGGCGTTCGCGTGGACGGACGACCAGCGTCGCACGTTCGCTAACGACCTCGACGTGCCCTACGCCCTGACCGCGGCATCGACGGTGTCGAACCAGTCCAAGGGCGACAAGGATCCGGCGGAGTGGCTGCCGACCAACACGTCGTTCACGTGCGAGTACGTGACGTCATGGGCTCTCGTGAAGTACCGGTGGAGCCTCGCGGTTGATCCCGCGGAGTACGCTGCGCTGACAAACCTGTTGTCGGGTGACTGTGGCGCGGCGTCGATCACCCTGCCGACGGTGATGCCGATCACTCCGCCGGCGCCGTCGATCTCGTTTACGGATATCAGTGGGCACGTGTTCCAGAGCGAGATCACCTGGATGGCGAACAATGGCATCAGCCGCGGCTGGCAGGTTGGCCCGAGCACGTATGAGTTCCGCCCCCAGAATCAGATCCTCCGCGGCGAAATGGCGGCGTTCCTCTACCGTCTCGCCGGTCAGCCGGCGTACACCCCGCCCGTGTCGTCGCCGTTCATCGATGTGCCCACCACCCACGTGTTCTACAAGGAGATCTCGTGGCTGGCTTCGACCGGGATCTCGAAGGGGTGGGTGACGCCCAACGGCACCGAGTTCCGCGCCGAGTGGTCCACGACCCGAGAGGTCATGGCCGCGTTCCTTCACCGGTTCGAGGGGAGCCCCGCGTACGCGCCGAGTGGAGCCAGCCCGTTCCGTGACGTCCAGCCTGGCATCGTGTTCTACAACGAGATCCTGTGGCTCGCGGCACAGGGCATCTCGACTGGTTGGGACATGGGCTACGGGTGTCGTGACTACCGCCCCGCGCAGAACGTGCTCCGCTCCGAGATGGCGGCGTTCATCTACCGGATGGAGAACGGAGGCACCGCTCCACTCACGGGGAACACCTGCTCACCCCCGCCGTCCCCGCTCATCTCTGGCAATGTCACGGCCGGTGCGTTCTGCGCTCAGCAGTACTCGGGCTGGTACGGGTATACGTCCGGAGGAACACTGATGCAGTGCAAGACCTCGCCCACGGAGTCCCGACTCCGTTGGCGCTAGGGCACGGGCGCCCGACGCCGAGGCCGCGACAACACTTTCAGCGTCGTGGCTGCTCAGAGCCCGCTTGCTCTGGCGTACGATCTATGGAGTTTGGGAAAGACCGTGCATCGCTTGTTGGGAGACGCGGCCGGTCGCATTTCAGAACGAGGGGCGTTCATGTCTGCGCGATGGCTTTCTGTTGTAATTGGTTCAATGCTTGCGGTTCCACTCGTCGCGACCTACACGCTCTCGTCGCCTGCGGTACCGGCCGCCGCGTCGACGTTGGCACAACCAACGGAGGCGGCTGCGACTCTGGAGGCATTGGCCTTGCTCGATGCGAATGCGGACAACTTTGTGTTCACCTACGCTGGTGAGACTGCGACCGTCACAGGTTATCGGGGGTCTTCAAGCGATATCTCGATTCCTGAAGTCGTCTGGAAGGACGGCAACTCCTACACCGTGAGCGGCATCGCTGAGCGAGCATTCCAGTACAACGGAGGGACACTCTCGAGGAAGCTGACGAGTGTAGTGATCCCGGGGTCCGTGACGACAATCGGAGATAGCGCTTTTGCCTCGAACTCGCTGACGAGTGTGGGGATCCCCGGGTCCGTGACAGCGATCGGAGATGGCGCTTTTGCCTCGAACTCGCTGACGAATGTGGGGATCCCCGGGTCTGTGACAACGATCGGAGACTGGTCCTTCTATCAGAATTCTCTGACGAGTCTCGTGCTGCCGGATTCTCTTACCTCGGTGGGGATCTATGCGTTCGCCTCGAATTCCCTAAAGAATCTGATGATCCCCAACTCGTTGGTTACGATCGCGCAAGGATCCTTCTCCTCGAACGCGCTGACGACTGTAGCGATCCCCAACTCGGTAACGTCGATTGGAACCCACGCGTTCGCATCCAATGAGATTTGGAAGGTCGATGTTCCCGCCTCAGTAACTGCGATTGGGGATGGCGCATTCGCTTCGAACGCCATGACCAGGGTAACGATTCCGAACTCCGTTACATCCATCGGCACGTCGGCTTTTGAGGCGAATATGTTGTCGAGCGTCGATCTTCCTGATGCCTTGACAGCTGTCTCGGACAACGCATTCGGGTCGAATTCGTTGACCGCGGTAACGATACCCAGTTCGGTCTCTGTGATCGGTGCATCGGCTTTCGCCAGCAATGCGCTGCGGACCGTGGAGATCCCGGACTCGGTAACGACCGTGGGTGATGGCGCATTTGCCTTCAATCAGTTAGGCGGCCTTCAGATCCCCCGATCTGTCACGGAGATCGGTGACCTTGCCTTTTACGAGAATAACCTGACGCGTATCGTGATTCCGGACTCAGTGGCTTCGATCGGCCGAGGTGCATTTTTGCTAAACTCGCTGAGAAGCGTGGTTATCCCGGACTCCGTGACCACGATCGAGCCAGACTCGTTCGGGTGGAATGCGCTCACCCACGTAGACATACCCCACTCGGTTACATCGATTGGGGACAAAGCTTTTGATCACAACCCGTTGACCAGTGTAGTAATTCCGGTATCGGTGAGGAAGATCGGGGATGCCGCTTTCCGTGCGCCACTTGTCATCTTTCGGGGTGACGCGCCGATTATCAAGGAATTCGCCCCCGGGCAAAACTGGTACGGCTCGTTCGGTGATTCGGCATCTACCACCCTGTACATATCGCCCGACGCGGCCGGGTTTACCACACCACTTTGGAACGGGTACTCCACGGTTGTGGGCGACCCGGAGATTCCCACTCCGCCGGCGCCGTCGATCTCGTTTACGGATATCAGTGGGCACGTGTTCCAGAGCGAGATCACCTGGATGGCGAACAATGGCATCAGCCGCGGCTGGCAGGTTGGCCCGAGCACGTATGAGTTCCGCCCCCAGAATCAGATCCTCCGCGGCGAAATGGCGGCGTTCCTCTACCGTCTCGCCGGTCAGCCGGCGTACACCCCGCCCGTGTCGTCGCCGTTCATCGATGTGCCCACCACCCACGTGTTCTACAAGGAGATCTCGTGGCTGGCTTCGACCGGGATCTCGAAGGGGTGGGTGACGCCCAACGGCACCGAGTTCCGCGCCGAGTGGTCCACGACCCGAGAGGTCATGGCCGCGTTCCTTCACCGGTTCGAGGGGAGCCCCGCGTACGCGCCGAGTGGAGCCAGCCCGTTCCGTGACGTCCAGCCTGGCATCGTGTTCTACAACGAGATCCTGTGGCTCGCGGCACAGGGCATCTCGACTGGTTGGGACATGGGCTACGGGTGTCGTGACTACCGCCCCGCGCAGAACGTGCTCCGCTCCGAGATGGCGGCGTTCATCTACCGGATGGAGAACGGAGGCACCGCTCCACTCACGGGGAACACCTGCTCACCCCCGCGGAACTAGGCGGGCGACGTTCTGGCGGGCGTGGATTCCGTGGTACTCGAAGTCATCGCGGGCGTCTAAGCAGCATCCCGCGAGCGTGTTGGCGGCGATCCGGTCGCGGTAGGGATCAATGCCGAATGTCACTTGTTTTTTGCTCCCATGGGTAAATACCACGGACAGTGCTGTCACACCGGCCGGAATGCTCCCCAAAAAGGCGCCGCGGCCACCGCCGGTCGGCCGAGGCCTTCAGGAAGATGAGCCCGCAGCATCCGACAACGTAGCTTTGGTGCGGCCTGCGCGCGCTCTCGGGCATGTGGACAAGCCATGGGCGTGACCAGGTTGCGGCTCGATCCTCAGTCTCGCGCACGTTAGTAAGAGTCGTCAGTCTCAGGTAGCTCCGGTCTTCTTAACGCTCGACACGGTGTCCGGTGTGCACAGACGACACCGTGTCGACTCCCACGTGCGTCGCGGTGTCGGGTGTGGGAGGGGACATCATGACCGGTGTGTCGTCGCGGCTACTCGGGCCACGGCGTGCCGCGACCGGTTGGTATGACGTGACGAGCTTGCCGCGGATGACCATGGGTTCCCGGGTCGCGGCGACGGGGCTAACGGGGACCGGGCAGTCGAAGAGCCAGGGCAGGTAGTAGCGGTTCGGCAGCCGCCGTCCCGAGCGCGCGTCCCACCACATCGACCGCACGATGAGCCCGGCTTCCTCGAGCCTTGCGACAGCACGGGCGACGGTGCGCCCGGTGATCCCGGTGCGAGCTGCGATCTGGTCGACCGGTCGCCATGCATAAGGGCCTTCGATGCCGTACCAGTCGCAGATTTCGATGAGCACCGCCCGTAGCGCCCGCGCGGAGACACGCTCGCCTGGATCGGCACCGCGCACGCCGATTCGGCGCAGCCGCCTTTCCTCGCTCTTGTAGTCGATGCGGGGGTCGAGTCCACGCGCGCGCATGTTCGCCGCGTGCAGCTCCTCGGGCGCCGCCACCGCGATGTCGAGCATCGCGAAGCTGCGTGCCCACGCCGTCGCCTCTCGCGACGACGGCCAGGTACTCACGAGTCTCTCCCCACACCGGTGTTCTGAGAGGGCACCGACGCCGCTTCGCTCGACTCATCGAGGGGCGCGGCTGACAGTCGCGCCCGCTCGGCCAAAATCGCCGTGATCTTCGTCCGATGGGCGTCCAGGCGCTCCGGCGACATCGGCGGACCCGGGAAGACGACATTCCCGGCGCGGTCGATCACGCGCCCGTCGTCGCGCACGCCGCAGCCGCGATCGCACCAGCCCGAAATCTCGTCGAACTGGTGCGCGCGGCCACGGAAGCAGCCGTGCGCGTTCATCGCGCGTCTCCGGCATGGTTCACGATGGCGGACACGAGCGCGATTCGTTCCCGTCGTGAGAGCGCCGACGATGGCGGGTACGCCCACCGGAGACGTTCGCGTGTCTCGCGAGAACCGGGATCACGGAGAACGCTGTCCGGCAGGCTGGCGACGGCTGCCACCAGAGCATCGACGTTCATCGCGTCTGCCTCAGCGATGCGCAGTACGCCTCGACCTCGGACGGGTCGAACCGAAAGTGACGCCCCACCCGGAACGCGAGGAGGCGTCCGGCGCGGATCTCGGTCAGCACGAACGTGCGCGAACAGTTCAGCCGCCGGGCGACGTCGTCGACCTTGAGCCATTGCGCGGGACCGTCGTTCGGTCCGGCGTGGGAAACGGAACCAGTGTTGCGAGCCACGAGGGCACCGCCGTTCTGGGGACACCGGGCCAAAGAATCAGGTGGTCTCCCGACGATGAGCGCGCTAGCAGCGTGGGTATTACGTCGGCGGATGCACAAGAACCGGCCCGAGTCCCCGTTTGTGTGGGATGCTCGTCAGCCGCGGCGTCGCCGGGGCGCGCTCGGCTAGGCTCCTGCCGGGGCGCGGGGAGTCGTGCAGAGGATCCGTGGCGCGGGAGGGCCGAAGTCGTGGGACCAGGCAGGTGCCAGGTTTGCCAGCGCGGTGTACGCGGTTGCCTGTATGAGCACGTCGCGCACGGCCGCGATCGCGTCGACCACGTCGAAGTCGTCCACCGTCAACTCGGCGAGTTGCTCGCCCCGCGCATCCCGACCGAGCAGGCTCGTGGTGCGACGACGCTGCCGATCGAGCGGACTGCGCCGCGAACCGCGAAACGCGATCAGCCGCAACGTCTGGATGTCGTTGCCGCGGTAGAGCCCGCTCGTGGGCGGACCGTCCTCGGCGCGCGCCGCACGGTACCGTGCGGTTGCGGTCTCCGCGTGCGGCGTGCGTGCCATGGCTGCTCCGTGCGATCTACGCCGGGATGGACCTCAAACTCTCGTCCGGCGCGCTCGGCGTGTCAAGACTGCGGGACCCAATCGCGTGCGTCGCGACGCTCGGCGCGCGCGGCGTGCTCGGCGCGTCGCCGTACAGGTCGTTCAGCCGCGCGGCGAGGAGCTGATCGCGATCGGCGAAGACGTGCTGGTAGACGGCGGCGGCCGCCTGGGTGGCGTGGCCCAAGCGGCGCTGTACCTCGGGGACTGAGGCACCGGTGGTGTAGGCGAGCGTAGCGCCGGTGTGACGAAGGTCGTGCCAGGTGAGGTCCTCGCGGTCGATGCCGCGTCGGGCGCGGCGCATCAGCCGGGATGTGGTGGAGGTCGACTCCGGCGTCCCGGCCTCGGTCGTGAACACGAGTGCGTCGGGAAATGCGTCGGTGTAGTTCGCCATGTGGTTGCGCAGCTCGGCGAGGACGAACCCGGGCAGGTTTACCGTGCGGGCCGAACGTGCGGTCTTCGGCGAGCCGAATGACGGCGCGTGTCCGGGACGGATGAGCAGCGCGCGGGTGACGGTGACGGTGCCGTTGTCGAGATCGATGTGACGACGGGCGAGCCCGAACAGCTCCCCGTGTCGCAGCCCGGACCATGCGGCGAGCAGTACCGCGGCCCGGAGCCGTGCGGGAAACAGCTCCGCCAGTGCACGCACTTCATCGGGTGTGGCGACGCCGCGCTCGCGACGGCGCGGCGCCATTGTCCCGGTGACGGCGTGACAGGGATTGCGGTCGATCAGCTCCTGACGCACTGCCGAGTTCAGGATGGCGCGCAGCAGGTCGAAGGCGCGTTTCGCGGCAGTGCGCCCCGCCTGGTCGTCTGGCGATGCTGCCGGCTGAGCAGAGACGTCGGGGCTGCCCGCGCGCTGCCACGCATTGGTGAGGCTGGGGGAGAGGCGTCCGCTGTCGGCGACGTCGTAGCCGTTTGCACGGGCCCACGTCCGAGCCGGCTGGACTCGCCGCCCGCCACCGCGGCGGTCGGCGCTGCTGGCGCGGGCGGCGATCACCACCGTGGCGTACCAGCGTCCGATGAGCGCCGGGGTGAGCTCGGCGAGCGGGACGTCGGCGAGACGCACGCTGCGCTGGCCAGGCGCGTCGATCTGCGGCAGGATCCACCGGTCGAGAGAGTGCTGGTAGACATCCCGCGTCCGCGGCGCGAGATCGGGGCGCAGCGCCAGCCATTCGGCGGCGTAGTCGGCGAGCTTGCGCTGGCCGCGACGGTGATCGAACCAGTCGCCGCGCCAGCGGTCCGCGCTCTCGCAGTCCAGCCAGCGCTGCGCGGCGGTGCGGGAGGGGAACGTGACGGGCGCCTTGAACTTCTCGCCGTCGATGACGTACCACGCCTGGTAATTCCCGGAGGGGAGCTGGCGGATGGCGCCGAAACTGTGGCGTCGGCGTGGACGCCGGGGAGTGCTCGTGACCATGGAGAGGACCTTTCGTGCTGGCGTGATGTTGCACGCAGTTGCACGGAGGTCTGAACTCATCCGCAGATGGAGCTACGAAGCTTGATCAGGTTCCTCACCCTGATCAGGGGTTTCGTTAGCGAGGGGATGACGGGAATCGAACCCGCACCATCAGTTTGGAAGACTGAGGCTCTACCATTGAGCTACATCCCCGAGCGCCCGCGGACGGGCACCGACCAATCGTATTACATCGCGGAGGTCATCCCGTTCCGACCCGCGAGGGGGAACCTCCCGGGCGCGTCGGCTAGACTTCTCGGGGCCGAAAGGCGCACGCACGCGTGCGAACCCGCCCGGGGCGTAGCTCAGCTTGGTAGAGCGCCCGCTTTGGGAGCGGGAGGCCGCAGGTTCAAATCCTGTCGCCCCGACATCACGGCCATCGGAATTCCGAACCCAGACCTTCAACCGCCGCGGCCTCGCGCGGTCCGATAGAGGAGAAGTACAGGCATGGTGAACAGCACCGTCGAGAAGCTCAGCCCGACCCGGGTCAAGCTGCACATCACGGTCAGCCCCGACGAGCTCAAGCCGTCGATCAAGCACGCGTACGAGCACATCGCGCAGGACGTGCAGATCCCCGGCTTCCGCAAGGGCAAGGTGCCCGCGCCGATCATCGACCAGCGCATCGGCCGTGTCGCGGTGCTCGAGCACGCCGTCAGCGAGGGGCTCGACACCTTCTACCGCGAGGCCGCCGCGGCCCACGAGCTGCGCGTGCTCGGCCGCCCGTCGGCCGAGGTCACCGAGTGGCCGAACGAGAAGGACTTCTCGGGCGACCTCGAGGTCACCGTCGAGGTCGACGTGCGTCCCGAGTTCGACCTGCCGTCCTTCGAGGGCACGACCGTCGAGGTCGAGGCCGTCGAAGTCGACGAGGCCGCGATCGACGAGGAGCTGGACCGCCTCCGTGGCCGCTTCGGCACGCTCGTCACGGTCGACCGTCCCGCCGCCACGGGCGACTTCGTCGAGCTGGACCTCGTCGCCGCGATCGACGGCAACGAGATCGATCGCGCCGAGGGCGTCTCCTACGAGGTCGGCTCGGGCGAGCTCCTCGAGGGCATCGACGAGGCCATCGACTCGCTCACCGCCGGTGAGGACACCACCTTCCGCTCGAAGCTCGTCGGTGGCGACCACGCGGGCGAGGAGGCTGAGGTCTCGGTGACCGTCAAGGCGGTCAAGGAGCGTGAGCTTCCCGAGGCCGACGACGACTTCGCCCAGATCGCGAGCGAGTTCGACACCATCGCCGAACTGCGTGACAGCCTCAAGGAGCGCGTCGGCCAGCAGGGCGCCTTCACGCAGGGCTCCGCCGCGCGCGACAAGCTGATCGAGACGCTCCTCGAGCAGGTCGAGATCCCCGTCCCGCCGCAGCTCATCGAGGACGAGGTGCACAACCACCTCGAGGGCGAGGGCCGGCTCGAGGACGACGTCCACCGCGCCGAGGTCGCCGAGGCCAGCGAGAAGCAGTTCAAGACGCAGATGCTGCTCGACAAGATCGCCGAGTCCGTCGACGTGCAGGTCTCGCAGGACGAGCTCACGCAGTACCTCGTGCAGTCGGCCGCCCAGTACGGCATGGCTCCGCAGGACTTCGTGAACGCGCTGCAGGAGGGCAACCAGCTTCCCGCCATCATCGGCGAGGTCGCGCGCAACAAGGCTCTCGCCGTCGCACTGGGCAAGGTGAACGTCGTCGACACGAACGGCAAGCCCGTCGACCTCAGCGGCTTCGTCGCCACCGAGGACGAGGAAGAGGTCGTCGAGGAGGCGGAGGAGATCGCGGATGCCGCAGCCGACGCCGACGCCGTGATCGAGGCGGAAGAGGCCGAGGCGGCCGACAAGCCCGCCAAGAAGGCCCCCGCGCGCAAGCCCGCCGCGAAGAAGGCGGCCGCCGAGGACGACGCGTCCGCCGAGAAGGCCCCCGCCAAGAAGCCGGCCGCCAAGAAGCCGGCCGCGAAGAAGGCCCCGGCCAAGAAGGCGGCCGACGCCGAGTGACACTCGTCTCGGTCGGTTGACCGATTGACGGAAGAGGACGGATGCCGCAGCATCCGTCCTCTTCTGTCATGTGTGCGCTCTGCCCAGGGCGAACACGGGCGGGTCGTTCGCAAGGCGCCGGTAGATTCGATGGCGACCCAAGGAAACAGGAGTACACATGGCCGAACCACTTGTCGCGACCAGCGTCTTCGACCGGCTGTTGAAGGACCGCATCATCTGGCTGGGCTCGGAGGTGCGTGACGACAACGCCAACGAGATCTGCGCGAAGATCCTGCTTCTCGCCGCTGAGGACTCCGAGAAGGACATCTACCTCTACATCAACTCGCCCGGCGGCTCGATCACGGCCGGCATGGCGATCTACGACACGATGCAGTTCGTGCCCAACGACATCGTCACGGTCGGCATCGGCATGGCCGCCTCGATGGGCCAGCTCCTGCTCACGGCGGGCACCAAGGGCAAGCGCTACATCACGCCGAACGCCCGCGTCCTCCTGCACCAGCCGCACGGCGGCTTCGGCGGCACCGCGAGCGACATCCAGACGCAGGCGCAGCTCATCCTCGACATGAAGAAGCGCCTCGCCGAGATCACTGCCAAGCAGACGGGCAAGTCGGTCGAGCAGATCAACGCCGACGGTGACCGCGACCGCTGGTTCGGCGCCGAGGAGGCACTGGAGTACGGGTTCGTCGACCACATCCGCGAATCCGCGAGCGACGTCATCGGCGGCGGCGGCACCGCCGGCTCCTCGAACTGAACGACCCGAAGGCGAAAGAGAGAGAACCCCGAATGCAGACCCCCACCTTCGGCGGAGCGCCGATGGCGCCCCAGGGCCTCCAGATGCCCGGCAGCCGCTACATCCTGCCGCAGTTCGAGGAGCGCACCGCCTACGGCTACAAGCGTCAGGACCCGTACAACAAGCTGTTCGAGGACCGCGTCATCTTCCTGGGCGTCCAGGTCGACGATGCCTCGGCCGATGACGTCATGGCCCAGCTGCTCGTGCTCGAGTCGCAGGACCCCGACCGCGACATCATCATGTACATCAACTCGCCCGGCGGCTCGTTCACGGCGATGACCGCGATCTACGACACGATGCAGTACGTGTCGCCGCAGATCCAGACCGTCGTCCTCGGCCAGGCAGCATCCGCTGCGGCCGTGCTGCTCGCCGCCGGCGCACCCGGCAAGCGCCTGGCGCTGCCGAACGCGCGCATCCTGATCCACCAGCCCGCCGTCGGCGAGGCCGGCCATGGTCAGGCGTCGGACATCGAGATCCAGGCGGCCGAGATCCTGCGCATGCGCACCTGGCTCGAGGAGACGCTCGCGAAGCACTCGAACAAGACGCAGGCCGAGGTCAACAAGGACATCGATCGCGACAAGATCCTCTCCGCGGAGGAAGCGGTCACCTATGGCCTCGTCGACCAGGTGCTCACCACGCGCAAGCGCGGCCAGCAGGCCCTGACGAAGTAGTCGCTCCGCGTCGATCCACGCAGAGCTCACGCCCCGCCGCCCGGATGACCGGGCGGCGGGGCGCTCGCGTGGGCGGCCCTGGGTTCTCTCTCCGCGAACCCGGGTCGTCCACAACGTGCGTCGCAATGCCGCCGCATGTCGGCCTCAGCTATTAGGCTCGGAGAACAGCTGGGGGGCTTGCCCCCGACGTACGAGGAGGAGCGCATGGCACGCATCGGTGAGAGCGCCGACCTGTTCAAGTGCTCCTTCTGCGGCAAGAGCCAGAAGCAGGTCCAGCAGTTGATCGCCGGCCCCGGCGTCTACATCTGCGACGAGTGCGTCGAATTGTGCAACGAGATCATCGAAGAGCGTATGGCCGAGTCGTCGTCCGGTGTCGTCGCCGACTTCGACCTGCCGAAGCCCCGCGAGATCTTCGCGTTCCTCGAGGAGTACGTCGTCGGGCAGACCGACGCCAAGCGTGCCCTCTCGGTCGCCGTTTACAACCACTACAAGCGTGTGCGCGCGCACGGCACGATCCAGTCGGCCGAGCAGCGCGCCGACGAGATCGAGATCGCCAAGAGCAACATCCTGCTCCTCGGCCCCACCGGCTGCGGCAAGACCTATCTCGCGCAGACTCTCGCGAAGCGCCTCAACGTGCCGTTCGCCGTCGCTGATGCCACCGCGCTGACCGAGGCCGGCTACGTCGGCGAAGACGTCGAGAACATCCTCCTCAAGCTGCTGCAGGCCGCTGACTTCGACACGAAGCGCGCCGAGACCGGCATCATCTACATCGACGAGGTCGACAAGATCGCGCGCAAGGCCGAGAACCCCTCGATCACCCGCGACGTCTCGGGAGAGGGCGTGCAGCAGGCGCTGCTCAAGATCCTCGAGGGCACCGTGGCATCGGTTCCGCCACAGGGCGGCCGCAAGCATCCCCACCAGGAGTTCATCCAGATCGACACGACGAACGTGCTGTTCATCGTGGCCGGCGCGTTCGCGGGGCTGGAAGACATCATCTCCTCCCGCGTCGGCAAGCACGGCGTCGGCTTCGGCGCCTCGCTGCACCGCAAGGACGAAGACCTCAATCTCTTCGGCGACGTGCAGCCGGAGGACCTGCACAAGTTCGGCCTGATCCCCGAGTTCATCGGCCGGCTCCCCGTCGTCGCATCGGTTTCGTCGCTCGACCGCGAGGCCCTCATGGAGATCCTCACCGAGCCGAAGAATGCGCTCGTGAAGCAGTACCACCGCATGTTCGAACTCGACGGGGTCACCCTGGAGTTCGATCGCGAGGCCCTCGAAGCGATCGCCGACCTCGCGGTGGCGCGCAAGACCGGCGCGCGCGGACTTCGCGCGATCCTCGAGGACGTTCTCGGACCGATCATGTTCGAGATCCCGTCGACCGACGACGTCGACAAGGTCATCGTGACCCGTGCCGCCGTCGACGAGGGCGCGGCGCCGACTCTCGTGCTGCGGGAGAAGCGCAAGAGCGCCTGACCGGGGTTCCACGACCCCGGGAGTGCCGTACATGGCCGACGTCGTACCGGATCTCGAGGGCTTCTGCGGCGTCATCAGTGCGCGTCGCGGCCACGACGACGTGCTGGGCGAGTGGGCTGTCGGGCTCGCCGACCGGACCGCGGGTGCGCCGAACACACCCACGACGCGGTTCGGACTCGCGAGCGGTACGAAGACCTTCACCGCCCTCACCACGCTCTCGTTGATCGGCGACGGTCTGCTGCGTCAGGACACCCCCGCCCGTGAGATCCTCGAGGACGACCTGCCGCTCATCGCCGACGACGTGACCATCGAGCACCTGCTGAGCCACACGTCCGGCATCGGTGACTATCTCGATGAAGAGGTCGATGCGCTGGCGCCCCTGAGCCTGCCGGTGCAGCGTCTCGATTCCACGCCCGCCTACCTGCCGATGCTCGACGGCTTCCCGACGAAGTTCCGCGCAGGCGAACGGTTCTCCTACTGCAACGGCGGCTACGTCGTGCTCGCGATCATCGCCGAGCGCGTCTCGCGCACCCCTTTCGCGGACCTCGTGCGCACCCGCGTCTTCGACCCCGCCGGGATGACATCGACCGGCTTTCCGCGCTCCGATCTGCTCCCGCCAGGCACCGCCACGGGCTACAAGGACGACGGTCGCACCAACGTGTTCGAACTGCCGGTCGTCGGATCGGGCGATGGGGGAGCGCACTCCACCGTAGGCGATCTCCACCGGTTCTGGCTGGCGCTCCTGGCGGGGCGCATCGTCGATCCCTCGCTCGTGGCGCTCTTCACCGAGCGGGTCACCGCCGACGCCGGCGACGGGCTCGGCTACGGCCGCGGGGTGTGGCTCGATGGCGAGGATCTCGTCATCGTGGGCGGGGATCACGGCGTGGTGGCGGTGAGCCGGCACCACCCGCCGACGGGCACCACCGTCACCGGCCTCGCGAACGTGGAGGTGCCGACCTTCGTCCGTGTGCGCGAGTTGATGGGCGCGATCCGGGCGGCCGGTGTCGGAAGGGCCGACTAGCGTCGGGCCATGCCCACCGTTCGTCCCTTCTCGATCCACGTGCCCGACCCCGCACTCGCCGATCTGCAGGGGCGCCTCGATCGGTTCCGGCCTCTTCCGGAATCACCCCGGCGACCGCCGTCGGGGATGAACGCCGACTATCTCGCCACCCTCGTCCAGGCATGGCGCGACTGGGACTGGCGAGCACGCGAGGCGTGGCTGAACGGGCACGCTCAGTTCCTCGCCGACATCGGCGACGCCACGATCCACTTCGCGCATCTGCGCTCCGCACGCGACGACGCGCCCGCGCTGCTGGTGATGCACGGCTGGCCGCACACGTTCGCGCTCCAGCTCGACTTCGCGGATCTGCTGCCCGACTTCCATGTCGTGGTGCCGAGCTTCCCCGGTTTCGCGTACTCGTCCGCGTACGCCGAGGGCCCGATGACGGAGACCCGGCTCGCCGCGACGATGCACGGCCTCATGACGGAGGCGCTCGGCTACGAGACTTACCTGACTTACGGCGAGGACGTGTCCGCGAACGTCAACGACTTGATCGCGGGATCGTACCCGGAGGCGGTGACCGGTGTCGTCGTCACCCACTCGCACTTCCCGTCGATGGCCGAGCGCTCGCTGCTCACCGCCCCTGACGAGGTCGCCTTCTTCACACGCCTCGAGCAATGGGGCGGAACCAACGGCGCCTACGGGCATGTGCAGGCGACCCGGCCCGACACGCTTGCGGCCGCCCTCAACGATTCACCCGCGGGTCTGCTCGCCTGGCTGACAGAGAAGCTCGTCGAGTGGAGCGACACCCCGGCCGCAGACCCGCGCGCGGTCGAGCGGCGGATCTCACGCGACCGCATCCTCACCGAGGCGATGATCTACTGGACCACCCAGACCATCGGCACGTCGTTCCGCCCCTACTACGAGGGCGCCGACCAGCCTGACGAGATGCCGCCGGTCGTGGTTCCGGCATCCGTCCACATCCAACGCCACGAGGGGGACTACCCCGAATCGCTGGCGCGGCGCTTCTACCGCGACCTGCGCACCTTCGAGCGGCTCGACGAGGGCGGGCACTTCGCGATCGCCGAGGTGCCCGCCGTGATGGCCGAGCGGGTGCGCGCTTTCGCCCGCGAGCTCGACCTGCTGTGAACCTGGGTCAGCCCGCCAGTCCGCGGCGCTCGAGCAGCGGCTGGATCTCGGCATCGCGCCCGCGGAAGTCGCGGTAGGCCTCGAGCGGGTCCTTCGACCCGCCCACCCCGAGCAGCCGGCCGCGGAAGCGATCACCGTTCTCGCGACGGAGGCCGCCGTTCTCGCGGAACCACTCCACCGTGTCGGCGTCGAGCACCTCGCTCCAGATGTACGAGTAGTATCCGGCGCTGTAGCCGCCCGAGAACACGTGGGCGAAGTAGGTCGACGAGTAGCGGGTCGGCACGACCGCGTTGTCGAGCCCGATGTCGGACAGTGCGGCCGCCTCGAAGTCCGCGACGTCGATGTCCGCCGCGGCGCCGTCGACCGACAGCGAGTGCCACGCCTGGTCGAGCCATGCCGCCGCGAGATATTCGCTGGTCGCGAAGCCCTGGTTGAACGCCTCCGACGCGTGCAGCTTCTCCACGACCTCGGCGGGCAGCGGCTCGTCGGTGTCGATGTGGCGCGCATACGAGGCGAGGATCTCGGGCCAGTAGATCCACATCTCGTTGACCTGGCTCGGGAACTCGACGAAGTCGCGGTAGACGTTGGTCCCGGCGAAGTGCGGGTACGTCACGGTTGCGAACAGTCCGTGCAGGGCGTGTCCGAACTCGTGGAACAGCGTGGTCACCTCGTCGAGGCTGAGCAGCGTCGGCCGCCCTTCGGCGGGCTTCGGCACGTTCAGGTTGTTGACCACGATCGGCTGCGTGCCGCGCAGCCGCGACTGCAGCACGATCGAGTTCATCCATGCGCCGCCGCGCTTGGTGTCACGCGTGTAGAGGTCGAGGATGTACAGACCGAGCGGCGATCCGTCGGCGTTGTGGATCTCGAACACGCGGGTGTCGGGGTGATAGCCGCCGAGGTCTGCCCGCTCGGCGAACGTGACGCCGTACAGATCGGTGGCTGCCCGGAACACGCCGTCCTGGAGGACGCGCTCCGCCTCGAACCACGGACGCAGCGCGGCGCGGTCGAGGTCGTACTCGGCCGCGCGCACCTTCTCGGTGTAGAACGCCCAGTCGTGCGCCTCCAGAGCGAAGGGCTCCGGCTCGGCGTCGATGAGGGCCTGCAACTTGGCCTGCTCCCGCCGGGCGTTGCGGGCCGCGGGCGCGGCGAGCCGGCGCAGCAGGTCGTGGACCGCCGCGGGGGAGCCGGCGGTCTCGTCCGACGTGATGTACGCGGCGTGCGAGTCGTAGCCGAGAAGCGCCGCGCGCTCGGCGCGGAGGCGAACGATCTCGAGCAGGGTGGCACGGTTGTCGTGCTCGTTGCCGCGCGAGCCTCGGGAGCGGGATGCCGCGAGCAGGCGCGCCCGCGATCCGCGGTCCGTCAGGCTCGACAGATAGGGGTGCCCCGTGAAGAGGGTCAGTGTCACCACCCACTTGCCCTCGAGTCCGCGGTCCGCCGCGGCCTGCGCCGCTGCCGACAGTTCGCCCTCGGAGAGCCCGTCGAGCTCGGACGCGTCGTCGAAAACGATCGCGAGGTCATTGGTGTCGGCGAGGAGGTTCTTCTCGAACTGCGTGGTGAGGGTCGAAAGCCGCTGGTTCAGCTCTGTGAGGCGCTGCTTCGCAGGGTCGTCCAGTCCCGCCCCTGCGTGCGCCATCTCGGTGTGGTGGCGCACCACGAGATACCGCTGCTCGGGCGTCAGGTCGAGCTCGTCGAGCTGTTCGTGGATCGTCCTGATGCGCCAGAAGAGGTCCGAGTCGAGCTGGATCGAGTCCTGGTGCGCCGACATGAGGGGTGCGAGCTGCTCCTCGATCTCCTGGATCTCCGCCGTCGCGTCCGCCGAAGACACGGTGTAGAACGTGCGGGCGACGTCACCGAGAAGGCGGCCGCTCTCCTCCAGTGGCACCAGCGTGTTCTCGAACGTCGGCATCGAGCGCACACGGGTGATCGCCGCCACCTCCCGGGTGTGATCCGCGAACGCCTGCTCGAAAGCCGGAAGGTAGTGCTCGGGACGGATGGCTGCGTATTCGGGCAGACCGTACGGCAGCGTGCTGGGGGACAGGAGCGGGTTCTCGTTCGGCATGGCGTCCAGCCTAGTCACGCGGACCAGCTATGCCGAGACTCTTTTGCAAAGCTCCCCTTGCAAACGATCAGTTGCAAAGAGATAGTTGCAAAGTACTCTTTGCATCGCTAATCTGGGGTCATGGCAGAGAACGAGACACCTGAGACCGCGGATGCCGCCGCCCGCACCGAGGAGCGACACAACCAGGATCGTGTCCTCGACTCGGGGGCGCTCAGGGCCCTGGCGCACCCGTTGCGCGTGAAGATCTACGACATCCTCAGCCAGTACGGCCCGCAGACGGCGAGCTCGCTGGCGGAGCGGCTGGGGGAGTCCAGCGGTTCGACGAGCTACCACCTGCGCGCTCTCGCCAAGCAGGACCTCATCCGCGAGGCCGAAGACCGCGGCACCGGCCGCGAGCGGTGGTGGGAGCGTCCCGTCGGGGGCGTGTCGTTCGCCAACCCGGATGCGATGGCGACGCCCGCCGGTCGTGCGGCGACGCAGGTCGTGATGAACGAGTTCCTGCGCAACCGCAATGACCAACTGCTCGACTTCGTCAACCGCGGGATCGGCGGCGAGGACCAGATGTGGCAGGACGGCACGCTGATCTCGACCGCGACCGCACGCCTCACCCCCGAGCAGAGCAAAGACCTGGCGCTCAAGATCATGGCGCTCATCGACGAGACCGTCGACAACTACCGCAATCAGACAGGCGAGAACGTCCGCCCCGTCACCATCCGGGCCGATCTGTTCCCGCTCCCGCAAATAGGAGGACAGTCATGACCGCCATCACGGCAGACGAACTCGCGGCACGTGGGTTCCGGGCATCCGCCACCCGATTCGACCGCGCGCTGCTGCGCGCAGCATCCGCTCTCGACGCGTACGTCGTCGCACGCGTCGAGAAGCGAGACGACGCCGAGGAGCGTCGCGCACGGACCGCACAGGCCGCCGCGATCGGGGCTCGGCGCGAAGCCGAGGCGCGTGCAGCGATGGGACTGCTGCCGCGATGAGCGACAGCGTCGACACGGCCGAGCGGACCGGATCGCCGGCCGGGCGGGCACGCAGGGTCCCGCTCGGCCGCGATTTCGGAAAGCTGTGGACCGCGGCTGCGTTCAGCAACCTCGCGGACGGCCTCGGGCGCGTGGCGGTCCCGCTCATCGCCACCACCCTCACGCGTGATCCGCTCGCGATCTCGGCGATCTCCGCGCTGGCGTTCCTCCCGTGGCTCGTCTTCGGCCTGCCGGCCGGCATGCTCGTCGATCGCTTCGACCGCCGGTGGATCATGGCGATCGCCAACGGGATCCGCGGTCTCGCCGCGGTCGGGCTTGCCCTGCTCACCGTCTCAGGCGCGCTCGACATCTGGTGGCTGTTCGCCGGCGTGCTCGTCTTCGGTCTCGGCGAGACGCTGTTCGACAACGCGACGAACGCGATCGTGCCGGCCGTCGTCAAGCGGCCGGCACTGGATCGTGCCAACGGCTGGATGCAGGCCGCGCAGATCACGATCGACAGCTTCATCTCCTCGCCGATCGGCGGCGTGCTGTTCGCGATCTCGCTCGCGCTCCCGCTATGGGTGGGAGCTGCGGGCTACCTCATCCCGATCGTGCTCGCGGTGATGCTCCCGCTGTCAGCCGCTCGTCCACTGCACGATGCTCGCGCCACCTCGGTGCGGGCCGAGGCTGCGGTCGCAGCCGGCGACCCGCTGGCGGCCTCCGAAGAGGCTGCCCAGACGGACGCTGCCGCCACCGCCCGTCCCAACGTCTCGGCTCGGGACGCCTTCGTGTACCTCTGGAACCACAGGTTCCTCCGTTCGATGGTGATCTTCACCTCGATCGTCGGTTCGGCGTTCGCCTTCGCACAGGCACCGGTGTACCTGTACTTCCTGGACGTGCAGCACGTCCCGGCGGCCGCGATCGGCGTGGTCACCGCCGGGATCGGGCTCGGCGGACTCGCGGGTTCGCTGGTGGCCTCGTCGCTCGTCGCGAAGTTCGGCCGCGGCCCGGTGATGCTCGGCGCGAACATCGTCGCGGCTGTCAGCCTCGCGGCGGTGTGGGCGGCCCCCGAGGCGATCACGGGAACCATCGCGTACGGGCTCATGGCCGCGGCCGTCTCCGTGTGGAACGTGCCGTGGGGCGCGCTGCGTCAGACGATCGTGCCGGGCCGCATCTTCGGTCGCGTGCTCGGAATCACGCGCACCTTCACGTGGGGCATCTTCCCGTTCGCGACGCTTCTCGGCGGCTGGGTGGCTCGCATCGATCTGCGGCTGCCGTTCCTCATCGCCGCGGGCGTCACGCTCGTCGCGACCCTGTTCGCCATCCGGCGGCTCCTCTCGGCGTCGCATCACGACGCACCGGAGGAGTGAGCCCGAGGCTCAGGCGAAGCCGTCGTCCGGATCGTGCCGGACGACGGCTTCGCCGTCGGCGTCCAGCGACACGATCACGCCCGTGTCGAGCTCCGCGATCGGCTTGCCCTCCAGCCACGTGAGCGTCCAGCGCGGACGCGGCTGACCGAGCTGGTCGGCGCGGATCGTCTCATCGACGGAGCGGATGCCGCGCACCAGCGCGTCCGGGACGGCCTTCGGCGGTTCGTCGCCGGAGGTCCAGCGTGTTCCGAGCTGCATGTCACGCCTCCTGAGGAGCGAGTTCGACGCCCTCGATGACGAGCTCTTCCGAGCCGTCGAGCAGTTCCAGCGTCTCGATGCGTCCCACGGCCCGCAGGTCGCCCTCCGCGAGTCGCAGGTTCGCGATCGTGAGGTCGTCGGCGCGAAGCGTGAGCGAAGCCACGGCGGTCTTCTGCGAGGCCTTCGCCTCCGTCTTCGCGCGCCGGATGCCGATCAGCGCCGCGCTGACCGCCGTGAGCACGGCGGGGTCGCCCCACTCCTCTTCGGGCGCCACCGGCCAGTCGGCCGTGTGCACCGAGCCGTCGTTGAACCACGACCAGGCCTCTTCGGTCGCGAACGCCAGCACCGGGGCCAGCAGGCGCAGAAGCGCCGACATCGCGGTCCGCAGCGCGAGCGCGGCGGATGCCTGCCCGGCGTCGGTCTGGTTGTACGCGCGCTCCTTGACGAGCTCGAGGTAGTCGTCGCAGAACGTCCAGAAGAAGGACTCCGTGAGCTCGAGCGCGCGAGCGTGGTCGTAGTTGTCGAGCGCCTTCGTCGCGTCGCGCACCACGCCGTGAAGGGTGGCGAGCATCGACGCGTCGAGCGCATGAGTGACCTCGGCGCCCTCGGGCACGGGGAACGACAGCACGAACTTCGCCGCGTTGAGCACCTTGATCGCGAGGCGACGGCCGATCTTCACCTGCGTCGGGTTCTGAGGGTCGAACGCCGCGTCGGTGCCGAGGCGGCTCGACGCCGCCCAGTACCGCACGGCGTCCGAGCCGTGCTGCGACAGGATGTCGGCGGGCGTCACGACATTGCCCTTCGACTTCGACATCTTCTTGCGGTCGGGGTCGACGATGAAGCCCGAGATCGCGGCATCCGTCCACGGCGCGCGGTCGTCCTCGAGGGCGCTGCGCAGCATCGTCGAGAACAGCCAGGTGCGGATGATGTCCTGACCCTGCGGGCGCATGTCGAACGGGGCCACGAGGCTCCAGAGCTGCGGATCACGATCCCAGCCGCCGGCGAGCTGCGGGGTGAGCGAGGAGGTCGCCCACGTGTCGAAGATGTCGTTCTCGCCCTCGAAGCCGCCGGGGACGCCGCGCTGGTCGGCGGTGTAGCCGGCGGGCACATCGGTCGACGGGTCGATCGGGAGCGACGCGTGGTCGGGGGTGAGCACGCGGTCGTAGTCCCGCTCGCCGTTCTCGTCGAGCGCGTACCAGACGGGGATCGGCACGCCGAAGAAGCGCTGGCGCGACACCAGCCAGTCGCCCGTGAGGCCGTTGGTCCAGTTCTCGTACCGCACCCGCATGAAGTCGGGGTGCCACGACATGTCCTTGCCGAGCGCGATGAGCTTGTCACGCAGCGACTCGTCGCGAGCGCCGTTGCGGATGTACCACTGACGCGTCGAGACGATCTCCATCGGGCGATCGCCCTTCTCGTAGAACTTCACGACGTGGGTGAACGGCTTCGGGTCGCCGATCAGCTCGCCGGACTCCTGCAGCAGCTCGACGATGCGCTTCTTGGCGCTGAACACCGTCTTGCCTGCGAGCTCCGCGTACGCCGCCTGTCCGGCATCCGTCGCGATCGCCTCGGGCGCCTCCGACACGACACGGCCGTCGAGGCCGAGGATGGTGCGGTTCGGCAGATCCAGCTCGCGCCACCAGATGATGTCGGTCACGTCGCCGAAGGTGCAGATCATGGCGATGCCCGAGCCCTTGTCGGGCTGAGCGAGCGGGTGCGCGAGCACAGGCACCTCGACGTCGAACAGGGGCGTGCGCACGGTCGAGCCGAAGAGAGGCTGGTAGCGCTCGTCGTCGGGGTGTGCGACCAGCGCGACGCACGCGGGCAGCAGCTCGGGGCGAGTGGTCTCGATGTGGACGTCTCCGGCGCCGTCGGTGCGGTGGAAAGCGACGCGGTGGAAGGCGGCGGGCTGCTCACGCTCTTCGAGCTCGGCCTGCGCGATGGCGGTGCGGAAGTCGATGTCCCACATGGTGGGGGCGAGATCCTGGTAGGCCTCCCCGCGCTCGAGGTTGCGCAGGAACGCGCGCTGGCTGGTGCGGATCGTGTCGTCGGAGATCGTGCGATACGTCTGGGTCCAGTCGACGCTGAGGCCGAGCTGGCGGAAGAGCGCCTCGAAGTGCTTCTCGTCCTCGACGGTGAGCTTCTCGCACAGCTCGATGAAGTTGCGGCGGCTGACAGGCACCTGGTCGGCGGCGCGACTGGACTTGTTGTCGCCGCCTTCGAACGGCGGCGTGAAGTCCGCGTCGTAGGGCAGCGACGGGTCGCAGCGCACCCCGTAGTAGTTCTGCACACGGCGTTCGGTGGGAAGTCCGTTGTCGTCCCAGCCCATCGGGTAGAACACGGTCTTGCCCCGCATGCGCTCGTAGCGCACCTTGAGGTCGGTGTGCGTGAACGAGAACACGTGCCCGATGTGCAGGCTCCCGGACGCCGTCGGCGGGGGAGTGTCGACCGAGTACACGCCGGCGCGGCCGACCTGCGCGGCACGGGCGCGGTCGAACAGGTAAGTGCCCTGCCCGGACCACGCGGCATCCCACTTCTCCTCGAGGCCCTCCAGCGCGGGCTTGTCCGGGATCTGACCCTGTGCGGGGCGGGCGTCGGTCATGGCGTCTCCTCGAGCGATATGTGCGGCACCGTGTGTGCGTGCCTGAGTGTGGGATGTCGCACGATTCTACCCGGGTGTGGATCCACCGGGAAAAGCGAGCGGATGCCGGGGGTCCCGGCATCCGCTCGCGGTCAGGCGTCTGCGCTCAGGCGCCGGTCGTCACGGTCTCCGGGGCACTCGCGAACTCGGGCTCGACGGTGCGCCGGGAAGCGAACAACGCGGACACGAGGGTGATGACCGACATGATCGCGAGGATCACACCCGGGTGCCACCACACGAAGCCCGTCGCCACACCGAGCTCGAACGTGAGGTAGGGCACGAAACCGCTGATCGTCGCCGCCAGGGCGTACGCGAACGACAGCGCCGAGTACCGGAATCGATCGGGGAAGAGGTCGTTCATGAGACCCCCGAGCGCGGCCCAGGCCATCGTCGGCAGGATGCCGCCGACCAGCATCGTCGCGATGAGGATCGGGAAGGTCGCGAACTGGAGCAGGAAGTACATCGGGAACGTGATGAGGAGTGTGCCCAGGGCGCCCCACACCACGACGTTGGCGGATCCCACGCGGCTCGCCCACACGCCGAACAGCGGGATGGTGACCAGCTGCAGCAGGCCGCCGATCGTGGTCGCGATGAGGAGGTCCTGGAAGCTGAAGCCCAGCTGCTCCACGCCGTAGTTGACCGTGTACGTGTTCATCAGCGAGTACGACCCGATGCCGAGCAGGGCGGCGCCGATGGCGATGGCCATGGCACCGGGGCGCTTCGCGAACATCGTGAGGAAGGGGACGCGGTCGCGGCGTCCCTCGGCGACAACGCGCTCGAACACCGGCGTCTCGGTGATCGACCACCGCAGGTACAGCGACACCAGCAGCAGCGGGATCGCGAGCAGGAACGGGATGCGCCAGCCCCACTCGGCGATCTGGTCCGCCGGGAGGACCGCGGTCAGCACGATGAACACCGTGGCGGACAGGATCGAGCCCACGGGGGATCCGAGCTGGGGGACCGCGGCGTAGAAGGCGCGCTTGAGCGGACCCGAGTTCTCGGTGGCGATGAGGATCGAGCCGCCCCACTCGCCGCCGAGCGAGAGACCCTGCGCGATGCGGAGGAGGATCAGCAGGATCGCACCGAGCCACCCCGCCTGTGCATAGGTGGGGAGGACGCCGATCAGGCCGGTCGCGACGCCCATGATGGCGACGGTCCACAAGAGGGTCGCACGGCGCCCGAGCCGGTCGCCCATGTAGCCGAAGATCACCGCGCCGATCGGGCGCACGACGAACGCGAGGGCGATGGTGAGGAACGCCGCGCTGGTCGCACCGAACTCGCCCAGCGGGTCGAAGAACAGAGGGCCGACGAAGAACGCCGAGAAGTAGGCGAACAGGTAGAAGTCGAAGGACTCGAGGGAGGTGCCCACCATCGACGCCCATGCGACGCGTCGCGTCGGGGCGGTCTCGAGGGCGAGTGCGGGTTCGGGTGCTGCTGCGGTCACGGGCGTCAATCTTGGCACGAGTCCAGAAACCCCGGCAGCGGTCGTCGCATTCCCTCTTGCACAGCCACGGTAGACTCGTCGGACCAGCGCGGATCCGGCCATCACCGGGGAGCTCTCGGAAGAACAGGACCCCACGCACGTGGCGCCCCCATTAGAACCGAGCGGGTCAGGCCCGTCACAGCCGCTGTGAGAGAGGGCGTCTCGGTCCCTGAGCCTGTCGAAGGGCCCGAGCGCCAATGCAGGGTGGTACCGCGGTACGTCTGGTCAGGGATCCAGCAGTGTCGTCCCCGCAGGAAGCACACGAGCGAGCACCTGCGAGAGAAGATGACCTACCCCCGCCCCTCCGCCTTCGGGCCCGCGGCCGACGCCGCGCCGGCCACTGTCGTTCCGAGCCCCCGCTTCCCCGAGATCGAGCAGGAGATGCTCGCGTTCTGGGAGGCCGACCGCACCTTCCGCGCGTCCATCGACCAGCGCGACGCCGCCGAGGAGTGGGTCTTCTACGACGGCCCGCCCTTCGCCAACGGGCTGCCGCACTACGGCCACCTCCTGACCGGGTACGCGAAGGACGTCTTCCCGCGCTTCCAGACGATGCGGGGCAAGAAGGTCGATCGCGTCTTCGGCTGGGACACCCATGGCCTCCCGGCCGAGCTCGAGGCGATGAAGCAGCTCGGGATCACCGAGAAGAGCGAGATCGAGGCGATGGGAATCGCCACGTTCAACGCGAAGTCGCGGGAGTCGGTCCTGGCGTACACGCGGGAGTGGGAGGACTACGTCACCCGCCAGGCGCGCTGGGTCGACTTCGAGCGCGGATACAAGACGCTCGACCTCACGTACATGGAATCCGTGCTGTGGGCGTTCAAGACGATCTACGACAAGGGCCTCGCCTACGAGGGGCACCGCGTGCTGCCGTACTGCTGGCGCGACGAGACCCCGCTGTCGGCCCACGAGCTGCGCATGGACGACGACGTCTACAAGATGCGCCAGGACCCGTCGGTGACGATCACGTTCCCGCTCACGGGCGTGAAGGCCGAGGCGCTCGGGCTGACCGGCGTGCGCGCTCTCGCGTGGACGACGACCCCGTGGACCCTGCCCACGAACCTCGCCCTCGCCGTGGGCCCCGACATCCGCTACGCCGTCGTTCCCGGCGGTCCCCTCGGCGCGGCGGACGTGCCGGCGGGCGACGACCCCGAGGGCGCGACCGCACACCGATACCTCCTCGCGGAGGATCTGCTCGCGGGCTACGCGAAGGACCTCGGGTACGACTCCGCCGAGGCCGCACGCGACGCCGTCGAGCAGACGGTGCGGGGCGCCGATCTCGAGAACGTCACGTACGACCGCCTTTTCGACTACTACGCGGATGCCTCGATCTGGGGCACGAAGCACGCCTGGCGCATCCTCGTCGACGACTACGTCACCACCGGCGACGGCACCGGCATCGTCCACCAGGCCCCGGCCTTCGGTGAGGATGACCAGCGGATCACCGAGGCCGCCGGCATCCCGCTCATCATGAGCCTCGACGACGGCGGACGATTCCTCCCGCAGGTGACGGATGTCGCCGGCGAGCTGTGGATGGACGCCAACCGTCCGCTCATCCGCCTGCTCCGGCAGGAGGGGCGCCTGCTGCGCGACGCGAGCTACGAGCACTCGTACCCGCACTGCTGGCGCTGCCGGAACCCCCTGATCTACCGCGCAGTGTCGAGCTGGTTCGTGCGCGTCACCGACATCAAGGACCGCATGCTCGCGGGCAACGAGCAGATCACCTGGGTGCCGGAGAACGTCAAGCACGGCCAGTTCGGCAAGTGGCTCGACGGTGCGCGGGACTGGTCGATCAGCCGTAACCGGTACTGGGGCTCGCCGATCCCGGTGTGGAAGAGCGATGACCCTGAGCACCCGCGCGTCGACGTCTACGGGTCGCTGGAGGAACTCGAACGGGACTTCGGGCGCCTCCCGACGAATGCCGACGGCGAGGTCGACCTGCACCGCCCGTACATCGACGACCTGACGCGCCCGAACCCGGACGACCCGACCGGCAAGAGCACCATGCGCCGCATCGAGGATGTGTTCGACGTCTGGTTCGACTCGGGTTCGATGCCCTACGCGCAGGTGCACTACCCGTTCGAGAACCAGCACTGGTTCGACGAGCACTCGCCGGCCGACTTCATCGTCGAATACATCGGGCAGACGCGCGGCTGGTTCTACGTGATGCACGTGCTCTCGACGGCCCTGTTCGACCGCCCGGCGTTCACCGGGGTGTCGTGTCACGGCATCGTGCTGGGCAGCGACGGGCTCAAGATGTCGAAGTCGCTGCGCAACTACCCCGACGTCAGCGAGGTGTTCGACCGCGACGGCTCCGACGCGATGCGCTGGTTCCTGATGTCGAGCTCCGTGCTGCGCGGCGGCAACCTCATCGTGACCGAGGAGGGCATCCGGGCAGGCGTGCGCGAGTTCCTGCTGCCGCTGTGGAACGCGTGGTACTTCTTCGCGACGTACGCCAACGCCGCCGGCGGCGCCGGCGGCGAGGGCTACCAGGCGTCGTGGCGCACCGATTCGACGAATGTGCTCGACCGCTACATCCTGGCGCTGACGGGCGACCTGGTGCGCGATGTCGCCGCCGACCTCGAGGTGCTCGATTCGACGCTGGCTGCGGCGAAGGTCCGTGACTTCGCGGAGGCGCTCACCAACTGGTACATCCGCCGCTCGCGGGACCGGTTCTGGGTCGGCGTCTCCGACGATCCGTCGAGCCGCGAAGCGTTCGACACGCTCTACACGGTCCTCGAGACGCTCACACGCGTCGCGGCACCGCTCATCCCGCTCGTCTCCGAGAAGATCTGGCAGGGCCTCACCGGCGGGCGCAGCGTCCATCTGCAGGACTGGCCCGACGCCGGCGCCTTCCCCGCGGCGGACGACATCCGCACCGCCATGGACGCCGTCCGCGAGGCATCCAGCGTGGCCAACGCGCTGCGCAAGAAGGAGGGCCGTCGGGTGCGCCTGCCGCTTCCCACCCTGACGGTGGCGGTTCCGGATGCCGCGTCCCTCGCGCAGTTCGACGGCATTCTGCGCGATGAGCTCAACGTGAAGTCGGTCGAGCTCATCGAGCTCGGTGACGACGTCTCGGAGCGCTACGGCATCAGCAAGCGACTCAGCGTGAACGCGCGCGCCGCGGGTCCACGCCTGGGCAAGCAGGTCCAGCACGTGATCTCGGGTGCGAAGGCGGGCGTGTGGGAGGAGCGCGACGGTGTCGTGGTCGTCGACGGCATCGCCCTGGAGCCGGGGGAGTACGACCTCACCCTCGAGGCGGGTGGCGTCGCCGACGGCACGGCCATCGCGCTTCTGGCGGGCGACGGCTTCGTGCTGCTCGACACGACGACGACGCCCGAGCTCGAGGCGGAGGGCCTGGCCCGCGACGTGATCCGCGCCGTCCAGGACACCCGCAAGGCGGCAGGCTTCGACGTGAGCGATCGCATCCGTCTCGGTCTCGTGTTCGACGACGACGCCGACGGCGAGGCCGTCGCGACGGCGTTCGACGTCGCAGATGTGGCAGGCGAGACGCTCGCGCTCGCGCACACCGTGCGGACGCGCACGGCAGAGCTCGCAGCATCCGGTGATTCCGCGGCACCCATCGAGTTCGAGGCCGTGGTCGACGCCGGAACCTACGCCAACCGCGGCGCGTTCACCGTCTCGGTCGGCCGGACGGAGGCCACGGCATGAGTGATCGCGACCGTAAGCGCGCCGACGCCGTCTACGAGGCGCTCCTGCAGCGCCAGGGGGAGCGGTGGGTGCAGCCGCGCGTGGAGCGCACTCGCCGGGTGCTCGAGCTGCTCGACGACCCGCAGAAGACGTACCGCGTCGTGCACGTCACCGGCACCAACGGCAAGACGTCGACCAGCCGCATGATCGAGACCCTCGTGCGCGCGCACGGCCTGCGCACGGGCCTGTTCACCAGTCCTCACCTCGAGCGGTTCACCGAGCGGATCATGGTCGACGGTGAGCCGATCGACGACGCGGCGGTCGCCGACGCGTGGGACGAGATCCTGCCGTTCGTCGACCTGGTCGATGCCGAGCTCGCCGCGAGCGGCGACGCGGCCCTCACGTTCTTCGAGCTGCTCACGGTCCTCGCCTTCGTCGCCTTCGCCGACGCGCCGATCGACGTCCTCGTGCTCGAGGTGGGCATGGGCGGGTCGTGGGACTCCACCAACACCGCCGACGGCGACGTCGCGGTGTTCGCGCCCATCGATCTCGACCACGCGGACCGGCTCGGCGACACCATCGCCGAGATCGCTGCCGTCAAGGCAGGAATCATCAAGGACGGCGCCGCAGTCGTGTCGGCACGGCAGGATGCCGCCGCCGAGGCGGTGCTGCGCGAAGCCGCGGCCGCACACGGCGCCTCGATCGCCTTCGAGGGCTCCGAGTTCGCACTCGCGCAGCAGCGACTCGCCGTCGGCGGGCAGCAGATCAGCGTGCGCGGCCTCGCCGGCACCTACGAGGACGAGTACCTGCCGCTGTACGGCGCCCACCAGGGCTTCAACGCGGCGCTCGCGATCGCGGCCGTCGAGTCGCTCGTCGGCGGCGCGTCGCAGCCGATCGCCGGGGACGTGCTGGCGGAGGGCCTCGGCGGAGTGACCTCGCCCGGACGCCTCCAGCTCGTCGGCGCCGCCCCGACCGTGCTGGTCGACGCGGCACACAATCCGCACGGCGCCCGCGCCCTCGTCACGGCGCTGCGCGAGGCGTTCGACTTCGACGAATGGGGCGTGGTGCTCGGTGTGCTCTCCGACAAGGATGCTGCCGGAATCGTGTCCGAGATCGCACCCGTCGCCGCCCACGTGTTCGCCACCGCCCCCGACTCCGAGCGGGCGGAGGACGCGGATGCCATCGCCGACCTCGCGGAGGCGCACGATCTGCGCGTCTCCGTTCACCGTGACCTCGCCGATGCCGCAGCGGCGGCACGCGCGTGGGCTGCGGCATCCGACCGACGTGCTGTCGTGATCGCCGGATCAGTGGTGCTCGCGGGAGAGGCCCTCGCCCTCGCGGCGGAAGAGGACTGGAAGTCCGGGTGGAGCGAGTGACCGGCGAGAAGCAGCCGAAACCCCGTCGCCCGCGCGGTGCGGCCGAGTCGCTGGCCACGATCGTGCTCGGCTTCGAGTCGATCGTCGTCTTCCTCGGCGGCCTGGTCGTCTACGGTCTGAAGGCGCTTCCCGCGTCGATCGAACCGTGGTGGGGCATCGTCGCCGGCGCCGGACTGGCAGTGCTGATGATCCTCACGACGCGGGTCGTGCGCTACCGCTGGGGCATCGTGCTCGGCTGGGCGCTGCAGGCGGTCGTCCTGCTCGGTGCCTTCCTCGTGCCGGCGCTCGCGATCGTCGCGCTCATTTTCGGCGGCATGTACGGGTATGCGACGATCAAGGGGGCCGCTCTCGACCGGCGCAACGCGCGCCTTGCGGCGGATCCTCCTCCCCACGCCTGATCAGCAACGAAAGGTCCCGCATGCCCATCGAAGAGACCCTCGTCCTCGTCAAGCCCGACGGCGTCGCTCGCGGCCTCACCGGCGCGATCCTCGCCCGCATCGAGGCGAAGGGGTACGCCCTCGTCGACATCCGCCTCGTCGAGCCCGACCGCGAGACGCTGGAGCGCCACTATGCCGAGCACGAGGGCAAGCCGTTCTACGAGCCGCTGCTCGAGTTCATGATGTCGGGGCCGTCGGTCGCGATCCGCCTCGCCGGCAACCGCGTGATCGAGGGCTTCCGCTCGCTCGCGGGCACGACCGACCCCACGACGGCCGCGCCCGGCACGGTCCGCGGGGACTTCGGCCGCGATTGGGGCCTGAAGGTGCAGCAGAACCTGGTGCACGGCTCCGACAGCCCGGAGTCCGCCGCGCGCGAGCTCGAGATCTGGTTCGGCTGATCGCACGTCGGCTGACCCCCGGGCGCGACTCCGGGGTCAGCCGAACAGCGTCTGCCAGATGTTGACGACGGCGTTCATCTCGAGCTGCGCCAGCAGCAGGATGATCGCGTAGCTCACGATCGCCGCCAGCGGTACCCACACCATGAGCCGGTCGGCGACATCGCGGACCCGGTCGGATGCCGCAACGATGCCGGCGCGGAGCATGTGCAGCGTCACCGCGTAGAACGTGGGGATGGTGACCGACCAGGTCACCATGCACCACGGGCACAGCGTGTGCAGGTTGGGCGCGTAGATGCTCTGGCCGATGAGCCAGATCACGAAGCCGAACGCGAACGCGATGCCGGCCCAGAAGCACCACCAGAACCACCGAGCGAACCGGGCCCGCGCGAGGATCGCCATGCCGACGACGATCGGTGCGACCCAGCCGGTGAGCCCGAGGACCGGGTTCGGGAACCCGAACGCGCTGCCCTGCCACGACTCGAGGTTCGCGCTGCACTGCACGAGCACGCTCAGGTCGCAGGACGCGATCGCGTCGGGATTCGCGAGCTTCTCGAACTTCTCCACCGTCAGCGAGAACGCCGCCCACCACCCGATCACACCCGCGATCACGAGCCATATGGCGAGACCGGTCGGACGGGTGTGGGTCTGCTGCTCGGGCATGCCTCGGATTATGACATCGAGTTCTGCGCGGATGCCGCACCCTCGCGCCGTGGCAAATCGCCGATCCGCGGCGTGGGGAAGGCGCGGTTGCCGGGCGAATGGGCATTCTGGCGGGGGAAGTGCGATAATGGGGGCGATGACCCACGGCCGCGCCGTGACGATCATCACCAGAAGACTTCAGGGCGACGAATGCCCTTGGCAGCGCGAGCATCCGCCTAGCGCCGGACGACCGCTGCAGACCGAGTGAGTTCGCGGCACCGCCCCGTCCAGAGGGCATGGGCGGCGCTGCACGAGATTTCGCCGGGCGACGCGCGGTGTCGCCCCGCAAGGAGTACGCCAGTGATGGCTGATGGAACCGATGCAGAATTCACCCCTCAGACCGAACCGGACGCGCCGCTGACGACAGCGGCAGACGCGGACTCGCCGGTAGAGGAGCCCCAGGAGACCGTCGAGGTCTCCGAGCAGGCTGAGGTGAGCCCGGCCGAGGCGACCGGAGCGGTGTCCGAGTCGGCGGCGGAGGCCGAACCCGCGGCAGACGCGGAGACCGCGCCCGAGCCCGTGGCTGACGCCGCGACTCAGGATGAGCCCACGGCTGAGGCACCGGCCGAGGTCGATGCTGAAACCGCGCCGGAGCCCGAGGCACCGGCCCAGGCTGAAGCGCCTGCCGAGCCGGAGCCCGAGGCACCGGCCCAGGCTGAAGCACCTGCCGAGCCGGAGCCCGAGGCGCAAGCCGAGCCTGAGGCGCAAGCCGAGCCCGAGGCGGTGACCGCGGTGACCCTGGGGCTGCTCCCCGAGGTGTTCGTGTCGGCCGTGTCGACGCAGCTCATGTTCTACGCGCCGGAGATCACGCCGCTTCCGGCGCGTCCTGGCCGCCAGCAGCCCGAGCCGGAGCCCGAGACCGGGGCATCGTCGAGCACCTCGCGCCGCCGCAGCCGCCGTCGCGGCGAGGGCCGGGACGAGGCCTCCGCGCCTTCCGAGCCGTCGCAGCCGCGTCAGCGCGCTGTCGAGCTCATCACCGAGCCGCAGCGCATCAAGGGCTCGACGCGTCTCGAAGCCAAGAAGCAGCGCCGCCGCGACGGCCGCGAGGCGGGCCGCCGCCGTGCGGTCGTGACCGAGGCGGAGTTCCTCGCCCGCCGTGAGGCCGTCGACCGCGACATGATCGTGCGCTCGCGCAACGGGCGCATCCAGATCGCCGTGCTGGAGGACAACGTGCTCGTGGAGCACTACGTCGCCCGCAACCAGGACGCGTCGCTCATCGGCAACGTGTACCTGGGCCGCGTCCAGAACGTCCTGCCGAGCATGGAGGCCGCGTTCGTCGACATCGGACGCGGTCGCAACGCGGTGCTGTACTCCGGCGAGGTCGACTGGGACGCCGTCGAGACCGGCAACCAGCCGCGCCGGATCGAGCTCGCGCTCAAGACCGGCGACCGTGTGCTCGTCCAGGTCACGAAGGATCCGGTCGGGCACAAGGGCGCCCGCCTCACGAGTCAGATCTCGCTCCCCGGCCGGTACCTCGTGTACGTGCCGGGCGGCAACATGAACGGCATCTCGCGCAAGCTCCCCGACACCGAGCGGGCGCGCCTCAAGAAGATCCTCAAGGAGGTGCTGCCCGAGTCGTCCGGCGTCATCGTGCGCACCGCGGCCGAAGGCGCCACCGAGGATCAGCTGACGCGCGATGTGCAGCGCCTCACGAACCAGTGGGAGCACATCTCGAAGCAGATCGAGACGATCCAGGCGCCGGCGCTGCTGCACTCGGAGCCCGACCTCCTCGTCAAGATCGTCCGCGACGTCTTCAACGAGGACTTCTCGAAGATGCTCATCCAGGGCGACGACGCGCACCACACGATCTCGAAGTACCTCGAGTCCGTGGCGCCCGACCTCCTGGAGCGCGTGGAGCGCTACGAGGGGGAGCACGACCCGTTCGACGTCTTCCGCGTGACCGAGCAGATCGAGAAGGCCCTCGACCGCAAGGTGTGGCTGCCTTCCGGCGGCTCGCTGGTCATCGACCGCACCGAGGCGATGACCGTCGTCGACGTCAACACGGGCAAGTTCGTCGGCTCGGGCGGAAATCTCGAAGAGACGGTCACCAAGAACAACCTCGAAGCCGCGGAGGAGATCGTCCGCCAGCTGCGCCTGCGTGACATCGGCGGGATCATCGTCGTCGACTTCATCGACATGGTGCTCGAGTCCAACCGCGATCTCGTGCTGCGGCGTCTCGTCGAGTGCCTGAGCCGCGACCGGACGAAGCACCAGGTCGCCGAGGTCACCTCGCTCGGACTCGTGCAGATGACGCGCAAGAAGCTCGGCCTCGGCCTCCTCGAGACGTTCAGCGAGGCGTGCGAGGTCTGCGCGGGGCGCGGCCTGATCGTGCACCACGACCCGGTCGTGAAGCACCGCGTGCCCGCAGCGAGCGGTGCGCCGTCGTCCGGCCGTCGCCCGCGTGGCGGCGCACCGGCTCCCGCGACCAGCGGCGGCTCGAACGGCACCCACGTGATCACCGAGGGCGTGAAGTCGGCGCTCGCACAGATCGCGGCATCCACGATCCATCACAGCGAGGAGGCCTCGCCCGTCGAGGCGGCCCCCGTCGTCGAGCAGGCCCCGGCCGAGCGCCCGAAGAAGCCGCGCAAGAAGCGTCAGGATTCCGGCGCGAAGAAGGAGAACCGCACCGAGAAGGATCTCCTCCTCGACTCGGTGCTCAACGCCCTTCCGGAGCCCAAGGCTCCGGGCCAGGGTCGCGCGCGCCGCCGCGTGACGACCGCGGCCCTCACGGGCACCCCGGTGCCCCACACGCCGTCGGAGGACTGAGCATGTCGCGCCGTCCCGGCCCAGGCCGGGACGGCGCCCCTCGGGATCGAAGTGCACGAGTGGATGCCGCACGACGAGCTCTTCCCTGAGGCCTCGCTCGTGGTCGGTCATGGCGGACACGGCACCACTCTCGCCGCGTTGGCCCACGGCATCCCGGTGCGCACGCTCCCTCTCGAGCCGACCTCCGCCCAGCCGCGCATCGGGCGCGCGGTGGCCCGCGCGGGTGTCGGAGCGACGATGTCGCGGCGGACGGAACCCGCCGCGATCCGTCGCGCGATCCGGCGGACGCTGGCCGATGATCGCACCGGCGGACGGGCCCAGCGGCTCGGCGTCGCGATCCGTGCCTTCGACGGCCCCCGGCGCGCGGCCGACGTGCTCGAACTGTCCGCGGTCGCGCCGCGGTGAGTCAGCGGCGGTCGCGCCCCCGCACGCGAAGTCCGGACGCGATGAGGCGTCGCACGAGCTCGTGCCCGCTCACGTGCTGGGCGCCGGCCGCGACCAGACGCGCGTGCGCCTCTTCGGGCACGTCATAGTGATCGAGGTCGAATCCACGCGCGGGGATGCCGTTCGCCGCAGCGAACGCGTGGAGCTCCGCGAGGTCCGTGTCGGTCACCAGATGCGCCCACAGCCGGCCGTGCGCCGGCCACAGAGGATCGTCGATCAGGATCGCCACGTGCAGATCCTACGCACCGCACGCCGCGACACGGCGGCGGCGTGCTTTCGCGGACTGTTCCGCCATCTGATAAAGTAGACCCTTGGTGCGTCGAGATATCCGCACCAAGTCTTCGTTGACGTCCCCGAGTGCGTGCGCGCGCTCCCAGAAGAAACAGGTGTGAAGTGGTTTACGCAGTTGTGCGCGCCGGCGGCCGGCAGGAGAAGGTCGAGGTCGGCACGATCGTCGTTCTCGACCGTCAGGCCGCGAAGATCGGCGACAAGATCGAGCTCCCCGCGGTGCTCTTCGTCGACGGTGACACCGTCACGACCGACGCCGACAAGCTCGCGAAGGTCACCGTGACCGCCGAGGTGCTCGGTGAGGAGCGCGGCCCGAAGATCGTGATCCAGAAGTTCAAGAACAAGACCGGCTACAAGAAGCGCCAGGGGCACCGTCAGGACCTCACGCGCGTCAAGGTCACCGGCATCAAGTAAGCCACAGGAGACGCAGAGATGGCACACAAAAAGGGCGCAAGCTCCACCCGCAACGGTCGTGACTCCAACGCTCAGCGCCTCGGCGTGAAGCGTTTCGGCGGCCAGGCCGTCAACGCCGGCGAGATCCTCGTCCGCCAGCGTGGCACGCACTTCCACCCCGGCGCCAACGTCGGCCGCGGTGGCGACGACACGCTGTTCGCGCTTGCTGCGGGCTCGGTCGAGTTCGGCCAGAAGGGCGGCCGCAAGGTCGTCAACATCGTGGCGGTCGCTGAGTAATCCAGCGAGTCGCACGGTTTACCGGAAGGGGCGGGCTTCGGCTCGCCCTTTCCCTTTATCCCTTCCCGGACACCGGGGAGCACCAGACCTCAGGGGGGACCGCATGGTCACGTTCGTCGATCGGGTGACGCTGCATCTGCGCGCCGGCAAGGGCGGCAACGGCTGCGTGTCGGTCAAGCGCGAGAAGTTCAAGCCGCTCGCCGGCCCCGATGGCGGCAACGGCGGCCACGGCGGTGACGTCGTGCTCGTCGCCGACCCGCAGGTCACGACGCTGCTGTCGTACCACCACTCGCCGCACCGCTCCAGCGGCAACGGCGGCTTCGGCATGGGCGACCACCGATCGGGTGCCGCGGGCGAGCCGCTCGAGCTGGCCGTCCCTGTCGGCACCGTCGTGAAGGACCCCTCGGGCGAGGTGATCGTCGACATGATCGAGCCGGGCATGCGCTTCGTCGCCGCCCCCGGCGGTCTCGGCGGTCTGGGCAACGCCGCCCTCGCCAACCCCAAGCGAAAGGCGCCGGGCTTCGCGCTGCTCGGCACGCCCGGCTGGGAGGGCGATGTCCTCCTCGAGCTCAAGACCGTCGCCGACGTCGCGCTCGTCGGCTTCCCGTCCGCGGGCAAGTCGAGTCTCATCGCCGCGATCTCAGCCGCACGGCCCAAGATCGCCGAGTACCCGTTCACCACGCTTCACCCCAACCTCGGGGTCGTTCAGGCGGGGGAGCAGCGCTTCACCGTCGCCGACGTGCCCGGTCTCATCGAGGGCGCGAGCGAGGGCAAGGGACTCGGTCTCGAGTTCCTCCGCCATGTCGAGCGCTGCACGGCGCTCGTCCACGTCCTCGACTGCGCGACGCTCGAGCCTGGCCGCGACCCGCTCAGCGACCTCGATGTCATTCTCGCCGAGCTCGCCGCCTACCCCGTTCCCGACGGGCAGCTGCCGCTGCTCGAGCGCCCGCAGCTGGTGGCGCTCAACAAGGTCGACGTCCCCGAGGCGAAGGACCTCGCGGACCTGGTCCGCCCCGACCTGGAGGCGCGCGGCTTCCGCGTGTTCGAGATCTCGACCGTGAGCCACGAAGGACTGCGTCAGCTCACCTTCGCGCTGGGCGACATCGTCGCGAAGCACCGCGCCGAGCAGGCGGCGGCTCCCGCGCCCGAGCGCATCGTCATCCGGCCGAAGGGTTCGCAGAAGGACTTCTCGGTCCGCGTCGAAGGCGGCACCTACGGCAACATCTACCGCATCCTCGGCGACAAGCCGCTCAAGTGGGTGCAGCAGACCGACTTCCAGAACGAGGAGGCGGTCGGCTACCTCGGCGACCGCCTCGAGAAGCTCGGTGTCGAGGACGAGCTGTTCCGCGCAGGCGCAACCCCGGGTGCGACCGTGGTGATCGGCGAGGGCGACGGCATCGTGTTCGACTGGGAGCCCTCGATCTCGTCGAACGCCGAGCTCATGACGGCACCGCGCGGCACCGACCCGCGACTGCTGCGCGACAACCGCCGCACGACGTCGGAGCGCCGCGAGCGGTACCACGACATGATGGATGCGAAGGCGGAGGCGCGCGCGGAGCTCGAGGCCGAGCGGATCGCCCAGCGCTACCGCGACCAGGAGGACGAGGAGTGAGCGCGCGGGAGCGCAGCGACCTCCCGCTCGCCCGCCGCGTCGTCGTCAAAGTCGGGTCCTCCTCCATCAGCGGCGACAACGCCCACAAGATCAAGCCGATCGTCGACGCCCTGGCGGCCGCCCACGGCCGCGGCACGGAGGTCGTGCTCGTCTCGTCCGGCGCCATCGCGACAGGGATGCCCTACCTGCTCCTCGATGAGCGTCCGAGCGACCTCGCCACCCAGCAGGCGGCGGCCGCGGTGGGCCAGAACGTGCTCATCTACCGCTACCAGGAGTCGCTGCGGCCGTTCCGCATCGTCGCCGGGCAGGTGCTCCTCACCGCGGGCGACCTCGAGAACGCGACGCACCGCTCCAACGCGCGCCGCGCCATGGAGCGGCTCCTGGGCCTGCGCATCCTCCCGATCGTCAACGAGAACGACACCGTCGCGACACACGAGATCCGCTTCGGCGACAACGACCGACTGGCCGCGCTGGTCGCGCAGCTGATCGGCGCTGACGCGCTGGTGCTCCTGAGCGACATCGAGTGCCTGTACACGCGTCCGCCGGACGAGCCAGGCGCTCGGCCGATCCCGCACGTCTCGTACGGCGACGACCTGCACGGCTTCGAGTTCGGCTCCGTCGTCGTCAACAGCGTCGGCACCGGGGGAGCGGCGACCAAGGTGTCCGCCGCGCGTCTGGCTGCGGCATCCGGGATCGGCGTCCTCGTCACGAGCGCGGACCTCGTCGGCGAAGCGCTGTCGGGCGACGAGATCGGCACGTGGTTCCAGCCGAATCCCGAGCCCACCGCGCCCGCCGCGACCGGTCCGGTGCGGACGGCGCTCGATAGACTGGGCGGATGACCACCACCGCCACGACGGCACGCGAACGGATGCTGCTCGCCAAGGATGCCGCGCGCAGCATCGGCCTCCTCGGTGACGAAGCGAAGCGCGATGCGCTCCTCGCGATCGCCGACGCGATCGAGGCCTCGGCGCCGGATATCGTGGCGGCCAACCAGGACGACCTCCGCCGAGGGACGGAGAGCGGACTGTCGACGGCTCTGCAGGACCGTCTGCGTCTCGACGAGCCGCGCGTCGCCTCCCTCGCTGCGGCGGTGCGCGAGATCGCCGCGCTGCCCGACCCGGTCGGCCGGATCCTCGACGAGCGCGCCCTGGCGAACGGCGTCTCGCTCACCAAGGTCGCGGTGCCGTTCGGGGTGGTGGGCTCGATCTACGAGGCCCGGCCCAACGTCACGGTCGACATCGCGGCCCTCGCCCTGCGCTCCGGCAACGCGGTCGTGCTCCGAGGCGGCACCGCGGCGGAGCACACGAACGCCGCGCTCGTGCGCGCGATGCGCGGCGCACTGGCAGACCGCGGGATCGACCCCGAGGCCATCCAGACGGTGGACGAGTTCGGCCGTGAGGGAGCCCGTGAGCTGATGCACGCCCGCGGCATCGTCGATGTGCTCGTGCCGCGCGGCAGTGCGCAGCTGATCGAGACGGTCGTGACCGAGTCCTCGGTCCCGGTCATCGAGACCGGCGCAGGAGTCGTGCACATCGTCCTCGACGAGACGGCGCCCCTCGACTGGGCGCGCGACATCGTGGTGAACGCCAAGACCCAGCGGCCGAGCGTGTGCAACTCTGTCGAGACCGTCCTCGTGCATCGGGGCGCCGCGGACCGCCTCGTCGGCCCCGTCGTCGAGGCCCTGCAGCAGAGCGGCGTCACCGTCCACGGCGACGAGACCGTCGAGCGTCTGGCTTCGGGCGTCGCACCCGCGACCGACGAGGACTGGGCGACCGAATACCTCAGCCTCGATCTGGCGATGCGCGTCGTGGACGACCTCGACGACGCGCTCGCGCACATCCGCCGCTACTCGACCCACCACACGGAGTCGATCGTGACGCAGGATGCCGCCAACGAGGCGCGCTTCCTCGCCGAGGTCGACTCGGCGGTGGTGATGGCCAACACCTCGACCCGGTTCACCGACGGCGGCGAGTTCGGCTTCGGTGCCGAGGTCGGCATCTCGACTCAGAAGCTGCACGCGCGCGGACCGATGGGCCTCGCCGAACTCACGAGCTCGAAGTGGCTCGCGCGGGGTGCCGGGCAGGTCCGCGCATAACGGAATAGACTTGTCCAGTCCCGCGCCCCAGAGGCGAACCCGAACGGAGCCCGAATGACACTCGCCACGATCCTCGCCTTTGCCGCTGAAGAGTCGGAGCACCACGGCAACGTCGCCCTCGAGACCGTCGGGTACGGCATCACCGCGATCGTTGTCTTCGCCGCGCTGGCGATCGTGACGCTGTCGTACCGCAACGTGGCGAACCGCCACGCGCACAAGGCCGAGGCGTACGCCAAGGCCCACGCGAACGACGTGCAGCGAGCGGGGCACGGCCACTGAGGCTGCTGTATGTCCTTGGCGACAGCCCCGAGGATCGGGGTCATGGGCGGCACGTTCGACCCCATCCATCATGGGCACCTGGTCGCCGCCAGTGAGGTGGCGCAGTGGTTCGACCTCGACGAGGTCGTCTTCGTACCGACGGGCGAGCCCTGGCAGAAGGCCGACGTCTCGCCGAGCGAGCATCGCTATCTCATGACCGTCATCGCCACGGCATCCAATCCCCGATTCACGGTCAGCCGCGTCGACATCGACCGTGACGGCCCCACCTACACCATAGACACGCTCCGCGATCTGAAGGCCCAGCGCCCGGACGCGGAGCTGTTCTTCATCACCGGGGCCGATGCCATAGCGCAAATTCTCAGTTGGAGGGACCATGATGAGTTGTGGGACCTCGCCCACTTCGTCGCGGTGTCCAGGCCTGGACACGTACTGAACACGGATGGCCTGCCCAGCGACGACGTCAGCCAGCTCGAGATCCCCGCCCTCGCGATCTCATCGACGGACTGCCGTGATCGAGTTCAGCGAGGGCACCCGGTGTGGTACCTCGTACCCGACGGGGTCGTCCAATACATTGCGAAGCACCATCTCTACCGGAGCAAGGAATGAGTACACCCGAGCACCCGGCGACGCCAGCCCTCACACGTAAGCAGATCCGCGAACTGCGCAACACGGGGTCCACCCCCGTGATCACGCCGACCCCGAGCGACGACGAGGCCATCGAGACCCCGGCCGCGCCCGTCGTGGCGCCCCCTGTCGACGCCGCGCTGTCGACCCCGCCTCCCACGCCCATCGCCGCCGCACCGTTCCCGCGCCCATCCGAGCCTGCCGCCGTGGCGCCCGCGCCCGTTCCCGACTCCGCCGTGGACCTCGGCGTGTCTCCGCTCACCCGCCGCCAGGCGCGTCAGCAGGAGCGCATCCGCACCGCGTCGGTGCCCGTGATCACGCCGGAGGTGGTCGCCGCCCACGCCGCCGCCACCGGCGGCACCGCCCCGACGTTCGCGTTCCCCGTCGCCCCTCCACCCGTGGCGCCGTTCGACGAGCACACGCCGTCGCTCTTCGCCCCCGCCCCTGACGAGTCCCCGGTATCGACCGACAGCGGCGTGCATGCACTGTTCGGCATCCCGCGCGAGGCGGAGCCCGCTCCGGCGCCGGCCCCCGCGCCGAGCTGGCAGCAGGCCGCGCCCGTCGCCCCGGTCCCGGTTCCCGCCTTCGCGGAGCAGACCCCGGAGCCCGAGATCGAGGACCGCTCACTCGACAGCGTGTTCGGCGCCTCCGCCGACGACGAGGCCGAAGCGACGCCTGCACCGCCGAAGGCCGTCAGCCCGCTCCTCGGTGCCAGCCTTCTCGACGCCGGACCCGACGCCGGCCAGCCCGCCGCCGTCGAGTTCCCGCCGTCGTTCGACCAGCTGCTCACGCGCACGACCGGCGCCATCGCGATCCCCAACGCGCTGATCGTGTCGCAGGCGCCCGAGATCGCGCCGCTCGTGGCGCCCGTCACCGCGACCGGCGAGGTGATCGTCACCGGCACGTTCAACCTGCCGGAGGGCCTCGGGTCCACCGGCCACGCCAAGGGCACCGCCGACGGCAAGGAGATCGACGCCACGCTGGTCGACGGCGAGCTCCCGTCGCACTCCTCGCCGACGCCGATCGCCGCAAGCTCCGCGGTGAGCACGGTGAAGGCGCCCGGCGACGTCATCAAGCCCCCGGTGCCCGAGAAGGGCGGCAAGCTCATGATGTCGCTCGCGATCACCGCGGGCGTGCTGGCCCTCGCCCTCGTCGGCGTTCTGATCCTCGCCTTCGTGACAGGAGTGTTCTGATGGTGGCGAGCGCGCAGTCGCACGACATGCTCCAGATCGCCGCGGCCGCGGCGGACGCGAAGGGCGGCGAGGATCTCGTCGCTCTCGACGTGTCCGAGCCCCTACCGCTCGTCGACATCTTCCTGCTCGTCACCGGGCGCAGCGAGCGCAACGTGGCGGCGATCGCCGACGAGATCGAGGACAAGCTGCTCGAAGCCGGCCACAAGCGGCTGCGTCGTGAGGGGCGTGAGGAGTCGAGGTGGATCCTCATCGACTTCGGCGACCTGGTGGTGCACGTGTTCCACGAGCAGGAGCGCGTCTACTACGGCCTCGAGCGGCTGTGGAAGGACTGCCCCGTGGTACCCATCACCCTTCCCGCTCGGGCGACCGCCGAAGAGTGATGCTGGTACGGAGCACCCTTCGGAGTGTTGTAAGCTAGACGAGTTGCCCCGCGAGAGCGGGGACAGCGTCCGGGCCTGTGGCGCAGCTGGTAGCGCACCTGCATGGCATGCAGGGGGTCAGGGGTTCGAGTCCCCTCAGGTCCACCGAGAAGGCCGCCCGATCAGGGCGGCCTTTCGCTTTGACCGGGCGTCGCGGCACGCGGCGTCACCCGTGTATGCGCGGGTCCTGGGTCGGATCGGCGTAGGGCGTCGGGCAACCGCGATCGATCGCTTCGAGGCGCAGCTCGAAATGCCAGGATTCGTTCCCGTACGTCTGGCAGAGCCCGTAGCCGGCGCCATGCGCTGTCAGCCAGTCCACGGCGTCGTACGAACCGACATCGACCGCGTCGCCCGCCACATGGGCCGAGGTTGCGGACGACGCCACCCAGCGCGCAGCCTCCTCCGCCGAACCGTACTGAGACACGGCCTCCTGCAGCAGCCGATCCTGGTACTCCGCCGAACGCCAGCCGCTGTTGACACGGACTGCGACGTCGTCGTGGGCTGCATCGCGCGACGCGCGCTGCAGCGCCTCTCGCAGATCGTGCGACAGACCCGCGATGCCCGGGTACCCCTCGTCGAACGCCGTCGCGCCGGAGGGGAGGAGCCCGTCGTCCAGGGTGACCGCGCCGTCGGGGGCAGGCGGCGGGTCTGCCTGCGATGCGCCATCGACGGCGCCGCCGGTCGGCACAGTGGCCGACGCCGATCGATACACGGCGACACCGACGATCGCGAGGGCGGCGATGAGCAGGGACACGAGCACACGGCCGAGCACACGGGGGGTTCTCGCCGGGGCCGTCGTTGTGGGGATCATGCTCCCAGCCAACGCGCGCGCGTGTTGCGAGGGCGTATGGGTTTTCGGATACGCGGACGATATGCACCGGCTCGTACCATCGAGGGCATGCGCGTGCTGGTGGTCGAGGACGAGCCCTTGATGGCGGAGGCGATCCGCGACGGGCTGCGCCTCGAAGCGATCGCGGCCGACATCGCGGGCGATGGCGACACTGCGCTCGAGCTGCTGAGCATCAACGGCTACGACATCGCCGTACTCGATCGCGACATTCCCGGCCCGTCGGGCGACGACGTGGCGGCGCACATCGTGCGATCCGGCAGCGGCATCCCGATCCTGATGCTCACGGCGGCGGATCGGATCGACGACAAGGCGACCGGATTCGAGCTGGGCGCCGACGACTACCTCACCAAGCCTTTCGACCTGCAGGAGCTCGTGCTGCGGTTGCGGGCGCTGGATCGTCGCCGCGGTCACAGCCGGCCGCCGGTGCGGGAGCTGGCGGGGCTCCGGCTGGATCCGTTCCGCCGCGAGGTCTACCGCGACGACCGGTACATCGCCGTGACGCGGAAGCAGTTCGCCGTGCTGGAGGTGCTGATGAGCGCCGAAGGCGGCGTCGTGAGCGCCGAGGAGCTGCTCGAGCGTGCGTGGGACGAGAACGCCGACCCCTTCACGAATGCGGTGCGCATCACCGTCTCGGCCTTGCGCAAGCGGCTGGGTGAGCCCTGGGTCATCGCCACCGTGCCCGGAGTGGGCTACCGCATCGACCCTGACGAGGGCGAGCGGCATGAGTAGGGCTCCCGGCATGAGCGTGCGGCTCAAGCTCACCCTCAGCTACGCCGGATTCCTGATGGTGGCCGGGGCGCTGCTGCTCGCGGTGGTGTGGGTCTTCCTCCTGAGATACGTTCCGAACGGGCAGATCACCGGACCCGGGCCTTTCGTCCCGAATCGCGATGACCTCATCCGCGCCTTCACGCCGGCGGCGTCGTGGGCGCTCGTCTTCCTCCTCGTGTTCGGACTGCTCGGCGGCTGGATCCTCGCCGGCCGGATGCTGGGTCCGCTGGCGCGGATCACGGAGGCGACGCGCCTCGCCGCGGGCGGTTCGCTGTCGCATCGGATCGCGCTCCCCGGTCGCCAGGACGAGTTCCGCGAGCTCGCCGACAGCTTCGATGCGATGCTGTCGCGCCTCGAGGCGCACGTCGCCGAACAGCGGCGGTTCGCCGCGAACGCCTCGCATGAGCTGCGCACGCCGCTCGCGATCACCCGGACCCTGCTCGACGTCGCCCGCACCGACCCCGATCCGGACGTCGACGCGCTCATCGCGCGACTCCGCGCGGTGAACACGCGCGCGATCGATCTCACCGAGGCGCTGCTGGTGCTCAGCCGGGCCGAGCAGGGCTCATTCGCCCGTGGACCGGTCGATCTGTCACTCGTCGCCGAGGAGGCCGTGGAGACGCTGCTGCCGCTCGCCGAGGCCCGTGGCGTGACCGTCCGCGCGAGCGGCGTCGCCGCCTGGACCACCGGCTCTGACGCGCTGCTGCTGCAGCTGGTGTCGAATCTGCTGCACAACGCCATCGTCCACAACCTCCCCGAGCACGGCACGGTGGACGTCCTCACTTCCGAGCGCGGCGACGCGGTGGAGATCGTCGTCGAGAACACCGGCGAGATGCTCAGTCCGGCGCGCGCCGCCGTCTTGGTCGAACCGTTCCAGCGCGGGAGCGAGCGCGTGCGCACCGGCGACCACGCCGGAGTCGGGCTGGGGCTCGCGATCGTCCGGAGCATCGCGGAGGCCCACGGCGGGACGCTCGCGCTCACGCCACGACCGGAAGGAGGCTTGCGCGTCACGGTGCAGCTCCGTGCGCAGCATCCGTAGTCCGCCCATTGCGCGGGTGCCGCACGTCGACAAGGGTGGAACGCATGAGCGCTGTGACCCCGTTCCTCTGGTTCGACGATGCCGCCGAGGAGGCCGTCACGTTCTACACCGCACTGATCCCGGACTCCGAACTCGTCACGATCGACCGTTACCCGGACGAGGTGCCGGGCATGGGCGGCAAGGTCATGCACGTGCACTTCCGGCTCGGCGGCCGCGACTACCTCGGCATGGACGCCGGCCCGCAGTTCCCCTTCACCGAGGCCGTCTCGCTGTACGTCGCGTGCCGCGACCAGACCGAGGTCGACCGCTATTGGGACGCCCTGACCGCAGAGGGCGGCCAGGAGCAGCCCTGCGGCTGGCTCAAGGACCGCTGGGGTCTGTCGTGGCAGATCATCCCCGACCGGCTGGTCGAACTGATCCGCCACCCCGACCCCGACATCGCCCACCGCGCGGTGCAGGCGATGCTCCGCATGCGCCGCATCGATCTCGCGGCCCTCGAGGCGGCAGTGGCGGACGGATGAGGCGCGACGCCCGGTGGGCGGCGGTCGGATGCCTCCTGCTGGCGCTGACCGCGTCAGCCGGGTGCACCGCCCCGCAGCCGACGCCGGCGCCCTCGTCGCAGGCGCCGACGATCGGCCCGAGCACGGCTCCGGCAGCCCAGACATGGTGGCGCGCCGGTTCGGTCACCGGAACCCTTGCGTCGGATCTGGTGGCGCCCTGGTCGGTCGTGCCCCTCGACGGCGGGGGCGCGCTGATCTCCGAACGCGGGGACGGCACGGTGCTCGAACTCACCACGGACGGGAAGGTCCGCACGATCGGCGTCATCCCCGGTGTGGTGTCGGGCGGCGAATCCGGCCTCCACGGCCTTGCGCTGCTCCAGACCGACGACTCCCGGATGCTCTACGCCTACTTCGGCGCGGCAGACGACAACCGGGTGGCACGGATGCCGCTGCTCGGCGAACCGGGATCCTTCGGGCTGGGCGAGCCGGAGGTCATCCTCGACGGCATCGCGCGGGCGAGCACCCACGACGGCGGACGCCTCGCGTTCGGGCCCGACGGCTGCCTCTATGTCACGACTGGGGATGCGCAGCGGCGCGACGCCGCCCAGGACCGCGACGACCTCGGCGGCAAGATCCTCCGCGTCACCGCCGAGGGCGACCCCGCTCCCGGGAACCCGTGGAATACGCGCGTCTGGTCCATGGGACATCGCAACGTCCAGGGGATCGCGTGGACGGCGGACGGCACGATGTGGGCCAGCGAGTTCGGTCAGAACACATGGGACGAGCTCAATCGCATCGAACCGGGGGCGAACTACGGCTGGCCGATCGTCGAGGGCATCTCCGGCCGGGAGGGCTTCACCGATCCCGTGGCGCAATGGCCGACGAGCGATGCCAGTCCCAGCGGGATCGCCGCCCGCGGCGACACGGTCTTCATGGCGGGACTCCGCGGCGAGCGGCTCTGGCAGATCGACACCGCCTCCGGCGTGATGCGCGGCGAACCCGTCGCCGCGTTCGTGGGCGAGTACGGGCGGCTGCGCGACGTGGTCGCGCCGACCGACGGGTCGCTGTGGCTCTTGACCAACAACACCGATGGGCGGGGCGCGCCGCGACCGGGCGACGATCTGCTCCTGCGGGTGGAGCTCGTCGAGGCGCCGTGACCCGTGCGTCCGCGCGCACCCCGGCACGCTACGGTGAGAGCGTGACCTCGCAGCCCCGCTGTCCGCACTGTCGCCACTTCGTCTATCTGGACACCCTGCAGTGTCCGAACTGCGAAGCCGAGATCGGCTACCACATCCCGACGCGCGAGTTCTTCGGGCTCCGTCACGGCCAGGCCGTCATCGACGGCGAGACCTGGTACACCTGCTCGAACCGCGAATGGGCGTGCAACTGGCTGGTGTGGGAGAACGCGCCCGCCGGCCGCTGCTTCTCCTGCCGGCTCACCCGCCGCCGCCCCGCGGCGGACGACACCGTCGCGCTCGAGAAGCTCGCCAAGACCGAGGAGGCGAAGCGCCGGCTCCTCCTGCAGCTCGCCGATCTCGGCCTGCCCATCGTCGGCTGGGACGTCGAGAAGGGCGGGCTCGGCTTCGACCTGATCTCCAGCCTCTCCGACGGCAAGCCGGTCACCATCGGGCACGCCAACGGCATCATCACGATCGACCTCGCCGAGAGCCTCGACGACCGGCGCGAGGCTCTTCGCGTGCGGCTCGGCGAGCCATACCGCACGATCCTCGGCCATCTGCGGCACGAAGTCGGTCATTACTACCAGAGGGTCCTCCTCACCGACGACGAACTCTGGGCCCGGTGCCGCGAGCTCTTCGGCGACGAGCGCACGAGCTACCGCGACGCCTTGAAGCGCCACTACTCCTTCGGGGCCCCGTCCGACTGGCACGAGGCGTTCATCTCCGAGTACGCGACGATGCACCCCTGGGAGGACTTCGCCGAGACGTTCGCGCATTACCTCCACATCACCGGCACGCTGCAGACCGCCGCGGTCATCGGCATCCATCTCGATGCGTCCGTGACGAACCTCCGCGACACCGATGTCGTGCCGCTCGACTCGTACGAGAACGAGCCGATCCAGAGGCTGCTCACCGATTGGGAGTGGCTGTCGCAGGCGTTCAACCGCATCAACCGATCGATGGGCTTCGGCGACCTGTATCCGTTCACGATCGTGACGCCGGTGCGGCACAAGCTCGCCTTCGTCCACGACATCGTGACGCGCGCGCCGCTCAGCCCGGGGGAGCAGTACACGCTCGCGATGGCGGGTGCCGGGGCGGGGGAGACGGAGACGTCATGACCTCGTTCGCGCGGGGGCAGCGGGTGATCGGTGCGGCGACGCACTACGTCGAGAACCAGCCGCCCTGGCGTGTGGACGTCGACGAATACGCGCTCAACGCGCCACTCGGCGCGGCGATGCGCGGATTCGGGGCGGAGTGGGCCGAGGACGACCTCCGCGCGGCCGGCGTGCTCGTCGGGTCGGGACCGTTCCAGCGCGACGCGCATCTCGCGAACGTGCACACCCCGCTCGCCCACGCCCACGACCGGTGGGGCTTCCGCCTCGACGAGGTCGAGTACGACCCGTCGTACCACCGCGTGATCGCCGAGGCGGTCGCCCGCGGCGCACACACCTCGGCATGGGCCGATCCGCGGCCCGGGGCGCACGTCGCCCGCGCGGCGATGTTCATGCTGTTCGCGCAGGTCGAGCCGGGTCACGCGTGCCCGGTGTCGATGACGCACGCCGCGGTCGCCTCGATCGAGGGGTCGCCGTGGGTCGCCGACGAGTGGCTCCCGCGTCTGTACTCGCGCGAGTACGACCCGCGGCTCATCGTCGACGGCGGCAAGGCGAGCGCCCTCATCGGGATGGCGATGACCGAGAAGCAGGGCGGCTCCGACGTCCGCGCCGGCACCACCGTGGGTGAGTCGATGGGCGGACACGCCTACCAGCTCACGGGGCACAAGTGGTTCTGCTCCGCCCCGATGTCGGACGGCTTCCTGGTGCTCGCCCACACGCGCAGCGGGGGCGTCGACGAAGGCCTGACGTGCGTCTTCGTGCCCCGCATCCTGCCGCACGGGATGCGCAACGTGTTCCGCATCCAGCGACTCAAAGACAAGCTCGGCAACCGCTCAAACGCGTCGGCGGAGGTCGAGTTCGACGGCACCATCGGGTTCTTGATCGGCGAGCCCGGCCGTGGTGTCCGGGCGATCATCGAGATGGTCCAGCGCACGCGTCTCGACTGCGTCCTGGGCACCGCGGCGGGCATGCGGCAGTCGGTCGCCGAGGCGGTCTGGCACGCGCGCGGACGCGAGGCCTTCGGCGCGCTCCTGGTCGATCAGCCCGCCATGACCGCCGTGCTCGCGGACCTCGCACTCGAGTACGAAGCCGCGATGCTCGCCGGCCTGCGCCTCGCGCAGCTCTTCGAGGCCGAGGCATCCGATCGCGATGTCGCGCTCCGCCGTCTCGCGACTCCGGTGTCGAAGTATTGGGTGTGCAAGCGCGGCCCCCACCATGCCTACGAAGCGCTCGAGTGCCTCGGCGGCAATGGCTACACCGAGACCTTCCCGCTCGCCCGCCGGTACCGTGAGCAGCCCGTCATGGCGATCTGGGAGGGATCGGGCAACGTCATCGCCCTCGACGTGCTGCGAGCGCTCACGCGCGACCGTGAGTCGGGTGAGGCCTTCGCCGACGAGCTCGCGACCACGGCGGGCTCCTCGGCGATCCTCGATCGGCACGTGGAGCGCACCCTCGCCCTGCTGCAGCGTCTTGCGGCCGAACCGGATGAGGCACCGTCACAGGCCCGCCGACTCAGTGAGGACCTCGCGCTCGCCTTCCAGGCGTCGCTCATGCTGCGCCACGCTCCGGGACAGGACGCCGACACGTTCATCGCCGCCCGGCTCGGCGAGGAGCGCGGCGCGCAGTACGGTGTGCTGCCTTCGGGGACGGATGCCGCGGCCATCGTCGCGCGCCACTGATCGCCGTCCGCGCTTAGGCTGACTGGGTGACTGCGGCGCGACGTTCCCTCCTGCTTGCCGCGGTCGTCGCAGCGGCGGCGATCGTGTGCGCGTCCTGCGCCGCGGCCCCCACCGCGAAGCCGTCGCCGACATCGTCGCCGTCGCCGACGATGACCCCGACGGCCGAGGCGGCAGGTCTCTCGCCGGCCCAGCAGGCAGTCTCATCGATGTCGCTGCGGGAGCGCGCGGCGAGCGTTGTGATGGGGCACATTCCGACGACGGATGCCGCGGCCCTGCGCTCGTACATGGAATCCACGGACGCCGGGGGCTTCCTGCTCATGGGCGCGAACATCCCCGCGGACGAGGCGGCACTCAAGGAGATCACCGCATCGCTCACCGTCGATCCGGCGCAGCCGCCGCTCATCGCCATCGACCAGGAGGGCGGCGACGTGTCGCGGCTGCCGTGGGACGATCTTCCGTCGCCACTCGAGCTGCAGCAGGCCGATCCCGCCACAGTGGAGGCCGCGTACGCGGGGCGCTCGGCACTCGTGCGCCAGGCGGGGATCCCCGTCAACTTCGGTATCGTCGCGGACGTCACGGCCGATCCGGACTCGTTCATCCATCGCCGCGTCCTCGGCACCACACCCGACGCGGCCGCCGCTCACGTCGCCGCAGCGGTCGACGGCGAGAAAGGGAAGGTGTTCTCCACGCTGAAGCACTTCCCCGGCCACGGCGCGGCACCCGGCGACTCCCACTCGTCGATCCCGTCGACCCCTATCCCGCTCGATCAGTGGCGCGCCACCGATGCCCTCCCGTTCCAGGCGGGCGTCGATGCCGGCGCCGAGCTTCTCATGTTCGGCCATCTCGCGTACACCGCCGTCGATCCGGCGCCCGCGAGCCTGTCGCCCGAATGGCACCGGATCGCGCGCGACGAACTGGGCTTCGAGGGCGTGATCATCACCGACGACCTGGGCATGCTGGAAAGCTCCGGCCTGCCCGAGTACGCCGACCCCGTGGCGAATGCCGTCAACGCCCTCGCGGCCGGCAACGACATGCTGCTGACGGTGGCCTCGTCGACACCCGAGACCGCGCCGCAGATCATCGACGGCATCGTCGCCGCGGTGGAGGCGGGCGCGGTGCCCGCCGAGCGCCTGGAGGAGGCGGCGACCCGCGTGATGGGGCTGCGCCTCGCCGTCGCGGAGGCGGCAGGCGGCGAGCTCCCGTGCACGACGTGCGCGGATCCGGCCGGGTGAGTCAGGCGCCCGCGATCTCGACGAGGCGGGCCCGGATGACCTGGCCGCGCTCGGCGAAGCCGCGCTGCGCGCGGACATAGGCCGCCTTGCCCTCCGCAGTCTCGATCGGGACGGGGGCGTAACCCCAGTCCGCGAGATCGTACGGTGACGCCCGCATGTCCAGCACCCGGATGTCGCGGGCGAGCTCGAACGCATCGAGCATCACCTCGCCCGGCACGAGCGGCCCGAGCTTGACGGCCCACTTGTACAGGTCCATGCCGGCATGAAGGCAGCCGGGCTGCTCGAGGGCGGGCTGGCTCTCGCGGGTGAGTGCGTCGCGGTTGCGCGGCACCGCCTCGAGCGTGAAGAACCGGTAGGCATCGAAGTGGGTGCAGCGCAGATCGTGGGCTTCGACGACGGCGTCCGTCTCGTCCTGTCCCAGTCGGAGCGGAACGGGATGCCGGTGCTCGCGCTGCCGGTACACCATGGCCCACTCGTGCAGGCCGAAGCACCCGAAGCCGGGGGCGCGGCCGGCGGTGGCCCTGAGGATCCGACCGACGTTCGCCACGAGCGCGCCCCGCTCGGCGCGGAAACCCGAACCGTCGACGGCGAGAGCACCGGTAACGCTGCCGGGTCGGTACCAGCGCCATTCGGCGCGGGCGTCGGCGGCGGCATCCGCCAACTCCACGTCCTCACCGGGATGCCAGCGGTGCAGGACAGCGGGCTTGTAGGAGTAGTACGTGAAGAGGAAGTCCTCGACAGGGTGCTTCTCACGGCGCGCGGCCCGGTCGCGATGCGCGGACGTGAGCGCTCGGGCGCGCTCCTCATGTGCCGCCTCGCGCTCGCGCCAGACCCCGCCGGCAAGCACCGGGGTCTCCGAGGGCGCGATCGTCACCGTTCGAGGATACGCGGGTGCGCCCCGGCGGGACCCGGGCGCGGATCAGGCCTCGACGGGCTCGATGAGTTCCGGGGAGTTGTTGCGGACGTTGCCGACGTCCTTCGACACCTCGTGGTCGTCGAGGGTGTCGGCGAGGGCCGGAGCCGCGTCGATCGCCGCGTCGAGCACATCGCGCACGTTGTCGGTCGTCGGGTCGAGCCAGGCGTCGGCGTGGTCGGGGTCGAGAAACAGCGGCATGCGGTCGTGGATCGAGCCCAGGTGCCCGATCGAGTCGCGGGTGAGGATCGTGAAGCTCAGCAGCCAGCGCTCGGGGTCGTCGTCGCCCTTGGTCTTGTCGCGCCACCACTCGTACAGCCCGGCGAGGAACAGCGGCTCGCCGTCGGCGGGATGGATGTAGTGGGGGATCTTCGTGCCGTCGACGTTCTTCCACTCGTAGTAGCCCGACACGGGCACCACCGCGCGGCGCTTCTCGAGAGCGCTGCGGAACATGGGCTTGTCTTCGAGTTCCTCCGCCCGGGCGTTGAACGCCCGCGCACCGATCTTGGTGTCTTTCGCCCACGAAGGGATCAGTCCCCAGCGGGCGGCCTCGAGCCGGCGCGTCGGCGGCTCGGTCTTCGCCGAGTCGAGCACGATCGCGGCAGTGGCGGTCGGCGCCACGTTGAAGGACGGCGCCGGGAGATCGTCGCCCTCGACGTCGACGCGCAGCACCCCGACGAGGTCGGAGCCGGCACTGGCCACTACGAAGCGTCCGCACATGCGGCCAGCCTACGCGGGGCCGCCGACGTCGGTGCCGGCGGGACCGTCAGGCCTCGAGCGCTCCGGCGGCGCCGAGGACCCCGACATCCTCCAGCCGCTCGAGCAGGCCGGCGCCGTCGCTGTCGCTCACCCACGGCACCTCGGCGGCGGCGTGGTCGTTGACGGCTGTGCGGCCGCCCGCGAGGACCGCCTCCGCAGGGGAGAGGCGGCGGATGGCGACGGCCACGACCCGCGAAGGGTGCTCGTCGGTGAAGGTCGTGTAGATCGCGTCGTCGTGCTGGCCGTCGTCGCCGATGAGGAGCCACCGCACATGCGGGAACTCCTCGGCGAGGCGTCGCAGGTTGGAGAGCTTGTGCGCACTGCCGCTGCGGAACCAGCGGTCGTGGGTGGGGCCCCAGTCGGTCAGCAGCAGCGCACCCGGCGGGAAGACGTGGCGACTGAGGAAGCGCATGAGCGTCGGCGCGATGTTCCACGCGCCGGTGGAGAGATAGATGAGCGGGGCGCCGGGGTTCTCCCGCACGACACGCTCCATGAGCACCGCCATGCCGGGCACCGGCTGGCGCGCGTGCTCGTTGACCACGAACGAGTTCCACGCAGCGAGCAGCGGACGGGGGATGGCCGTGACCATGACGGTGTCGTCGACGTCCGACACGATGCCGAACTTCACATCCGGCGCGACGATGTACGCCCGTGTATCGACGGGCGTCCCGCCTTCCACCGAGAGCGTGAAGGTCTGCCAGCCGGGCTCGAGGTCAGTCGGGAGCTTCGTGTCGATCACACCGCCCCGGTCGGCGACCACGTCGTGATCGACGCCACCGATCGTCACCGTGACCTGCGCGTATCCGATGGGGACGGCCGCGAAGCTGCGCCAGCCGCGCACTCCGGCGTACTCGCCGGTGGTCGTCTGCTTCGCCGGCGGGACGATCATCACCCGGCCGAGGACGCGCACCCAACCGGGACCCCCGTAGCCGGGGAAAGGCGTGACGGTGGGCGTCTGGCCCCGACGGCGCGCGCGCCGCTCGCGCCACGCGTGGAACCGGTACTCCAGGCGTGCCAGCCACAGGACCTTGGCGCGCGCGTTCTGGGCGTCGGTGTGGGGCACCCCTTCAGTCTTTCACGTCCGCCACGGGCGACTCGTCCGGGCCGTCGTGCTCGAGGTGCTTGCGCTCGGCCCGCTCGATGACCTTCTTGCTCACGAAGACGAGCACCAGGAACAGCACGATGACGCCCACGAAGATGTACCCCGCGTAGTGCAGCCGGTCCGCGAGCTCGCGGTACGTGCCTGCGGCGACGGCGGCGACGGAGATGTAGAGCGTCGACCAGATCACGCACGCCGGGATGGTCCACGCGAGGAACCGCCGGTAGGGGTAGCCGCTCATCCCGACGGTGAGCGGCACGAGCGAGTGCAGCACCGGCAGGAAGCGCGAGATGAAGATCGCAGGCCCGCCGCGACGCCGCAGGTATCTCTCCGAGCGCGCCCAATTCTCCTCGCCGATCCGGCGCCCGAGCTTCGAGTGCTGGATGCGCGGGCCGAGGTAGCGTCCGAGCCAGAAGCCGATGCTCTCGCCGATCACGGCGCCGATGACCACCGCGATCCCGAGGATCACGCCCTCCAGCACGGACGAGACGGCGGTTGCGGCGACGATCACCACAGTGTCGCCGGGCACGACGAGCCCGATCAGCACGCTGGTCTCGAGCATGATCGCGAACCCGGCGAGGAGCGTCCTGACGATGGGGTCGACGCTCTGCACGGCGTCGAGCAGCCACGTCAGGAACTCGTTCACGCCATGAGCCTAGAGCTCCGCGCACCCCTCTAACCTGGGAACATGACGGAGCCCCTCGCCGCCGCGGACGTCGCGCACTGGGCAGACCCGGCATCCGTCTTCGGCGCCGTCTTCGCGCACGTGCCCCACTCGTTCTGGCTGGATGCCGGACCCGATGCGCGCGAGGGGTGGAGCTGGATGGGCGCAGGGGCTCCGGACGACCCGGCGCACGTGAAGGCGACGACCTGCACGGCCGTCACCTCGCACGACGGCGAGAGCCCGTTGCGCGGAGGGTGGGTCGGCTGGACCGCCTACGACGACGCAGCGGCGCGCGCAGGCGCGCCCGCGTCTCGCCCGGCTGACGACGTCCCGCAGGAGCTGTGGCTGCGGGTGCAGCGCCTGGTCGCGTTCGACCACGCGCGTCGGAGCGTCCGCGTGTACGCCTCCGCGCCGGACGTCGATGAGCTCACCACCGCGGTCGCCGCGGCGACCCTTCCGCCCGGCCGGCCTTCGTCCATCCCACACCGGGCTGTCGCGCGTGCGCGCCACCGCCCCGACGAATACGCCGCTCTCATCGAACGCTGCCGCGACGCGATCCGCGAGGGCGACGCCTACCAGCTGTGCCTGACGACGCGCTTCGAGGTCGAGGCATCCGTCGATCCTGTCGAGGTCTACGCCCGGCTCCGCGCGGCGACACCCGCGCACCACGGCGGCTTCATCCGCTCCGGCGACACCGCGCTGCTCAGCGCGAGCCCGGAGCAGTTCCTTCACGTCGAGGGGGCGCCCGACGGCAGTGCGGTCGTGCGCACGCGGCCGATCAAGGGCACCCGCCCGCGCGGTGCGGACGCCGGCGAGGACGCTGCGCTGGCAGCCGAGTTGCGCACGAGCGAGAAGGAGCGCGCCGAGAACGTCATGATCGTCGACCTCATGCGCAACGACCTCTCGCGCGTGTGCGTGGCCGGCTCCGTAGGCGTCGACGCGCTTCTCGAGGTCGAGTCGTACCCCGCGGTGCACCAGCTCGTGAGCACCGTATCGGGCACGCTCGCGACCGGCACGACCCTCGACGACCTGCTGGCGGCGACATTCCCGGCGGGCTCGATGACGGGGGCGCCGAAGCTGTCCGCGATGAGCATCCTGCACGGCCTCGAAGGCGCTCCGCGCGGAGTCTTCTCGGGGTGCTTCGGCTGGGTCGGCGACGATGGCGCACTCGATCTCGCCATGGTGATCCGCTCGATCGTCGTCACGCCCCACAGCGCGTACGTCGGCGCCGGCGGCGGAATCACGTGGCGATCGGATGCTGCGGCCGAGGTCGCCGAGGTCGGGATCAAGGCACGCGGGCCCCTTGCGGCGCTGGGTGCCGCATTGCCGCCGGGCTGGTGAACCGCCCGTTCCGCTAACCTGGAAGACGCGCTTCGCGCGCTGCGCGCGCTTTCCGGCTTCCATGATTGGCACTTTCCACGTGAGTCAGACCGAAACCCCCGACACCTCTGCGCCCACAGAGGGCTATGACGCCTACTCGATCCAGCAGAAGTGGCAGGCGCGCTGGGCCGAGGCCGACCCGTTCCGCGCCGGCGGCGCCGACGACACGCGCCCCCGCAAGTACGTGCTCGGCATGTTCCCCTACCCCTCCGGCGACCTCCACATGGGCCACGCCGAGAGCTACGCCTACGTCGACATCGTGGCGCGGTTCTGGCGTCACCGCGGCTACAACGTGCTGAACCCGATCGGGTGGGATTCGTTCGGCCTGCCCGCCGAGAACGCGGCGATCCAGCGCGGGGCCGACCCGCGCGAGTGGACCTACGCGAACATCGAGCAGCACAAGAAGAGCTTCCGCGAGTACGGCTCGTCCTACGACTGGAGCCGCATCCTCCACACGAGCGACCCCGAGTACTACCACTGGAACCAGTGGCTGTTCCAGCGCCTCTACGAGCGCGGCCTGGCGTACCGCAAGGAGAGCCCGGTCAACTGGTGCCCCAACGACCAGACCGTGCTCGCCAACGAGCAGGTCGTCGACGGGCACTGCGAGCGCTGCGGCGCCGAGGTGATCAAGAAGAAGCTCACGCAGTGGTACTTCAAGATCACCGAGTACGCCGACCGGCTGCTCGACGACCTCAACCAGCTCGAGGGCTTCTGGCCGCAGAAGGTCATCCGCATGCAGCGGAACTGGATCGGCCGCTCGGTGGGTGCCGACATCGACTTCGAGATCGAGGGCCGCGCCGAGAAGGTCACCGTCTTCTCGACCCGACCCGACACGCTGCACGGCGCGACCTTCATGGTCGTGGCACCCGACAGCGACCTGGCAGCCGAGCTCGCCGCCGGCTCGTCGGCCGACGTGCGCATGCGCTTCCAGGACTACCTCGAGAGCGTGCAGCGCGAAACCGAGATCGAGCGCCAGAGCACCGATCGTCCGAAGACCGGCGTGTTCCTGGACCGTTTCGCCGTCAACCCCGTCAACGGGGAGCGCCTGCCCATCTGGGCCGCGGACTACGTGCTGGCCGACTACGGCCACGGCGCCGTCATGGCCGTGCCCGCACACGACCAGCGCGACCTCGACTTCGCGCGGGCGTTCGACCTGCCCGTCAAGGTCGTCGTCGACACCACGGCGCCGATCACGGGCGCGATCCCGGTCATCGAGCTCGACGAGGAGGGTGTGCCGATCGATCCGGGCCCCCTCGACACGCTGGCCGACCTCGACCCCGCGACGACCGGCATCGCTCTGACCGGCGAGGGACGCCTCATCAACTCGGGCTCGCTCGACGGCCTCTCCAAGCGCAACGCCATCGCGCGCATCATCGAGCAGCTCGAAGCCGCCGGCACCGGCCGCGCCGCGAAGTCGTATCGCCTCCGCGACTGGCTCATCTCGCGTCAGCGGTTCTGGGGCACGCCGATCCCGATGATCCACACCGAGGACGGCCGCATCGTGCCCGTCCCCGAGGACCAGCTGCCGCTGCGCCTGCCTGACGCGCACGGACTCGACCTCGCACCCAAGGGAACGTCGCCCCTGGGGGGCGCAACGCAGTGGATGCAGGCGACCGACCCCGAGACGGGCGAGCCGGCGCTGCGCGACCCCGACACGATGGACACGTTCGTGGACAGCTCGTGGTACTTCCTCCGCTTCCTGGCGCCGAACGACCCCGATGAGGCGTTCCCGTCCCGCGAGGCCGACCGCTGGGCTCCCGTCGACTCGTACATCGGCGGCGTCGAGCACGCGATCCTGCACCTGCTCTACGCGCGGTTCATCACCAAGGTCCTCTTCGACATGGGGCTCATCGACTTCACCGAGCCCTTCTCGAGCCTCATCAACCAGGGCATGGTGCTCCTGGACGGCTCGAAGATGTCGAAGTCGAAGGGCAACCTGGTCGAGTTCGCCTCGAGCATGATCGACCCCGGCGCCGACGCGGTGCGCACCGCGATCGCGTTCGCCGGCCCGGTCGAGGACGACATCAACTGGGAGGACGTGTCGACCACGGGTGCCCAGAAGTTCCTCGCGCGCGCCTGGCGCGTCGCGACGGACGTCACGAGCGAGCCCGACGTGGTGTGGGCCGAGGGCGACGCATCACTTCGCCGTGTCACCCACCGCCTGCTCGCGGACGCTCCCGGGCTGGTCGAGCAGACCAAGTTCAATGTCGTCGTCGCCCGCCTCATGGAGCTGGTCAACGCGACGCGCAAGGTCATCGACACCGGCGCCGGACCCGCCGACCCGGCCGTTCGCGAGGCCGCCGAGGCCACCGCGATGGTCCTCGACCTGTTCGCTCCGCACCTCGCGGAGGAGATGTGGGAGATCCTCGGGTACGACGGGTTCGTCGGCCTGGTGCCGTGGCGCACCGCCGACCCGACCCTCCTCGTCGAGGAGAGCGTCACCGCGGTCGTACAGGTGGACGGCAAGGTGCGCGGCACCCTCCAGGTGCCTGCGCGCATCGATGCCGCCGAGCTCGAGCGACTCGCGCGCGCCGACGAGAAGGTCGTCCGCTCGCTCGCGGGCCGCGAGATCACGCGTGTGGTCGTCCGCCCACCGAAGGTCGTGAGCTTCAGCACGCACTGAGCTTCCTCCACAGCAAGAGCGGGTCCCGGGGTATGCACATCCCCGGGACCCGCTCCGTCTCGGGCCCCTTCCGCCTCATAGCGTGGGTCCGTGACAGCCGGCGACCGCTCCGAGAGCGCGTCGGCCGAGCACCTCGCCGCGCGTCGACGTCTCGCGCGAGGCGCCGTCATCGTGCTCGTGATCGCCGCATTGGCTATCACCGTCGGGATCGGCATCGTTCGCGCAGCGATGTCACCGGTCGATGAGGTCGTCATCGACCAGACGCCCGCGGCATCGGCGACGCCCGCGTCCAGGCTCTACGTGCACGTCTCGGGTGCGGTGCGCACGCCTGGCCTCTATGTGCTCCCGGCCGGCTCCCGTGTCGTCGACGCGATCGCGGCAGCCGGCGGGTTCGCCGACGACGCGGACCGCGACGCGGTCAACCTGGCGCGCACGCTCGACGACGGCGAACAGCTGCCGGTGCCGCACGAAGGGGAGGAAGCGCCGACAGCGGAAGCACCTGGACCCCCAGCATCCGCCGACACGCGCGTCGACCTCAACTCGGCGGACGCGACCCTGCTCGAGACGCTCCCGCGCATCGGTCCCGCGCTGGCCGAGCGCATCATCGCGTGGCGCGACGACAACGGCGGGTTCACGAGCATCGAGGATCTCCTCGCCGTCCCCGGCATCGGCGACAAGATGCTCGAGTCGCTGCGCGACCTGGTGACGGTGTGACGTGCGTGGCCGACTCGGACTGCGGCTGGTGCCGGTCGCGGGCGCGTGCTGGGCTGTCTCGGCCGTCGCGATCCTCGCTCCTTCGGCAGCGCCCTGGATCGCTCTGTCCCTCTGGGCCGTCGTCCTCCGCCTGACGACGGCTGTGGTGAGCCTCAGCGCACACGACGACGTTCCGTCTCGGCGCAGCCGCCTGCGCGCGCGATGGCGGATGCCTCGCGCCGCTGTGCACCGCGTGCTCGTGGTCGTCGTGCTCGCGGGGGCGGCTTCCGCGGCCGCGGCGTCCCACGTCGCCCTCGCACAGCCGGCCCGGACGGCCGTCGAGGATCTCGCTCTCACCGGCGGCCGGGCCGTCGACGTCCGCGCGGACGTCGTCGGCAAGATCGAGCGACGCGCCGACGGCTCGCTCGCCTTCGATGCGTGGGCGTCGCGCGTGACGATCGGCGACGAGAGCCACGGCGCGGATGTCGAGATCGCGGTGCGCGTCTCACCGGACGACGTCGACAGCCCGTGGCAGCTCGACGTCGGTTCCACCATCGACGCCCACGGCACCGCGGGGCCCGGGCGACCGGGAGAGCGGGCGGTGCTCGAGGTGCTGGCGTCGCGCGGTGTCGAGGTGGTGAAGCCGCCGGGCGGGGCCGCAGCGGTCGCCGGTGGATTGCGCCGGGGGCTCGTCGCGGCGGTGCACGGTCTGCCTGGCGCGGGCGCGGGGCTCGTCCCGGGGCTGGCTGTGGGAGACACGTCGATCGTGTCGCCGTCCCTGGACGCGGCGATGAAGGAGTCCTCACTGTCGCACCTCACCGCCGTCTCGGGTGCGAACTGCGCGCTCGTCGTCGGCATCGCGTTCGCCCTCGCCGCCGCACTCGGTGCCTCGAGGAGGCTCCGCGTCGCCTGCGGAGTGGCGGTGCTCGCCGGCTTCGTGCTCCTGGTCACGCCGGAGCCGAGCGTCCTGCGCGCGGCGGCCATGGCCGCGATCGCAATGCTCGCGGTGCTGCTCGGCCGCTCCGGCGCGGGTATGGCGCTGCTGTCGGTGGCCGTCGCCCTGCTCCTCGCGCTGGATCCCTGGCTCGCCTCCTCACTGGGATTCGCGCTCTCGGTCGTCGCGACAGGGTCGCTGCTGCTGTGGGCGCGCCCGCTCGCCACCGGTCTCGCCAGAGCGGTCCCGCGGCCGCTGGCACTCGCCCTGGCGGTGCCGCTCGCCGCGCAGCTCGCGTGCGGCCCGCTCCTGATCCTCATCGAGCCGACCGTGCCCGTCTACGGCGTGCTCGCGAACCTCCTCGCCGGCCCCGCGGCACCGGCGGCGACCGTGCTCGGGCTGGCGGCATGTCTCAGCGCACCGCTTCCGTGGCTGCAGTCGGGTCTCGCTGTGCTCGCCTGGCTGCCGGCATCGTGGATCGCCGCGACGGCTTCGACCGCTTCGGCGCTCCCGGGCGACGCGCTGCCCTGGCTGGAGGGCATCCCCGGCGCGGTGGCCCTCGCCGGGGTCGGCCTTTCGATCGGGCTCGCCATCGCACTCGACCGCGGCGGCTCGCGGGCTCGACGGGTTGCGCGCGTGACCGCGATCGTGGTCGTCGCCGTGCTGACCGGTGGCGGGATCGGCGCGAGCGCCCTGACCACGATCGCCGGCCGATGGACGCTGCCCGGCGACTGGGCGGTGCTCGCGTGCGACGTCGGCCAAGGCGATGCCGTACTGCTCCGGTCGGAGGGCGCCGTCGCGCTGGTCGACACCGGGCCCGACCCCGAACCGCTCGCCGCCTGCCTCTCGCGGGCGGGCCTCGATCGCATCGACCTGCTCGTCCTCACGCACTACGACCTCGACCACATCGGCGGGCTCGACGCCGTGCGCGGTCGTGTCGGCTCGGTGCTCCACGGACCCGGCGACGCCACGGGGCAGGCGGCGATCGCCTCGCTGACGGCGCGGGGCGCCCGGGCGACCGAGGCCTCCGCCGGCCTCAGCGGGTCACTGGGAGGCGCGCGATGGCGGGTTCTCTGGCCGAAGACCGGCAGTCGGGCCTTCCCGCCGGGCAACGACGCCAGCGTCGTGCTCGACGTCCGCGGCGGCGGCATCCCGCCGACCCTCCTGCTCGGCGACCTCTCCGCCTCTCCGCAGCGGCTGCTGACCGCATCGGGGGCGCTGGACCCGCCCTACGTGATCGTCAAGACCGCTCATCACGGCAGCGCCGACCAGGACGCGGGGCTCTACGCCTCGGCACAGCCGTCGATCGCGCTCGTCACCGTGGGCGCCGACAACGATTACGGGCATCCGCGCGACGCGGCCCTGGCGATGCTCGTCGACGTCGATGCGAAGATCCTTCGCACCGACCGCGACGGGGCGATCGCGCTGTGGATCTCCGAGACCGGTTCGGTGTCTATCTGGCGCGACCGCGGCGGATGAGGGGACGCGGCCGCCGTCGGTGGGCGTCGGTAGGCTGGGGGAATGGCTTCCCCCGCACGCCGAGCACCCGCGAAGGCCGCGCGCAGCGCCATTCCCCAGCTGTCCTGGCGGGCTCCGCAGCCGGCGCCGATCGTGCTCGTCTCGGGGCCGGAGGAGGTCTGCGCCGAACGGGCGATCGCGGGCGTGCGCGACTATCTCCGTGCGGAGGACCCCACGCTCGAGGTGTCCGACATCCGCGCCGACGACTACGCCGCTGGAACGCTCCTCGGCGTCACGTCGCCGTCGCTGTTCGGCGAGCCCCGACTGGTCCGGGTGAGCGGCGTCGAGAAGTGCTCCGACACGTTCCTCGCCGAGGCCGTCGCGTATCTCGCCGCCCCGCAGGACGGCGCGACGGTCGTGCTCAGGCACACCGGTGCGAGCGTGCGCGGCAAGAAGCTGCTCGACGCGATCCGTGCGGGGGAGGGCTCGGGCGTCGAGATCGCGTGCCCGGCCGTCAAGCGCGACTCGGACCGCTTCGACTTCGCCGCGGGCGAGTTCCAGGCAGCGAAGAAGCGCATCGCGCCGACCGCGCTGCGCGCGCTCGTCTCCGCGTTCGCCGACGACCTCACCGAGCTCGCGGCGGCGTGCCAGCAGCTCATCGCGGACGTCCCCGGCGACATCACCGAGCAGGTCGTCGAGCGCTACTACGGCGGCCGCGTCGAGACGTCGGCCTTCACGGTCGCCGACACGGCGATCGCGGGGCGCTACGGCGAGGCGCTCATCGCGCTCCGGCACGCCCTGGCCTCGGGGGCCGACCCGGTGCCGCTCGTCGCGGCCGTCGCCATGAAGCTGCGCACGATGGCGCGGGTCGCGGGCAACCGCGAGCCGGCGAAGGCCCTCGCCTCGCGACTGGGCATGAAGGACTGGCAGATCGATCGCGCACGTCGCGACCTGGTCGGCTGGAACGAAGAGAGCCTCGGCCGCGCGATCCAGGCGACGGCACGGGCGGATGCCGAGGTCAAGGGCGGTTCGCGCGACGCGGTGTTCGCGCTCGAGCGCATGATCACGGTGATCGCCACGCGCGCGCCGTACGGTGCCTGACACGACGCCCGCGAGCGCAAGCGAAAGGCCCGCCCCTTTCGGGACGGGCCTTCACGCGACTCGGAGTCGCGGAGCTTGTCAGAGGCTCAGAGAGCGGCGACCTGCTTGGCGATGGCCGACTTGCGGTTCGCCGCCTGGTTCTTGTGGATGACGCCCTTGCTGACGGCCTTGTCGAGCTTCTTGGTAGCCGTGCCCAGCGCCTTCTCGGCCGCGGCCTTGTCGCCGGCCGCGATCGCCTCGCGGGTACGACGGACGTGCGTCTTCAGCTCGCTCTTGACGGCCTTGTTGCGCTCGCGCGCCTTCTCGTTGGTCTTGTTGCGCTTGATCTGCGACTTGATGTTCGCCACGTGTCGACGTTCTTTCGTTCGAAGGTGAATCGGATTGATGTGCCGGTCAGCGAGAGAGGGGCGCTTCGCGGCGGTCGTGAGGGCGAACCCACACGCAAGCCAAACAAGGATTCTATCAGGTGAACCGAGGAGCCATTGACACTCACAGGCGTGCGCGGCGAAGCCCTTCCATGATGCATGATCTACGCGTGGGAGCGTGCTCACCCGAACGCGCTCAGTGACGAAGGAGTCCGCCGTGCCGCAGCATCCGTCCGTCGATCTCTCGCCGTTCCCGCCGGGCTTCCGGTGGTCGGCGGCGACCGCCGCCTTCCAAGTCGAGGGCTCGCGCGCCGCTGACGGACGCGGACGGTCGATCTGGGACGACTTCGTCGCGACGCCCGGCGCGGTGCGGGACGGGGCGACGGCGGACCCGGGTCCTGACAGCTACCGGCGTCACCGCGAGGATGTGGAGCTGCTGGCCGCGCTCGGCGTCGACCGCTATCGCTTCTCGATCTCGTGGGTGCGGGTGCAGCCCGAGCCCGGCGGCCCGGTCCGGCAGGCCGGGCTCGACTACTACCGACGCCTCGCCGACGACCTGCTCGCGGCGGGGGTGACGCCCTTCGCGACGCTGTACCACTGGGATCTCCCGAGCGTCCTGGAAGAGCGCGGCGGATGGCTCACTCGCGACACGGCGCTGCGCTTCGGCGAGTACGCCGAGATCGTCGCGCAGTCGCTGGGCGACCGCATCCGTCACTGGTACACGCTCAACGAGCCGGTCTCGACGTCGCTGCAGGGCTACGCCGTCGGCACGCTCGCGCCGGGAAGGCAGCTGCTGTTCGGCGCACTGCCGACGGTGCACCACCAGCTGCTCGCGCACGGCCTCGCCGTGCGAACGCTGCGCGCATCCGGGGCCGAGGAGGTCGGGATCGTCAACAACCACACCCTCGTGCTTCCGGCGTCGCAGGCGGATGCCGACCTCACGGCCGCCGCCGTGTACGACGTGCTCCACAACCGCGTCTTCGCGGACCCCGTGCTGACCGGCGCCTACCCCGACCTCGAGGCGTTCGGGATCCCGCCGATGCCCGTCGAGGAGGGCGATCTCGAGCTGATCTCGGCGCCGGGCGACTTCTACGGGATCAACTTCTACAACCCGACGACGGTCGCCGCCGGTCCCGACGACAGCCCTGTCCCGTTCGCGATCGTGCCCACGCCCGGCGCGCCCGTCACCGGTTTCGGATCCGAGTGGCCGATCGTGCCCGCGGCCCTCACCGGCCTCCTGCTCGACTTCCGCGAACGCTACGGCGACCGTCTGCCGCCGCTCGTGATCGGCGAGAACGGGGCGTCCTTCCCGGAGCCCGACCACGTCGACGGCCCCGTCCGCGACTCCGACCGCATCTCGTACCTGGCGGGCCACATCGACGCCGTCGGCGCGGCCGCCGCCGACGGCGTCGACGTGCGGGAGTACACGGTGTGGTCGCTCCTGGACAACTTCGAGTGGGCGGACGGCTGGACCCAGCGGTTCGGTCTCGTCCACGTCGACTTCCACACCTCGGCACGCACCCCGAAGGCGTCGTTCGACTGGTACCGCGCCCTCATCGCGGAGGCACGCGCATGAGCGCCCGGCAGGGCGCCAAGGTCGGCGTGGGGTGGTTCACGCTCTTCACGCTCGCGTGGCTCGCGCTGTGGACCGTGCAGCTCACGCCGCTGCAGCTGCTCATCCCGCTGCAGCTCAACACGCCCGACGACCCCGACGGGTGGGTGTCGGGCGTGGTGTCGTCCGGCCTCGTGCTGGCGATGGGCGGCATCGCCGGCGTGATCGCCGCGCCTGTCGCCGGCGGCCTGTCCGACCGCACGCGCGGCAGGATGGGGCGCCGGCGCCCCTGGGCGCTCGGCGGAGTGTGGCTCGGGACCGCGTCGCTCGCCGCCATCGCGTTCGCGTCCGGACCGTGGGGTGTGGGACTCGCCTGGGTGGGCGTCTCTGTCGGCGTCGCGGTCGCCTCCGCGGCCTTCACCGCGCTCATCGCCGACCAGCTGACGACGCAGCGGGGCGCAGCATCCGCCGCCGTCTCCTCGTCGCAGGCGCTCGGCATCGTCGTGGGCGTGGGCGTGATCGTGCTGCTCGAGCTCGGCGTCGTGGTCGGGTACCTCGTGCTCGCCGGCTTCCTGGCGGTGGTCGGCACGGCGTCGGCGCTCCTGCTGCCCGACCCGCCGGCGCGCTCCGACGTCGCCGTCGCCCGCCAGGTGCGCACGCTCGGCGAACGGCTGGCAGCGCTGCGCGATCGCGACTTCGCGTGGCTGCTCGCCGGGCGGCTCACCGTGAACATCGGCAACGCGCTCGGGACCGGCCTGCTGCTGTTCTTCCTGCTGTACGGTCTGCAGCGCGACCCAGCGACGGCCGAGGACGAGCTGCTGCTCCTGATCCTCGTCTACACCCTGTTCGTGGTGGGCTCCTCGATCGCGTCCGGGTGGATGTCGGACCGCACCGGGCGACGGATCCCGTTCGTCGTGTGGTCGGCAGTCGTCCAGGGGCTCGCGTCGATCATCCTGGTGGTGGCCCCGTCGCTCTCGACCGCGATGATCGCGGCCGCGCTCCTCGGCGTCGGGTACGGCGCGTACATGTCGGTGGGGCTCGCCCTCGGCACGGACCTGCTCCCGTATCCCGAGGACCACGCCCGCGACCTCGGCTTCGTGAACGTCTCGGCGAGCCTCGGTCAGCTCATCGGCCCACTCCTCGGCGCCGGTCTCGTCGCCCTCGTGGGCGGCTTCTGGCTGCTGTTCCTCGTGGGAGGCATCCTGTCGATCGCGGGCGGACTGATGACGTATGCGATCCGCAGCCGGGAGCGCGCCGCGTCAGCCTTGTGAGGCCTCGAGAGTCGTGAGCGCCACCTCGAGCACCGCGTCGAACACGCGCGGCCGCATCACCGTCACGTGATGGGTCGTCCGCGGTACGACGATGAGCTCGGCGTGCTGGGCGACCCTCATGAACAGCTTCTCGTTCACGCGGAGCTGGTCCCACTGCCCGTTGACGAACCACAGCGGCACGTCGATGCGATGCAGGGCCGCGAGCAGGTCGAGCACCGAGAGGCTGCGCAGCGCGACGTCTTGGGCATCCAGCGCGTACCCGCCGGCCCCGAAATCGGCGCGGGTCTCTTCGGGGAGGATGCGGTCGAGCATGCGATCGGTGAGCCACATGCCACGATCGGGCAGGGCGTCGAAGCCGCGGGCGAGCACGCGGTACGTGGCGAGCGCGACGCCGCGAGGGATCGCGGTGCAGGATGCCGCGATGAATCCCGCGACCGGTGGCGGCTTCTCGGCGCCCACGTACTCGATGCACAGCAGGCCGCCCATCGAGTGCCCCGACAGCAGCACCGGGCCGCGCTCCGCCGCTGCGCGCACCGCGGAGTCGATCGTCTCGAACACCGTCTCGAGCGTGAAATCCTCGGCCATCCGCGAGCCGTGGCCGGGAAGGTCCACGGCCGTGACGGGATTGCCTCGGGCCGTCAGGTACTCCTCCTGGGCGCGCCACATGGTCGCAGACGTCCGGATGCCGTGCACGAGCACGACCTGGACGACCATGACGCCAGGGTAGCCGCGCGCGCCCGCTTAGCATGGCGGCATGCCCGAGATCGCCCCGCACGTCGCGCGCATGCCGGGTTCCGGTGTGCGTCACATCCTCGAGCGCGCCCTGCGCCGCCCCGGCACGATCATCCTCGCGGTGGGCGAGCCGGGAGAGGTCGCCGGGGAGCGGATCAGGGATGCCGCCTCCCAGGCGTGGCGCGAGGGTGCGATCCGCTACACCCCGAACGGCGGGATCCCGGCGCTCCGGGAAGCGATCCGGGACAAGCTCGCTCGCGAGAACGCCCTCGACGTCGACCTCGAGCAGATCTGGGTGACGGTCGGCGCGACCCAGGCGCTGCATCTGGCGATGGCGCTCACCCTGTCGCAGGGCGACGAAGTGCTCGTGCCCGACCCCGGCTACACGACTTTCACGATGAACGCCCATCTCCTGCAGGCGACGCCGGTGCCGTATCCGCTGCGCCCCGGGCGCGCGTTCCAGCCCGATCTCGCCGAGCTCGAGTCGCTGGTCACGCCGCGGACGCGAGGAATCATCGTGAACACCCCCTCCAACCCGCTCGGGTCGACGTTCGACCGCCCGACGCTGGAGGCGCTGATCGCTCTGGCGCGCCGCCACGACCTGTGGCTCATCAGCGACGAGGTGTATGAGCGCTTCACGTGGGGCGAGCGCCACGTGAGCCCCGCGACCCTCGATGACGACGGCCGCGTGCTGTCGGTGTTCTCGATGTCGAAGACCTACGCGATGACCGGAGCGCGGGTCGGGTGGCTGGTCACACCTCCGGGATGGCGGCAGACCATGCTGCGCGTGCAGGAGTCCGTGGTCAGCTGCGTCGATGAGCCGTCGCAGCGGGCGGCCGCCGAGGCGCTCACCGGCGACCAGGCGGCGGTCGGGCGCAGTGCGGCGCACTACCGCGACAACCTCGCCGCCGCGACGGCGCTCCTCGACGCACGGGGTCTGCGCTACCTCGACCCCACAGGGGCGTTCTATCTCTGGATCGACGTCGCGCATGTCTCCGGCGGCGATGTCGTCGCGTGGTGCGAGCGGTTCCTCGACGAGGAGGGGGTCGCCGTCGCTCCGGGAAGCGCGTTCGGCGCCTCGGGCGAGGGCTGGATCCGCGTGTGCGTGGCCAGCGACCGCGACGAGCTGCTCGAAGGGCTGAGTCGCATCCCCGCTCCGGCCCGACCCTGACACCGGCCCCGGGGTTCGTCGAGGGGCGCGCACCCGTACAATCGTCTGGACATGTCACCGCGCGCCCTGAAGCCCCTCGAGCCCTCTGCCACGCCGCCCGAGCTGATCCGCAACTTCTGCATCATCGCCCACATCGACCACGGCAAGTCGACGTTGGCCGACCGCATGCTGCAGATCACCGGTGTCGTCTCCGACCGCGACATGCGCGCGCAGTACCTCGACCGCATGGACATCGAGCGCGAGCGCGGCATCACGATCAAGTCGCAGGCCGTGCGCATGCCGTGGGCCGCCGCCGATCAGACCTTCGCGCTCAACATGATCGACACCCCCGGCCACGTGGACTTCACCTATGAGGTCTCGCGTTCGCTGGCCGCCTGCGAGGGTGCGATCCTCCTGGTCGACGCCGCGCAGGGCATCGAGGCGCAGACCCTCGCGAACCTGTATCTCGCGCTCGAGAACGACCTGCACATCATCCCCGTGCTCAACAAGATCGACCTGCCGGCCGCCGACCCCGAGAAGTACGCCGCAGAGCTGGCCGGCCTCATCGGCGGTTCGCCCGACGACGTGCTGCGAGTGAGCGGCAAGACCGGGATGGGCGTCGAGACGCTGCTCGACCGCATCGTCGAGCAGATCCCCGCTCCGAAGGGGAACGCGGATGCCCCGGCCCGCGCCATGATCTTCGACTCGGTGTACGACTCCTACCGCGGCGTCGTGACGTACGTCCGCATGGTCGACGGCAAGCTGGAGCCGCGCGAGCGCATCCAGATGATGTCGACGAAGGCGACGCACGACCTCCTCGAGATCGGCGTGTCGAGCCCGGAGCCCGTCCCCACGAAGGGGCTCGGCGTCGGTGAGGTCGGCTATCTGATCACCGGCGTGAAGGACGTACGCCAATCCAAGGTCGGCGACACCGTCACCAACCAGCGCAAGCCCGCGACCGAGGCGCTCGCCGGCTATACCGACCCGAAGCCGATGGTCTTCTCGGGGATCTATCCCATCGACCAGAGCGACTACGCCGACCTGCGTGAGGCGCTCGACAAGCTCAAGCTGTCGGACGCATCCCTGCAGTATGAGCCCGAGACATCGGTGGCGCTCGGCTTCGGCTTCCGCTGCGGCTTCCTGGGACTTCTGCACCTCGAGATCATCACCGAGCGCCTTTCGCGCGAGTTCGACCTCGACCTCATCACGACCGCGCCCTCGGTGACGTACGAGGTCACCACCGACACCGGCGACACCGTCGTCGTCACCAACCCGAGCGAGTACCCTGACGGGCGCGTCGCGGAGGTGTCCGAGCCGGTCGTGAAGGTCGGCATCCTGCTGCCCAAGGACTACGTCGGCACCGTCATGGAGCTGTGCCAGTCCCGCCGTGGGTCCCTCCTGGGCATGGACTACCTCAGCGAGGACCGCGTCGAGCTGCGCTATCACATGCCCCTCGGCGAGATCGTGTTCGACTTCTTCGATCAGCTCAAGTCCAAGACGCAGGGCTACGCGAGTCTCGACTACGAGCCCGCAGGCTCTCAGACCGCCGACCTCGTCAAGGTCGACATCCTGCTCCAGGGCGACAAGGTCGACGCGTTCAGCTCGATCGTGCACCGCGAGAAGGCGTACGCCTACGGCACGATGATGACCGAGCGGCTGCGCAAGCTCATCCCGCGCCAGCAGTTCGAGGTGCCCATCCAGGCAGCCATCGGCGCCCGCATCATCGCCCGCGAGAACATCCGCGCGATGCGCAAGGACGTCCTCGCCAAGTGCTACGGCGGTGACATCTCCCGCAAGCGCAAGCTCCTCGAGAAGCAGAAGGAGGGAAAGAAGCGCATGAAGATGGTCGGTCGCGTCGAGGTCCCCCAGGAGGCGTTCATCGCCGCGCTCTCAGGCGACGTCGAGGGTCCTGCCAAGAAGTGATGCGACTCGCGAAGTAGGCTGGAATCCATGCGTCGAGGAACCTTCCGTGACGACACCGTCGACTATGCCGCTGTCGGGGCGACCCAAGCGCCGGACCTGATGCAGTATCCGCCGGAGCGCAGCATCCCGGCGGAGCAGTCCTGGCGGATCGGCAGCGGGGAAGCCCGCTTCCGCGCCGCGAGCGAAGCGCTCATGTCATGGACCGCGCAGCGCGGTGCCGGGCTCGAGGTCAGCGACGTGCGCCCCGCGTCCGGGCCCATGTACTCGGGGGTGAGCTTCGACGCGGAGGGCAACCCCGTCAAGCCCAGCCGATCCGAGGCCGAGCAGCGCTTCGACGTCGACGGCACCCCGTTCGTCGGCGCGGGCACGACGATCCGCGTCGACGGCCGCGTCAAGGGGCTCCGTGCCGACGCGGAGCTTCGCGTCATCTTCGCCGTCGAAGAGCCTCGGCGGGTCGGCTTCGCGCTCGGGACCGTCAGCGACTCCGTGGTGAGCGGCGAGGAGTCGTTCATGCTCGACTGGTACGACAACGACGAGGTGTGGTTCACCGTCCGCGCGTTCGACGCGCCCCGTGCCGTGCTGTACCGGATGCTCCCGGGGCTCACGAAGCGCCGTCGTCGCGAGCTGTTCACGCGGTACCTGCGCGCGATCTCGCCGCTGTACACGACCCCCGCGTGAGGCGCTGATGGGCTCCGCTCTTCCGCTCGGCGAGCCCGTTCCCTCGGACGGCTCGCTGCCGCCCGGCACGCGCATCGATCCGGCCGCCGACTTCAGCGTGTATCTGCACGTCCCCTTCTGCCGTGTCCGCTGCGGCTACTGCGACTTCAACACGTACACGTCGTCCGAGCTGCGCGGCGCCCGACAGGACGAGTACGCCGACACGCTCCTTCGTGAGATCGCGCTGTCGGCGCCCGTTCTCGAGCGCGCCGGAGGCAACCGCCCCGCGTCGACGGTGTTCTTCGGCGGCGGCACGCCGACTCTCCTCCCGCCCGGCGACCTCGCACGCATGCTGGCCGGCGTGCGCGACACGTTCGGCATCGCCGACGGCGCCGAGATCACGGTCGAGGCCAACCCCGACACGGTGACGCCTGCGGTGGCGGCCGAGCTCGCGGCATCCGGTGTCACGCGCCTGTCCATCGGCATGCAGTCCGCCGTCCCGCACGTCCTGGCCGCCCTCGATCGCACGCACGATCCCGACAACGTCCGCACCGCGGTGGCTGCGGCGCGCGAGACGGGGCTCGACGTCAGCGTCGACCTCATCTACGGCGCTCCGGGCGAATCGCTCGACGACTGGCGCACCTCGCTCGAGGCGGCTGTGTCCCTCGAGTCAGACCACATCTCCGCGTACGCGCTCATCATCGAGGACGGGACCAAGCTCGCCCGCCAGATCCGCCGTGGCGAGGTCGTCGCACCCGACGACGACCTGCAAGCCGACATGTACGAGCTCGCCGACGATCTGCTCGGGGAAGCAGGGTTCGATTGGTACGAGGTGTCGAACTGGGCGCGCGGCGACGCGCACCGCTCCCGCCACAACCTCGCCTACTGGGTCGGCGCCGATTGGTGGGGCTTCGGCCCCGGCGCGCACAGCCACGTCGCGGGCGTGCGGTTCTGGAACGTCAAGCACCCTGCCGCCTACGCGCAACGGCTGGCCGCGGGGCAGTCGCCGGCCGCCGGACGGGAGATCCCGGATGCCGCGGCCAGGAACCTCGAGAGCATGCTGCTGCGCACCCGCATCCGCGAGGGGCTCCCCGTCGAGGAGCTCCTCGGCGAAGGCCGTCACGCGGTAGCCGCGCTGATCGCGGACGGACTCATCGAGGGTCCTGCCGCCCTGCGCGGGAGGGTCGTGCTCACGCGGCGTGGGCGTCTGCTCGCCGATGCGGTGGTGCGGGCGCTCACCGATTAGCCCGGAGCGATCGTGCGTGGGACGGCTTCGCAATCTGTCTCGGCGTCGCTCGACGATCCTGACAGGGCCATCGGATAGAATTGGCACTCCAGTCATGCGAGTGCCAGCTGCGGCGTGAGGAGGCGGGATGGTCAGCGAACGGGGTCTGCAGGTGCTGCGGGCGATCGTCCAGGACTACGTCGACACGCGCGAGCCGGTCGGCAGCAAGGCGATCGTCGAACGGCACGCCTTCGGAGTGTCGGCCGCGACGATCCGCAACGACATGGCGCTGCTCGAGGACGAAGAGCTCATCGTCGCACCGCACACCTCGTCGGGCCGCGTACCGACGGACAAGGGCTACCGCGTCTTCGTAGACCATCTCGCGGAGCTCCGGCCGCTGTCGCCGGCCCAGCGGGCGGCCATCGCCTCGTTCCTCGACGGCTCCGGCGACCTCGACGACGTCCTCGTGCGCACCGTGCGCGCCCTCACGCAGCTGACCGGCCAGGTCGCGATCGTGCAGTACCCCTCGTTCGCGCGCGCGACGGTCACCCACGTCGAGCTGGTCCAGCTCGGCGGCGGACGGATGCTGGTGATCGTCGTCACCGACACGGGACGCGTGTCGCAGCGCCTGACCTTCGTCGGCGAGGAATTCGACGACGTCGACCTCGCGCACATCCGTGCGGGGCTCGGCACCCTGCTGGTCGGCCGGCCCGTCCGCGAAGGACTGCAGCGCATCGCCGAGCGCCTCGAAGGACGGGATGCGCAGGCTCCGGCGCACGAGCGCGCGACCGACGAGATCGTCCGCGCCGTCGCCGAGGAGCTCGAGGAGTTCCGCCAGGACAAGCTCGTGATGGCCGGCAGCGCCAACCTGGCACGCCGAGAATCCGACTTCCGCGGCAGCATCTATCCGCTCCTCGAGGCGATCGAGGAGCAGGTGACGCTGCTGCGGCTGATGGGGGAGATGGTCGCCGACGAGCAGGGACTCGCGGCGAGCATCGGCCGCGAGAACGAGGCGTTCGGCCTGGCCGAGGCATCCGTCGTCGCCAGCGACTACGACGCGACGGGCTCTCTCGCCCGCGTCGGCGTGCTGGGCCCGACGCGCATGGATTACCCCACGAACCTCGCGACGGTCCGCGCCGTCGCGCGCTATCTCACGCGCATGCTCGAGCAGGACGACAGCTCCCGCTGACGCACGCGCGCACACACGATCCCGCGGCGCGGCCGCGGCAGGAAGGCGAAAGTGGCTGACCACTACGAGGTCCTCGGCGTCTCACGCGACGCCTCCACCGACGAGATCAAGAAAGCGTACCGGCGGCTGGCCCGTCAGCTGCACCCGGATGTGAACCCGGGCGAGGAGGCATCCGAGCGCTTCAAGCTCGTGACGCACGCGTACGACGTCCTCAGCGACCCCGAGCAGCGCGCCCGCTACGACATGGGCGGCGGTGACTCGCCGTTCGGCGGCGCCGGCGGCTTCGGCGGGTTCAACGACATCTTCGAGACGTTCTTCGGCGCGGCGGGCGGCTCGCGCGGGGGCCGGCCCCGATCGCGCCGCGAGCGCGGCCAGGACGCCCTCGTCCGTGTCACGCTCGAGCTCGGCGATGTCGTGTTCGGCACGCACCGCGACATCGAGGTCGACACGGCCGTGGTGTGCGAGACCTGTCAGGGCTCCTGCTGCCAGCCCGGGACGAGCCCCGTCACGTGCGACATCTGCCACGGCACCGGCAATGTGCAGCGACAGGTGCGCAGCCTCCTCGGCAACGTCGTCACGACGCAGCCGTGCAACGTGTGCCAGGGCTACGGCACCACCATCCCGTACCCGTGCGCCACCTGCCAGGGCCAGGGCCGCGTGCGCGCCCGCCGCACCGTGTCGCTCGACATCCCGGCCGGCGTCGAGACCGGGCTCCGCCTGCAGCTGCCGGGCTCGGGCGAGGTCGGCCCGGCCGGCGGCCCCAACGGCGACCTGTACATCGAGGTCACGGTGCAGCCGCACGAGGTGTTCAGCCGTGACGGCGACGACCTGCTGGCGACGCTCGAAGTGTCGATGCCCGACGCGATCCTCGGCACGACGACGACCATCCAGTCGCTCGACGGCCCGGTCGACCTCGAGGTGCGGGCAGGCGTGCAGGCGGGAGACATCCTGACGATCAAGGGCCGCGGCATCACGCCGCTGCGCGGCTCGCAGCGCGGCGACCTCAAGGTCGGCGTGCACGTGGTCACGCCCACGCGCCTCGACCACAAGGAGCGCGCCCTCATCGAGGACTTCGCGAAGCGCACCAAGGCGCCGGCCCCCAAGCTCGCCGAGTTCCACCAGGGCCTGTTCGCGAAGCTCCGCGATCGCTTCCGGAACAGCTGACCGGTGGCACTGCACTTCCTCCTCGACCAGCCCGTCGGCGCCGCTCCCGGCGACGCCGTGACGCTCACCGGTGCGGAGGCCCACCACGCCTCGACGGTGCGCCGGGTGCGCATCGGCGAGGAGGTCACGGTCGGCGACGGGCGCGGAGCGTGGCTGACCGGCACGGTCGAGTCGGTCGCGCCCCGCGAGGTGATCGTGCGCATCGACGGACGGACGGATGCCGCAGCCCCGAGCCCGCGGATCGTGCTCGTGCAGGCGCTGGCCAAGGGGGATCGGGACGAGCTCGCCGTGCAGGCGGCGACCGAGCTCGGCGTCGACGAGATCGTGCCGTGGCAGGCCGCACGCAGCGTCTCGCGATGGGACGCGGCGAAGGCCGTGAAGGGCCGCGCCCGCTGGGCCACCATCGTGCGGGAGGCCGCGAAGCAGGCCCACCGCGTGTGGGTGCCGGCGGTGGCGGAGCTGACCACGACCGCGGCGCTCGCGCGCCGGGCGCCGGAATCCGTCGTGCTGGTCCTCGAGCCGACGGCCACAGAGCGGCTCAGCGCGCTCGCGGTGGAGCCCGATGAGGAGCGCGACGTCGTGCTCGTCGTCGGACCCGAAGGCGGCATCGCCCCCGAAGAGCTCGACGCCCTCGCGTCCGCGGGCGCGCGACTCGTGCGCCTCGGCGACACCGTGCTGCGCACGTCGACCGCGGGTCCCGCGGCGCTGGCTGTCGTCAGCACCGCACTCGGGCGGTGGTGACGGTTCGACAGGATCACCCGACCGGTCCCGGATCCTGCCGAGGGGCCCCGTCGGTAGACTTGCGACATGAGTGGACATTCGATCTTCACGCGCATCCTGGACGGCGATATCCCGTCCGAGATCATCGCAGAGACCGAGAACGCATTCGCCATCCGTGACATCGCCCCGAAGGCGCCTGTGCACCTGCTGGTGATCCCCAAGACCGAGGAGTACCGCAACGTCGTCGAGCTCGCCGCGGGCGACCCGGCCCTCATGGCCGAGCTCGTGGGACTCGCGAACACGGTCGCCGCCGAGCATTCGGACGGCGATTTCCGCCTGGTCTTCAACACCGGCCCGAACGCGGGCCAGACCATCTTCCACGTGCACGCCCATGTGCTCGCGGGGGGCCTCGAAGAGAAGAGCATCGGTGCCTGATCAACCCGGTCATGAGACGGTGAGCGACCACGTCGAGGTCGACGGCGTCGCGATGGTGCAGCTCCTCGGTCCGCAGGACCGACTGCTGCGGGTCGTCGAGAAGGAGCACCCGGGTGTCGATGTGCACGTGCGCGGCAACGAGATCACGCTCACGGGCGAGGCGCCGGCCGTCGCCGCGGCGCGGACGCTCGTCGACGAGCTGCTCGCGATGACGAAGGCGGGCCAGTCGCTCGGCGAGGACGACGTCGCGTCGTCGAACCGCATCCTCCGCAGCGAAGCCGGGCTCCGCCCGTCGGAGGTGCTCGGCGAGGCCATCCTGTCGTCGCGCGGCAAGGTCATCCGCCCGAAGACCCTCGGCCAGAAGGCGTACGTCGACGCGATCGAGGAGAACACGATCGTGTTCGGCATCGGCCCGGCCGGTACCGGCAAGACGTATCTCGCTATGGCGAAGGCCGTCCAGGCGCTGCAGCGCAAGGAGGTCAGCCGCATCATCCTGACCCGGCCGGCCGTCGAGGCGGGGGAGCGGCTCGGCTTCCTCCCGGGCACGCTCACCGACAAGATCGACCCGTACCTGCGGCCGCTCTATGACGCGCTCAACGAGATGATGGACCCCGAGCTCGTGCCCAAGCTCATGGCGACCGGCACGATCGAGGTCGCGCCGCTGGCGTACATGCGCGGCCGCACGCTCAACGACTCGTTCGTCGTGCTCGACGAGGCCCAGAACACGACGCCTGAGCAGATGAAGATGTTCCTCACGCGCCTCGGCTTCGGCACGCGCATGGTGGTCACCGGCGACATCACGCAGATCGACCTCCCGCAGGGCGCGTCGGGTCTGCGGCTGGTGACGCGCGTGCTCGGCGACATCGACGACATCCACTTCTCGTACCTGACGAGCGACGACGTCGTGCGCCACACGCTGGTGGGCCGCATCGTCGACGCCTACAGCGAGTACGACGAGCGCCGGCTCGCCGCACGTCGCGAGCGCGACGAGGCCTCCGAGTTCGCCAACCGCGCCGAGCGGCGTGCCGCCACCGCCCGCACCGGCGGACCCCGTGACCACCTTCCGAAGCGAGGACGCCCATGACCATCGAGATCGGCAACGAATCGGGGATCGCCGTCGATGAGACGGTCCTGCTGCGGCTCATGGAGCACAACCTCGCCGAACTGCACGTCAGCCCCGAGGCCGACGTCGCGATCCTCCTCGTCGACGAGGGCGCGATGGAGGCGCTGCACGTCCAGTGGATGGACGAGCCTGGACCGACCGACGTCCTGAGCTTCCCGATGGACGAGCTGCGTCCCGGCACCGAGGACGCCCCGACGCCTGCGGGCCTCCTCGGCGACATCGTGCTGTGCCCGCAGGTCGCCGAGACCCAGGCGGTCGCCGCGAAGCACTCCACGCTCGACGAGCTCATCCTCCTGACCACGCACGGCCTGCTGCACCTCCTCGGCTTCGACCACGCCGAGCCGGAGGAGGAGCGGGAGATGTTCGGACTGCAGCGCGAGCTCATCACCTCGTTCCAGGCATCCGAACGCCGACGACCTCGCGCATGACCGCCGCCCTCCTTCTCGTCGCCGCAGCGCTCCTGCTCGCGTTCGGCGCCCTCATGGTTGCGATCGACGCGGCGCTCAGCGTCACCTCCCGCGCCGACCTCGCCGAGCTCGGAGCAGGCGGGCGCAACGCGGCGTCGCTGCGGAAGATCGCGGACGATCCCGACGCGCACGCCAACGCCGTGATCTTCATCCGCGTGCTGGCCGAGACGACGGCCGCCGTGCTCGTCACCGTCGCCTTCGTCGACCTGTTCGACAACATCTGGTGGGCGATGCTGGCGGCGGCCCTGCTCATGACCGGCGTCTCGTACGTCGTCGTCGGCGCCAGCCCGCGATCGGTGGGCCGGCTGCACGCCCGCGGGCTGCTCCGCGGGGCGGCTCCGGTGGTTCGTGGCGTACGCATCATCCTGGGCCCGCTCGCGCATGGGCTCGTCGCGCTCGGCACGCGCATCACTCCGGGCGCGTCGCGAGGCTCGTCGTTCGCGTCGGAGGAGCAGCTGCTCAGCATCATCGACGAGGCGGCCGAGAACGAACTCATCGAACAGGACGACCGCGAGCTGATCCACTCGGTGTTCGACTTCACCGACACGTTCGTGCGGGCCGTGATGGTGCCGCGCACCGACATGGTGACGGTGGATGCCTCGACCTCGACGCGCGAAGCCATGACGCTGTTCCTCGAGAAGGGCGTCTCGCGGATGCCGATCGTGGACGACGACGCGGACGACGTCATCGGCGTGCTGTACCTCAAGGACCTGGTGCAGTTCGGCTTCCGCGACGAGACCGGGTGGCGGGATGCCCCGATCAGCCGGATCGCGCGTCCGGCGGTGTTCGTACCCGAGTCGATGAAGGCCGAGACGCTGCTGCAGCAGATGAAGCGCGACGCCGTGCACGTGTGTCTCGTCGTCGACGAGTACGGCGGCGTGTCGGGACTCGTGACGCTCGAAGACCTCATCGAGGAGCTCGTCGGCGACATCGCGGACGAGTACGACCCGCGCGCCGAGGAAGTCACCGAACTGGAGCCCGGTCACTACCGCGTGAGCGCCCGTCTGGGTCTCGACGAAGTCGGCGACCTGTTCGGTCTCGAGCTCGAGGACGAGGACGTCGACTCCATCGGCGGGCTGTTGGGCAAGGCTCTGGGCCGCGTGCCGCAGCCGGGCGCCACGGCCGAATACGCCGGCCTCGTGCTCACCGGGGGATCGTCCCGCGGGCGCGGGCGCGGAATCTCGACGGTCTTCGTCGAGCGCGGCGATCCCGCTCTCGGCGTCGGCCGCTCACCGCGCACGGGCGAGATCCGCATCGTGAGCCCCCGCACCGGCGAGATCCGGCTGCCTCGGAAGGAAGAGACGTCATGACCGAGAAAGACCCCGCACCGGCACCCGAGGCCGACTCGACCGCTGCGTCCGGCGAGGGGCGATCCGGCTTCGTCACGTTCGTCGGTCGACCCAACGTCGGCAAGTCGACGCTGACGAACGCCCTGGTCGGCGAGAAGGTCGCGATCACCAGCGACAAGCCGCAGACCACCCGCCGGGCGATCCGCGGGATCCTGAACCGCCCCGGCGGTCAGCTCGTCATCGTCGACACCCCGGGCCTCCACAAGCCCCGCACGCTGCTCGGGCAGCGCCTGAACGACCTCGTCGAGCAGGTGCTCGGCGACGTCGACGTCATCGGCTTCTGCGTGCCCGCGACCGAGAAGGTCGGACCGGGCGATCGCCGCATCGCGGAGTCGCTCAGCGGCTACGGCCGCGCGAAGAAGGTCGCGATCGTGACGAAGACGGATGCCGCGACCCGCGACGAGATCACCGAGCGGCTCATCGAGGTGGACCAGCTCCGCGAGGACTGGGCCGCCGTGATCCCGCTCTCCGCCTTCACTCGCGACCAGCTCGAGGTCCTGAGCGACGAGCTGCTCGCCCTCATGCCGGAAGGCCCCGCCCTGTACCCGGAGGGCGTCGTCACCGACGAGTCGACCGAGGACCGGATCGCCGAGATCATCCGCGAGGCCGCCCTCGACGGCGTGCGCGACGAACTGCCGCACTCGATCGCCGTCGTCGTGCAGGAGGTGGAGGCCCGCGAGGACTCCGACCTGACCGACGTCTACGCCGACATCGTCGTCGAGCGCGACAGCCAGAAGGGCATCATCATCGGCCACAAGGGCTCCCGGCTGCGCGATGTCGGCGCCCGCGCCCGCGCGCAGATCGAACCGCTCCTGGGCACCAAGGTGTTCTTGAAGCTGCACGTGCGCATCGCGAAGGAGTGGCAGCGAGACCCGAAGCAGCTCGGACGCCTCGGCTTCTGACCCGAGCCCCGCTCACCCGCCGGTCTCGGTGATCGCCGAGCGGATGACGACCGTGTCGGCACCGTACTCGGCGTCGGCGGCCTCCTGCCAGCTCCCGTCGTCCCACACGACGTCGACCCAGAGCCATCCGTCCTGCGGGTAAGAGGTCAGATAGGCGTCGCCGAGCTTGGCGGGGAGCTCGTCCTGGATGGCCGCGAGAGTCGCCTCGTCGCCCGTGCCGGGTGTCCCGCCCGTCGGGTCCTCCGGCCGGATCGGGTCGTACAGGGCGAGGAGGATCGGCGGCTGCGTCGAAGTGAAGGACTCGCCGTCGTACGTGCCGCGCACCGCATACGCGCCCCACGTGACGTCACCCGACGACTCCGCGCCGTCGACGCCTTGCCACGTCCAGCCCTCCAGCGGGATCCCGGTGCACTGCGGGGGATACGACTCCGCGACCGCGCCCAGGCACAGCTGTGCGGCGCCGCCGGTGTCGATCACGGTGCCGGTGGCGGAGACCTCGCCTTCGGGCGGGATCGGGGTGACGGCCCCGAGCGACGCGGGTGCGGGCGTCCCGCCGGGACCCGCGCTCGCGCACGCGGCGATGGCGACCATGACGACGGCGGCGGTGGCGGCGATGCCGAGGGGGCGATGGAGACCTCTCATGTCTCGATGGTGTCGCGTCGACGCCGATCGTCTCAGAAACGGATGCCGCGGCATCCGTCCGTCATCCGTTCGCTCTCTGCTCGCAACGGGGTGTAGCCTGAATCCATGCGCTTCGGCCGGCTTCTCCTTCTTAGCCGCCGCGACGAGACCTCGTTCTAGGGCCTTCCTCGTCGCGGAGCTTTTCGTTGGCCCGCATCATCAGGCATCGAGCCGCCCCGATCGGGCAGCAGCTCGGAACAGACGAGAGAAGCGACGACATCATGGAGAACACCCAGAAGCCCTCGGGCCTGCCGACCCACAAGTATCGGCCGTTCCACGAGCAGATCACCGTGAATCTGCCCGACCGCACCTGGCCCGACCAGCGCATCACGACCGCACCCCGCTGGTGCGCCGTCGATCTTCGCGACGGCAACCAGGCGCTCATCGACCCGATGAGCCCCGAGCGCAAGCGGATCATGTTCGACCTGCTGGTGAGGATGGGCTACAAGGAGATCGAGGTCGGCTTCCCCTCGGCGAGCCAGACCGATTTCGACTTCGTGCGTCAGCTCATCGAAGAGGACCTCATCCCGGATGACGTCACGATCCAGGTGCTGACGCAGGCGCGCGAGCACCTCATCGAGCGCACATACGAGTCCATCGCGGGTGCCAAGCAGGCCATCGTGCACCTCTACAACTCGACGAGCGTGCTGCAGCGTGAGGTGGTGTTCCGCACCGACGAGCAGGGCATCATCGACATCGCCCTCGAGGGCGCGCGCCTCTGCCGCCAGTTCGAGCAGCGCATCCCCGAGACCAAGGTCTTCTACGAGTATTCGCCCGAGAGCTACACCGGCACCGAGCTCGAATTCGCGCTGAACGTGTGCAACCAGGTCATCGAGATCTTCGAGCCGACGCCTGAGCGCAAGGTCATCATCAACCTGCCCGCGACCGTCGAGATGGCGACGCCGAACGTCTACGCCGACTCGATCGAGTGGATGAGCCGCCGCCTCGCGCACCGCGAGAACGTGATCCTCTCACTGCACCCGCACAACGACCGCGGCACCGCGATCGCTGCGGCCGAGCTCGGCTACATGGCCGGCGCCGACCGCATCGAGGGCTGTCTGTTCGGCAACGGCGAGCGGACGGGCAACGTCGACCTGGTGGCGCTCGGCATCAACCTGTTCACGCAGGGCATCGATCCGCAGATCGACTTCAGCGACATCGACCAGGTCAAGCGGACGGTCGAGTACTGCAACCAGCTGCCGGTGCACGAGCGCAGCCCGTGGGCCGGCGACCTGGTGTTCACCGCGTTCAGCGGCTCGCACCAGGACGCGATCAAGAAGGGCTTCGAGGCGATGGACGCCCGCGCTGCGGCATCCGGCGTCACCGTCGACGAGATCGAGTGGGCGGTGCCGTATCTGCCCATCGACCCGAAGGACCTCGGTCGCTCGTACGAGGCGGTCATCCGCGTCAACTCGCAGTCGGGCAAGGGCGGCGTCGCGTACCTGCTGAAGACCGACCACTCGCTGGACCTGCCGCGCAAGCTGCAGATCGACTTCTCGGGTGTGGTGCAGGCCAAGACCGATGCCGAGGGCGGCGAGGTCACGAGCGACCAGATCTGGAAGATCTTCACCGACGAGTACCTGCCGTCGGAGGTCGCCGACGAGCGCTGGGGACGCTTCGAGCTGCTGGCGACCAGCACCCGCAGCGACCTGTCAGGCGACGTCGCTCTCGACATCACGCTGCGTGACGGCGACGACCGGTTCGAGGCATCCGGTCGCGGCAACGGCCCGGTCGCAGCCTTCCTCGAGATCATCCGCGCACAGGGATTCGACGTGACGCTCTACGACTACGTCGAGCACGCCCTCAGCGCCGGCGGCGACGCCCAGGCGGCCGCCTACATCGAACTCCAGGTCGATGGCGAGCGCCTCTGGGGCGTCGGCATCGACTCGGACATCTCGACCGCATCGCTCAAGGCGATCGTGTCGGGCGTGAACCGCGCCATCCGTACGCGGCAGCGCACCGGGGCCCTCGCGGGCGTCTGAGCGCGAACCGTCGACGGGTGTGCGCGGGTGATCCCCGCGCGCGCCCGTCGGTGTTCGCCGCCGCTGGTCGTCGAGCGGCTGACGAGTCGAGGCGCAGGGACGAACCGCGGATGCCTCAGTGCTTCACGATCGGGATCGTCGAGGTCTCCACGGCCACCTTGCGACGGTAGAGCGCCCGCTGCTCGGGCAGCGAGATGTCGAAGATCACCGCGAGCAGACGGATCACCGTCGTCACGACGATGCCGATCACCGCGGCGATGACCACGTTCACGCCGAGCTCCTCCGCCGTCGCGAGGACGAGGCATCCGACTCCCGCGGCGACTGCGTAGAGCGAGCCCACATGCATGATCGCGACCGGCAGGCCCATGATCACGTCGCGGAGGATGCCGCCGCCTACCGCCGCGCATACCCCGACGAAGACGGCCGGCACGAGCGGAAGCCCGAGGACGAGGGCCTTGCTGGTGCCGAATGCGCCGAACAGGCCGATGACCAGGGCATCGAGGCCGACGATGACGGCGTTGAGCCGCTGGAAGAGGCCGGCGAGCAGCATCCCGAACAGGGCCGCGCCACCGGCGGTGAGCAGGTACCAGTTGCTCTGCAGCGTGGTCGGCGTGACGTTGAGCAGCAGGTCGCGGATGAGCCCGCCGCCCATGCCCATGACGATGCCGATGATCGCGACGCCGAGCATGTCGAGCCGGCGTTCGCCGCGGAAGCCGGAGGCGAACAGCGCGCCTTGGATTCCGCCGAGGCCCACGGCGATGAGGTCGGCCCAGAGGGGGATCACGAAGACCGGCTCGTACACCCCTCCATTGTCGACGGCGATCAGGGGATGTGGGTGCGCACCGCCGACAGGAATCCGTCGAGATCGTCCGTCCACAGTCGCATCGCCTCGATGCGGTCGCGGGCGCCCGCGGGAACGCGGGGCCGGCGGAACACGAACCGGTAGATGCTCTGGTAGACGCCGAGTTCCATGATCCACGCGCGCCGGGTGAAGGTGCCCAGCTTCGCCCGCCACGCGGGTCGAGTGGGGCTGCCCGGCGACCGCTCCGGTCGGGGTGGGCTGTCGCGGGGAGTGTCGACGGCGCTCACGACGGGTCATCCTCGGCGGTGCGGGCCTCGTGCTCCGCGATGAGCCGGCTCAGCCGGTCGAGGACGTGGTTCAGTCCGCGCAGCGTCGCCTGCGCCGTCGCGTCGTCGAGGCCGTCGATGAGCTGTGCGCCGAGTCGGGTGTGCTCGGCATCCATGGCCCGCATGGCCACCTCACCGCGGTCTGTCAGCGTCACGAGCACCGCCCGGCGGTCGTGGGGGTGCGGCTCGCGGCGTGCGAAGCCGGTGGCCTCGAGTCCATCGACGAGGGTCGTGACATTGCGCGGCGTGACGCCGAGCCCCGTTGCCAGCTCCGCCTGGGTGCGCGGGCCCTCGTGGAAGACGAGCCAGAGGACGTGGGTGCGTGCAGGGGTGAGGCCTCGGCGATCGAGCTCGCGCTCCTGGTCGGCGCTCAGGACGCCCGTCAATGCGAGCAGCGTGTCGAGAATCTGAGTGCCGGACATAGTGAACATGGTACATTAATTCGGGTCCTACGCAGCGTCGTGCCGCCCGATCCGCCAGGTGCGCAGGGATAATTGACCCGTGCCCACCTACCGCGATGAAGTCGTGGTCCTGCGCACCCACAAGCTGGGTGAGGCCGACAGGATCGTGACGATGCTGAGCCGCCGTCACGGCAAGCTGCGCGCCGTCGCGAAGGGCGTGCGGCGCACATCGTCGCGGTTCGGCGCACGCCTCGAGCCCTTCATGGTCGCCGATGTGCAGCTGTACCAGGGGCGCTCGCTCGACATCGTCCAGCAGGCCGAATCGCTCGGCTCGTACGGCGCCGAGATCGTCGCCCACTACGACCGGTACACCTCCGCGCACGCCATGGTCGAAGCGGCCGATCGCCTCAACGAGGCCGAGGCCACGCCTCAGCAGTACCTGCTCCTCGTCGGAGGCCTTCGCGCCCTCTCGCGCGGCGAGCATGCCTCGCGGAGCGTCCTGGATTCGTACCTGCTCCGTGCGATGGCGCTGTCGGGCTGGGCGCCCGGCCTCGGCGAATGCGCGCTCTGCGGTCGCCGCGGCCCCCACGACACGTTCGTCGCCCAGCAGGGCGGCATCGTCTGCCGCGACTGCGCTCCTACCGGGGCGGCCCGCGTCGACGCCGCCACGGTGTCGCTCCTGCAGTCGCTGATGGCAGGGGAGTGGGACGTGGTGGATGCCGCGTCGCCGGGGTCGACCGCCGCCGCCTCGGGACTCATCGCCGCCTACGCGCAGTGGCACCTCGAGCGCGGCATCCGTTCGCTCTCCCATGTCTCGGCAGCCCCGCAGGAAGGCACCAGGTGACCCCGAAGCCCTACACGCACCGCGACGCGGTGCCATACCGCCCGCTCGACTGGACCGGCGTCTACCCGCCGGAGTACCCCCGCGGCGCCGTGCCCAACCACGTGGCCATCGTGATGGACGGCAACGGCCGCTGGGCCAATCGCCGGGGTCTCACGCGCATCGAGGGGCACAAGGCGGGCGAGGCCGCACTGCTGGACGTCGTGGCGGGCGCCATCCAGGCAGGCGTGAAGCACCTGTCGGTCTACGCGTTCTCGACCGAGAACTGGTCGCGCTCCCCTGAAGAGGTGCGCTTCCTCATGGGCTACAACCGCGACGTGCTCCACCGTCGGCGCGATCAGCTCAACGAGTGGGGCGTGCGCATCCAGTGGGCCGGCCGAAAGCCGCGCCTGTGGGGGAGCGTCATCAAAGAGCTGCAGTTCGCGGAGCAGCTGACCGCCGGCAACGACCTGCTGACGCTCACGATGTGCGTGAATTACGGCGGCCGCATCGAGCTCGTCGACGCGATGCGCTCGATCGCCGACGACGTCGCGGCGGGCCGGCTCAAGCCGTCGGCGGTGTCGGAGAAGCTGATCCAGCGGCGCCTCTACCGCCCGGACATGCCGGACGTCGACCTGTTCCTGCGCTCGAGCGGCGAGCAGCGTACGTCCAACTTCCTGCTGTGGGAATCGGCCTACGCGGAGTTCGTGTTCCTCGACACGCTCTGGCCCGACTTCACGCGAGAGGACCTCTGGCACGGCATCGACACCTACCTCGGCCGCGATCGCCGTTTCGGCGGCGCCGTGGACGCCCCCGACGCCTCCACGTCCTGATCTCACGCCTGCGTCCGAAGGGGTATCCAGCGAGCCCTCGCGCGCTCATCATTGACGTGAGCCGCGCATGCGGCCGGTCAGGAGGCGCGTCATGGCGCTGTCAGGGCCTCGGGTGGGCCTCGCCGCGATCCTGAGCCTCGTCGCGGCCTTCGCCCTGGTGGGCTGCGGGACGCCGGTGACCGCTGAGGACGCAGGACGAACGACGACGGCAAGCCCCTCCCCGTCCACGGACGCCACGAAAGAGGCCACCGCCGAAGGGGAGACCGACACCGGCGGCGACGACCAAGGGCAGGCCGATTCCGACGGCGGGGAGGATCCCACCCAGGACCGCGTTCGCACCGGCCCCGCCGCCCAGTACGGCGGACCCGCCTACGGCGATCAGGGGACCGCCGAGGTCCTCGAGCCGGGGCTCTGGTGCAAGACGATCGCGGTGTTCTGGGGCGGCGACCCCGTACCGGAGGGCGTCAGCTTCACGTTCGAGAACGCCGTGACCGATCGGCCCGGTCTGCAGGTCGACGGCGGGGTCTGCGGGACGCGTGGCGCGGACCGCTCCTGCCTCGGCATGCTCGTCGCAGCGAACGAGTCCGGCATCTTCTGCAGTCTCGTCCTCCGCCCCGGCGCCGACTTCCAGGACGGCACCGCCATCACCTTCCTCGGCACGCTCGAGTGCCCGACCGCCGAGATCTGCGACGAGGTCGCGGCGCGCGAAGTCGAACCCGGGCCGCCGATCATCGTCAACAACCCCGAGCCGTCCGCCGAGCAGGACCAGGACCAGGAGCAGGAGCAGCAGCCTCAACCCTCCGACACGCCGACCACAGAGGTGGACGGATGATGGCAGCTCACACGCCCGCTGCCGCATCGTCCGAACCCGCTGCCGCACCGTCCGAACCCGCTGCCGCGACAGCTGCGGATGCCGCGGGTCACGGCACGTCCGCACTCGCTGGACCCCCCGCACCCGGCGCCTCCTCCGTGCCGACGGCCGAAGAGCGACTCCCCGTCGACCCCGGGCTCGGCTTCGAGAAGTGGATGGGCTTCCTCTCCTCCTTCGTGGCTCCGCTCACCCTGGTGACCGCGCTGCTGTTCTACTTCGGCTACGTGTCGACGCGCGAGTTCTTCCGGTACTTCGGCGTTGACGTCGACATCATCGGGCTGAGCTCGCAGGAGTTCGTGATGCGCAGCCCCGGCGCGCTGTTCATCCCGGTCATGGTCCTCACCCTGCTCGCCGCCGCCGCGATCCTCGGCCACCGCGTCCTGCGCAGACGGCTGCTGGCGCAGAAGCGGCCCGCGCAACGGCGCGTGATCGGCCTCCTCGCCTGGACCGGGATCGGCTTCATCCTCGCGGGCCTCGTCCTGGCCTTCCTCGTGCCGTTCCTGCCGGGGTGGACGTACGGTCAGCTCCTCACCCCGCTCTTCCTCGCGATCGGCGCGGGACTCGCGGCCTACGCCTCGGCCACCGTGCGCGCCCTCGACCGGTCGAGCGGCGGGCGCGGCGTCGTCGTGCTCCTCGTCCTCGTGATGATCGCCGGCACGTTCTGGTCGACCGCGACCATCGCGCAATGGTGGGGCCTCGGGCAGGCCCGCTCCCTCGCCGCCGACCTCACGACGCTCCCCGCCGTCGTGCTCGACACCCCAGAGCGGCTCTACCCGGGCAACGACGCCATCACGTTCCAGCAGCTCGAGGACGAGGCATCCGTCGAAGATCCCGCGGCCGCGCCGCAGACATTCGCATACCGCTACTTCGGGCTCCGACTGCTCGCGCAGGGCGGCGGACGCCTCTACCTCGTGCCCGACGCCTGGTCGCCTGATGCCTCGACCCTGGTGGTGCCGTACGACGACGTGCGGGTGCGGTTCCGGTTCGTGCCCGACGCCGATCCGCCCGTTCCCTGAGCATCCGCACCGGCCGCCGCATTCGGCGGAATAGATGCGCCGACGCGCAGGGTTGTCGTCAGCATGACGGACGCCATCAAGATCGACGTATGGAGCGACATCGCCTGCCCCTGGTGCTACATAGGCAAGCGCAATCTCGAGAACGGACTGGCCGAGGCATCCGCCGACGAAGACGCCCCCGCCGTGGAGGTGACGTACCACTCGTTCGAGCTTTCGCCCGATACGCCCGTCGACTTCGAGGGCGATGAGCTCGACTTCCTCGCCAAGCACAAGGGCATGCCGCGCGCCCAGGTGCAGCAGATGCTCGAGCGCGTCACCGGCGTCGCCGCCGACGCGGGCCTGGAATACCGGTTCGATCTCCTCAAGCACACCAACACCGTGAAGGCCCACGAGCTCCTGCACTTCGCGAAGGAGCAGGGCCGCCAGCACGAGCTCGCCGAGCGCCTCATGGCCGCGTACTTCACCGAAGGGCGCCACCTCGGGCGAAATGACGAGCTGGTCGACCTCGCCACCGATGCCGGACTCGACGCCGACGCCGCCCGGGAAGCGCTGGACAGCGGCCGCTACCTCGACGCGGTGCGTGCCGACCAGGCGCGGGCCGCGGCCTACGGCATCAACGGGGTGCCCTTCTTCGTGATCGACGGCAAGTACGGCGTGTCGGGCGCGCAGCCGGCTGAGGCCTTCGCGCAGATCGTGCGGCAGGTGTGGTCCGAGCATCGCGAGCCCGCCGACGTCGACGCCTGAAACCCGTGAACGAGAACGGGCCCGCTGCGATTCGTCGCGGCGGGCCCGTCCGATGCCTGCGGGTTCAGCGAGGCAGGTTCGCCTCGATGACCTCGACGATCGCCGGGTCGTCGGGCTTGACGTTCGGACGGAAGCGGTGGACGCCGCCCTCCGGCGTCAGGACGAACTTCTCGAAGTTCCAGACGATCGGGCCCTTCTTGCCCTCCGCATCGCGTGACTTCTTCAGCGCCTTGTAGACCGCAGCGGCACCGGGTCCGTTCACCTTGACCTTGTCGAAAACGGGGAAGGTCACGCCCCACGTGACCGAGCAGTACTCGAGGATCTCGTCCATCGACCCCGGCTCCTGCCCCATGAACTGGTTGCAGGGGAAGCCCAGCACCGTGAAGCCGCGGTCGGCGTACGCCCGCTGGAGCTGCTCGAGCTGCTCGTACTGCGGGGTCAGGCCGCACTTCGACGCGACGTTGACGACCAGAAGCACCTGGTCGCCGTACTCGGAGAGGGTCGCAGTTCCGCCGTCGGCGGTGGTGAAGGGGATCTCGCGCAGGTCGGTGATCGTGGCCTCGGTCATCCCCCCAGGCTAAACCCTGTGCACAGGGACGCGGCCGTTCAGCCAAGAGACGGATTCCTGTAAGAGAATGGAACGCGTGACCACTGCCCTCGCCCCTGCGCCGACGCTGCGCATCGGGCCCATCGAACTCGACGCCCCCGTGGTGCTCGCGCCGATGGCGGGCATCACCAACACCGCATTCCGACGCCTCTGCCGTGAATACGGAGCCGGCCTCTACGTCAGCGAGATGATCACGACGCGAGCCCTTGTCGAGCGGAACGCGACGACGATGCGCCTGATCACGCATCATGAGTCCGAGACACCCCGGTCGATCCAGCTGTACGGCGTCGATCCCGCGACGACGGAGGCGGCCGTGCGCCTCCTCGTCGAAGAGGATCGCGCCGATCACATCGATCTGAACTTCGGATGCCCCGTCCCGAAGGTCACCCGCAAGGGCGGGGGAGCGGCTCTTCCGTGGAAGCTCGGCCTGTTCCGCGACATCGTGACGCGCGCCGCCCGCGCCGCCGGCGACATCCCCCTCACGGTGAAGATGCGCAAGGGCATCGACGCCGACCACCTCACCTACCTCGACGCCGGACGCATCGCCGAGGACGCCGGCGTGGCCGCCGTCGCGCTGCACGCCCGCACCGCGTCCGAGTTCTACTCCGGCCAGGCGGACTGGTCCGCGATCGCCCGGCTCAAAGAGGCTGTCACGGGCGTCCCCGTGCTCGGCAACGGCGACATCTGGTCGGCCGACGACGCCGCACGCATGATGGATGAGACCGGCTGCGACGGCGTCGTCGTCGGTCGCGGCTGCCTCGGGCGTCCGTGGCTGTTCGGCGATCTCGCCCGCGCGCTCGGCGGCCCCGGCGCCGCACCCGCCGAGCCGGTCGACGCGACCCTCGGTTTCGTCTCCCGCGCGTTCCGCCGTCACGCCGAACTGCTCGTCGAGTTCTTCGAGGACGAGGACCGTGGCTGCCGCGACATCCGCAAGCACGTCGCGTGGTACTTCAAGGGCTACCCGGTGGGTGGGGAACTCCGCGCAAGCCTCGCCACCGCATCGAGCCTCGCCGAGATCGACGACCTGCTCGCCACCCTCGATGCCGACGCCCCGTACCCGGGCTCGGCCGCCGAAGGTCAGCGCGGGCGCGCCGGAACCCCGAAGCGCCCCGCTCTGCCCGACCGCTGGCTGGAGTCGCGGGAGCTCAGCGCCGAGGCGACCACCGCCATCGCCGAAGCGGAACTCGACCACAGTGGCGGGTGACCTGGCCGGCGCATCCGAGCGCCCCGTGGGATACGACGATGCCGACGCCGCCCGCTTCCACGCCGAGCGCCACCGCTCCCAGCGCGACGACTTCGCTCGCGACCGCGCGCGTGTGCTGCACTCGGCCGCGCTGCGCCGTCTGGCCGCGAAGACGCAGGTGCTGAGCCCTGCGAGCCCCGCAGACTTCGCGCGGAATCGCCTCACCCACTCGCTCGAGGTCGCCCAGGTCGGTCGCGAGCTGGCGACGGCCCTCGACCTCGCCGCCGACGTCGTCGACACCGCCTGCCTCAGCCACGATCTCGGGCACCCGCCCTTCGGCCACAACGGCGAGCGGGCCATGAACGAGTGGGCCGAGGACTTCGGCGGCTTCGAGGGCAACGCGCAGACCCTGCGCATCCTCACACGGCTCGAGCCCAAGGTGGTCGACGCCGACGGGCGCAGCTTCGGTCTCAACCTCACGCGGGCGAGCCTCGACGCCGCCTGCAAGTACCCGTGGACCGCCGATCACCCCCTGCCCGATCCCGGCGGCCGGCTCAAGTTCGGCGTCTACCCCGAAGACGAAGACGTGTTCCGCTGGGTGCGCGACGGCGCACCGGGCAGGCTGCGCTGCATCGAGGCCGAGGTCATGGACCTCTCCGACGACATCGCCTACTCGGTGCACGACTTCGAGGACGCGGTCGTCAACGGCTACCTCGATCCGGCGCGCCTGGTCGATCCGCGCGAGCACGACTGGCTCCTCACCGCGATCCAATCCTGGGTCGGGTTCGACTTCGCCCGCGACGAGCTCGAGGACGCGCTGTTCCGGCTCACCCGCATGCCCGAGTGGATCGATTCCTTCGACGGCACCCGTGCATCGCTCGCGCGGCTCAAGAACCTCACGTCCGACCTCATCGGCCGCTTCGCGCGCGCTGCGACGACGGCAACACGCGAGTCCTACGCGACGTCCGTTCTCACCCGGTATCGCGGGCACCTCATCGTGCCCCGCATCGTCGAGGCCGAGATGGCGGTGCTCAAGGGCATCATCGGCGCAGCGGTCGTGTCGATCGAGGGGCGCAAGGATCTCTACAAGGAGCAGCGCCGCGTCCTCAAGCGCCTCGCGACCGCCCTGTGGGACCGCCCCGAGGCGCTCGACGCGCTCCACGCCGAGGACTTCGCCGCGGCCGAGACGGATGCCGCGCGCCGCCGCGTGGTCGTCGACCAGGTCGCCAGCCTCACCGATCAGCTCGCGATCGCGTGGCACGGGTCGCTCGTGGGGCCCGTGGACGCAGCATCCGTCGGCGTGTGGGCGCCGGGTGCACGGCCCATGGACACGGCGTCCCGCGCCTTCCGCGCGTCCGAGGCGCGCTGATGGCGGGGCGCATCCGCCAGGCGGACGTCGACGAGGTCAAGGCGCGCACGAACATCGCCGACATCATCGGAGAGAGGGTCGCCCTCAAGTCCGCCGGCGTGGGTTCGATGAAGGGGCTCTGCCCGTTCCACGACGAGCGCAGTCCGAGCTTCAATGTGCGCCCCCAGGCCGGCTTCTACCACTGCTTCGGCTGCGGCGAGTCCGGGGACGTGTACTCGTTCCTGCGTGCGATGGACCACGTGACGTTCACCGAGGCCGTCGAGCGCCTGGCGGGCCGCATCGGCTACGCCCTGCACTACGAGGACGGCGGCGCCGCCCCCGAACACACCGGTCGCGCGCGCCTCTACGCGGCGAACGCGGCGGCCGCGGAATTCTTCCGGGCGCAGCTCATGACGCCCGAGGCCGACATCGCCCGACGCTTCCTCGGCCAGCGCGGCTTCGACGCCGGCGCCGCGGCCCACTTCGGCGTCGGATTCGCCCCGAAGGGCTGGGAGGGCATGACCAAGGCCCTGCGCACCCGGGGCTTCACCGACGAGGAGCTCTCGTCCGCCGGCCTCGTGTCGCAGGGACAGCGCGGCGTGTACGACCGCTTCCGCGGGCGCGTGGTGTGGCCCATCCGCGACGTGACGGGGCAGGTGATCGGGTTCGGGGCGCGGAAGCTCTTCGACGACGACAACGGACCGAAATACCTGAACACGCCTGAGACGACGATCTACAAGAAGGCGCAGGTGCTCTACGGGCTCGACCTCGCCAAGCGCGAGGTGTCCCGCCAGCACCAGGTCGTGGTGGTCGAGGGCTACACCGACGTGATGGCGTGCCATCTCGCAGGCATCACGACCGCGATCGCGACGTGCGGCACGGCGTTCGGCGCGGACCACATCACGGTGCTCCGGCGCGTGATGGGCGACGACTCCACGGCAGGCGAGGTCGTGTTCACCTTCGACCCGGATGCGGCGGGGCAGAAGGCGGCGCTGCGGGCCTTCGCCGACGCCAAGCGGTTCAACGCGCAGACCTACGTCGCCACGGGTCCGGAAGGACTCGATCCGTGCGACCTGCGACTCGCGCGCGGCGACGGCGCCGTGAGGGCGCTCCTCGAGACGAAGGTGCCGATGGTCGAGTTCGTGCTCGACCAGCGCATCTCGGGCTACGACCTGCGAAGCGTCGAAGGACGTGTCGGCGCGCTGCGCACCGCCGCACCGGTCGTCGCGGAACTGCGCGATCCGCTGCTGCAGCCGGAGTACGTGCGCGTGCTGGCCAGACGGCTCGGCATGGACACCGAGGACGTCCGCCGCGAAGTCGAGCGTGCGGGCCGCAGCGGCGGGGGCGGTCGGCGCGACGCCGCGCCCGGCGCGGCCGAGCCGGCGGAACCGCCGGTCGACGACGGCGCCCTGCGCGTCACACTCGCAACCCTGCCACGCACACCGGAGGTCGGGCTGGAGCGGGGTGCCGTGATGGGCGTGCTGCAGTTCGGCCATCGCATGGACCCGTCGCTCGTCGCGCGCGCTCTCGACCTGCCGTTCCGCCACCCGGCCCTCGATGCCGTTCGCATCGCCGTGCGCGACGCCGCCGGCATGCAGCGTCCCGGCTGGGCCGTGGATGCCGTCGCCACCGTCCGCGAGCCCTATCGGTCACTCGCGGCCGAGCTGCTCGCGGCCGACTTCCCGGCGCTGAGCGACGACGAGGCGGTCTCCTCGGCGAGCGACCTCGCTCGCCGCCTGGTGATGCGCGGCTTCGACCGCGAGAAGGCGGAGCTGCTCGGAGCGATCCAGCGCGTGCCCGCGGACTCGGAAGAGGGCCGAACCATCCGCCTGCGCCTGCGCGAGCTCGACGCACAACGCCAGGCCCTCGCTGACGAGGGCTCCTGATCCCGTCCCGTCGGCTGGCGTCGGCGGCGTCCACCCGGCAGGATGAGGACATGACTCATCGGCGGGACGCGGACGTCGCGATCGACTGTTCCGATCTGTCGATCGCCCGTTCCAGCCGTGGCGGTCCGCCCAAGCGCGTCGTCGACGGCGTGTCGTTCAGACTGCCGCACGGCGGAATCCTCGCGCTGATGGGCCCGACCGGCTCCGGCAAGTCCTCGCTCGCCGCGGTGCTGGCCGGTGCCGATGAGCCCGGCCTCGCGGTCGTGGGCGGCCGTGGCACCGTCGAAGGCATCGCGGTGAGGCGTCGCGGCCGCGCGCACCGCTATCTCACGTACTACGCGGGCTATGTGCCGCAGGCCGCGGGCGCACACCTTCCGGCCCGTCTCACCGTCGCCGAGGTGATCGGCGAGCCGATCACCAGCCGCGATCGACACGTCAGCGCGCGCGCACTCGCGGTGCGCGTGGCGTCACTTCTGGACGAGCTCATGCTCCCCCTCGGCGCGGCGCCCAAGTACCCCTACGAACTGAGCGCCGGAATGCGCCAGCGCGTGGCGCTCGCCCGGGCTCTCGTGCTTCAGCCGCGCGTGCTGATCGCCGACGAGCCCTTCGCCAACATGGACGTCGAGGTCCGCAAGGCCGCACGCGAGGCGGTGCTCCGGCGTCGACGCGAACTCGACATGGCCGCCCTCGTCGTGACCAACGAGCCGGAGGTCGTGAGCGAGCTCGACGCGGACGTCCTCGTGCTCCGCGCGGGCCACGCCGTCGCCTTCGGGCACGGCACGCAGGACCTGCTGTGGACGCCCGACGGGCGAGCCGATCGCCGCGTCGTCAACTATTGAACGGGCTCACGTGGTCATGAGCACGGCTTGAGCTTTGCTAGTATGGACTGGTTGCCCGCACGAGAGTGCGGAACATTCCTCCATAGCTCAATTGGCAGAGCAATCGGCTGTTAACCGATAGGTTCTTGGTTCGAGTCCAAGTGGGGGAGCGAAAGCCTCGGGGCTCCACCCCCGAGGCTTTCTTCGTCTCCGGGGATCACGTCGAGGAGTGCACATGGCGGCTCGCGCGAAGCCTTCGCCCCGTCTGGTCGTGGAGGGCGGCGTCCCTGCGCCGGCGCCGGTCTATCGCTGCGTCCCCCTTCTGATCGCACTCGCCGTGTTCGGCGCGACCGTGCTGTGGGTCGGGCTCGTGGTGCTGTTCGGCGGCGATCCCTGGATGTTCCCGGTCTCCGCACCGGCGCCCTGGCTCTTCCTCGCGCTCGTGCCGTCGATCATCGCGATCCTGCTCGCCGTCCGGGGGATCGCGCTGTGGTCGCTGCTGTCCGCCGTGGCGAGCCTCTGGCTCGTTCCCACGGGCGTGGCCACGATCGCCGTGGTCCTGGTCGCCCTCTGGACCGTGCGAGGCATCCGCCGGCAGTGGGCGGCCCACGATCTCGATTCCGTGATCGCGACCGCCGCGGCGCACGACCTTCCGGTGCTCGTCGTGCAGCATGTCGCGGGCAAGCCCGGTGCGCGCAGGAGAACAGACACCACGCAGATCCAGGTGCGCGACGTCGACACCGGTGAGCTCTCCACCGCTCGCGTGTGGGGCCCGATGCGCATCGGCACGACCCTGGTGCGGCACGGTATGAACGTCATCGCCCAGGCGCCTCCCGGAGCAGATGCGGAGTTGCGCCGGTGGGTCGAGCGCCAGAACCGCCGGACCGAAGACTGACGCCGCGACGCTCTCAGGCGTCGATCTGGTCGACGCCGGGCGTCCACGAGCTTCCGGGACGGCCCCACCCCCGCTTGCGCGCGAGTTTCTGCACGGTCTTCCAGTCGCCGTCGTCGAGGCGGTCGACGTACAGGATGCCGTCGAGATGATCGAACTCGTGCTGCATGATGCGCGCCCGCCAGCCGTCGACCTGGATGCGGACCTGGTCGCCCACGAGGTCCGTGCCGGTCACCAGCACTTCGTCCGACCGACGCAGCGGGAATCGCTCGCCAGGGAACGAGAGGCATCCCTCGGACTCTTCGTCAGGGTCGGGCGCACCCGGCTCGAGCGGCCTCATCCAGAGTTCGGGGTTGATGATCACACCGCGCCAGGGCGCGCCGTCCTCGTCGGCGTAGTTGTATGTGTAGATGCGCAGCGGCACGCCGACCTGCGGTGCCGCGAGGCCCACGCCGGGAGCGGCATCCATCGTCTCGAACATGTCGGCGACCAGGGTGCGGATCTCGTCCGTGATCTCTTCGACGACGGAGGCGGGGGAGTGCAGGACGGGATCGCCCATGATGCGAATCGGGAGAACAGCCACGCCTTGAGCCTATCGACCGACGCCTGCGGCTAGTGTCGATGTGTGGTGTGGACTGCGGTTGAGCTCGAGGACGTAGGCGATCAGCTCGTCGGCGCGTTCCAGAATCCCGGAATCCTCATCGGCATCCCGCTGGCCCTGCTCGGCGCGATCTTCATGTCGTTCGGCGCGCAGTATCAGCACCGCGGCGTGACGAAGGTCGAGCGCCTCTACGGGTCCCATGGCAACGGCGGGCTGGGAGCGAACCACCTGCTGAAACTCCTCGCGCGACCGTCCTGGGTGATCGGCACCGTGATGCTGGGGCTCGCGATCGTCTGCCAGCTGTCCGCCCTCGCCTATGCACCCCTCATCGTGGTGCAGCCACTCGGTGCGATCGCACTCGTGATCACCACGCTGCTCAACGCACAGATCAGCGGGCACAAGCCCACGAAGCGCTCGCTCATCGCGATCGGCGCCTGCGTCGGCGGCATCTTCATCTTCGTCACCATCGCGGCGCTGTTCGCGACCGAGAAGCCGGTGTCGAACGGTCAGCTCATCACGATCCTCGTACTGCTGGGCGTCGTCACCATCGTGTTCGCGGGCCTGTGGATCTGGCTGCGCAAGCGAATGGGCGCCCTCTTCTACATCATCGCAGCGGGCGTCATCTACGGCTTCGTCGCGACCCTCGCGAAGGTCGTCATCGTGCGCGTCCAGTCGCAGGACTTCGACTGGCTCACGTTCACGTGCCTCGCCGCCCTCATCGCGGGCGCCATCGTCGGCGCCTACTTCGTGCAGAACGCATACGCTTCGGGCCCGCCGGACCTCGTCGTCGCCGGCCTCACCGTCATCGACCCGATCGTCGCGATCTTCATCGGCTTGACGGTGCTGCAAGAGGCGGCCGGCGCACCGCTCTGGGTCTACATCTCGTTCGCGCTGGTCGGCGCGGTCGCGATGTGGGGGGTGTTCCAGCTCGCCCGCCACCATCCGCAGGTGCTGAGCGAGAGTCAGGAGCTCCCGATCCAACGGGGGAGCGCCGGAGGCGCGACGGATGCCGCGCACCCGCGCACCGGATCCATCAAGGTGACCGAGGCCGTCGCCAAGGTGTGGCCCGAGCCTCCGGTGAAGGATCGCGCGGACGAGACCGAGGGCAAGGCGGGCAGGTAGGCTCGTCAGCGCGCGCCTGACGCACACGGGGCGGTGGCCAAGCTGGTCAAGGCAGCGGGCTCATAACCCGACGATCGTGGGTTCAAGTCCCACCCGCCCTACGGATCGAGGTCCGTCGCAACCCACCGGGTTGCGACGGACCTCGCGTCTTTCCGGATCGCGGATCACGGTCGAGGAGAAATTCGTTCATACCCCTAACTTTCGGAGGGGGACCCAGTGACGCGCGGCTCGGTTTGGCTGTAGCGTCAGCGACATCAACTGTCCCTGGCTCCTGATGGAGGCGAACAATGAAGTTCCTGCAGAGGCTCGGCCGATCGATCATGCTTCCGGTGGCCGTGCTGCCGGTGGCCGCGATCCTGGTCGGCATCAGCAACTGGATCAAAGGCACGATCGGCGGCGGAGTCGTCGTCGACTTCCTGTACACCGCCGGAATCTCGCTGCTGTCGAATCTGGCGCTGCTGTTCGCCGTCGGCATCTCGATCGGCATGGCGAAGAAGAGCGACGGCACGTCCGCGCTCGCGGGCGTGGTGTCCTGGCTGGTCGTGACCACGCTCCTGAAGCCGGAGTCCGTGATGCTGTTCATGGGCGTGAATGACGTCAACGAGGTGCCCGCCGCGTTCGCCAACGTCGAGAACGTCTTCGTCGGCATCCTCTGCGGCCTGATCGGCGCATTCTGCTACGACAGGTTCAAAGACACCAAGCTGCCCGACGCACTGTCGTTCTTCTCCGGCAAGCGCTCGGTGGCCATCGTCACGGCGGGCTTCTCGCTGGTCCTGGCGGCCATCCTGTTCTTCGTCTGGCCGTTCGTCTACGGCGGGTTGGTCACCTTCGGCGAATGGATCTCGTTCCTCGGACCGCTCGGCGCAGGCATCTACGGGTTCCTCAACCGGCTCCTCATCCCGATCGGCCTGCATCACGCACTGAACTCCGTGTTCTGGTTCGACGTCGCCGGGATCAACGACCTGAACAACTTCCTCGCCGGAACAGGCACGTACGGCGTCACCGGTCAGTACATGACGGGCTTCTTCCCGATCATGATGTTCGGCCTGCCAGGTGCCGCCCTCGCGATGTACCTCACGGCCAAGAGCACACGCAAGAAGATCACATACGGCATCCTGCTGTCCGCTGCGATCGCCTCGTTCTTCGTCGGCGTCACGGAACCGCTCGAGTTCTCCTTCATGTTCCTGGCTCCGGTGCTGTACCTGGTCCACGCGGTCTTCACCGGCATCTCGATGGCGATCAGTGCGATCCTGCCGGTCCGCATGGGCTTCGGGTTCTCCGCCGGATTCGTCGACCTCGTCCTCAACTGGACGAACCCGATGGCGCAGAACCCGTGGCTGATCCCGGTCATGGGCGTCTTCTGGTTCTTCATCTACTTCGGGGTGTTCTACTTCTTCATCAAGCGGTTCAACCTCAAGACGCCGGGCCGCGAGGACGACAACATCCTCGAGGAGGGCACGGAGTTCGACACGCATGACGTCGACCAGAAGTATCTCGTCACCGGAAGCCGCTTCATCGACGCGTTGGGCGGCAAGGAGAACATCCTCGACCTGGACAATTGCGCCACGCGCCTGCGATTGGAGATCGACGACGTCAGTCAGGTCGACGACGCGGCGCTCAAGCGAGCGGGAGCGGCCGGGACGATGAAGCCCGGCGGAAAGTCCGTCCAGGTGATCTACGGCACCAACGTGCAGTTCGTGAAAGACGCCATGGAGCAGATCATCTCGGGCCAGGCCGAGGCGCCGGCAGGAGCCGCACCGGAGCAGACCCCGGCCACCGGAGGCACCGCGGTGCTGACGGACGCGCCGACGACCACCGCCGTCAAGCTCCGCCAGCCGCTCGAGGGCAAGATCGTGCCGCTGACGGCGGTGCCCGACCCCACGTTCGCGCAGGGGATCATGGGCCCGGGCGTAGCGATCGAGCCGACCGGCGACACCGTGGTCGCGCCCGCTGACGGCACCATCGGCGCCACGTTCGACAGCAGCCACGCGGTGGCGCTCGTCCTCGGCGACGGCACCGAGCTGCTCATCCACGTCGGCATCGACACGGTCGGCATGAAGGGCGACGGCTTCGAGACCCTCGTCGAGAAGGGGCAGAAGGTCACGGCGGGCACGCCGCTCCTGCGCTTCGATCTCGCGAAGATCCACGCAGCCGGGCACCCATCGATCACGCCGGTGATCGTGCTCAACAACGAGAACGCCGCCGTCACCTTCGAGTGACCTCGGCGTCCCGGCGACGATGAACGGGACGGATGCCTCTCACTGAGACATCCGTCCCGTTCTCACATCGCGTTGCCGATGTAGGAGTACTTGACGAAGACCTCGGGGGCCAGTCCTGCCTCTTCGAGCACGCCCTGCACGGCACTGAGCATGTAGCTGGAGTCCCAGCCCATATAGAGCGAATGCTCGTCGTCGAGGCGGTCCCACTGGCCGTTCCAGGACTGCGCGGTGTAGACCGGGCCACCCCTGCGCGCGCTGTACGCGACGACCGCCTCGCGGGAGTCCGCCCAGAGCCGCTTGAAGACTCGGTTGAAGAGGTACTTGACGTCGGGCACTTCCCAGTGCTCGCCGCAGTACTCGACATACGACCACTCCCGGTGCCACCCCGGAGGCCATCCGCGACGGCGCACGGCGTCGAGGATCGGGGTCAGGCCGTCGTCGTCGATCGCGGGACCGCCCGGACGCTTCCAGACCTCGACGAATCGGCCGGTGAGCTGCGCCGAGCGGTCCGCGATCGCCGCCGTGCCCCAGGAGGGGAGCTCGGCGAGCTCGGCGGTCGCGGCGACGGAACTGCGCGCGTACAGCGCCCGCTTCTCGGGGAACGAGCGATCGAAGGCGCGGAGCGCGAGATCCTCCTCGAGGATGGTGAGATTGCCGATCGTGTTGGCGAGGGCGCGATGGCTGTTCTGCTCGTCGTCGGTGTATGACGCCCACTCGCGCACGCCGTCGCCCGACCACCCGTCGCCAGGAGCGAGCGGGAAGATGTGCTCGACGTCGAGTCCGCCCGCGCCGTCCACTCCGGCGATGCGGCCGAGGACGTAAGCCGCGTGGGGGAGCTCCGAGTACTTCAGGGCCACCGCGATCCGCTCGTCGGACGGCGTGATGCGAGAGATCGCCGACACCAGCGCGCCGGCGCCCTCTTCGCGCGCGCGGCAGAGGCGCGCGACCAGGCGATCGACCCCGGTGCCGACCACCGCTCGGCGCACGAGCAGCGACTGCACCATCTCGAGCGTATCGATCAGCTCGTCGCGCCCGATCGACCCCAGCTCGAAGTCGCGGTACGCCCGCATCACGAGCGGATACATGCCCGTGCCGAAGGTGCCGAGGTAGGCGAGGTGACGCGTGATCTCGGCGTCCGGCGCCTCCTTCGGCCGGAGCAGGATGCGATACACGCGGGAGAGCTCGCGCCACTCGTCGGCGTGGTGCAGGAGGCCGTCGAAGTCGAGCCGCGGGAACTCGTGGCGGAACGCGTCGTACACGCCGCGGCCGCCGACGACGGTGACCTCTCGGCCGGTCCGCATGACGAGGTACTGCCTCCAGAACTCCGCGATCGAGTCGCCGGTGTTCTGCTCGATCGCCTGCCAGTAGTCGACCTCGATCTCACGCTGCTCCGAATGGTTGAGCCCCATCAGCACGTAGTTGTGGATGAGCTCGTGGTCGCGCAGCGGCTCACCGGTCGAGTTGAGGCTCTCGAAGATCTGCTGCGCGTTGGCGCCGGCGCCGAGCGTGATCGCCACATGCTCGAGCTTCTGGAGCCCTCGCCAGATGTGGGGCGCCTCTTCGAGGCTGATCTGACTGCGGAAGAACGCGTAGTTGTCATCGAATCGCGAATCGCGGTGCTCGCCCGCTGCCAGGGGAAGGTCGAGCACGACGCGCTCGAACACGGAGGCCCACGCGCGATGCGGGCGCAGCTTCGTGCGTGTCGCGTCGTGCGAGTGCACGAGCACCCGCTGCAGCTGATCGGCGAGGTCGGGATCCGCCTCGCGCACAGTGTGATGCAGGGCGGCGACGAGCAGCATGAGCGTCGTCGTCCGCTGCTGCCCGTCGATCAGCACGAGTTCTGCGTCGGATCCCTCGCCGCTCGCCGAAGAGAGGATCGAGCCGATGAAGTGCATCTGCCGATCGTCGAGATCCGCCACGGCACGGATGTCGGAGAGGAGCTGCTCGCACCCGCCGATGTCCCACCGGTACTGCCGCTGATACACCGGGACGACGATCGTCCAGTCCGCGGCGGAGAGCCAGCCGATGGTGTTGACAGCAGTGGCATCGACGTTCGTGGCAGTGACCATGGCGTGTCCAGTCTAGGCCGGGCTCCCCGCCTCGGAGCGGGCGCGCGACGGCCCCCGGTTATTCACGGCGCGGGCTTCGGGGTCGTCCAGACCCCCGAGGTAGGCTTACCTAAGTTGAGCCTGTTAAAACGTGCTGGCTCACTGACCGAAAGGCATGATTCGTCATGGGTTACATCAAGTCCGCCGCTCTCGACGAGACCGGCTTCGTGGTGCTCGACTCCTACGGTGAGGAGATCGACCCGCAGGAGTGGCTGTCGATCGAGTACGTCGACTGGAAGTCGTCGGGCGACACCCGCTTCGCGCCGCTCGCGTCCGCCAAGGGCGAGATCGAGTGCAACGGGTTCTGGAACCACACGCCGCCGCGCACCGACAAGGACGGCGTCTGGATCCCCGAACAGACCGAGAAGGCGCCGACCCTGACGCGTCGCGCACAGGAGCCGGGCTCGAACGTCGGCCGCTGCCGCATCATCGAGCTGCAGCCCAACACCTACGCCGACGCGCTGTACAACCTCCACCAGGACGACAACAACCGCCTCAACCCCGACGGCACCGGCTGGGTCGTGCGCGGGTTCTTCAACCTCACCGACGACAAGAACAGCTACTTCGTGCTGCGTGAGAACCGCACCGACCCGAGCATCGAGTACCGCGTCGCGCTTCCCGCCGGCGCCCAGCTGATCGTCGACACGCAGCGCCTGTGGCACGCCGTGCACCACGACGGCACCGAGCCGCGCTACTGCCTCATCACGTCGTGGGAGTCGGGCCCCGAGCTCGACGCATACATGGAGAAGTACCACGCTGTGCCGACCGCACCGCAGTTCGAGGTCGCGCAGGAGGTGCTCGACGCCGGTCAGGCCGAGCAGGCCCGCCGTGACGCCGCGCGCGCCGCGTACTACGCCGCCAAGGGCAAGGCCGAGGTCCAGGCCATGAGCGAGGCCTGAGCACCGCCCGCCTGATCGGAGAGGGCCCGGGAATCACAGTCTTGTGATTTCCGGGCCCTCTCCGCGATAATGGCGGCAGCACAACCGAACAGCACGTCATGACACCGTCACAGGTCGTAGGGGAAGACGCACCTGACGAACGGAGAGATCATGGCGACACAAAAAGCGCGTGGGGTGATCTTCATCCACTCCGCGCCACGGGCGTTGTGCCCCCACCTCGAGTGGGCGGTCGGGCGAGCCCTCGGCCGCGCCGTCAGCTTCGATTGGGCGGATCAGCCGGTGCTGTCGGGCAGCCGGCGCTCCGAGTTCTACTGGGAAGGCGCCGCCGGGACCGGCTCGGCCCTGGCCACCGCCATCCGCGGTTGGGAGCACCTGCGCTTCGAGGTCACCGAGGATCCCACTCCCCGCAGCGACGGCGGCCGTTGGCTGCACACGCCGGGCCTCGGCATCCATTACGCCCAGACCGACACCGCGGGAAACGTCGTCATCGGCGAGGACCGCATCCGCTACGCGATGGAGATCGCCGGAGGCGACGCGTTCGAGCTGCAGCGCGAACTCGATGTCGCGCTCGGCGCGGCGTGGGACGAGGAGCTCGAGCCGTTCCGGCACGCGAGCGACGATGCGCCCGTCGTCTGGCTGCACAAGGTCGGCTGACGCCACAACCCCACAGACGCAGGCGGCGCGAGGCGCCACTACCGAGGCTCGGAGGCCGTGAATCCCGGGTCGCGGGACCGCGAACCGCCGCCTGACACGACAGACGCCCCCGGCACCGCCGGGGGCGTCTTCGCGTCGCGGGTCGTCAGACCGAGCGGAAGGCGACGACGGCGTTGTGGCCGCCGAAGCCGAACGAGTTGCTGATCGCGAGCTGGTCGCCGGCGCCGAGGGCGATCGGCGAGCCCGAGATGCGCAGCGGGATGTCGGGGTCCTGCGTGCTGACGTTGATGGTCGGCGGCGCCTGGCGCTCGCGCAGCGCGAGGAGGGTGAAGATCGCCTCGAGCGCGCCGGTGCCGCCCAGCAGGTGCCCGGTCGCCCCCTTCGTCGCCGAGACCGGGATCTCGTGGACGCGGTCGCCGAAAACGCTCAGCAGAGCCTTGTACTCGGCGATGTCGCCCGTCGGCGTCGACGTCGCGTGCGCATTGATGTGCGTGACCTCGTCGGGAGTGGCGCCCGCCTGCTCGAGCGCGAGGCGAACCGCGCGCGAGGCGCCCAGGCCCTCGGGCTCCGGAGCCGTGATGTGGTACGAGTCGGCCGTCACGCCACCGCCGACGACCTCGCCGTAGATCTTCGCACCGCGGGCCTTGGCGTGCTCCTCGGTCTCGAGGACCAGCGCTGCCGCTCCCTCGCCCATGACGAACCCGTCCCTGTCGACGCTGTACGGGCGCGACGCGGTCTCGGGGGAGTCGTTGCGCTTGGACAGCGCCTGCATCGCGGCGAAGGCGGCGATCGTGAGCGGGTGGATGACGGCCTCGGCGCCACCCGCGATGATGACGTCGGCGCGACCCGCACGAAGGCTCTCGAACGCGTTGACGAGCGACTCGGTGCTCGATGCGCACGCCGAGGCCACGGTGCGCGCGTAGGCGCGGGCGTTCAAGTGCATCGAGACGGCCGCGGCGGGCGCGTTCGGCATGAGCATCGGGACGCTCATCGGCATGACACGGCGGGGACCCTTGGTCTTGAGCGTGTCCCACCCCGCGAGCGTGGTCTGCAGACCCCCGATGCCGGTCGCGAAGTCCACGGCGAACCGCTCGGGCTCGACCTCCGGCTTGCCCGCGTCCTCCCACGCCTCGAACGCCGCGACGAGCGCGAACTGCGCCGAAGGGTCGAGACGGTTGGCGACAGGGCGCTCCAGCACGGAGTCGGGCCGGACGAGCGCCTGTGCGGCGAAGGTGACGGGGAGCTGGTATTCCTCGACCCATTCCTGCTCGATCGTGTGCGTGCCGGATGCTCCGTTCAGCAGCGCCGACCAGCTCTCGGGGGCGGTGCCGCCGACGGGGGTCGACGCACCGATGCCGGTGACGACGATACGGGGTGTGCTCATGGAGATCAGAGTCCTCGTGATGCTGGCCGGTGGGGGCCGCGGCCCCCACCGGGATGGTCCTACGCCTGGTTCGACGTGATGAAGGTGACGGCGTCGCCGACGGTCTTGAGGTTCTTGACCTCGTCGTCCGGAATGGTGACGCCGAACTTCTCCTCCGCGTTGACGACGATCGTCATCATCGAGATCGAGTCGATGTCGAGGTCGTCGGTGAACGACTTCTCGAGTGCGACCTCGTCGGCCGAGATGCCGGTCTCGTCGGTGATGAGCTCCGCGAGTCCGGCGAGGACCTCGTCGTTGGTGAATGCCATGGGATTCTCCTGTTTGTTAGGGGTAGGCGTGCCCGAGCGGGCCGGGAATCAGTCTAGGGTCGCGGTTCGCCGCGTCAGGGAAGGACGACCACCTGCGCGCCGAAAACCAGCCCGGCGCCGAAGCCGATCTGGAGCGCGAGGCCGCCGCTGAGTTCCGGGTGCTCCTCGAGCAGTCGGTGCGTGGCCAGCGGGATGGAGGCCGCCGAGGTGTTGCCGGTGGTCTCGATGTCGCGGCCGACCAGCACCGTGTCGGGAAGGCCCAGCTGCTTGGCGAACTCGTCGATGATGCGCATGTTGGCCTGATGGGGCACGAAGGCGGCGAGATCGGATGCCTCGACCCCGGCGGCCTCGAGCGCCTGGCGTGCGACCTTCACCATCTCCCAGACCGCCCAGCGGAAGACCGTGGGGCCTTCCTGGCGGAGGGTCGGCCATGGCGCGACGCCGTCGCGGAACTCGGTGAGCGTGTGATTCATGCCCACCGCGTCGGCCTTCGAGCCGTCGGAGCCCCACACCGTGGGTCCGATGCCGGGCGTGTCGCTGGGCCCGACGACCGCTGCGCCCGCGCCGTCGCCGAGCAGGAACGAGATGCTGCGGTCGGCCGGGTCGACGATGTCGCTGAGCTTCTCCGTGCCGATGACGAGGGCGTAGTGCGCCGCGCCGGCGCGGATGAGGGCGTCTGCCTGGGCGACGCCGTAAGCGAAGCCTGCGCATGCGGCGTTCACGTCATATGCAGCCGCGGGGTTGGCACCCACGCGGTCCGCCACGATCGCCGAGACGGAGGGGCTCTGCTTCGGGTTGCTGATGGTCGCGACGATGACGGCGTCGACCTGCGACGCGTCGACGCCGGACCGCTCGATCGCCTCGCGGGCGGCATCCGTCGCAAGGTCGATCGCGTCCGTCTCGGCCACCGCACGAGTGCGCGTGACGATGCCGGTGCGCTGGCGGATCCACTCGTCGCTCGAGTCGATCGGGCCGATGAGGTCGTCGTTCGGCACGGCGATCTCGCCTCGGGCGGCGCCGTACGAGTAGATGCGCGTGTGGGCGGCACCGGTGGGCTGGATGAGGCTGCGGGTCATGCGGGGGTACTCCGGTCAGGCGTCGGCGGCCACCAGTGCGGCGGCGGCCTCCAGGTCAGCGGGCGTCTTGACGGCGACGGCGGGAACTCCGCGGAGGGCGCGCTTCGCGAGCCCGACGAGCGTGCCCGCGGGGGACAGCTCCACGATGCCCGATACCCCGGCGTCTGCGAAAGACGCCATGCACAGGTCCCAGCGCACCGGCGAGGCGACCTGGTCGACGAGGAGGTCGACGAACGCACGGCCAGACGCCACAGCGGAGCCGTCGCGGTTGGTCCACAGCGTGATCCCCGGATCGGACACGTCGTGGTCGGCCGCGGCCTCACGCAGAGCCTCGACCGCCGGCGCCATGTAGTCGGTGTGGAAGGCGCCCGCGACCTGCAGCGGGATCACGCGGGTCCCGGCGACCGGCTCGGCCGCGAGGGCCTGCAGGGCGTCGAGCGCGCCGGCCACGACGAGCTGGCCGCCGCCGTTGTAGTTCGCGGGGGAGAGGCCGAGCTCTTCGAGACGGGCGAGGACGGATGCCTCGTCCCCGCCGATCACGGCGCTCATGCCGGTCTCGGCGGTCGCCGCGGCCTCCGCCATCGCGCGGCCCCGGATCCCGACGAGGGTGAGTGCGGACTGCTCGCTGAGGACGCCCGCCGCCGCAGCGGCGGCGACCTCGCCGACGGAGTGCCCGGCGACGCCGCCGATGCGCTCACGGTCGGGCAGCGCGTTCCACGACAGCAGGCTGGCCGCGACGATGAGCGGCTGCGCCACCTGGGTGTCGCGGATCTGGTCGGCGTCCCACTCGGTGCCGGCGGCGACGAGGTCGACCCCCGACCACTCGGAGTACTGCGCGAGGCGATCCGCCGCGCCGTCCGATTCGAGCCAGGGAGTCAGGAAGCCGGGGGACTGGGAGCCCTGCCCGGGGAAGACCGCGATTCTCACCGTTCCATCCTGTCAAGGATCAGAAAGGTCGTTCTGGCGACACCGTCACAAGAATCGCGCGCTGCTTTGTGTGTGATCCACACTGACAGGGCGATCAGGCCGGGTTGCGCCGGGCCGGCGGGCGGCGGCGCGAGGCATCCGTCCCGATCGACCCGAGGATCAGCGCCGTCTGCAGGATCAGCGCCTCGCGGGGACCGGTGGCGTCCCAGCCGATGACCTCGGACACCCGCTTGAGGCGGTAACGCACCGTGTTGGGGTGTACGAACAGCTCGCGTGCGGTGGCCTCGAGCGAACGGCCGTTGTCGAGGTAGGCCCATAGCGTCGACACGAGGTCGGCACTGTGGGACTGGAGCGGGCGGTAGATGCGCTCGACGAGCGTGAGCTTGGCCAGCGGATCCCCGGCGAGCGCGCGCTCGGGGAGGAGGTCGTCAGCTTCGACGGGGCGGGGCGCATGCCGCCACGCGCGCGCGACGGCGAATCCGGCGAGGGCGGCACGCGCGCTCTGGCTCGCGTCGACGAGCGCCGGCACGGTCGGGCCGAGCACGAGGTATCCGGCGCCGAAGCCGGGCTCGAGGCGGCGCGCGATCTCGGCGAAGGGAAGGTCGGACACGGCATCGTCCGCGCCGGTCGACGCTTCGGAGCGCCCGACGACCAGTACGAGGCGCGAGCCCTGCACGCCGATCAGGACGTCGACACCGAGCTTGCGCGCCGTACGACGGAGCTGATCGACGTCGAACTGCGGGGGAGTCGTGCCGACGAGCACCGCGACCTCGCCGTGGCCGTGCCAGCCCAGGGCGGCGATGCGGCTCGGCAGCTCCTCATCGGCCTCGCCGGTGAGGATCGAGTCGACGACGAGCGCCTCGAGGCGCGCATCCCAGAGGCCGCGGGCCTCGGCGGCGCGCGCGTACACGTCGGCCGCCGCGAACGCCACCTCGCGAGAGTAGAGCAGGATCGCCTCGCGCAGGTGCTCCCCCTTGCCCGCGACCCGCTCCTCGGTCACCTCGACGGTGACGCGGATGAGCTGGAGCGTCTGCTGCAGGCTGACGCTCCGCAGCAGCTCACGGGGTGCCGCCGCGAAGATGTCGGACGCGATCCACGGCGTCGAGGCGGGGTCCTCGTACCACTGGATGAACGACGTGATGCCGGCCTGGGCCACCAGCCCGACGGCGGACCGTCGGGCCGGTGGCATCTCGGCATACCAGGGCAGCGTCTCCTCGAGGCGCTTGATGGTGACGGTCGCGAGGTCGCCGGAGATGCGTCGCAGCCAGGCGAGCGTCTCGACCTTGTCCATCACCTCGGTGGACTTGCCCATCTGCGGGTCAGCTCTCGCCGCCCGCGTTCCCGCTCGTGCCGGCGGTCACGTCGTGCAGGCGGTACTTCTGGATGGCCTGCGCGGCGAGGCTGCGGTCGACGGCACCCTCTTCGGCCAGAGCCTGGAGCGTACGGACCGCGACCGAAGGGCCGTCGATCTTGAAGAAGCGACGGGCCGCGGCGCGCGTGTCGGAGAAGCCGAAGCCGTCGGCACCGAGCGTCGCGAAGCGGTTCGGAACCCACGGACGGATCTGGTCCTGGACCGCGTGCATGAAGTCGCTGACCGCGACCACGGGGCCGGCCGCGTCCTTCAGCTTCTCGGTCAGGTAGGCGGTGTGCGGCTCCTCCTCCGGGTGGAGGAAGTTGTGCTCGTCGGCGGCGAGCCCGTCGCGTCGCAGCTCGCTCCACGAGGTGACCGACCAGACGTCGGCCTGCACGCCCCAGTCGTCGCGCAGCAGCTGCTGCGCCTCGAGCGCCCACGGCACTCCCACGCCCGAGGCGAGGAGCTGAGCCTTCGGGCCCTCGCCCTCGGCGGTCGAGACGCGGTGGATGCCGCGCACGATGCCGTCGACGTCCACACCCTCGGGCTCGGCCGGCTGCACCAGCGGCTCGTTGTACACCGTGAGGTAGTACATGACGTTGGGGTCGGGGTGGTTGCCGCCGTACATGCGCTCGATGCCCGAGCGGACGATGTGCGCGATCTCGTACCCATAGGCCGGGTCGTACGACACGGTCGCCGGGTTGGTCGAGGCGAGCAGCAGCGAGTGGCCGTCGGCGTGCTGGAGGCCCTCACCGGTCAGCGTCGTGCGTCCGGCGGTGGCACCGATGATGAAGCCGCGCGCCATCTGATCGCCCGCCGCCCACTGCGCGTCGCCGGTGCGCTGGAACCCGAACATCGAATAGAAGACGTACACCGGGATGAGCGGCTCGCCGTGCGTGGCGTACGAGGTGCCCGCCGCGGTGAACGCGGCGACCGCGCCCGCCTCGTTGATGCCGACGTGGACGATCTGGCCCTGCGGGCTCTCCTTGTAGGCCAGGAGCAGCTCACGGTCGACCGACGTGTAGTTCTGGCCGTGCGGGTTGTAGATCTTCGCCGAGGGGAAGAACGCGTCCATGCCGAAGGTGCGGGCCTCGTCGGGGATGATCGGCACGATGCGGTGGCCGAAGTCCTTCGCGCGGAGGAGGTCCTTGAGCAGACGCACGAACGCCATCGTCGTGGCGATCTCCTGCGTGCCCGAGCCCTTCTTCGGCAGCGCGTACGCGTCGTCGCCCGGCAGCTGCAGCCCGACGTGGTGCGAGCGGCGCTCCGGGAGGAAGCCGCCCAGCGCGCGACGACGCTCCAGCATGTACTGGATCGTCTCGTCGTTCGAGCCGGGGTTGTAGTACGGCGGCAGGTACGGGTTCTCCTCGAGCTGCGCGTCCGAGACCGGGATCCGCATCGAGTCGCGGAAGTACTTGAGGTCCTGCAGGGTCATCTTCTTCATCTGGTGGGTCGCGTTGCGGCCCTCGAAGTGATGCCCGAGGCCGTAGCCCTTGATCGTCTTGGCGAGGATCACGGTGGGCTGGCCCTTGTGCTCGGTGGCGGCCTTGTACGCGCCGTAGACCTTGCGGTAGTCGAGGCCGCCGCGGCGGAGCTTGCCCCAGATGTCGTCGTCCGACCAGTCCTTCACGAGAGCCGCCGTGCGCTCGTCGCGCCCGAAGAAGTGCTCGCGGATGAACGCGCCGTCCTCCGCGCGGTACGTCTGGAAATCGCCGTCCGGCGTGGTGTTCATGAGGTGCACGAGGGCGCCGTCGGTGTCCTTGGCGAGAAGCTCGTCCCACCCGCTGCCCCAGACCACCTTGATGACGTTCCAGCCCGCCCCGCGGAAGAAGCTCTCGAGCTCCTGGATGATCTTGCCGTTGCCGCGCACCGGGCCGTCGAGGCGCTGGAGGTTGCAGTTGACGACGAACGTGAGGTTGTCCAGACCCTCGTTCGCCGCGACCTGCAGCTGACCGCGGCTCTCGACCTCGTCCATCTCGCCGTCGCCGAGGAATGCCCAGACGTGCGAGTTCGACAGGTCCTTGATGCCGCGGTTGGTGAGGTACTTGTTCGACATCGCCTGGTAGATGGCGTTGATCGGTCCGAGACCCATCGACACCGTCGGGAACTGCCAGTACTCCGGCATGAGGCGCGGGTGCGGGTAGGACGGAAGCGCGTGGGGTGCCTTCGACTTCTCCTGGCGGAAGCCGTCGAGCTGCTCGGAGCTCAGGCGGCCCTCGAGGAAGGAGCGGGCGTAGATGCCGGGGGAGGCGTGACCCTGGATGAAGATCTGGTCGCCGCCGGTCGGGTCGTCGAGACCACGGAAGAAGTGGTTGAAGCCGACCTCGTACAGCGACGCGGACGACGCGTACGTCGAGATGTGGCCGCCCACGCCGATGCCGGGACGCTGGGCGCGGTGCACCGTGACCGCGGCGTTCCAGCGGATCCACCGGCGGTACCGGCGCTCGAGCTCCTCGTCGCCCGGGAACTCGGGCTCGTTCTCGGGGGCGATCGTGTTGATGTAGTCCGTCGTGGGAACCTGCGGAACGTTGAGCTGCAGCTCGTGGGAGGTCTGCAGCAGGCTCAGCATGATCTCGCGGCCACGTCCGTGGCCCTTCGCCTGCACGAGCTGCTGGAGGGACTCCTGCCACTCGGAGGTCTCATCGGGATCGCTGTCGAGGGGTTCCTGCGAGTACGGATCCTGATCGTTGACAGTCACAGAAGACCTTTCGTCGTCTGGCAGATCGTGCCAGGTAATCGCTACCGGAGCGGCGCGGGCGTTGTCTGCCCTGCACAAACGCACCAACTGCCAGCCTAGCGAGTTCGAGACCGTCCGGACGCACCTCGTAGACTGGCCGCGAGGGCCTTTAGCTCAGCTGGTAGAGCGCCACGTTTACACCGTGGATGTCGTCGGTTCGATCCCGGCAGGGCCCACCGAAGTTCTTCAGGGCCGATCCGCTCGCGGATCGGCGTCTCCGCCCCGATCGCCGTCGTCGTGATGGTGCGAGACGACGTGCGGCAGCGCGAACTCCTCGTAGCCGGGCTGGCCGATCCTGGAGTGCCGGTGGGAGTACGCGAAGTAGATGACGAAGCCGATGACGAGCCACACCAGGAATCGCAGCCACGTCTCCACGGTGAGGTTGAGCATCAGATAGACGCAGATCGCGGCGGACAGCCCCGGCAGCCACGGGTTCAGCGGCACGCGGAAGCTGCGGTGAAGGTCCGGGCGCTTGCGCCGCAGCACGATGACGCCGATCGACACGAGCACGAACGCCGAGAGTGTGCCGATGTTGACCATCTCTTCGAGCAGCCCGATCGGGGTGAAGCCTGCGACGACGGCGACGATGATCGTGACGAGGATCGAGATGATCCACGGAGTGCGGAACCGCGGGTGCACCTTCGCGAGCCGAACAGGCAGGAGCGCGTCGCGCGACATCGCGAAGATGATGCGCGTCGCCCCGATCAGCAGCGTGAGCACGACCGTGGTGAGACCGGCCACGGCTCCAGCCGAGATCAGCGTCGCCATCCAGGTCGCGCCGTGGAATGCGAACGCGTTGGCGAGGGCGGCCGCCGGGTCGAGGTCCTGATAGGGCACCATCCCCGTCACCACGAGCGCGACGGCGCAGTACAGCAGCGTGCAGATCACCAGCGACGCGATGATGCCGATCGGCAGGTCGCGCTGCGGGTTCCGCGTCTCCTCGGCCGTGGTCGCGACGACGTCGAACCCGATGTAGGCGAAGAACACGAGCGCGGCGCCGGCGAAGATACCTCCGACGCCGAACGCCGTCGGCTCGATGCCGGAGAAGAATTGCAGCAGCGGCTGGCTCAATCCCGTCGCGGTGTCCCTCGGTGCGGGCGCCGGGACGAAAGGCGACCAGTTCGCCGGGTTCACGAACAGGAGGCCGGCGACGATCACGAACAGCACGATGAAGAGCTTCACGGCGACGAGCACCATGTTCACGCGCAACGATTCCTTGATGCCGAACGTCATCAGGCCGCCGAGCACGAGGACGAGCAGGATCGCCATCAGATCGACGGTGCCGCCGTATCCGATCTCGGCCGGGATCGGCATCCCGAGCTGCTCGAAAAGCGTGCCGAGATACGCGCTCCATCCCTGCGCGACAACGCTCGCGCCCAGGAACATCTCGAGGATGAGGTCCCACCCGATGATCCAGGCGAACAGCTCGCCGAGGGAGGAGTAGGAGAACGTGTAGGCGGAGCCCGACACGGGCACGGTCGACGCGAACTCGGCGTAGCAGAGCGCCGCGAGCGTGCAGGCGATCGCGGCCACCACGAAGCTGATCACTATCGCCGGGCCCGCGACCTCGTGCGCGGCACGGCCGGTGAGGGTGAAGATGCCGGCGCCGATCACGACGCCGATGCCGAAGACGGTGAGGTCGAGGGCCGTCAGGGACTTCTTCAGTCGGAATTCCGGTTCGTCGGTGTCGGCGATCGACTGCTCGACGGACTTTGTGCGGAGAACGCCCATGGTGCGCGCCTTTCGTCTTCGGAAGGGCCGGTCGTCGAATGCTAGTCGCCACCGCTCGCGCCGTCGATGCCTGACGGTAGGTTGGTGACGTGAACGCCAGCCCCGCAGACCAGCGCCGCCTCGTCGAGGTCGCCCAGCTCGACGCCCGCATCCGCCAGGCCGACAACGCCCGCAAGAATCCGCCCCAGGCCGGTCGCGTTCAGGAGCTGCTGGGCCGTCGTCAAGAGCTCTCGCAGGAGCTCGGCACGCGCCTCGGCGCCCGTGACGATCTGCGCACCGAGCTGTCGCGCATCGAGTCCGACGTCGCCGTCGTCGACGCTCGCGCAGCCCGCGACTCGGACCGTCTCGCCGCCTCGACGAACTCGAAGGAGGCCCAGGGGCTCGAGAGCGAACTGACCGCCCTCGCCCGGCGCAAGAGCGACCTCGAAGACGCGGAGCTCGCCGTCATGGAGCGGCTCGAGATCGCCGACGCCGCCGTCGCCGAGCAGGAGGCCATCATCGCGGCGACCAACGCCGAGGGCGCCGAGCTGAGCGCCGAGGGCAAGCGGGCTGTCGCCGAGGCGACCGCGGCCTTCGATGCCGCCACGCGTGACCGCGCGGCCGTCGCCGGCAGCGTCCCGGCCGACCTGCTCGCCCTGTACGACCGCCTCGCCGTCCGCAGCGCCGGTGCCGCGTTCCTGCGCCGTCGCACGTGCGAGGGATGCCACATGGTTCTCGCGGGCACCGACCTGCACGTGCTGCGCCAGGCGGGCGAGGACGATGTCGTGATGTGCCCCGAGTGCGGCTGCATCCTCGTGCGCGACGACGAATCCGGACTGTGACGGCGGCAGGCACTCTCTGCGGTGGGCGTGTCTGAGGCCCCGGGCTGGATCGTCCTCGGGCGGACCGGACGCGGTGCCGCCGTCATCCTGCTCGACGCGAACGCCGAGGAGTTCGGGCGTGACGAGGTCGAAAGAGGCGCGCTGACGTCGTGGATCTCGGATGCCGAGGTCCGCTGGGCGCCCCGGTGGGTCTGGCACGACACCCCGCAGTGGTATGCCGCGCTGCTCGCCGACGGCGTCCGCGTGGCCCGGTGCCATGACCTCCGCCTGTGCCACGCGATCCTGCGCGAGTCGGCACTGGTCTCCGAGACGGCAGCGGTGAGACGGTCGCGGGAATGGGATGCCGCCCCGCACGTCGACGCCGAAGCGGCCGCGCCCACCCTCTTCGAGCTGGACGCTGTCGGACGCCCCTCCGGTCCGCCCCCGGACGCCGACGCGGCGCTGGCCGAGTTCGCGCGGCAGCGGGACGCGATCGCCGACTGCGCCGCGCCCGGCCGCCTGCGGCTGCTGACGGCGGCCGAGTCGGCGGGCGCGCTCGTGGCCGCCGAGATGCGCGCCGCGGGACTCCCGTGGGACGCCGAGGCGCACGACCGCATCCTCGTCGAGACGCTGGGGGAGCGCCGACCTGGCGGCGCGCAGCCCGCCAAGCTCGCCGCCTCGGCGGAGCGGGTCCGCGCGGCACTCGGCGACCCCGCGGCGAGCCTCGACTCGCAGCCGAAGCTGCTGCGGTCGCTGCACCGCGCCGGCGTGCTCGTCGATTCCACGAGCCGATGGGAGCTCGCCGAGCAGCGGCATCCCGTCATCGAACCTCTCCTCGAGTACAAGAAGCTCTCGCGGCTGCTGTCGGCGAACGGATGGACGTGGCTGGCCGAGTGGGTCGCCGACGGCCGGTTCCGCCCCGTCTTCGTGCCGGGCGGCGTCGTCACCGGGCGCTGGGCGTCATCGGGCGGGGGAGCGCTGCAACTGCCGCGCCAGCTGCGCGAGGCCGTGCGCGCCGACCCTGGCTGGCGGCTCGTCGTCGCCGACGTCGCGCAGCTCGAGCCGCGCGTGCTCGCGGCGATGTCGGGCGACACCGCGCTCGCGGCTGCCGCACGCGGACGGGACCTCTACGCCGGGATCGTCGACAGCGGCGCGGTGGCGACCCGGCAGGAGGCGAAGATCGCGATCCTCGGCGCGATGTACGGCGCCACGACGGGGGAGTCCGGCAGGCTGGTCCCGCGCCTGCGTCGCGCGTACCCGCGGGCGATGGCGCTCGTCGACGATGCCGCGCGCACCGGCGAGGACGGCGGCATCGTCTCGACGTGGCTCGGCCGCACGTCGCCCGCCCCGTCGCCGGAGTGGTCGGCCGCGCAGTCGCGCGCGACCGAGGCCGAGGCATCCGGAGCCGACGAGACCCGCGCCCGGCGCTGGGCCCGCGATCGGGGCCGCTTCACCCGGAACTTCGTCGTGCAGGGTACCGCCGCCGAGTGGGCGCTCGCGTGGCTCGCCGACCTCCGCGGGCGTCTGGCCGCCCTCCCGGCCGTGCCTGCTGAGCGCGCCGCGCCGCGCTCAGGCCCTGCGTTCGCGCGACGGCCGCATCTCGCCTTCTTCCTCCACGACGAGGTGATCGTGCACACCCCCGAGGAGCACGCGGATGCCGCCGCTCAGGCGGTGACGGATGCCGCGGCCACGGCTGCGCACCTGCTCTTCGGTGGCTTCCCGCTCGACTTCCGGCTGGACGTGCGCATCGCCGAGACCGCGCTCAAGGACTGACGCCCGCGCCGCAGCCTTCGCCGACGCGGACCTGCGGCGGGTTCATCAGCGGTGTGTGCACGATCGCCTGCGCGTCGGAGTCGCCGCGAGGAATCAGAAAGTGAAACTCGAGCACGTTGACTTCGTCGGGCGACAGATTGACTCTGGCGGTACTCGCGGCGCGGCCCTCAGAGATCGCCGTCGCAGCGGGGTAGGGCTCATCCTTCACGACCACCCCGCCGACGAACGACCCCTCGGGTGCGACGACCGTGACGTTCGTGCCGATGTCACCGGCTCCGACGCCGAACAGTCCGCCGCCCGTGACGCTCACGGGGAGCGACCCGACGTCGACCGGCGCGTGGCTGCCCATGGTCACCGTCACGGCCACTTCAGCCAGATCGTCCGAACGACAATCGACGGTGCTGCTCTCGATGGCGACGTCGAGGTAGCTCGCCATCTTTCCGCCCGTCGCGTCGTTGAAGTAGACGGCGAAGGCGCCCGCGCCAGCGGCGCGCTGCCGGGCCGTTGCTCCGCCGATGGGGGAGCCGGCGAACACCGCCTGCTCATCGGCATGTGCGCTCCACACTGAGATCCGACCTTCTGCGGCGGGCTCCTCGACGGCGCTCAAGAGGGCCAGCGCGTCCAGCGTGCCGTCCGAGATGCGTCCGAAGACCGCTTCGACGGCCGCCGAGAAGAGCTCTGTCTGATCGTCCGATGACATCGAGAGGTAGGGCTGCACGAGGAGCGCATCGAGCACGTTACCGGCGTCGAGCACCTGCCCGGACGGCAGAGCGACCGGCCCGGTCACCGACAGCAGCGCCTGCAGGACATACGGGTCCACAGCGATGACCATGTCAGGTGTGTGCCCGGTCAGACTCGCCCACCATGCCGAGGCCAACTGGCCGGAGACGGCGAAGTCCGGCGTCATCGAAGCGTTCTGGACGTATCGGCCGACGCCGTCGCCGTACAAAGCGGTTGTCGGCTGCGCAACTGCGACGATCGGCGTCTCCCTTCGCGGGAACTCGGACGAGTCCGCCTGGTCGACGAGCGTCAGCCGTCCGTCCTCCGCCCGCAGCTCGACGAAACTGCCCGAGATGCCGCCGCCTGTGCGCAACTCGGCCGGGTTCTGCACAAGGAGGAGGATCGAGCGAGGTCCGTCACCCCCGAGAGCCGTGGGAAGGACTCGCGCCGCCCCGGCAGCGGTCTCGGCGACCGGAGCGAGCGCATCGACAGCGTCTCGAACCTGCGTGACGCCTTTGGCCACCGGGGAGACGAGCGAATCGACGTCCAGCGCGTGGAGTGCTTTCGCCGAGGAGGCGAGAGCCCGAGCCGACTCGGCGAGCTGCGCTTCTCCTGCCGCCAGCGCGGCCGTGTCGACGAGCGTCCCCGGGGCCCGCCTCGCGAGTGTCTCGGCGGCCGTGAGGACACCCGGGGCCGCGCCCGAGATGTCGCCGAGTTCCTCCGCCACCACCCTGACCGCGACGAGGTTGGACCCGATGCCGGGGATGGCCTCCGCCACTCTCCACGCCGGATCGCTCGTCGCCCCGGCAGCGCGATCCGCTCCGGCCGACAGATCATCCGTCACCGAGGCAAGACGACCCAGATCGCCGCTCTCGATCGCTTCTCGCGCCTGCTGGGCGACCGGGATGAGACCGTCCAGTTCGACCTTGACCGACCAGATGCGGAACCCGACCCAGCCGGCGAAGACGAGCACCAGCAACCCGAGCGATACGACACCGATCAGGATCCAGCGGCGAGTCTTCCGCGGCGCCCCCATCGCCGTGGACATCGTCACCTCAGCGTCGCGCGGAGCGCCGTCGAACGACCAGGAGGAAGCCGAGGCCGACCGCGAGCGCCGCACCGCCGGCGATCGCAATGGGACCGACGGCTGCCGTCATGCCGGTCGCCGGGAGCGACGCGGTCGAGGGATTGTGGGGGTTCGCCGAACATTGCGGCGTCGCCGGCGGATACGACAGCGGCACCACGAGCGACGGGTTGACCTCGATGGTGGCGGTGATGTCTCCGCGCGTCCAGCGGAAGTTCCCTGGCACCTCGACCCACTGTCCGTTCTCGAACGCCCATCCAGGCCATCCTGTGGCTTCGCCGGCCGCGTTCACCGACGCGCCCGGCCAGAGGACACGACCCGACAGGCTCCCGTTGACGAGAGTGCCGAGCACGATGGTCGACGTGTTGGTGCCGTCGGTGATGACGAGCCTGGCTTCGTTGCTCGTCGCCTGGGCGTCGGGATCGATCAGGGTCACGTTGTACGCGATCCACGGTGCGTCCTTCTCGCAGATGCCGACCGCAGTCGAGCCCGCGAGAGTGGGTGTCGCCGGATTGGTCGGCGTATAGTCGTCGGGCTCCGCGTAGGCAGCCGCGGGCGCACCGAGTGCGACGACGGCCGCGACAGCAAGCGCGAGAAAGAATGGTCGCTTCACAGTTGCCTCCCCAGCAGGCATGATCGACCCAACTCCCCAGAAGGATCGTGAAGCTGACTCTACTCCATCGAGCGGTCGCGTGACAGCACCTCCGCGTGTGGGTTTGTTCGGCTTGGCCTAAGATCAGGCAAGCGAATGGGTCGGCTGGACGGTCGCGTCGCGGGCGGTTCGCCGCCACGCGCCGAGGAACGTCCGGGCTCCACAGGGCAGGGCGGTGGGTAACACCCACCCGGAGCGATCCGCGAGACAGTGCCACAGAGAGCAGACCGCCCGGCTTCGGCCGGGTAAGGGTGAAAGGGTGGTGCAAGAGACCACCGGGGTCGTGGTGACACGGCCCGCACGGTAAACCTCGCCCGGAGCAAGGCCAGACAGGGGATGACGACGCGGCCCGCCGAGTCCCCGGGTAGGCCGCTGGAGCGGCACGGCAACGTGTCGCCGAGAGAGATGACCGTCCACGGGGCTCACGCCCCCGGACAGAACCCGGCGTACAGGCCGGCCCATTCGCCCTCTCCGCCACTGTGCGTCGTCGCGGGCCGGCGACGACGCGGTGTCAGCCGCGCGCGAGCGCCGCGGCGCCGATGATCCCCGCGTTGTTGCGGTGCACCGCGGGCACGATCGGCGTCGTGAGGTCGAGCAGGTGGAGGAACTTGTCGGCGTGCTTCGACACGCCGCCGCCCACGACGAACAGGTCCGGGCTGAAGAGGAACTCGATGTGGCTGTAGTACCACTGCAGCCGCTTCGCCCACTGCTCCCACGAGAGGTGGTGGCGCTCCATGGCTGAGTATGCGGCGTAGGCCTCGGCATCCTTCCCGTGCCGGGCACGCTGCACGTGACCGAGCTCGGAGTTCGGCACCAGCACGCCGTCGTACAGCAGCGCCGAACCGATGCCCGTGCCGAGCGTCGTGAGGATCGTGAGCCCGGGCTGATCCTTCGCGGCGCCGTAGCGCACCTCGGCGACCCCGGCGACATCCGCGTCGTTCGCGAAGTGGATGTCGCGGCCCAGGCCGTCCTCGAAGAACTTCTCGGCCTCGAAATCGATCCACTGCTCGGACACGTTGGCGGCCGACAGCGTGCGCCCGTTCTTGACGATCGCGGGGAACGCCACTCCGAGCGCAACCGACTGGTCGTCGGCGACGCCCAGGGTCGACAGCACCTCCCGCACCGCAGCGAGGACGTCCGGCGGGTGCGCCCCAGCCGGCGTCGCGACCTTCACGCGGTCGCTGACGAGTTCGCCCTTGTCGAGATCGACGATCCCCGCCTTGATTCCGGTACCGCCGATGTCCACGCCGACGGCGCGTGCCGCGTCAGATGCCATGTCGACAGCCTATCGACGCCGACGCAGTCGCCGACGAGGCGGGCGTCAGTAGGATCGTGCTCACGGCGACCAGCCCGCGGAGCGAGGAGTGTGCATGATGACGAGCGGCAGCGACAAGTACTGGTACAACCTCAAGACAGGTGAGGTCGAGAAGGGCTTCGAATCGCCCGCACCCGACCGCGCCGGCCCCTTCGACACTCCAGAGGAGGCCGCCAGCGCCCCCGAGGTCATCAAGGAGCGCTCACGCGCCTGGGCGGCGGAGGAGGCGCGCGAGGACTCCTGGAGCTCCGACACGGTGTCCGGCGAGGGCGGCGAGGACCAGTAGTCTGGCTTTCACCGCGGTCGTAGAGACACCTCGGGCGATCCGGCACCGGAGAGGACGCGATGGACAAGCAGCGTGACTTCGTTCTGAGGACCATCGAAGAACGAGGCGTGAAGTTCGTACGGCTGTGGTTCACAGACGTGATCGGCACGCTGAAGTCCGTCGCCATCGCCCCCGCGGAGGTCGAGGGCGCGTTCAGCGAGGGCCTCGGATTCGACGGCTCGGCGATCGAGGGCCTGACACGCTCCTACGAGTCGGACCTCCTGGCCCACCCCGACCCGACCACGTTCCAGACCCTGCCCTGGCGCGGCGAGATCGACCCGACCGCGCGCATGTTCTGCGACATCACCACGCCCGACGGGCAGCCGGCCGTCGCCGATCCGCGCCACGTCCTCAAGCGGACGCTCGCGAAGGCCGCCGACGCGGGGTTCACGTTCTACACGCACCCCGAGATCGAGTTCTACCTGCTGAAGTCATCGTCGTTCGGCACCGAGGGTCCCGAGCCGGTCGATTCCGCCGGCTACTTCGACAACGTCCCGGGCGGCACCGCCCACGACTTCCGCCGCCGTTCGGTCCGCATGCTCGAAGACCTCGGCATCTCGGTGGAGTTCAGCCACCACGAGGGCGGCCCCGGTCAGAACGAGATCGACCTCCGCTATGCGGACGCCCTCACCACGGCCGACAACATCATGACGTTCCGCACCGTCATCAAAGAGGTCGCCATCGAACAGGGCGTCTACGCGACCTTCATGCCGAAGCCGATGACGGGCAAGCCCGGCAGCGGCATGCACACGCACATGTCGCTGTTCGAGGGCGACGTCAACGCGTTCTACGAAGAGGGCGCGCAGTACCAGCTGTCGAAGGTCGGCCGTCAGTTCATCGCCGGCCTGCTGCGCCACGCGAACGAGATCTCGGCCGTGACGAACCAGTTCGTCAACTCGTACAAGCGCCTATGGGGCGGCGACGAGGCGCCGAGCTTCATCTGCTGGGGCCACAACAACCGTTCGGCGCTCGTGCGCGTACCGCTGTACAAGCCCAGCAAGGGCCAGTCGTCGCGCGTCGAGTACCGCGCCCTCGACTCGGCCGCGAACCCGTACCTGTCGTTCGCGCTCATGCTGGCAGCCGGTTTGAAGGGCATCGAGAACGAGTACGAGCTCCCGCCCGAGGCGGAGGACAACGTCTGGTCGCTGACGGATGCTGAGCGCCGGGCTCTCGGTTACGCCCCGCTGCCCGCGAGCCTCGACCACGCGCTGGAGTACATGGAGGAATCCGAGCTGGTCGCCGAGACGCTCGGCGAGCAGGTCTTCAACTACGTGCTGCTCAACAAGCGCCGCGAGTGGCAGGAGTACCGCTCGCAGGTGACCCCGTTCGAGCTCAAGAGCAACCTCGAGATGCTCTGAGACCGGCTCACGCATGTCTGCGAGCGACCGGCCGGCTTCTCTGACCCCGCTCGCGCGCCTGGGCTTCAGCCGTCTCGCCGAGGCGGAGGCGCTGCTCGCCGAACTCTCCGAGCTCATCGGCGCACCGCGGGACGCGCTGCTCGAGGGAGCCGTCGACGCCGCGGATCCCGACGAGGCGCTGCAGGCCCTGGTGCGGCTCGCGCGTCGGGACGCCGCGCCCGTCCACCGGGCTCGCGAACGGCCCGCGGCATGGCGCGCGCTGTGGGCGCTGCTGGGCGCATCGACCGGCTTCGGAGAGTTCTTCTTCCGACACCCCGCCGAGATCGACCAGCTCGCCGATGCGGGGGAGCGGCTGCCCACCCCCGACGAGCTGCGCGCGGAGCTGCTCGAGTCGATCGGTGCGGTGGACGGGTTCGCCGCAGACGGCGACGAGAGCGCCTGGGTGGCACTGCGGGTGCGATACCGCCGCATGCTCGCCCGGATCGCCGCGTACGATCTCCTGAGCCCGGCACCGGTCGACCAGGTGGCAGCGGTGTCGGCACGACTCGCGGATGCCGCAGGCGCGGCGCTCGAGGCATCCCTCGCGGTCGCCCGCACCCGTGTATCAGGAGGCGCCGTCGGCGCCGGGCTGTTCCCGCGCGACCAGGTGGCGCGCACGAAGCTCGCGATCATCGGCATGGGCAAGACCGGCGCGCGCGAGCTCAACTACGTCAGCGATGTGGACGTCATCTTCGTGGGAGGCGGCGGCGACGATGCGATCGAAGAGTTCGGTGAGAGTCGCATCGTCGACATCGCCACGCGGCTCGCGGTCCAGACGATGCGCGGGATCTCCGGCGTCGAGATCGAGCCCGGGCTGTGGGAGGTCGACGCCAACCTGCGTCCCGAGGGCAAGCAGGGCGCCCTGGTGCGAACGCTCGACTCCCACCTGGCGTACTACGACCGCTGGGCGAAGAGCTGGGAGTTCCAGGCGCTGCTGAAGGCGCGACCCATCGCGGGCGACGAGGACCTCGCGCAGGCCTACATCGAAGCGGTGCAGCCGAAGGTGTGGACGAGCGCCGCCCGCGAGAACTTCGTCGACAGCGTGCAGCGCATGCGCGAGCGCGTCACCGAGCACATCCCGCCCGCAGACGTGCCGTATCAACTCAAGCTCGGCCCGGGCGGCATCCGCGACATCGAGTTCACCGTCCAGCTCCTGCAGCTGGTGCACGGTCTCTCGGACGACCGCATCCGGCAGCGGGGCACGCTCGCGGCGCTGGATGCGCTGGTCGCCGAGGGGTACATCGGCCGGGCAGAGGCATCCGCCTTCTCGCGCGACTATCGCGTCCTTCGCCTCCTCGAGCACCGCGTGCAGCTGCGCCAGCTGCGTCGCACGCATCTCATGCCGTCGCGTCCGGAGGACCTGCGCGTCCTCGCACGCGCGACCGGCCTCGCCGAGACCGGCGAGGGGATCTGGGGGCTGTGGGAGTCGGTCAAGCGCGAGGTGCGCGACATCCACGTCCGGCTCTTCTACCGGCCGCTGCTGTCGGCGGTCGCCGCCCTTCCGGCCGATGAGCGCGTGCTGTCGACGGCGCAGGCGCACGACCGTCTCGCGGCCATCGGCTTCGCCGACCCTGCGGGCGCGCTGCGGCACATCGCCGCCCTCACAGCCGGCCTGAGCCGCAAGGCGACGATCCAGCGCCACCTCATGCCCGTCATGATCCGCTGGTTCGCCGACGGCGTCGATCCCGACTACGGCCTCCTGGCGTTCCGCCGGCTGAGCGAGCGGCTCGGCGACACGCACTGGTTCCTGCGCATGCTGCGGGACTCCTCAGGGGCTGCCGAGAGCCTCTCCCGCGTGCTGTCGGGTTCCCGCTACGTGGGCGAGCTCATCGAGTGGATCCCCGAATCCGCCGCGTGGCTCGACGATCCCGATCTTCTGCGTCCGCGCTCCGGCGTCGCGCTGCAGCAGGAGGCGCGGGCTATCCAGACCCGCCACAGGACGGTCATCGACGCGATGCGTGCGGTGAGGGCGCTCCGGCGCCGCGAGCAGCTGCGCATCGCGATGGGCGCGATCCTCGGAAGCGTCACGATCGAGGAAGTCGCGGACGCCCTCACGACGATCACCGACGTCACCATCCAGGCGACGTTGCGGGCGGTGCGCCGCGAGGTCGTTCCGGCGGAGGACGAGGCGCTCGATTTCTCCGTCATCGCGATGGGACGCTTCGGCGGTGCGGAGCTCGGCTTCGGCTCGGATGCCGACGTGATGTACGTCTACCGTCCGAACGGCGTGGACCCGCAGCGCGCGCACGAGCTCGCCCTGAAGCTCGTCGCCGCCCTTCGCACGCACTCCGAGGACCAACGGGTGCCGCTCGAGCTGGACGCCGATCTTCGCCCGGAGGGCCGCAACGGCCCGCTGGCGCGCTCTCTCGACGCGTACGAGGAGTATTACCGGCGGTGGGCGCTCTCGTGGGAGGCTCAGGCGCTGCTGCGGGCGCGAGGGGTGGCCGGCAGCGTCAAGCTCATCGGCGACTTCATGAAGCTCGCCGACCAGGTGCGCTACCCCGAGCGTGTCGACCTCGCGGCCACCCGCGAGATCAAGCGCATCAAGGCGCGGGTCGAGAGCGAGCGCCTGCCGCAGGGCGTCGACCCCTCGCGGCACCTCAAGCTCGGCCCGGGCTCGCTCAGCGACGTCGAGTGGCTCGTGCAGCTCCTGCAGCTGCAGCACGCCCACGCGGTGCCCGAGATGCGCACGACGTCGACCCTCGGTGCGCTCCGCGCCGCCGAGAGCGCCGGGCTCATCCCCGCCAGCGCCGCAGACCGCCTGGCGGCGGCCTGGCGCCTCGCGAGCCGCCTCCGCTCGGCGAACACGCTTCTTTCGGGTCAGACGAGCGACGTGCTCCCCGTGGACCGCAAGAAGCTCGACGGGATCGGACGACTGCTCGAGTACCCGCCCAGATCCGCCACAGAGGTCGAGGAGGACTACCTGGGCACGACCCGCCGGGCACGTCGCGTCTTCGAGAAGCTCTTCTACGGCTGATCCCGATGCTGCTCCCCGCGGCGGCTCACACGCCGGGGCAGTGCGGGATGCCGTCGATGCGGTCGCCGTCCAACGGGTTCCCGGTGACGGCCGCCACCACGCGGACCGCGCGATCCCAGTGGCGGGCGTAGTGATCCGGGTCGGCGTTGACCTGGGTGCGGTGCGCGACGAGTGTCGGCTCCACCGCCGCCCGGTCGGGCACGCGCTCGGCCATGGCCCGATAGAACACGGTCGCGGCCGTGTACGGGTCCAGGCGCGCTTCGCGCGTGCCCCAGGAGTCCTGCTGCTGGAACAGGCCGATCGAAGTGGTGCGGGAGCCGTCGGGGTTGGTCACCCCGCTCGTCTCCCAGTCGCCGTAGTCGATGTTGCGCAACGACGACTCGCCCATCGCGGTCATGACGGCGATGGTCTGGTCCCGTGCGTCGAATCCGAGGTCCCTGCCTGCGGCCAGGATCGTGCAGGCGTTCGTGAGCTGCTCGAACCGGTACCCGGCGACCGCGGGCTCGACGATCGTCGGCGGCGCGGGCGCGCGGTCGTCAGGGACGAGTGCGAGGTCGTCCGCCCACGACGTCCGGAAGCTCCCCGCGAGGATCGCCGCCCCCACCAGGAAGGCGGCGAACAGGATCACCGGTACAGCGATCGCCAGGGCGACGCCCGCGCGCCGGCCGCGCCGGCGGGCGTGTCGCTGCGGCCTGCGCCTGCGCGCCGACGCCTTCGTCCGGCGCGCGCGACGTCGTCGTGTCGTCGCGGTGGTGCGGGCGGGCATCGTCGTCACCTTCTGTCGGTCCGAGCGCGGAGCGCTCGTTCAGCCTAGGCCGCACCCAGGGTGCCGGCGTCCTTCTCCCAGCGAACACAGAAGCGGGGGGGGGGGGGCCCGGGGCGCCCGGGGGGGGGGGGGGGGGGAAGCCCGCGGAAAACACAAGAAAAAAAAGCGGGGGGCGGCCGGGGGGGGGGGGGGGGTCGGTTGAGAA
>NZ_JAVDXD010000004.1:0-426409 GCF_031457705.1 Microbacterium sp. BE35
CGCCACCTGTTGTGGGTCGGGGCGGGGTGCGGTCGATCTCCCGGGGCCGCCCCGGGGGGGGGGGCGACCGCCCCCCCGCAAACCAATCGGGGGCCCCCGGTCCCGGGGGCCCCGCTTCTGGTGCTGGAACGTCAGACGCCGAAGTACAGCTCGTACTCGAACGGGTGCGGACGCGCGTTGAGCGGCTGGATCTCGTTCTCGATCTTGTACTCGATCCACGTCTCGATCAGCTCAGGCGTGAAGACGCCGCCCTTGAGCAGGAACTCGTGGTCGGCGCGGAGCGCCTCGAGCGAGTCGAGCAGCGAGTTGGGCACCTGCGGGATGTTCTTCGCCTCCTCGGGGGGAAGCTCGTACAGGTCCTTGTCGACGGGCTCGTGCGGCTCGATGCGGTTCTGGATGCCGTCGAGGCCGGCCATGAGCTGCGCGGCGAACGCGAGATACGGGTTGCCCGAGGCGTCGGGTGCACGGAACTCGATGCGCTTGGCCTTGGGGTTCGAGCCGGTGATCGGGATGCGGATGGCCGCCGAACGGTTGCCGGCCGAGTACACCAGGTTCACCGGCGCCTCGTAGCCCTTGACGAGGCGCTTGTACGAGTTGAGCGTCGGGTTGGTGAACGCGAGCAGCGCCGGCGCGTGCGCCAGGATGCCGCCGATGTACCAGCGCGCGAGGTCGGAGAGCTGCGCATAGCCCTTCTCGTCGTAGAAGAGGGGCTTGCCCTCGAGCCACAGCGACTGGTGCGTGTGCATGCCCGAGCCGTTGTCGCCGAAGAGGGGCTTCGGCATGAAGGTCGCGACCTTGCCCCACTCGTTCGCCACGTTCTTGACGATGTACTTGAACTTCAGGATGTCGTCGGCCGCGTGCACCATGGTGTCGAAGCGGTAGTTGATCTCCTGCTGGCCGCCCGTGCCCACCTCGTGGTGCGCGCGCTCGAGGAGCAGGCCCGACTCGATGAGGCGGAGGCTGATGTCGTCGCGAAGGTCGGCCGTCTTGTCGACGGGGGAGACCGGGAAGTAGCCGCCCTTGAAGGGGGTCTTGTTCGCGAGGTTCCCGCCCTCTTCGGCGCGGCCGGTGTTCCAGGCGCCCTCTTCGGAGTCGACAGAGTAGAAGCTCGAGTTCTGCTTCACCTCGTAGCGGACGTCGTCGAAGATGTAGAACTCGGCCTCGGGCGCGAAGAACGCGGTGTCGGCGATGCCGGTCGAGGCGAGGTACTTCTCGGCCTTCTTGGCGACCTGGCGCGGGTCCTTCGAGTAGATCTCGCCGTTGCGCGGGTTGTAGATGTCGAAGACCATGATGAGGGTCTTCGCCTCGCGGAACGGGTCGAGGTAGGCCGTCGACACGTCCGGGATCAGCTGCATGTCCGATTCGTGGATGTTCGCGAAGCCCCGGATGGAGGAGCCGTCGAACAGCTGGCCGACCGTGAAGAATTCTTCGTCGACGGTGGAGGCCGGGATGTTGAAGTGCTGCTGCACGCCAGGAAGATCCGTGAAACGGATGTCGAGGAACTTGACGTCCTCGTCCTTGATGAACTTCAGCACCTCGGATGAATCTTTGAACATGAAGACTCCAGAGGTAGGGCATTCGGATCCGCCCGTACGGGCCGGGCACTCTGGCACGGTACCCGCAGGGCATTGCCCTCCAGTATCACTTGTGTTTCAGGGATGTTACGGCGACCTGGGTACGCTGGGGAAGTGACGCAGAGCACCCAGGACTACCCCGGCGAACGCCTCGGACTGCCCCGCGATGGCACCGGATCCATCGGCCGTCTGGGCCGCCGCGTCGGCGCGCTCTTCCTCGATTACGGCGCCGCCTACCTGATCTCGGGTTTCTTCGGATGGGACCCGCTCGCGATCCTCGCGATCTTCGCCGCCATCCAGATCGTGTTCCTGCCGACGCTCCAGGGGAGCCCCGGCCATCGCATCTTCGGCCTGCGCCTTGTGCGTCTCGACGGCGGATGGGTGGGCCTGTGGCGCCCCGTCATCCGTACCGCGCTCCTGATCCTCGCGATCCCCGCCGTCATCTGGGACGCCGATCAGCGGGGCCTCCACGACAAGGCCGCGGGCACTGTGCTCATCCGCTCGTGACACGCGTGAACCCGGCCCGGCGTCTCCGCCGGACCGGGTTCATTCGCGAGCGGTTCAGCGCGGACGAGGTGCGCGCACCTTCGTGGGGTCGATGCCCTTCGGGATCGGCAGCGATGTCAGCGACTGCGAGACCGATTCGATGCGCTTGATGACCGCGGCCATCGTGGCCCGGTCGATCTTCGTGGGCAGGGACTTGATGGTCGGCGCGAGCTTCGAGATCGGCGTCTCTCCGTCACCGTGACCGATGTACAGCACCGTCACGGGAACGCCTGAGGCGACGCGCTGGACCTTCGAGCGCTCGTCGTTCACCAGGCGGGTGAGCCGGCCGCGGGCGCCCTCGCCCACGATCACGACGCCGCCGCGGCCGACGGCGCGGTAGACGGCTTCCTGCGTCTTGGGGTTGATGCCGACCGGCATCTCACTGGCCTGCCACTTGCGGCCGAGCGACGTCGACATGACGTGGCCCGTGGCCCCGGGCATTCCGTCGATCTTCTTGTACATCGCGCGCGTCGACAGCCGGGTCATCGTCATCATGGACGCGAGGACGCCGAGCATGAGCCCGGTGACGCCCCACAGGATGACGCTCCAGACGGCGACCGGCGGGATGAGGAACCCGATGCCCACGCCCACGGCGATGCCGAGGAGGAGGATGCCGACCAGCAGGAACGGCAGCCAGCGGAACTCCTTCTGGGTGAAGGTGTAGAGGGTGCGGATCTGAGAGAAGAAACCCGGGCCCTTGTCGGGGGCGGAACTGCGCGCGGCCATAGCTTCCAGCCTACCTTTTCGCGGGCTCCCGCTCGGCTCCTCCACAGTCGGGCACCGGGCCCGCTCATCCACAGACTGCCGCCGGTCCAGGCTGTCGCCTCGCGCAGCCTCGCACACTGGCGCCATGACGACCGCCGACGGCTCGCTCGGGAGCCCCTACCGCGCCATCCGGGCGGTCCGGGCGCCTGAGGACGGACCATGGCCGGGCACCCTCGTCCGCACGGCCGGCGGCGACTCGTGCGTGCTGGTCGACGCGGACGTCCTCGGCCCGCACTGGCGGGGATGGGATGCCGCACCCGACGGCCACGTGCTGGCTCCGGGCGACGTCGTGCGACGCGTCGACGGCCACGACGTGGTGCTGCCGGTGTGCTCCGAGCGCCTCGAGGAATTCGTCCGGCGGAGGTCCGCACGAATGCCCCTCAGCCTGGGCGAGGCCGTGACCCTCGGCGTGAGCGTGCTGCGCGGCTGCGCTCAGGTGGCGAGCACACCCGATGCCGACGGCGACTGGTGGCTCGACGACGCCGGCAGGCCGGTGCTGGCGACGGATGCCTCGGCCCGGCGCGCACTCGAGGCATCCGCCGCCGTCCTCGAGCAGGTGAGCGTCGATCCGCCCGCGCAGCGCACCTGGCAGACAGCGCTGCGAGCCGTCACCGCGGAGCGCATCTCGGTCCATGAGCTCGAGGCCGCCGAGGCGGCGCTGTTCGCCCTCGCCGAGGCGGAGCCGCTCAGCACCGTCAGCCTCAGCCCTCGCCGCGCGACCGAGGGGATGGCGCGCTCGCACGAGCGGACACGCAAGGAGGCGGACCTGCCGCACGAACCCGCGCCGCGGTCGATGTGGCAGACGCTCATCGCCGGCATGGACGACGAGCTCTCCGACACCGTGTCGCGGGCCACGACGGCGGTGTGGCGCCGGCTGCGAGGCACGGGCGACCCGCCGCGAGCCGGTGCGCGACGCGCGCCGTGGCTGGTCGGAGGCGCCGTGGCGGTCGCGGTGCTGGCCGGCGGCGCGCTCTGGCCTCCTGCCAGCGGCGTCGCGACCGATGCGCGACCGGGCGCTTCGCCCACGGCGACGCGCGGGCCCGCGGCATCCGTTCCGGCGGATGCCAACCCGGCCGCGGCACCCGGAAGCGGCTCGCCGGCCGGCGAGCCCGCCGACCTCGCTCTCCTGACCGGCGAACTGCTGGACGCACGGATCGCGTGCGCCGGCGAGGCCGACTGTCTCGCCGCGGTGGTGGTCGACACGGCGCCATCGGCCGGCGGGACGATCGATCGCCCCGCTGCCGAGCGAACGATCACGCTCCTCGACGACTTCGGCGACCTCGCGGTGCTGCGCGTCGATGCGATCGACGGGTCCACCCCGTCGCAGATGGTCGTGATCCTGCGCAGAGACGAGAAATGGCTGCTGCGCGACGTCTCGGACGTCGCGCAGCAGCCCTAGAAGCGAATGTCGCTCCCGCTCAGATGCCGAGCTGGCCCTCGAACGCGGCGGCCTCCAGGCGCGTCTTCACGGCTCCGAGGAAACGAGCGGCGTCCGCACCGTCGACGACGCGGTGGTCGTACGACAGCGCCAGGTAGACGTACGAGCGCACCGAGATCGCATCCTTGCCGTCGACCGTCACCACGCCGGGGCGCTTGACGACCACGCCGGTGCCGAGGATCGCGGTCTGGGGCAGGAAGACGACGGGGGTGTCGAACAGCGCGCCGCGCGAACCGGTGTTGGTCAGCGTGAACGTGCCGCCCGCGAGCTCGTCGGGCTTCAGCTTGTTGTCGCGGGTGCGGGCGGCGAGGTCTGCGATCTCGTGCGCGATCTGGGCGAGGTTCTTGCTCGCCGCGTCACGCAGCACGGGGGTGAGCAGACCGCGCTCGGTGTCGACGGCGATCGACAGGTTCTCCGTCGCCGGGTAGACGATCTGGTCGCCGTCCACCGTCGAGTTGACGACGGGGTACGCCTGGAGCGCCTCGGCGGCCGCCAGCGCGAAGAACGGCAGGAACGACAGCTTGTCGCCGGTCTTGGCCAGGAAGTCGTTCTTCACCTTGTCGCGGAACGTCGAAAGCTTCGTGACGTCGACCTCGACCACCGTCGTGAGCTGCGCCGTCGACTGCATCGACTCCACGGCCCGCGAGGCCAGCACCTTGCGCAGGCGCGACATCGGCTGGGTGGTGCCGCGCAGCGGCGAGACCTCGAGCGGCGCGGGCGCTGCCGCCGCGGCGGGAGCGGCAGGAGCCGACGCTGCCTCGGCGGCCTTGAGCACATCCTCCTTGCGGATGCGGCCGCCGACTCCGGTGCCCTTCACCGAACCGAGGTCGACACCCTGCTGCTGAGCCAGGCGCCGCACGAGCGGCGTGACGTACGTGATCCCGTCGTCCTCGGCGACCAGCGCCGGAGCAGGAGCTGCCGAGGCGGCGGGCGCTGCCGCCGGAGCCGGTGCGGCGGCGGGGGCGGCGGCCGGAGCCGGAGCGGGCGCTGCGGCCGGAGCCGCAGGAGCCGGTGCTTCAGCGGCAGGTGCAGGTGCGGCCGCCGGCGCCTCCGCGGGCGCGGCAGCCGGTGCGGCCGCGGCCGCGGCCGCGCCGGGTGCTGCGCCGGCCTCGCCGATGCGGGCGAGCGGGGACCCGACGGTCACCGTCTCGTCCTCGGGGACGAGGATCTCGGTGAGCACGCCCGCGAACGGCGACGGGATCTCGGTGTCGACCTTGTCGGTCGAGATCTCGAGGAGCGGCTCGTCCACGGCGACCTCGTCGCCGATCTGCTTGAGCCAGCGGGTGACCGTTCCCTCGGTGACGCTCTCGCCGAGTTCGGGGAGGACGACGTCCTTGCCGCCGCCTGCGGGGGCGGCGGGCTGCTCGGCGGCGGGCGCCGGAGCGGCCTCGGCCGGGGCGGGAGCTTCGGCGGCCGGAGCCTCGGCCGGGGTCTCCGGCGCGCCCTCGGCGGCAGCGGCCTCGGGCGCCGGGGCGGCCGCGGGGGTACCGGAGCCGTCACCGATCTTCGCCAGCACGGCGCCGACCTCGACGGTCTCGTCCTCCTGCACGAGGATCTCCTCGATGACGCCGCTGATCGGCGAGGGGATCTCGGTGTCCACCTTGTCCGTGGAGATCTCGAGCAGGCCCTCGTCCGCCTGGACCGTGTCGCCGACGTTCTTGAGCCAGCGGGTGACCGTTCCCTCGGTCACGCTCTCGCCGAGAGCGGGGAGGACCACGGATGTGCTCATGAGGATGTCTCCTTCTGAAGAAATATCGGATCTAGCTTAGTGATGGGGTGCGGCCCGAAGGGTCACAGCGCGTGCAGGGGCTTGCCTGCGAGAGCGAGGAATGCCTCGCCGAGCGCTTCGGACTGGGTCGGGTGCGCGTGGATGAAGGGCGCGATGTCCTCGGGGTGGGCCTCCCAGCCCACGACGAGCTGGCCCTCGGTGATGAGCTCGCCGACGCGATCGCCGATCAGGTGGACGCCGAGGACCGGCCCCTCCTTCGCGCGGACGACCTTGACGATGCCGCTCGTTCCGAGGATCTCGCTCTTGCCGTTTCCGGCGAGGTTGTACTCGTACGCGACGATGCCGTCCGCGCCGTGCGCGTCAGCCGCCTGCGCCTCGGTGAGGCCGACCGATGCGACCTCGGGGTGGCTGTACGTGACCTTCGGGATGTTCGCATCGGGGATGACGACGGGCGAGAGCCCGGCGATCTCCTCGGCGACGAAGATGCCCTGCTGGAAGCCGCGGTGAGCGAGCTGAGGACCCGGGACGATGTCGCCGACGGCCCAGATGTGGTCGACGCCGGTGCGCAGCCGCTCGTCGGCGATGACGAAGCCGCGGTCGATCGTCACGCCCGCCTCCTCGTAGCCGAGGCCCGCTGTCGCCGGCCCGCGCCCGACGGCGACGAGCAGGTAGTCGGCGGTGAACGTCTTGCCGTCCTCGAGCGTGACGGTCACGGCGTCGGGCGTCTGCGTCGCGCCCTGGAACCGCACGCCGAGCGAGTACTGGATGCCGCGGCGCCGGAACGCGCGCTCGAGGCCTTTGCTGAGCGCCAGATCCTCGTTGGGCACGAGGTGATCGAGCGCCTCGACGATGGTGACGTCGGCGCCGAAGGAGCGCCAGACGCTCGCGAACTCGACGCCGATGACGCCGCCGCCGAGGATCACGACGCTGCCGGGGACCTCATCCAGCTCGAGGGCGTGCTCGCTGGTGAGGATGCGGCCGCCGATCTCGAGGCCGGGAAGCGTCCGGCTGTACGAACCGGTGGCGAGCACGACGTCGGTGCCGCGATACAGGTCGTCGCCGACCCGGACGGCCGGACCCGCCTCGAGGCGTCCCTCCCCGTTCACGACGGTGATGCCCCGCGCCTTGACGAGACCCTCGAGCCCCTTGTACTTCTTCGCGACGATGCCCTCTCGGTAGGCGCGCACACCCGCGGGGTCGACGCCCTCGAAGGTCGCGCGGATGCCGATGGCCGAGGCATCCCGCGCCGACTCGGCCACCTCGGCCGCATGCAGCAGGGCCTTCGTCGGGATGCAGCCGCGGTGCAGGCACGTCCCACCCACCTTGTCCTTCTCGACGAGGGCTACGGTCTTGCCGAGTTCCGCGGCGCGGATCGCGGCTGCGTAGCCGCCGCTTCCACCGCCGAGAATGACGAGATCGAAGGAGTGGTCGGTCATCGTGCCTCCTCATCGAGGTCTGCCAGGACGAAGCGGATCAGGCTGCGCACGGTGGCGGCAGTCGGTCCCTTGTCGGTGAAGCCGTACGGCGCGCCCTTGTGGGTCCCGCTGCCGGCGATGTCGAGATGCACCCAGGGGATTCGGGGCGCATCCGTCTCGTCGGCGGTGCGGCCGACGAAATGACGCAGGAACAGTCCTGCGAAGAGCGAGCCGCCCGCAGGGTCGCCGATCTTGGCGTTCTGCAGGTCGGCGATGGGGGAGTCGAGCTCCTCGACCATGTGGGCGGGAAGGGGCAGCTGCCACGCGGGCTCGCCCGTCTCGGCGGCCGCGGCGAGGTACGCGGCGACGGCGGCGTCGTCGCCCATCACCCCCGTGTGGCGCGTGCCCAGGGCGATGAGGATCGCGCCGGTGAGCGTGGCGACGTCGACGATCACGTCGGGGTTCTCGCGACTGGCCGCGACCAGCCCGTCGGCGAGCACGAGGCGGCCCTCGGCGTCGGTGTTGAGCACCTCGACGGTCGTGCCGTCGAGCAGGCGCAGCACGTCGCCGGGGCGTGTGGCGCGGCCCGACGGCATGTTGTCGGCGACGCAGAGCCACGCCGTCACCTTGACGGGAGCGCCGACGGATGCCACGGCCCGCAGCACGCCCAGGACAGTGGCGGCGCCCGCCATGTCGTACTTCATGCCGACCATCGAGGCGGCGGGCTTGAGCGACAGGCCTCCGGTGTCGAACGTGATGCCCTTGCCCACCAGCGCGACGTGCTTGTCGGCGCCCTCGGGGGCATACTCCAGGCGGACGAGGCGCGGCGGACGGTCGGAACCCTGCCCCACGCCGAGGATGCCGCCGAAGCCCTGCTCGCGCAGCGCCTCCTCGTCGAGCACCTCGACGGTGACCGGCAGGTCTGCGACGGACTCGGTAGCGCGCTGGGCGACATCGGCGGGTCCGAGCCATTCGGCCGGGGTGTTGACGAGGTCCTTGACGAGGGCGACGGATGCCGCGGTCTCGACGACCAGCTTCAGCGCCGCGTCGTCCGGCTCGGCGGTGCCGTGGACGACCACGCGCTGCGCGCGCGGCTTCGGCGCCTCGCTCTTGTAACCCTCGAAGCGGTAGCCGCCGAGCGCGGCGCCCTCCGCGGCGGCGGTCCACAGCGAAGGATCGGCGAACGGCGCGGCCACGGCGACGGTGGCGAAGCCCGTGATGGCGCGGATCGCCGCGCCCACCGCATCGCGCAGGGCCGCGGCATCCGCAGTCGAACCGGTCCCCACGACGGCCAGCGGAACCGTCGTCGCTTCCGGCGCGTACGCGCGCACCCAGGCGCCTGCGGCGCCGGTGAAGCCCACCCCCGACAGCGCCTCGCGCAGGCCCGGCCAGTCGGAGAGATCCGGGGATCCCTCGGCGTCGAGCGGGGGGAGCGCAAGGAGAAGAAGGTCGGCGTCGGACTCTCGGACAGGTGAAGTGCGGTACTCGAGGTCGGGGAACGACATGGTCTCCATCCTAGGGACGACGACTGTTCGCTCTGAGCGCGACCATCGCGACCCGACCTCGGCGGACGGCTCGTAGCATGGGTGCATGCCTTTTCCCGGCCCGCTGTTCGAGCGTGCGGCTTCTGCGCCGCCCGTCCCGCGCGGGCTGCCGCTGGTGATCACCCTGACCGGGTTCACCGATGCCGGCAGCGCCGTGAGCCGCGCGATCGACTACTTCCGCGACGAGCTCTCGCCTTCGCCGCTCGCCGTGTTCTCCAACGACACGCTGCTGGACTACCGCGCGCGCCGCCCGATCGTGTCCTTCGAGAAGGACCACCTCACCGACTACCGCCCTGCGCGCCTGGAGCTCTCGTTCGCCCACGACGCCCTCGGGCAGCCGTTCCTGCTGCTCGCCGGCTACGAGCCCGACTTCGCGTGGGATGCCTTCACCGAGGCGGTCATCGAATTCACCGAGGTGTACGGCGTGTCCACGGTGACGTGGGTCCACGCGATCCCGATGCCCGTGCCGCACACGCGGCCCATCGGCACGACGGTGAGTGGGACTCGGTCGGAACTCACCGAGGCGCACTCGGTGTGGCAGCCCCACACCCAGGTGCCGGCGACGGCGGGCCACCTGCTGGAGTACCGGCTCGCTGCCGCAGGCGTGCGCGTCGCGGGTTTCGTGCTGCTGATCCCGCACTATCTCGGCGACACCGAGTACCCGGCGGCGGCTCTCGCCGCACTCGACAGCCTCACCGTCGCGACGGGACTCGTGTTCGCGGGCGACGAGCTGCGCGAGGAGAACCGCGAGTACCTCGAGAAGGTCACCGAACAGATCGAGGGCAGCGACGAGCTCGCGCGCATGGTGCAGGGCCTGGAAGAGCGCTACGACGCCTACATGGCGGGATCCACCCTGGCGACCCCGATGATCCACACGGGCGATCTGCCCAGCGCCGACGAGCTGGCGGCCGAACTCGAGCGGTTCCTTGCGACGCGCCCGGGGGAGGACGACAAGCGCGGCTCGTGATCGCGCACACGCAGCGCGTCGGCGGAATTCGACGCCGCACCGGTGTGTTGAGACCAGGGATGGAGGTGCGCCGGTCTCGGCAGGGCGATGCTGGCGGCGCACGGCAAGTATGAGATACTAGACGCTCTGACCCGTTGTCAACCGTCTTCGTGGGGCATCCCTTTGGAAGATGTGGACTTGACAAGGGTCTTACTAGTGTCCGAAACCGACCGGAGAGGCGCAGAGCGCCTCGACCGGTGAAAGGCGAAACGTGACTCCAGGCACGAACACCAAGGCTCGCTCGGCCGCGAAGGACACCGAGACGGACGAGACGAAGACGGCGGCCGCCAAGAAGGCTCCGGCCGCCAAGGGCACCGCCAAGACCAAGGCCGCACCGAAGACTGCGTCCAAGCGCGCGAAGAAGTCGGACGACGAGTTCGAGGACGACGTCGAGGAGCTCGACGACGACGTCGAACTCGAGGAAGACGGCGACGAGACCGAAGGCGACGCGTCGGAGGCCGGCGAGCCGGCCAAGGGCGCGAAGGCGTCGGGCGACGACGCCAACGCGACCGACGACGAGGAGGAAGAGGAGGAGAGCACCAAGCCGGCGTTCACCGAACCTCTCCCCACGGGCGCGATCGTCATCTCGTCGAGCGACGAGGACGACGTCCCGGTCTACTCGACCCAGATCACGGGCGCCACGGCCGACCCGGTCAAGGACTACCTCAAGCAGATCGGCAAGGTGCCGCTGCTGAACGCGGCCGAAGAGGTCGAGCTCGCGATGCGCATCGAGGCGGGTCTGTTCGCCGAGGAGAAGCTGTCGCACATGTCGGCGGCCGAGAAGACCTCGCAGCTCGGACTGGACCTGCAGTGGGTCGCCCGCGACGGCCAGCGCGCGAAGAGCCACCTGCTCGGCGCGAACCTGCGCCTCGTGGTGTCGCTCGCCAAGCGCTACACCGGGCGCGGCATGCAGTTCCTGGATCTCATCCAGGAGGGCAACCTCGGTCTCATCCGCGCGGTCGAGAAGTTCGACTACACCAAGGGCTTCAAGTTCTCGACGTACGCGACGTGGTGGATCCGTCAGGCCATCACGCGCGCCATGGCCGACCAGGCCCGGACCATCCGCATCCCGGTGCACATGGTCGAGGTCATCAACAAGCTCGCGCGCGTCCAGCGTCAGATGCTGCAGGACCTCGGTCGCGAACCCACGCCCGAGGAGCTCAGCCGCGAGCTCGACATGACCCCCGAGAAGGTCATCGAAGTGCAGAAGTACGGCCGTGAGCCGATCTCGCTGCACACGCCTCTCGGCGAGGACGGCGACAGCGAGTTCGGTGACCTCATCGAGGACACCGAGGCCGTGGTCCCCGCCGACGCGGTGGGCTTCACGATGCTGCAGCGTCAGCTCGAGTCGCTCCTCGACTCGCTCTCGGAGCGCGAGGCCGGCGTGATCCGCATGCGCTTCGGCCTCGGCGACGGGCAGCCGAAGACGCTCGACCAGATCGGCGACACGTTCGGGGTCACCCGCGAGCGCATTCGCCAGATCGAGTCGAAGACGATGGCGAAGCTGCGGCACCCGTCGCGTTCGCAGTCGCTGCGGGACTACCTCGAGTGAGTGAGGCGAACGCCGGCAAGGCGCTCACCGTCCAGGTCGAAGGCTCGTCGTTCGCTCGCATCCCGATCCGCACGCGGGTCGTGATGCCGGGCGACGACCTCGACGAGTTCGTCCGCGAGTACGCGGCGGAGGCCGTGCGCGAAGGCGACGTGCTGTTCGTGACGGAGAAGATCGTCGCGATCACGCAGGGTCGCTCGTACCTCGTCGAGGAGATCAAGCCGCGCAAGCTGGCGCTCTTCCTCTCGAAGTACGTCACGCGCACGCCGTACGGCATCGGCCTGGGCATGCCAGAGACGATGGAGATGGCCCTCCGCGAGTGCGGCACGATCCGCATTCTGTTCGCGGCCGCCGTCTCGGCCGTGACCAAGCTGTTCGGCCGCAAGGGCGACTTCTACCGCATCGCCGGCGACAAGGCTCGCGCGATCGACGGGCCGACGTCGGGAACGATCCCGCCTTACAACAAGGCGGTCGTGCTCGGACCCGAGCGCCCGCGCGAGGTCGCGACACACCTCAAGGCGCTGCTCGGAGGCGTGCCCGAGGTGGCGGTGGTCGACATCAACGACCTCGGCGGCAACATCCTCGGCTCCACCCTCGACAAGGGCGAAGAGAAGCGCCTCGTCTCGATCCTCAAGGACAACCCGCTGGGTCAGGGCCACCAGTCGACCCCGCTCGGCATCGTCCGCACGATCTGAGGGACTCAGCGGAAGGCGCGGCATCGTTTCGGATGCCGCGCCTTCCGCGTGACCGGGGCGTGCGGGTCAGAACCCGATCGCCGCGCGATACCGCGGCTTGTGACCGGTGCGGATGCCGGTGACGCTGGGCTTGTTCTCGTACACGCCGGCGCCCCAGTTGCCCTCGACCAGCACCGGACCGTCGGGCGTGACGACGATGTCCCAGCCGACGTACTGGATCTGCGGCACGACCCGGGCGACCTGGTCGACGAACTCCTTGACCTGGTCGATCATCGGCAGCTGGAAGTCGGCGATGACGAAACCGCTGTCGGGGTGCTTCTCGTGCACGTGGCTGTGAGAGTCGTAGCCCGCTCCGACGGCATGACCGTTCTCGTCGAGCATCGTGTAGAAGCCGCCGAAGGTCATCTGATCACTCACGGCGCCGCGTCCGAACTTCTGCGCCATCGCCAGGATGTGGGTCTTCTCGCCGTCGAAGAACGCGGTGACGCGGGTCGTGTTCACGGTTCCGGGACACACCGCCGCGAGGTCGGCGTGCTGGCGGATGACCTCCTCGATGAGCAGCTCGCCCCGGGAGAGCAGACCGCGGTGGAACTCGTCCCAGTCCGAGACGTCGGCCGCGTGGTAGCGGTGCACGCCCGTGCCCGCCTGGCCCACCGGCTCCTTGGTGACGATCGTGCCGTGCTTCTCGGCGAAGGCGCGCACCGCATCGGCGTTGCCCTCCTCGACCACCATCCAGTCGCGACGGAGGAACTCGCTGAACGTGCGGTCGAACTCGACCTTGTCCTGGAACAGTCCCCGATAGTCGGGGTGGTCGTACTTCTGCGAGATCTCGTTCGACACGGGGTGTGTCATGTACGTCGCCCGCTCGGCGCGGTTGAGGATCGCGAAGTCGTAGTCGACGTAGTCCTGGAAGCCGACCTGCCTGAACCCGGCCGACCACAGCATGTCGACGACGACCGCGGGGGTCCATTTGCGATGCGCGTGCGCGGTCTCTCTCGCGCGCTCGAGCACGGATCCGACATCGATGCGACGGACACGCCAGGCGAGGTAGCGAAGACGGTTCGAGAGGGCGAGGCCCTGAGAAGACATGCGTGCTCCGGGTTCGGTTCGGGGACCCCGATAGTCTAGAGGCGTGAGTTCCGCGATCCCTGGGCACGACCACGCCGCACCGGGATCGCACCCTCGCAGCGCCCCGGTCGCGCGGATCTCGCGGGCCGTGCTGACCGCGAACGCGCGCGCCGCGTGGGAGTGCGGCATCCGTTCCTACGACGCGTCGATCCTCGAAGCGGACGCCTGGGGCCACGGCGTGGAGCTCGTGCGCGACGTCATCGAGACGGTTGGCCTCGAGGCGCAGACGCACCATGTCAGCGGGAACACGGTCGACTCGGCGCCGGTCGCGTCGCGGAGCGACATGCTCTCGGCGGCAGCACTCTTCGGGCTTCCCGGTGCCGAGCCCTCCGCCGCGCCCGCACTGCGGCTGACGGGGACCGTGCTCTCGGTGAAGGACCTCCGCGAGGGCGAGGGCGTGTCGTACGGCTACGCGTACCGCGCGTCCGCAGACACGCGCGTCGCCCTCGTCACAGGCGGCTACGCGCAGGGAATCGTGCGCGCCCTCGGCGGAGCGGTGGACGTCGCGATCGCGGGGGAGAGGCATCCCGTCGTCGGACGGGTCGCGATGGACGTGTGCGTGGTGGACATCACGGATGCCGCGGTCCGGCGCGGCGACGAGGTCCTCTTCCTCGGCGACCCTGCGCAGGACGAGCCGTCGCTCGTCGAATGGGTGCGCGCGGCGGGGCTCACCGCCGGCGAGCTGGTCACCATGGTCGGACTGCGCGCCGGCCGCGAGGAGACCGCATGAGCGCGCGACTTCACGTCGACCTCGACGCCCTGGTCGCGAACATCGCGCACGTGCGCGCGACGGTGTCTCCCGCTGAGCTGATGCTCGTGGTCAAGGACGACGCCTACGGCCACGGTCTGGGGCCTGTCGTGCGGGCCGCGGTGGCCGCGGGCGTGAACTGGTTCGGCGCCTTCGACGTGCGGACGGGCTGCGCGGTGCGAGAGGCCGTCGGCGACGACGCTCGCATCTTCGCGTGGATCGCCGCTTCGCGCGGGGACCTCGACGCCGCCGTGGCGGCGCGCATCGACCTCGGCATCGGTGACGCCGATCTGCTGGAGGAGCTCGCGGAGGCCGCCCGCGATGCCCATGCCTCGATGCGTGTGCACCTCAAGATCGACACCGGACTGCACCGCAACGGCGTGCGGCCGGAGCAGTGGCCGGGTTTCGTGGCGCGCGCGGCAGCCCTTCAGACGGAGGGCGTCATCGAGGTCGCGGGGGTCTGGAGCCACATCGCCGAGGCGTCGGACGCCGAGGACGATGAAGCCCGGAGCGTCTACGAGTGGGCGCTGCGGCAGGCCACGGCTGCCGGCCTGCGCCCCGCCATGCGGCACCTGGCCGCCAGCGCCGCGTCCTTCGCGCGCCCCGAGTTCCGCTACGACATGGTCCGCGTCGGGGCGTTCTGCTACGGCATCCGCTCCGCCGGGGGACCCTCTGCCGACCACCTGGGCCTCCGTCCGATCGGCCGGCTCGATGCGGACGTCGTCGAGGTCGCCGAGGAATTCGCCCGAATCGGTCTCGGTGCGCTGGACGGCCTGCCGTCATCGCTCGAGCGGCGCGCGATGGTCGGCACCCCGGCGGGCAGCCGCTCACTCGTGGCGATCGGCGCCACGGAGTCCCTTGTCGCCGCCTGGCCGGGCGCGGTCGTCGGTGACGTCGTCACGGTCTACGGACCGGGCGTCGCGGGGGAGAGCACGGCGACGGATCTCGCGGAGATCATCGGCACGATCGGTGAAGAGGTCGCCCTGCGCGTGTCACCCCTCGTGCCACGCAGATACACCCGCCGCTGAGGCGGCGGGTGCGAGTCTGCCGGACGGGCGCCTACTCGGCCAGGCGAGCGGTCTCGTCGTGCCAGGAGGTCGCGATCGCGCGGAGCTTCTCTTCGTACTTGCGACCGTGGTGTGCGCAGAACAGGAGCTCACTGCCGTTGACCTCGGCTGCGATGTAGGCCTGTGCGCCACACGAATCGCAGCGATCCGTCGCCGTGAGGCGGTATTCGAGGACGGCGCCGGTCTCGGTCGGTGTCGATAGCGTGTTCATCTCGGTGCCTCCTCGTACTGGTAGAACTCTCTTGCGGTCATGAAATACAACCACGCCGATGTTTCGAGAATGCCGCGAATAGACGACATTTCGCTGAGCGCGTACGACTGCCGACCCTTGAAGCGTGTCTGCGCGGGGCTGTCGGGCGCCCCGATTACGATGGGAGATTGTGACAGCCGAGTACTCCGCCCATCATCTTCAGGTGCTCGAAGGGCTCGAAGCGGTCCGCAAGCGCCCCGGCATGTACATCGGCTCGACCGACTCGCGCGGCCTCATGCACTGCCTGTGGGAGATCATCGACAACTCCGTCGATGAGGCGCTCGCCGGCCACGGCTCGCGCATAGACATCGTGCTCCACGCCGACGGCAGCGTCGAGGTGCGCGACCGCGCCCGCGGCATCCCGGTCGACATCGAGCCGCGCACGGGGCTGACCGGCGTGGAGGTCGTCTTCACCAAGCTCCACGCCGGTGGCAAGTTCGGGGGCGGCTCGTACGCTGCATCGGGCGGGTTGCACGGCGTCGGGGCATCGGTCGTCAACGCCCTCTCGGAGCGCCTCGACGTCGAGGTCGACCGCGGCGGCAAGACGTGGGCGATGTCGTTCCACCGGGGCGAGCCCGGCATCTTCTCGAACGGCAGCCCCGACTCGGCCTTCACCCCGTTCGAGGACCGCAGCGAGCTGCGCGTCGCGGGCCGCGCCGCGAAGGGCGTGACCGGCACGCGCATCCGCTATTGGGCGGATCGCCAGATCTTCACCAAGGATGCCGCGTTCAACCTCCAGGAGCTCGAGCAGCGCGCGCGCCAGACCGCGTTCCTCGTCCCGGGCCTCGAGATCGTCATCCGCGACGAGCGACCCGGCACCGAGGCCGGCGAGCCCGTCGAGACGAGTTATCGGTTCGACGGGGGAATCTCCGAGTTCGCCGACTTCCTCGCACCCGACTCCGGCGTCACCGACACGTGGCGCCTCACCGGAGACGGCAAGTTCACCGAGACCGTCCCGGTGCTGCAGCCGTCGGGCGCCATGGTGCCCACCGAGGTCGAGCGCGAGTGCCATGTCGACATCGCGGTCAGGTGGGGCACCGGCTACGAGACGGTGTCGCGCTCGTTCGTCAACATCATCGCCACGCCCAAGGGCGGCACGCACCAGCAGGGGTTCGAGCAGGGTCTCATGAAAGTGCTGCGCGACCAGGTGGCGCAGAACGCGCGCCGTCTCAAGGTCGGAGGCGACAAGCTCGAGAAGGACGACATCCTCGCCGGGCTCACCGCCGTGCTCACCGTGCGCGTTCCGGAGCCGCAGTTCGAGGGTCAGACCAAAGAGGTCCTCGGCACGCCGGCGGTCCGCCAGATCGTGACGAACGTCGTCACCCGCGAACTCACCGCGCGCTTCACGTCGCCGAAGCGCGACGACAAGGCGCAGACCTCGCTGCTGCTCGACAAGGTCGTCTCCGAGATGAAGGCGCGCATCTCCGCCCGCACCCACAAAGAGACGCAGCGCCGCAAGAACGCCCTCGAGTCTTCGTCTCTGCCGGCGAAGCTCGCCGACTGCCGGTCGAACGATGTCGCCGAGTCCGAGCTGTTCATCGTCGAGGGCGACTCGGCCCTCGGCACCGCCAAGCTCGCGCGCAACAGCGAGTTCCAGGCGCTGCTGCCGATCCGCGGCAAGATCCTCAACGTCCAGAAGGCGTCGATCAGCGACATGCTGTCCAACGCCGAGTGCGCTGCGATCATCCAGGTGATCGGCGCCGGCTCGGGCCGCTCGTTCGATCTCGACACCGCCCGCTACGGCAAGATCATCCTGATGAGCGACGCCGACGTCGACGGCGCGCACATCCGCACGCTGCTGCTGACCCTGTTCTTCCGCTATATGCGACCGCTCATTGACGAAGGCCGCGTCTACGCCGCCGTGCCGCCGCTGCACCGCGTGGTCGTGATGAACCCCGGATCCAAGCCCAACGAGACGATCTACACGTACTCCGAGGCCGAGCTGCACGGACTCCTGACGAAGCTCACCAAGGCCGGCAAGCGCTGGCAGGAGCCCGTCCAGCGCTATAAGGGCCTGGGCGAGATGGACGCCGACCAGCTCGCGACCACGACCATGGATCGCAGCGGCCGGACGCTCCGGCGCGTGCGGATGCAGGACGCCGAGGCTGCGGCATCCGTCTTCGAACTGCTCATGGGCAACGATGTGGCGCCGCGCAAGGAGTTCATCATCGATTCGAGCGACCGGCTGGTGCGCGAGCGCATCGACGCGTGATCCGATCGCCGTTCCCCGCGACGACCAGAGGCGCACCGGCTGAGCCGTTGCGCCTCTCGTGCATCGGGCTCAGCGGATGCCGGTGCCCACGGCGCCGATGACGCCGTCGAGTGCGGTGCCCGACGCGTCGCGCTTCGCACCGGACTCCGGCAGGGCGCGGGTCGCACCATCCGATCCGATCGCGCGGGGATCGGTGCCGACCCAGGCGATCGTCAGCGCGTCCTCGCCTTTCAGGAACCGGTGGGCGCGCACGCCGCCGGTCGCGCGGCCCTTGGCCGGGAACTCGCTGAACAGCGACACCTTGGCGCTGCCGGCGTCGGTACCCGCGAGCGCAGTGGTGGAGCCGGCGATCGTGACCACGACGGCGTCGAACTCCGAGGGCCCGACGACATCGAACGAGATCACCTCAGCACCGTCGGTGAGACGGATGCCGGCCATGCCTCCGGCCGAGCGGCCCTGCGGGCGCACCGACGACGCGTCGAAGCGGAGCAGCTGGGCGTCGCTCGCCACGAACACCAGCTCGGCGCCCTCGGATGCGGGGGCGGCGCCGACGACGCGGTCGCCGTCCCTGAGGGCGATGAGCTCGATATCGTGCTTGTTCGCGATCTCGCTCGCGGCGACCCGCTTCACGACGCCCTGTGCCGTGCCGATCGCGATCGGCGGCCCATCGACGAGCGGCACGAGCGCGACGATGTGCTCGCCGCCGCTCAGACCCAGGTACTGGTCGCCGCGCGTCCCGGCCGCGAGCTGCACCGAGTTGCCGGGCACCGACGGCAGGTCGACGGGGGAGAATCGCACCAGGCGGCCGAGGTTCGTCACGGCACCGATGTCGCCGCGCGTGGTCGTGTCCACCGACGAGCGGATGGCATCGTGCTTCGAGCGCCGTGCGGGCGCGACGATGCCGCCGCCCGGTGCGTCGGCCGTGATCTCGGCGCGCACCATGCGACCGGTGGCGGAGAGGAAGACGCGGCACGGCGCGTCCGCGATCTGCAGGTCGGCGACCGCCGCCGCGGCGCGCGAGCGCGGCTGCACGGGACCGCCGTTGAGCAGGAGCGTGCGCCGGGGCGTGCCGAACGCCTCGGCGGCAGCATCCAATTCGTGCGCCACCTGCGCGCGCAGCAGCACGTCGCTGCCGAGCAGCTCCTCGAGCTGGGCAATCTCCTTCTTGAGGTTGTCGCGCTCGGTCTCGAGCTCGATGCGCGAGAACTTCGTGAGGCGACGCAGCCGCAGCTCGAGGATGTACTCGGACTGCGCCTCGGACAGATCGAAGACGCTCATGAGGCGCGTGCGCGCCTGCTCGCCGTCGTCGGACGTGCGGATGACCTGGATGACCTCGTCGATGTCGAGGATCGCGATGAGGAGGCCCTCGACGAGGTGCAGGCGTTCCTTGCGCCGCTCGAGGCGGTACCTGCTGCGGCGCGTGACGACGCTGATGCGGTGGTCGAGGTAGACGCGGAGCAGCTTGCGCAGGCCGAGGGTCTGCGGCTGCCCCTCGACGAGGGCGACGTTGTTGATGCTGAACGAGTCCTCGAGCGGCGTCAGCCTATAGAGGTGGTCGAGCACGGCCTGCGGGTCGAAGCCGGTCTTGATGCCGATCACCAGACGCAGGCCGTGGTGACGGTCGGTGAGGTCGTTGACGTCGGCGATGCCCTGCAGCTTCTTCGCGTTGACGGCGTCCTTGATCTTCTCGATGACGCGCTCGGGACCGACGAGGTAGGGCAGCTCCGTGACGATGAGGCCGGTGCGGCGCGGACCGAGCGACTCGATCGAGACCTTCGCCCGGGTGCGGAAGGTGCCGCGGCCGTTCGTGTAGGCGTCCTTGATGCCGTCCAGGCCGACGATGATGCCGCCCCCGGGAAGGTCGGGTCCGGGCACGAACTCCATCAGGTCTTCGACCGTCGCCTCGGGGTTCTCGAGCAGATGGGTCGCCGCACCGACGACCTCGATGAGGTTGTGCGGCGCCATGTTGGTCGCCATGCCGACCGCGATGCCGGTGGTGCCGTTCACGAGCAGATTGGGGAAGGCGGCAGGCAGCACCTCGGGCTGCTGGAACTGACCGTCGTAGTTCGGGATGAAGTCCACGACGTCTTCGTCGAGGTGCTCGGTGAGCGCGAGCGCCGGAGGGGCGAGGCGGGCCTCCGTGTACCGGGGCGCAGCAGGGCCGTCGTCGAGCGAGCCGAAGTTGCCGTGGCCGTCGACGAGAGGCACGCGCAGGGAGAACGGCTGGGCGAGACGGACGAGCGCGTCGTAGATGGGGGCGTCGCCATGCGGGTGCAGCTTTCCCATCACCTCGCCGACGACGCGGGCGCTCTTGACGTGGCCACGGTCGGGCCGCAGCCCCATGTCGGCCATCTGGAACAGGATGCGTCGCTGCACCGGCTTCAGCCCGTCGCGCGCGTCGGGCAGCGCACGCGAATAGATGACCGAGTACGCGTACTCGAGGAACGACGTCTGCATCTCGGAGGAGACGTCGACGTCCTCGATGCGTCCGTGGTCGGCGGGGGAGGAATCGGTGCGGGAAGCGGGCATGTGTCGATGAAGCCTCGGGTGACGGCGGGGAGCGAGGGGGCGCGGCCGCGTGTGCGAGACTGGCCCCGATGACCCTCAGCCTACCCGTGGACCCGCCGCGCGCCCGGAGCCTCACCCGTGTCGTGACCGAGATGTCGGCGGCCCTCGACGGCCGCTCGGAGTGGTTCGCCCCCGCACGGAGCGCGATCGTGTGGGTGCTCGACGGGCTCGGCGTCCACAACCTCTCGGCCCGCGCCGGACACGCCCGCTTCCTCAGCGAGGCGCGCATGAAGAAGGATGTCACGCGCACGGTCTTCCCCTCGACCACCGCCGCTGCGCTGACGAGTCTGCTCACCGGGGCACTGCCGGGGGAGCACGGCATCGTCGGGTACCGCGCGCGAGTGCCTGGCACCGACGACGTGGTCAATCTGCTCCGCGGCTGGGACACCGACGGCCTGCCTCCCGAGTTCCAGCGCGCCGCGCCGCTGTCCGCCACGCTAGGACGGCCGTTCTTCGCGGTCTCGCGCAACGAGTACGCCGGCACTGGTTTCACGGCGGCGACCCTCGGTGACGCCGCGTTCCACGGCGCCGACGACCTCGACGAGCGCGTGAGCCTCGCCGCCGACCTCGCGGCGCAGCATCCGGGGTCCCTCATCTATCTCTATGCCCCCGATCTCGACGCGGTCGGTCACAAGCGCGGCTGGGAGTCCGACGAATGGGTCGCGGTGCTGGAGCGGGTGGATGCCGCCGCCCGGACCCTCTCGAAATCGCTCGACCGCGGCACCGGGGTGGTCGTGACGTCCGACCACGGCATGATCGACGTGCCGCGGCACCGCCACCTCCTTCTCGAGGAGGGCGACGAGCTGCTCGACGGCGTCCGCCTCATCGGCGGCGAACCTCGCATGCTCCACCTCTACACGGAGCCGGGGGCGGAGGAGGCCGTGCTCGCGCGATGGCTCGAGGCCGAGGCATCCCGTTCGTGGGTGTTCTCGCGCGCCGAACTCGAGGCGTCAGGTCTGGTGGGCCGGATCGACGCGGAGGTGGAGGCCCGCATCGGCGACGTGATCGTCGCGGCGCGCGCAGGCATCGCGTACTACGACGACCGTCTCGCCGACAAAGCGCCGCAGAAGATGATCGGGCAGCACGGGTCGCTCACCGACGAAGAGCGGATCGTTCCGCTCATCCGCCTGGGCGCGTTCGCCGGGGCCTGAGCGGCTTCAGTCGTCGGAGCGGGCGCCGAAGACGATCTCGTCCCACGAGGGCATCGACGTGCGGCCCTTGCGACGACCGGCCTCGGCGACGGCGGCCGGTGTCGGTGCCTGGTAGTCGGACGCCGTCGGCTCCGCTTCGGATGCCGACTCGTCGTAGCCCGGCTCGAGCGCATCGAACAGCGCGACCGGTGCGGGCGAGCGAGGCGCAGCGGCGATCTCTTCGGCCCCCGGAAGCGGCTCGCGCTGACCGCGGCGACGACGCAGCGCCTCGAGCAGGTCGGCGGTCTCGGCCGAGGTCACGACGGCGGGCTCGGTGGCGCGTTTGATGGCGGCCTCCTGCACGGCAGGAGCGGCCGGAGACGGGATCTCGGGCGACTCGATGTCGGCGTCAGGGAGGCGGCGTGGGCCGAACGCTCCGCTGTCGAAACGGGAGTCGTCCTTCGGCGGCACGGCGTCCAGGGCGCGGAGCCGGGGGATGAGCCCCTCGGGGAGCGAGCCCTGACGGGACAGCTGGATGGCGTCCGCGTTCAGCGGCGACAGCGTGCTGCGGCGCGGATCGAAGCCCCAGCGGGCGTCGTGGCCGATGTCGTTCGAGGTGAACTCGAGCTTGACGGTCCAGCCGGTCGGCTCCTTCCAGCTCGTCCAGCGTTCGCCGATCGCGCCCGCCTCGGCGAGCTTGGCGCGCACCGCGGAACCGAACGTCGTCTGCCCGTCACCTTCGAAATCGCCGCCGAGCAGCACCGGGACGGCCAGTGCCTGACCCACGATGTGCTCGCGCTCGGCGAGCACGGGACCCTCGAAGCGCACGATGTCCTCGACGCGGGCGCCGAGGAGCTCTGCGACCTCACGTGCGGACAGCCCCGACCGGATGTGCGCCTGGATCTCGCGGGGGCTGGGGCGGGGGGTCTGCGCGTCGGACTCGCGCTCGCGGCGCGCCTTGCGCAGCTCACCGCGCAGGACGTCGTCGACGTCGAGCGTGAATCTCTCGCCGGACTCCGTCGCCAGGATGAGCTTGTCGTCCTCGGTTCCGATGACTTTGAGCTGTTCCATGCGGACGCTCCCTGCTTCTCGTGCCGGCTCTTGGCTGCGCTTTCCCGGCGGACTCACGGCTTCAGAGCCCGCCTGTGCGCCCATCGTGTCATAGCGCACCGCGACGACCGGGAATATCCCGCGCGTGCCGCGAGTTTCACGCGAACGCACGGTCAGGATGGCGCCGGATCGCATTTGCGAAAAGGGGAATGGTCGTGCAAACTATCGCCGCCCGCAAGGGCGAGCGCAACCGCGAATACCCGGAAGTTGAGATCTTCACGCATGGCCACCGATTACGACGCCCCCCGCAAGACCGAGGACGACAGCGAGTCGATCGAAGCGCTCAAGGAGCGCGTTCCCGACAAGCTCTCGGGCTCGGTCGACGTGGAGGACGCCGACAACCCGTCGGGCTTCGAGCTGCCCGGTGCCGACCTGTCGGACCTCGAGCTCGACGTCGTCGTTCTACCCGCCCAGGAGGACGAGTTCACCTGTTCGAACTGCTTCCTCGTGAAGCACCGCTCGCAGCTCGATCACGAGACCGCAGACGGCCCTATCTGTACTGAGTGCGCCGCGTGATCTGAGCCCGCCGTACTGCGGCGGCCAGCCGGTCCGGCGTCCGCGAGGAGATGACCCACGCGGTCGTCGGATCATCGGCATCAGTCACTGGGAGCACGACGACTCCGTCGATCCCGCCCCGGATGAGATGCCACGACCTGGGGTCCAGACCAGCACCGCGCGCGTGGCGCGCGTCCTCCCCGACGTGTACCGCGCCGTCGCCGAGGAACTCGACACCGATGTGCGCGCGCCCGGCCCGCAGCTCGCCGTCGCGGACCTCGACGACGGGTGCAGCCAGGATCAGCAGCGCGATCAGCAGGATGCCGATGCCGGCGCCCACGATGAGAGCGATCGTCGTGTCGATGGGTGTGACGACGAGCGCCGCCATCGGCGCCGCCATCCCCGCAGCGACCAGGATCCACAGCGACGGGCCGAGCCGCTCGCGATAACCGTCGGCAGGGCCGGTTCGGGCACCGGCATGAGGCGTTGAGTTCTGCATTACCCTCGTTGGGTGACTGAAACGGTGGACGTCCCCATTATCGCCCCCGACGTCCCGGTGTACGCGCACCCTGGGGACGCCGGAGCCGACCTCGTCGCCGCCGAGGCGGTTCGCCTCGAGCCCGGTGAGCGCGCTCTGGTCGGCACCGGCGTGCGGATCGCGCTGCCGGAGGGGTATGTCGCGTTCGTGGTCCCGCGCAGCGGCCTGGCCGCCAAGCACGGGATCACGGTCGTCAACGCGCCCGGCACGATCGACGCCGGCTACCGCGGCGAGATCAAGGTGATCCTGCTGAACACCGATCGGGCGCAGGCGCACGACATCGCCGTCGGCGACCGCATCGCGCAGATCATCGTGATGCCGGTGCCGCGCGCCGTATTCATCCCCGTGGAAACCCTGCCCGACAGCGTGCGCGGCGAGGGCGGCTTCGGCTCCACGGGCTACCAGAAGGACGGAGTCCTCGCATGACCGACCCCTCATCCGTCGAAGGCCCGCGCAAGGTCGCACCCGACGACCGCGCCTCGACCGGCCCGTTCGACGAGTCCGAGGCCAACCCGGTCCGCCCCTACATCGATCTCGGGGGGATCAAGATCCTCCCTCGTGAGGGCCTCAACCTCCGCCTCGAAGTCGAGGAGCAGACCAAGCGCATCGTGGCCGTCGGCCTGGACTACGCCGGTTCGACCCTTCAGGTGCAGCCGTTCGCCGCGCCCCGCTCGGCCGGCCTCTGGGAGGAGACGCGCGAGCAGATCCGCCAGCAGATCCGCCAGCAGGGCGGCCGCGTCGAGGAGCGCGAGGGACCGCTGGGTCCCGAGCTCCTCGCCGAGGTGCCCGTGATCGCCGGCGCCGACGGCACGGCGGGCAAGCGCCTCGCGCGCTTCGTCGGCGTCGACGGCCCGCGCTGGTTCCTGCGCGGCGTGATCGGGGGTGCAGCGACGGCCGACGTCGAGGCCGCGGCCGCCGTCGAGGACCTGTTCCGTTCGATCGTCGTCGTCCGCGGCGGCTCGCCGATGCCGCCCCGCGACCTCATCCCGCTGAAGATGCCGGCGACGCCGGGCTCCGCGTGAGCGACACCTCGCGCCCCGACGACGCGTCGGAATCCACCGCGGACGGTGCAGCCGACCGCCCCCCGGGACACACGGTCCCCACGACCCCTTCACACTCCGCTGGCGCGTCTCGCGGAGCCTTGGACGACGCGGGCCCCGCTGCCCCCACTGCGTCCGAGGTGCTCGGCGCCGCCCTGGGCGGGGCCGCGCGCCGGGCCGGTCTCGACCCGGCCGAGGGCAAGACCACCGGGCACGTCGTGTGGGCCGCGATGGGCGGCTGGCGCGGCATCCTCGAGTCCGTCCTTCCGGGCGTCGTGTTCCTCGTCGCCTGGACGGCCACGTACGACGCCGCCGCGAAGTCGGGAAACCTCCTCCTGAGCCTCGCGCTGTCGGTCGGCCTCGCCGCGGTCTTCACAATCGTGCGCCTGATCCAGCGGCAGTCTGCGAGCGCCGCGATCGGGGGCCTGATCGCGGCAGCCGCGGCGGCGGGCCTGTCCCTGTGGACCGGCAGGGGAGAGGACAGCTTCATCCCCGGCTTCCTCACCAACACGCTGTACGGCACGGCGTTCCTGGTGTCGGCGCTCATCGGGTGGCCGCTCATCGGCCTGGCCGTCGGCTTCCTCATGGGGGAGGGCACCGCGTGGCGCGCCGACAAGCGCAAGCGGCGCGTCTTCTTCTGGCTGTCGATCGCGTGGGCTTCACTGTTCGCGCTCCGCCTGATCGTGCAACTCCCGCTGTATTTCGCGGGCGACGTCGCTGCGCTCGGCACGATCAAGCTGATCATGGGCCTGCCGCTGTTCGCGCCATTGGTCGCGGTCACATGGCTCGCCGTGCGCGCGCTCTATCCACGCGCCTCCAAGTGATACATTTATCTCGACATCAAGATAAATTTCCCCCGAACCGTTAGGTCGACCTCACTAGCCGAGGGCTCCGGAGCGGGGGAAGATGGGGATGCCGGACTCCGGCACGATCCCGCCGCCGACGAAGGAGACAGACGTGTCCACGGTTGACAGCTTCGGTGCGAAGAGCACCCTGACGGTCGGCAGCACCGACTACGAGATCTTCCGCATCGACACCGTCCCCGGTTACGAGAAGCTCCCGTTCAGCCTGAAGGTGCTGCTCGAGAACCTGCTCCGCACCGAGGACGGCGCGAACGTCACCAAGGAGCAGATCGAGGCGCTCGGGTCGTGGGATGCCGCGGCCGAGCCGAACACCGAGATCCAGTTCACGCCGGCTCGCGTCGTGATGCAGGACTTCACCGGCGTTCCCTGCATCGTGGACCTCGCCACCATGCGCGAGGCGGTGGCCGCCCTGGGTGGCGACGCCACCAAGATCAACCCGCTCTCTCCCGCCGAGATGGTCATCGACCACTCCGTCATCGCGGACCTCTTCGGCACCGAGAACGCCCTCGAGCGCAACGTCGAGATCGAGTACGAGCGCAACGGCGAGCGGTACCAGTTCCTCCGCTGGGGCCAGACCGCGTTCAACGACTTCAAGGTCGTCCCCCCGGGCACGGGCATCGTCCACCAGGTCAACATCGAGCACCTCGCGAAGGTCATCTACGACCGCTCCGTCGGCGGCGTCCTCCGTGCATACCCCGACACGTGCGTCGGCACGGACTCGCACACCACGATGGTCAACGGCCTCGGCGTGCTGGGCTGGGGCGTCGGCGGCATCGAGGCAGAGGCGGCCATGCTCGGCCAGCCCGTCTCGATGCTCATCCCCAAGGTCGTGGGCTTCAAGCTCTCGGGCGCGATCCCGACGGGCGTCACGGCGACCGACGTCGTGCTGACCATCACCGACATGCTCCGCAAGCACGGCGTGGTCGGCAAGTTCGTCGAGTTCTACGGCGAGGGCGTCGCATCGGTCCCGCTCGCGAACCGCGCGACCATCGGCAACATGAGCCCGGAGTTCGGCTCGACCGCCGCGATGTTCCCCATCGACAGCGTGACCATCGACTACCTGCGCCTCACGGGCCGCGACGAGCAGCAGCTCGCGCTGGTCGAGGCCTACGCCAAGGAGCAGACGCTCTGGCACGACGCCTCGCGCGAGCCGGTCTTCAGCGAGTACATGGAGCTCGACCTCTCGACGGTGGTCCCGTCGATCGCCGGCCCCAAGCGCCCGCAGGACCGCATCATCCTCTCGCAGGCGAAGCAGCAGTTCGAGAGCGACCTCACCAACTACGCCGAGGTCGATCACGATCTGGTCGATCTCGAGGGCTCGGAGTCGTTCCCGGCGTCCGACCCGCCCGGAAACTCGCCCGAGGACGAGTACAGCCTCCACGAGCACCACCACCACAGCCACGCGCCGGCGACGGCGTCGAAGCCGACCCCGGTGACGCTCGAGGGCGGCGAGAAGTTCGTGCTCGACCACGGCGCAGTGACGATCGCCGCGATCACGTCGTGCACCAACACCTCGAACCCGTCGGTAATGCTCGCCGCCGGCCTCCTCGCCCGCAACGCGGTCAGGAAGGGCCTCAAGGCCAAGCCGTGGGTGAAGACCACCCTCGCGCCCGGCTCGAAGGTCGTCACCGACTACTACGAGAAGGCCGGTCTCACCAAGGACCTCGAAGACCTGGGCTTCTTCACCGTCGGGTACGGCTGCACCACCTGCATCGGCAACTCCGGGCCGCTCATAGAGGAGGTCTCCGCGGCGATCAACGAGAACGATCTCGCCGTCACCGCCGTGCTGTCGGGCAACCGCAACTTCGAGGGTCGCATCAACCCCGACGTGAAGATGAACTACCTCGCGAGCCCGCCGCTCGTGATCGCGTACTCGCTCGCCGGTTCGATGAACTTCGACTTCGAGGTCGACGCCCTCGGCACCGACCAGGACGGCAACGACGTGTTCCTGCGCGACATCTGGCCGGACTCGGCCGAGGTGCAGGCCACGATCGACTCGTCGATCAACAAGGACATGTTCACCCACCAGTACGCGAGCGTCTTCGAGGGCGACGAGCGGTGGCGGACCCTCCCGACGCCGACCGGCGACGTGTTCGAGTGGGACGAGGCCTCGACCTACGTGCGCAAGCCCCCGTACTTCGACGGAATGACGATGGAGCTGACCCCGGTCAGCGACATCTCGGGCGCGCGTGTCATGGCGACGCTGCTGGACTCGGTCACGACCGACCACATCAGCCCTGCCGGCAACATCAAGGCCGACAGCCCGGCCGGTCAGTACCTGGCCGCCCACGGTGTGGACCGCAAGGACTTCAACTCGTACGGCTCGCGCCGTGGCAACCACGAGGTGATGATCCGCGGCACATTCGCGAACATCCGTCTGAAGAACCAGCTCGTCCGCGAGGTCAACGACGGCGCCGAGGTCGAGGGCGGATTCACGCGCGACTTCACGCAGGCCGGCGGACCCCAGTCCTTCATCTACGACGCCAGCCAGAACTACCAGGCCGCGGGCACGCCGCTGGTCATCTTCGGCGGCAAGGAGTACGGCTCAGGCTCGTCGCGCGACTGGGCGGCCAAGGGCACGAGCCTGCTGGGCGTGAAGGCGGTCATCACCGAGAGCTTCGAGCGCATCCACCGCTCGAACCTCATCGGAATGGGCGTCGTGCCGCTGCAGTTCCCGGCCGGCGAGAGCTGGAAGTCGCTGGGTCTGGACGGCACCGAGATCGTCTCGATCTCGGGTCTCGAGCAGCTCAACGAGGGCGTCACGCCGAAGACCGTCAAGGTCACCGCGGAGCCCAGCGAGTTCTCGCCGGAGGGCAAGCAGACGGTCGAGTTCGACGCGGTCGTCCGCATCGACACGCCCGGTGAGGCCGACTACTACCGCAACGGCGGCATCCTGCAGTATGTGCTGCGCTCGCTGGTCTGACAGCTGATTCACGGGGGACCGGATGCTCCCCACGCCCCTCCACGTGTCGCTTCGCGCCACGCGGTGCCTCGGGCGTGTGGCCCAGCATCCGGTCCCCCCTTCATGCCGCGGGTAGACTTGCAGAGCCCTCACGGGGCCGGAAAGGAGCCGGGATGTCGCTGCTGTCGTCCATCACCGGACCCCGCGACCTCGACGCGCTGAGCCTCGATCAGCTCGAGCAGCTCGCGGACGAGATCCGCGGCTTCCTCGTCGAGAACGTCGCACGCACAGGCGGTCACCTGGGCCCCAACCTCGGTGTCGTCGAGCTCACGATCGCACTGCACCGCGTGTTCGACTCGCCGAACGATCCGATGATCTTCGACACGGGCCATCAGTCCTACGTGCACAAGCTGCTCACCGGGCGCCAGGACTTCACGAAGCTCCGCGCGCGCGAAGGCCTCGCCGGGTACCCGCAGCGCTCCGAGAGCCCGCACGATGTGGTCGAGTCGTCCCACGCCTCCAGCTCGCTGAGCTGGGCCGACGGCGTCTCGCGCGCACTGACGCGCACCGGCCGCAAGGACCGGCACGTGGTCGCCGTCGTCGGCGACGGCGCGCTCACCGGCGGCATGACGTGGGAGGCGCTCAACAACATCTCCGACGACAACGACCGCAACCTCGTCATCGTCGTCAACGACAACGGGCGCTCGTACGCCCCGACCATCGGCGGCATGGCACGCTACCTCAACCGCGTCCGCACCGCCGAGTCGTACCGCAATCTCCACCGCGGCTCCGACACGCTGTTCCGCAAGCTGGGCCCCGCGGCGCGCGCCGTCTACCGGGGCGTGCGCGGCGGCACGCACGGCTTCCTGTCGCGGTTCACGAACAACGCCGCGCTCTATTCGAACCTCGACATCAAGTACCTCGGTCCGGTCGACGGCCACGATCTGCCGACTCTCATGGAGACGCTCGAGCTCGCGAAGGAGTACGGCGCCCCCGTGATCGTCCACGCGATCACCGAGAAGGGCCGCGGCTACGCGCCCGCCCTCGAGGACGAAGCCGACCAGTTCCACGCCGTCGGCAAGATCGACCCGATCACGGGCGAAGCGCTCGGCGCGGCCGGCGGCACCGCCTGGACCGACGTCTTCGCCGATGAGCTAGTGCACCTGGGCGACGAGCGCGACGACGTGATCGCGATGACGGCCGCCATGCTGCGGCCCACAGGGCTCCTGCCGTTCGCGCAGCGCTTCCCCGACCGGGTGTACGACGTCGGCATCGCCGAGCAGCATGCCGTCGCCTCCGCGGCCGGTCTGGCGTTCGGCGGCCTGCATCCGGTCGTCGCGATCTACGCGACGTTCATGAACCGCGCCTTCGACCAGGTGCTGATGGATGTCGCCCTCCACCGCGCGGGCGTCACCTTCGTGCTCGATCGCGCCGGTGTGACCGGCCCCGACGGCCCGAGCCACCACGGCATCTGGGACCTGGCGATGCTGCAGATCGTCCCGCACATCCGCATCGCCGTGCCACGGGACGGCGCCCGCCTCCGCGAAGAGCTGCACGAGGCGGTCGCGGTCGATGACGCGCCCACCGTGATCCGTTTCCCGAAGGGCGGCGTGAGCCCTGAGCTCCCGGCGCTGGAACGGCTCGAGGACGGCGTGGACGTGCTGGTGCGCTCCGACGCCCAGGACGTGCTGCTGGTCGGCATCGGCCCGATGGCGCACACCGCGGTCGACGTCGCCGAGCGCCTGCGCGCACAGGGCATCGGCGCCACGGTCGTCGACCCGCGATGGGTCGTGCCGGTGCAGCCGTCGATCGTCTCGCTCGCCGCATCCCATCGCCTCGTCATCACGATCGAGGACGGCATCCGCGTCGGCGGCATCGGCACGCGGGTGCGCCAGGTGCTCCGCGAGGCGGGCGTCGACACCGCGGTCGACGAATTGGGCGTGCCCGACGAGTTCATCGATCACGCGAGCCGCGAGCAGATCCTCGAGGACGCAGGTCTCACGCCTGCGAAGATCGCGCAGGATGTCGTCGCCCAGGTGCTCGGCACCCGCATCCCCGTCGCCCGTGGCGCGGACACCCGCGAGATCCCCGTGATCCCGACCCTGTCTCGCGAGGAGCGACGCTAGGAGAACGCCTGCCGCGCGAGCTTCGCATCCCGCGGTCATCCGCATACGGCGAAAGGGCGCACCCTCCGAGGAGGATGCGCCCTTTCGGTGTTGGCGGCGTCAGCCGGCGATGCCCTTGATCACCGGGTGGTGGAAGGTGTCGCCGAAGGCGCGCTGGGAGGCGCCCTCGCGGTCGAGGTAGGGCGACGCGCCGCCGTCGATGAACGGCCAGCCCGCGCCGAGGATGAGGCAGAGGTCGATGTCCTCGACCTCGGGGACCACGCCCTCGTCGAGCATGAGCTTGATCTCCTGCGCGAGGCCGTCCTGCACGCGACGGAGGATGACGTCGGCCGACGCCGGCGACGAGCCCACCGCGGGCTTGAGCGTCTTCTCGGCGGCCTTGGTCCAGCCGGTCACGCGGCCGCCCTTGTCCTTCTCGACGACCTCGGGCAGCTCCGCGAGCGCGTGGAAGTTCTCGTTCGCGTAGAAGCGGTCGGGGAAGGCGTGCACCATCGTGTCCTGCACGTGCGCGGCCACCTTCCAGCCGACGAGGTCGATGAGCTGGAACGGCCCCATCGGCAGCCCGAGAGGCGCGAACGCCTTCTCGACCTCGGCGACCGGCGTGCCTTCGTAGACGGCGCGCGCCGCCTCGCCCATGACCTTGGCCAGCAGCCGGTTCACGACGAACCCGGGCGCGTCGGCGGTGAGCACCGCGTTCTTGCCGAGGTTCTTCGCGACGACGAACGCGGTCGACAGTGCGGCATCCGAGGTCTGGGGGGTCTTCACGATCTCGATCAGCGGCATGACCGCCACCGGGTTGAAGAAGTGGAAGCCCACCAGCCGCTCCGGGTGAGCCAGGTTCGCACCGATCTCCTCGACGGACAGCGACGAGGTGTTGGTCGCGAGGATCGCGTCCTCGGCGATGATCTGCTCGATCTCACCGAACACCTGCTGCTTGACACCGACCTCTTCGAACACGGCCTCGATCACGAAATCGCAGTCGGCGTAGAGACTCTTGTCGGTCGTGCCCATCACCAGCGCGCGCAGCTTGTTGGCGGAGTCGCCGTCGAGGCGGCCCTTCGCCTCGAGCTTGCCGATCTCGTCGTGGATGTATGCCACGCCCTTGTCGACGCGTGCCTGGTCGAGGTCGGTGATGAGCACCGGAACCTGCAGCTTGCGCACGAACAGCAGCGCGAACTGGCTCGCCATGAGACCGGCGCCGATGATGCCGACCTTCGTGACCTTCTTCGCGAGCTCCTTGTCGGGAGCGCCGACAGGACGCTTGGCGCGCTTCTGCACCAGATCGAAGGCATACATGGATGCGGCGAACTGGTCGCCCGTGACGAGCTCGGCGAGAGCCTCGTCCTCGCGTGCGAAGCCCTCGGCCTTCGAACCGTTCCGCGCCTTGTCCAGGAGATCCAGCGCCACGTACGGCGACTTCGGCACCGTGCCGATCTTCGACTCGAGCATGCCGCGGGCCACCTTGACGGCGATCGGCCACTTGGTGAGGCGCTCGATCTTGCCCGGCTCGTTCTTGCGGTCGACCTTGATCTTCCCGCCGAGGACGCCGTCGGCCCACGCCAGCGAGTCCTCGAGGTAGTTCGCGGCCGGGAAGATCGCGTCGACGATGCCGTAGTCGAATGCCTGCTGCGGCTTCAGCATGCGGTTCTGCTTCAGCGGGTTCGAGATCACGACCTCGAGCGCGTTCTCGATGCCGATGAGGTTGGGCAGCAGGTAGGCACCGCCCCAGCCGGGGATGATGCCGAGGAACACCTCGGGAAGCGCGATCGCCGCGGCCGAGGCATCCACCGTCCGGTACGTGCTGTTGAGCGCGATCTCGAGACCGCCGCCGAGCGCGAGCCCGTTGACGAAGGCGAACGTGGGCACACCCAGCTCGGAGAGCTGACCGAACACCTTGTGGCCGAGCTGCGCCACCATGCGGGCGTTGTCCTTCGAACCGACCTTGCTGATGTCGCTGAGGTCGGCGCCCGCCGCGAGGATGTACTGCTTGCCGGTGATGCCGACCGCCTGGATCTCGCCGGCCGCCGCCCGCGCCTTGAGGGCGTCGAGCGTCTCGCCGAGCTGGAACATCGTCGCGGGGCCCAGCGTGTTCGGGCGGGTGTGGTCGCGACCGTTGTCGAGCGTGACCAGCGCCAGCACCTTGCCGGAGCGCAGTCGGATGTCGCGCACCCGCGAGTGCGTGATCACCTCGCCTTCGGTGACGGCGAGGATGGGGGAGAAGTCGATGTCGTCGTAGTTCGTCATTGCTCGATCACTTCCGCTTCTTGCCGTCGAAGTGGGGGTTCTCCCAGATGACCGAGCCGCCCTGGCCGAGGCCCACGCACATCGCGGTGAGGCCGTAGCGGACGTCGGGACGCTCGGCGAACTGGGCCGCGAGCTGGATCATCAGACGCACGCCGGAGGCGGCGAGCGGGTGGCCGAGCGCGATGGCGCCGCCCCACTGGTTGACGCGGGGGTCGTCGTCGGCGATGCCGAAGTGGTCCAGCAGCGAGATGACCTGGATCGCGAAGGCCTCGTTCAGCTCGAACAGACCGATGTCGTCGATCGTGAGTCCGGCCTTCTTGAGGGCCTTCTCGGTCGACGGGATCGGGCCGATGCCCATGATCTCGGGCTGCACGCCGGCGAACGCGAACGAGACGAGCTTCATCTTCGGCTTCAGGCCCAGCTCCTTCACCGCTCCGCCGCCGGCGAGCAGCGACATCGTCGCGCCGTCGGTGAGGGGCGATGACGTGCCGGCCGTCACGCGGCCGTGCGGGCGGAACGGCGTCTTCAGCGCCGCCAGGTCTTCCATCGTGGTCTGCGGGCGCCGGCCCTCGTCCTCGGTGGCCAGGCCCCACGAACCGTCGGCGTCCTTGGTCGCGATCGACACCAGATCGGGCTGGATCTTGCCGTTGTCGTAGGCGGCCTGCGCCTTGTGCTGGCTGAGCATGCCGTAGCGGTCCGAGCGCTCCTTCGTGAGGTGCGGGAACCGGTCGAAGATGCGCTCGGCGGTGACGCCCATGTTGAGCGCGCCGGGGTCGACCATCTTCTCGGCGACGAAGCGCGGGTTGGGGTCGGCGTTGCCGCCGATGGGATGGTGCCCCATGTGCTCGACGCCGCCGGCGAGGGCGACGTCGTACATCCCGACGCCGATGGAGCCCGCCATCGTCGTGACGCTCGTCATGGCGCCCGCACACATACGGTCGATCGCGAAGCCCGGGACGGTCTGTGGGAGCCCGGCGAGGATCGCGACACTGCGGCCGAGGGTCAGCCCCTGGTCACCGGTCTGACTGGTCGCGGCTATGGCGACATCGTCGATGCGGTCCTTGGGAACGCCCGGATTGCGCTCCATGAGCCCGATCGTCGCCTTGACGGCGAGGTCGTCCGCGCGGGTGTTCCAGTACATGCCTTTCTCGCCGGCACGCCCGAACGGGGTCCGCATGCCATCGACGAAGAAGACGTCCGAAATCTCGGCCACTCTGCCTCCAAAAGTAGGGATGTCGCCAGCCTAGGAGGGCGCGTGGAGCGGTCGGAATCGGGTGGGGGAAACCTACGAAGCCGTTTCCGACGCCTCCGCGACTGCTTGCACGGAATCCACAAAGGCATCGGCGATCACCTGTGAGGTCTGCGCAATCTGCCAGGGTCGTGCGCCCAACGCGGCCAGTGCTTCGCCGATGGATGCCGCGGTCAGCGGCTGCGGGGGAGCCCAGGCGACGCGCCGCAGCAGCTCGGGCGTGAGGAGGTTCTCGGTCGGCATGTGGAGCTCCTCCGCCCGCCGCTCCACGACGGGGCGAGCCGCCTTGAGACGGGCATCGGCCTCGGGGTTGCGATCCACCCAGGCCCGCGGCGGCGGCAGCGTGTCGCCTCCGGCGGCGCGTTCCAGCGGCAGCTGCGTGACGGCGCGTCCGTTCTCGATCGCCGCCCACCAGCGGTCCAGCTGCGACCGGCTCGCTCGGCCGGTGAAGTCCTTGACGGCGGCCAGGGCGCTCTTCGACTTGGGATCGGCGAGCACGGCGGCCACCAGTGCACGATCGGGGACGAGGCGGCCGGGCGCGACATCCTCCTCCCTCGCGTACTCCTCACGGGCGGTCCACAGTTCACGGGCCACGGCCAGCGCCTTGCGGCCGCGCACCGTGTGCAGACCTGAGAGGCGGCGCCACGGCTCCTCGCGCGGCGGCTTGGGCTCGCGCTCGAGCACGGCACGGAACTCCTCCGCGGCGAACTCGGTCTTGCCCTGCTCCACGAGCTCTGCGGCGAGCTTGTCGCGCACATCGACGAGGTGTTCGACGTCGAGCGCCGCGTACTCGAGCCAGGACTGGGGCAGCGGCCGCGTCGACCAGTCCGACGCGGAGTGGGCCTTCGCGAGTGTGATGCCCAGTGTGTCCTCCACGACCGCGCCGAGGCCCACCCGCTCATGACCGAGGAGGCGGGCGGCGAGCTCGGTGTCGAAGATGGAAGCCGGTTCGAGGCCGATCTCGCGCAGCGACGGCAGGTCCTGACTCGCGGCGTGCAGCACCCATTCCTCGCCGCCGATGGCGTCCTGGAGGGCACGGAAGTCGCCGATCGGCGGGGGATCGAAGAGGAACACGCCCGCACCGCGCCGGTACACCTGCACCAGGTACGCCCGCTGCGAGTAGCGGAAACCCGACGCGCGCTCGACGTCGACGGCGACGGGACCCTCCCCGTCGACCAGTCGTCGCGCGACCTCTCCGACGCGCGAGACCTCGTCGATCACGTCGTAATCAGCCACGTGGCGACCTGTGCGAACCGAGCATCGCGATCCCTTCCGAGCCGGGCGGAAGCCCGGCCAGCATGCATACCAACTCCGCCCATGCTTCCACGTGCGGAACGATCGCGCCTTCCGGAGACCACGATGCGCGCAGTTCTATCTGCGCGCCGTCACCCTCCGCGGCCAGTGCGCCGAACCCCTTGGAGAGGGTCTTGGTCGCTGTGCCGGATGCCGAATGGAAGCCCGCACCTCGTGACTCGAGCGCGTCGGTCAGCCACGTCCACGCGACGTCTGCGAGCAGCGGATCGACGCCGATCTCAGGCTCGAGGGGAGCCTGCGCGAAGCACACGATCCGCCACGGCCCGTTCCACGGCGCGGGCTCCTCCGGGTCGTGCATGAGAACCAGCCGGCCGGTGCCGTATGGCGAGTCCGTGGCGTCGGGTTCGGGGCGGACGTCACCCGCGATGGCGAACGCGTTCGGAGCGAGACCCTGCGGCGCGGCGATCTCGCGGACGGTGAGGTCGTCGCGGAAGGAGATCGCCCGCACCGCCTCGGCGGCCTGCTCGAAAGAGCCCGGTGCCGCCGGAGGACGCTGCTCAGTCACCCGGACAGACTAGAGTGATGCCTCGATGGTCGCCTCCAGGCGCGCCGCATGGGACGGCGCACGCAGTTACCCGGGAGGGCCGAAGGCTCTCCCTCCTCGCCGCGGGCGCAGGACGCCCGCCCTCGTCGCCGGTGTGAAGGCCGCGCTCACGGTGCTGAGCGTGGCCCTGGCCGCTGTGCTGGGCGCGCTCGCGGCGGGCTCCGTCGTGATGGCGCGGAAGGTCGTGACCCCGGCGCGCCGACAGGCCGACACGCGGATCCTGGCGCTGGACACCGCCGCGCAGACGATCACACTGTCGCGCACGGCCGACACCGAGCTCCCCGGGCGCTATGGCCTCTTCACGAGCGGCACGTCCGACTACATCAAGCTCGGATCGGTGCTCTCGGAGGACGCCTCGAGCGTCAAGCGAAAACTGCTGACGCACGTCTCCGCCGACGCGCGCCTCGCCCCCGAGGCGGCGTTCAGCGGCTGGTACTACGACCACCCCGAGCAGCTGCACCTGCCGTTCACCCCCGAGCTCATCGGCTCCACGGTCGGGCCGTGCCCGGCATGGCTGTTCCCGGCAGGCGAGGGCGACACGTGGGTCATCCAGGTGCACGGGCGCGGCACGACGCGCGCCGAGTGCCTGCGGGCGGTGCCGGTGTTCCACGGCCTCGGCATCACATCGCTGGTCGTGTCGTACCGCAACGACGGCGAGGCGCCTCGCAGCCGCAACGGCACGTATGCGCTGGGTGCCACGGAGTGGCGCGACGTCGACGCGGCTGTCGGGTTCGCACGGCGTCGCGGCGCGCGCCGGATCATCGTCATGGGGTGGTCGATGGGCGGCGCGATCGCGCTGCAGCTCGCCCTCAACTCGGCGCACGGCGACTCCATCGCGGGCCTCATCCTCGAGTCTCCGGTCGTCGACTGGCGGGTCGTGCTCGACTACCAGGCCAAGGCGGAGCGCGTCCCCGGGGCGGTCAGCCGCCTCGCGATCGAGGCGCTGCAGGCCGAGTGGGCGTCGCCGCTGACCCGCACCGGCGCGGCCATCCGTCTCGATCAGCTCGACGTGGTCGCGCGGGCGGCGGAGCTCAGGCATCCGATCCTCATCCTCCACAGCGACGACGACGGATTCGTGCCGTCGGACGCGTCGCACGACCTGGTCGCCGCCCGTCCGGATCTGGTCGAGATGCAGGTGTTCGAGGTGGCGCGGCACACGAAGCTCTGGAACTACGACCAGGAGCGCTGGAGCGCATCCATCGGCACCTGGCTCACCGCCCACGGGATCGTCGCGGACTGACGAGCGGTCGGGGTCAGGCGCCCGACTTGGCGCGCACCTGACGCTGGGCGCGCAGGAGCATCCCCGTCATGCCGGACAGGCGCAGCGGCGACACCACACGGGTCAGTCCCAGCGTCTGGGGGAAGTCGCCGGGCACCGCGAGCACCTCGGCGGCCGTGAGGCCGGTGATGCCCTGCGCCAGGATGCTCGCGAAGCCGCGGGTCGTCGGCGCTTCCGGGGGAGCGGTCGCGTGCATCGCGACGGCCCCGTCGGCATCGACGTCGACGACGATGAAGACGGGGGACTGGCACTCGACCACGCGCTCGTACAGCTCGGGGTGCCCCTCGTACTCCACGGGCACCGGCGGGAGCTCGTACGAGTACTCGAGCAGCAGCTGCAGCCGGTCGGGCTCGGGCAGCTCGAGGAACTCGTCCCGGATCTCGGCGAGTCGGTCGGGCAGGGCGATTTCGGTCATCGCCACCATTTTCCCATGGGGTGGATGCTGCGGCTCAGCGTGCGGGCGCTTCGCCCGGCTCCGCACCGGCCACGATCGGCACGCGCACGGCGCTTCCCCACTCGGTCCACGAGCCGTCGTAGTTGCGTACGTCCTCGAAGCCGAGGAGGTGCTTCAGCACGAACCACGTGTGGCTCGACCGTTCGCCGATGCGGCAGTACGCGACGATCGCGTCGCCGTCCTCGAGCCCGACCTCACCGCGGTAGATCGCATCCAGCTCGGCGCGGGGCTTGAAGCCGCCGTCCTCGCCGACCGCGCGCGCCCACGGCACGCTCTGCGCCGACGGGATGTGCCCGCCGCGCAGCGCACCTTCCTCGGGGTACGCCGGCGCCGACGTGCGGGAGCCGTCGTACTCCTCGGGGGAGCGGACGTCGATGAGCGGGCCGTTGCCGAGGTGCGCGAGCACGTCGTCCTTGTAGGCGCGCAGCACGGAGTCGTCGCGCTCGACGACCGGGTAGTCGGTCGGTGCCGGGGTCGAGGCATCCGTCGTGATCGGCCGCCCCTCGGCGATCCACTTGTCGCGTCCGCCGTCCAGGAGACGCACGTCATGGTGCCCGAACAGCGAGAAGACCCACAGCGCGTAGGCGGCCCACCAGTTGTTCTTGTCTCCGTAGATGACGACGGTGTCGTCGCGCGAGATGCCCTTGCGGCTGAGGAGTTCGGCGAAGCCCTCGCCGTCGACGTAGTCGCGCACGACGGGGTCGTTGAGCTCGGTGTGCCAGTCCACCTTGACGGCGCCGGGGATGTGACCGGTCTCGTACAGCAGCACGTCCTCATCCGACTCGACCACGACGAGGCCCGGCTCGCCGAGGTGCGCCTGGAGCCACTCGCCCGTCACGAGCCGCGCGGGCTCGGAGTACTCGGCGAACTTCTCGGACGAGGTGTCGGTCTCGACGGTCATGGCATCTCCTGGATCGGGGGGGGCGAGGGCGAGGGCGCGGGCACCCGTCATCCGGCGTCAAGCGAGGGACAGGCGCGCACGGCTGACGGTTAGGGTTGAACCGTCGCCTCCGACCCTAGATTCCCGGGCGGGGCAGCACAGCCCCTCTGTAAGACTCCGACACAGGATCCGCATGACCGTCTCCGCCACCCGCACCGGCGTCGTCCACCTCGCGGAGCGTGCTCCGCAGCTCGCCGGCGCCGAGATGGTCGCCGCGCTGGTCCCGCCGCCCCAGTTCGCCGACGCGACGTTCGACACGTACCGCGCCGACCCCGCCTATCCGTCGCAGCAGGGCGCGAAGGATCTGCTCCAGGCCTTCTCGGGTGCCGCCGCGCCGGTCAAGGGCGGGCTGTTCCGGCGCGCGAAGCGCCCGGAGCTGAAGCCGGGCGTCTACCTCGACGGCGGCTTCGGCGTCGGCAAGACCCACCTGCTCGCGTCCGTCTACCACGCGATGCCTGCGCGCCGGAAGTACTTCGGCACGTTCATCGAGTACACCGCGCTCGTCGGCGCGCTCGGCTACCAGAACACCGTCGAGCTCTTCCGTGGCTCCGACCTGCTCTGCATAGACGAGTTCGAGCTCGACGATCCGGGCGACACGATGGTCATGACACGCCTGCTCGCCGAGCTCGTGGCTTCGGGGACGCGGCTGGCCGCGACATCCAACACCCCTCCCAATGCCCTCGGCGAGGGGCGCTTCGCCGCGCAGGACTTCCTCCGCGAGATCCACGCGATGGCGTCGAGCTTCCAGACGATCCGCATCGACGGCACCGACTTCCGCCACCGCGCGGTCGACGGGCACGCCGTCGTGCTCGATGCGCCGCAGTACGAGGCGGCGATCGCGGATGCCGCGGCGACCGGCCTCGCGTCGGACGACACGTTCGACGCGCTTGTCTCCCACCTCGCGCACGTGCACCCGTCCCGTTACATCCGCCTCATCGAGGACCTGTCGCTCGTGGGGCTGCGCGATGTGGCGGCGTTCACCGATCAGTCGGCGGCACTGCGGTTCGTCGCTTTCATCGACCGCGTCTATGACGCCCAGCTGCCCATCCGCGCGACGGGCACGTCGCTCGACCTCGTCTTCCCCGAGGAGATGCTGGCCGGCGGGTACCGCAAGAAGTACCTCCGCGCCGTCTCGCGCCTGGTGGCGTCGACGCTGGCCTGAACGGCCGGTTCGACGAAGACGCACGGCCGCCGTTCGGCGCGCCGAAACACGATGTTTACGTGCGCACGCCTCGCGTAACGAAGGGGAAACACGGGTCATCCCGCTCCGGAAACGGAGCATCGACACACTGAGGGAACCCGACGCTACACCTGCGTCCCTGCAGAGAGGTTCTCTTCGAGATGGATCAAGGCAACACCGCATTCATCCTGATAGCGGCAGCACTCGTCCTGTTGATGACGCCAGGACTCGCTTTCTTCTACGGCGGCCTGGTCAAGGCCAAGAGCGTCATCAGCATGATGATGCTGAGCTTCGGCGCCATGGGCCTGATCGGCGTCCTCTGGGTCGTCTACGGCTACGCGATCGCCTTCCCCGGCTCTGACGGCCTCGTCGCGCCGTGGTCGATCGACTGGTCGGCCATCGGACTCGAGAGCCTGCTCGAGGTTCCCGAGGGCGCCGCCTACCCGCCGCTCGCGTTCGTCGCCTTCCAGGCCACGTTCGCCATCATCACCGTCGCGCTCGTCTCGGGCGCCATCGCCGACCGCGCGAAGTTCGGCTCGTGGATGATCTTCGCCGCCATCTGGGCGACGATCGTCTACTTCCCCGTCGCCAGCTGGGTGTTCAACTTCGGTCTCGCCGACGACGGCAGCTTCGCTTACGGCGGCTGGATCACGTACGGCATGCAGGAGTGGTTCGGCGTCGGCGCGATCGACTTCGCCGGTGGTACCGCGGTGCACATCAACGCCGGTGCCGCAGCCCTCGCGCTCGCGCTCGTGCTCGGCAAGCGCGTCGGCTTCCAGAAGGGCGTCCACGTCCCGCACAACCCGCCGTTCGTGCTCCTCGGCGCGGGTCTGCTGTGGTTCGGCTGGTTCGGCTTCAACGCCGGATCCGAGCTCGCCGCCGACGGCACCGCCGCGGTCGCGTTCGTGAACACCATCGCGGCTCCCGCGGCGGCCCTGCTCGCATGGCTCGTCGTCGAGAAGATCAAGGACGGCAAGCCCACCTCCGTCGGCGCCGCCTCGGGCGCCGTGGCGGGCCTCGTCGCGATCACCCCCGCATGCGCGTCGCTCACCCCGATCTGGGCCATCGTGCTCGGCCTCATCGCCGGTGCCGTCTGCGCCCTCGCGATCGAGCTCAAGTACAAGTGGGGCTTCGACGACTCCCTCGACGTCGTGGGCATCCACCTCGTCGGCGGCCTCCTCGGAACGCTCTACCTCGGCTTCTTCGCGAACGAGACCGGCCTCATCTACAGCGGCAACGGCACGCAGCTGATGGTGCAGGCGATCGCCGCCGTCGCCGTGCTGGTGTACTCGTTCGTGCTCGCCTACGTCATCGGCTTCGCGATCGAGAAGACGGTCGGCTTCCGCGTCAAGAACGAGGATGAGGTCGCCGGCATCGACACCGTCGTCCACGGCGAGGAGGGCTACGTGCTCGAGGGCGCCCGCGCCTGACGGATCAAGTCACCTCTCGAAGGGGCGTCGCGGTTCCCCCCCCACCGCGGCGCCCCTTCGCCGCGCTCGCACGTTGGCTAGGGTGACGATGTGACACAGGGAACCGGGCTGCGAGGCATCCTGAGCGGCATCTTCCGGCCCCACCGGGGGGCCGGGCCGTCGACGAGCGCGCCAGGGCCCGAGGAGGGCCGCAGCGGGCCGACGGCGACCGTGGAGGTCGCGCCTCCCGGCAGGGGAGCGCTGCGGATCACCTACGCTCCCGATCACGACGGCGACCCGGATGCCGGCGAGATCATCTGGACGTGGGTGCCGTACGCCGAGAACGACGGCCGCGGGAAGGACCGGCCGCTGCTCGTGATCGCACGCCAGAGCGCCGACCGCGTGTACGCGGTCAGGCTCACCAGCAAGCCGCATGACGACGACCGGGACTTCCTCGCGCTGGGCACGGGGGAATGGGACGCTCAGGGCCGGCCGTCGTGGATCGACATCGAGCAGCTCTACAGCGTGCATCACGACGGCATGCGGCGCGAGGCATCCGCTCTCGATCTGAACCGGTTCGTGCGCGTGGCCGACGCCCTCCACCGCCGCTACGGCTGGGACGTCGGAACCTGACGCAAGAAGACCCGATCACTGCGTGACCGGGTCTTCTGTGGTGGTGGGCGATACCAGACTCGAACTGATGACCTCTTCCGTGTGAAGGAAGCGCGCTACCAACTGCGCCAATCGCCCGTTCCCCGAGGGGGACGAGTAACAACCTTACCGGATGCCGGAGCCTGCCTCGAACCACATCGGCGAGACACGCGCGGGGTGCACTCGGTTTTGCAGGACGCTCAGGATCGGTTAGAGTCTTTCAAGTGCCCGGGTGAACAGCCCGGAAACGAAATGCGGATGTAGCGCAGTTGGTAGCGCATCACCTTGCCAAGGTGAGGGTCGCGAGTTCGAGTCTCGTCATCCGCTCGAGTGCAGGGATCTCTCTCGGAGATCACGGCACGTGGGGTCAAACCACACGCGGTGGCGTGGCCGAGCGGCTAGGCACCGGCCTGCAAAGCCGTTTACACGGGTTCGAATCCCGTCGCCACCTCCACTCGAACTGAATAGCCCTGTACGGGCGCGATTGGCGCAGCGGTAGCGCGCTTCCCTGACACGGAAGAGGTCACTGGTTCGATCCCAGTATCGCGCACCACCTGAAACCCCCGCTCCGGCGGGGGTTTTCGTTTGCGCCGTTCAGTGGAGGTGCTCCGACGGGTACACGTCCCTGATCCGCTCCCGGAAGAACCTGCCGGCGCTGTCGGCGTCGCGGAGCGCCCGGTGCACCGACGGCGGCACCGCGAAGTAGCGGTACACGTCGCCCGACGTGAATTCGAGCTCGAGCACGGCGGTGTCGGCGTCATAACCCGCCGACGCTATCGCCGCGGAATCCAGACGGTGTCGTCGCACGGCTTCAGGCTACGCGCAGGGGCCGCGCTACCGTGGTCGGCGTGACCGACGACCTCGCTGCGCGCATCCGCGCCGATCTGCGGGCGGTGGCCGACCCCGATCGCGCGCCGGGGCAGCAGGCGTACATGAAGTCGCCCATGCCCTTCCTCGGCGTGCGCGTCCCGGACGCGCGGCTCGTCGCGAAGCGGGCGGCGAAGGGGACGGATGCTGCGACCCTGCGCGCGGCGTCACTCGAGCTGTGGGACGCCGCCGGCCACCGCGAAGAGCGGTACGCCGCCCTCGCGCTGCTCGCGCTGCCCCCGCTGCGTGGCGACCTGGCGCTCGTGCCGCTCGTCGAGCACATGGTGCGGACGGGACGGTGGTGGGACTTCACGGATGAGCTCGCGCACCGTCTCGCCGAGCTGCACGACGCCCGCCCCGCCGCGACCGCCGTCCTGGTGCGTGCCTGGGCGCACGATGACGACCTGTGGATCCGGCGCATCGCGATCCTGTCGCAGCTGGGCCGAGGCATCCGTCTCGATCCGGACCTGCTGGCCGACACGATCGAGCCGAACCTCGCCGACCCGGAGTTCTTCCTCCGCAAGGCGATCGGGTGGGCGCTGCGCGAGTACGGGCGCGTCGCGCCCGAATGGGTCCGGCGGTACGTCGACGAGCACGCGCTGAGCCCGCTGTCACGCCGCGAGGCGCTCAAACACCTCTGACGTCGGTGCTCACGCGTTCCGTCCGCCCTTCCCCCGGATGGGCACGACCTGCCCGGCGCGGTGTGAAGCCGCGAGCCCCGAACCGCGCGCGAAGGTCGCCGGGTTGCAGCTCGCGTCGCCGCACCAAACGTGCCACATGCGCACTGATGCCCGGCCCGCGAGAACCACTGGCTAGACTCGTCGCGTGGAACTCGTCTGGTCGACCGCCGCAACGGCACACACGACCGACAAGCGAACGCTCGGCGCCTGAGCGGGCAGGGCGCGTCGTGCGCCCGAAGCTGAGTAGCCTTGAATCCGAGCCATTCCCAGGAGAGTTTCCGTGACTGACGCTGTGCCCTATCCCGCCGACGGCTTCGCCCTGTTCCCAGACCGCTCCGTGGTCGCACTTCGCGTGAACGGCGAGCTGAAAGACCTCGCGACGGTGGTGGAGGAGACGGATGCCGTCGAGCCCGTCACCATCGACAGCCCCGACGGCCTCGCGATCCTGCGCCACTCCACCGCTCACGTCCTCGCCCAGGCCGTCCAGCGCATCAACCCGCAGGCCGACCTCGGCATCGGCCCGCCCATCACCGACGGCTTCTACTACGACTTCGGCGTGGAGCACCCGTTCACCCCCGAAGACCTCAAAGCCATCGACAAGGAGATGGCACGCATCATCCGCGAGGGTCAGCGCTTCGTCCGCCGTGTCGTCAGCGAGGAGGAGGCGCGGGTCGAGCTCGTGGACGAGCCGTTCAAGCTCGAGCTGATCGGCCTCAAGGGCGGGGGAGCCGACAAGACCGAGGGCGCCTCCGTCGAGGTCGGCGCCGGAGAGCTCACGATCTACGACAACGTCGACCGCGACGGCCAGACGGTCTGGAAGGACCTGTGCCGCGGGCCGCACCTGCCGAACACCCGCATGATCGGCAACGGCTGGGCGCTGCAGCGCATCGCCGGCGCGTACTGGCGCGGCAGCGAGAAGAACCCCCAGCTCCAGCGCATCTACGGCACCGCGTGGCCGACCAAGGATGAGCTGCGCGCCTACCAGAGCCGCCTCGAGGAGGCCGCCAAGCGCGACCACCGCAAGCTCGGCAAGGACCTCGACCTCTTCTCGTTCCCTGACGAGATCGGCTCCGGCCTGTCGGTGTGGCACCCTCGCGGCGGGGTCGTCCGCGGGGAGATGGAACAGCACGCGCGCCGTCGCCACATCGCAGGCGGCTACACGTACGTGTACACCCCGCACATCTCGAAGGAGGACCTGTTCCTCACCTCGAACCACCTCGTCACGTACAAGGAGGGCATGTTCCCGCCCATCGTGATGGACGAGGAGCGCGACGAGCACGGCGAGATCACCAAGCACGGCCAGGACTACTACCTGAAGCCGATGAACTGCCCGATGCACATCCTGATCTACAAGGAGCGCGCGCGCAGCTACCGCGACCTGCCGATGCGTCTCGCCGAGAACGGCACGGTGTACCGCAACGAGCTGTCGGGCGCGCTGCACGGCCTCACCCGCGTGCGCGGCTTCACGCAGGACGACTCGCACCTGTTCGTCACCCCCGAGCAGCTGGAGGAGGAGGCGACCCGAGTCCTCGAGTTCGTCATCTCGATGCTGCGCGACTTCGGCCTCGACGACTTCGAGCTCGAGCTGTCGATGCGCGACGACGAGAAGGACAAGTGGATCGGCTCGGAGGAGTTCTGGGACTACTCGACCAATGCGCTGCGCAACGTCGCGGTCGCGAGCGGTCTCAAGCTCACCGAGGTGCCCGGCGAGGCCGCGTTCTACGGCCCCAAGATCGACCTCAAGACGCGCGACGCGATCGGCCGCACGTGGCAGCTGTCGACCGTGCAGGTCGACCCGAACCTGCCCGAGCGGTTCGAACTCGAGTACACGGACCGCGACGGCCAGAAGAAGCGGCCCATCATGATCCACCGTGCGCTCTTCGGCTCGATCGAGCGGTTCTTCGCGATCCTGCTCGAGCACTACGCCGGCGCCTTCCCGGTGTGGCTGTCGCCCGTCCAGGTCGTCGGCATCCCCGTCGCAGAGGACTTCGCGGACTACCTCGGCGAGGTCATCGACCAGCTGAAGGCGGAGGGCGTCCGCGCGGAGCTCGATCACTCCGACGACCGCATGCAGAAGAAGATCCGCACGCACACCACGCAGAAGGTGCCGCTCCAGCTCATCGCGGGTGCGCAGGACCAGGCCGGCGGCACCGTGTCGTTCCGCTTCCGCGACGGCTCGCAGGAGAACGGCGTGCCGATCGCCGACGCCGTCCGCCGGGTCCGCGAGGCGATCGCCTCCCACGCGCTGGTCAACACGGCGGAGGACTTCGCGTGACTCCTGTCGACGAGCCCGGGATCGGCGGCGCTCCGGATGCGGATGCCGCCGACTCGGCGCTCGTCGACGCCGCGACGCTTCCCGGGGTCCCCGACGAGTTCCAGCGGCTCTGGACGCCGCACCGCATGGCGTACATCCAGGCCGGACCCGAGGTGCTGCGCAAGGAGTGCCCGTTCTGCGAGGCGCCGCGCAAGTCCGACGAGGACGGGCTCATCGTCTTCCGCGGGCGCACGTCGTACGCCCTGCTGAACCTGTTCCCGTACAACTCGGGCCACCTGCTGGTCTGCCCCTATCGTCACATCGCCACATACGACCAGGCGACCGATGAGCAGGTCGCCGAGATCGGCGAGCTCACCCAGCAGGGCATGCGGGTGCTTCGTCAGGTGTCGCGCTGCGACGGCTTCAACATCGGCATGAACCAGGGCCACGTGGCCGGCGCCGGAGTCGACGAGCACCTGCACCAGCACATCGTGCCGCGCTGGGGATCCGACGCGAACTTCTTCCCGATCATCGCGAAGACGAAGGCGCTGCCGCAGCTCCTCGGCGACGTCCGCCGGGTGGTCTTCGACGCCTGGAACGCCTGACGGAGGGGACGGATGCCGTGGACCGCGGCATCCGTCTCCTGCGGCCGTCAGCGGACCTGGGTGACCTCGAACTGCAGGCGCGGGTTCGCGTATGCCTCCTGCGACTCGACGAGCTGCAGCTCGCGCTCGCCGGACGCGTGCGTGCGCTCCAGCAGGTCGTAGACGCTCGACGTCGTGCGCGCGAGGGCGTCGGCCGCGTCGCCGGTGCGGCGGTAGTGCGCCGTGAAGAGCGCCGCAGTGACGTCGCCCGAGCCGTTGGCCTTCATCGGGATGTGCGGGGTCTGCACGATCCAGGCGCCGTCGTCGGTGACCGCGAGCATCTCGATCGTCCCCTCGGGCCGGTCCGGGCGCTCGACGCTCGTGACGAGGACCGTGCTCGGGCCTGTCGCGCGCGCGAGGTCGGCGGAGGCGAGCGTGGTCTCGAGGTCGGCCGGGTCGGTCTCGGTCAGGAAGCCGAGCTCGAACTGGTTCGGCGTGATGATGTCTGCGGCGGGCACGACGCGGTCGCGCAGCAGCACGGGGATCGCCGGGGCGACGAAGCAGCCCGACTTGGCGTTGCCCATCACCGGGTCGCACGCGTAGATCGCCTCGGGGTTGGCCTGCTTGACGCGGGCGACGGTGTCGAGGATGACGTCGGCGATGCCCTCGCCGCCCTGGTAGCCCGAGAGGATCACGTCGACCTGCGGGAACACGCCGCGCTCCTCGATGCCGGCGATGACGTCGCGCACGTCGTCGGGGCTGATGAGGGGGCCTCGCCACGCGCCGTAGCCGGTGTGGTTCGAGAAGTTCACCGTGTACACCGGCATGACCTCGACGCCGATGCGCTGCAGCGGGAAGACGGCGGCCGAGTTGCCGACATGACCGTAGGCGACGGCTGACTGGATCGAGAGGATCTTCACCGCTCGATCATGCCACTTCGCGTGCGACGAGCCGGCCACCGGCGGCGCGCACGGCGGCGGCGACGTCGACGGCGAGCCGTTCGGCATCGGCGTCGTCGAGATCGTGGACGGTGAGACGGAGGCGATGGGACGGCCCGTCCTCCCCGAGTGCGAAGTCGTCGCCGGCGCGCGCCAGCCAGCCGCGCCGCATCAGCTGCTCCGACACCGCACGGGCGGGCACGGGCAGAGGGATCCACAGGTTCAGCCCGTCGGCGGCGCCCACCGGCACGCCCTCGGTCGTGAGCCGCTCGACGAATGCGGCGTTGCGCGCGGCGTAGTGCGCACCCGCGGACTCGATCGCGGCCATGGTCGCGGCATCCGTCACCAATGCGAGCGTGAGGCGCTGCAGCAGGTGGCTCACCCACGTCGTGCCGGGGGTGAGGCGCATCGCGAGTCGTTCGGCGGTCTCGGGGTCCGAGGCGGTCACCGCCAGGCACATGTCGGGTCCGAGGAACTTCGACACCGATCGCACGAGCGCCCACCGACGGTGGCCGGCCGCGATCAGCGAGTGGAACGGCTGCCGCGAGAGGAGCGAGAAGTGGTCGTCCTCGATGACGAGGACATAGGGGTGGTCGCGGAGCACGGCCCGCAGCGCTTCGGCGCGTCGTGCGGAGAGACTGGCGCCCGTCGGATTCTGCGCGCGGGGCGTGTGGACGACCGCCCGCACCCCCTGCTCCAGCGCCGCACGCAGTCCCGCGACCGTCATGCCCTCATCGTCGACGGGCACGGGGACGGGGCGGTATCCGCCGATCCGCACGGTGTGGATGCTGGTGAGGAAGCACGGATCCTCGAGTGCGACGGCATCGTCCCGCGTGAGCGCCTGTGCGAGCAGCCGCTCGACGGCGTCTGCGGCGCCGCTCGTGATCGTGAGGCGCATGTCGGCGGCCGGGGCGAGACCGTCGCGCATCCAATCCAGCGCCCAGCGCTCCAGACCGGGATCGATGACCGGCTCGCCGTAGAGGACCGGCCGTCCCGCCATCGCCGCGAGCGCGCCGGAGAGGTCGGGGATCAGCTCGGGATCGGGATTGCCGGTCCCGACGTCGCGCAGCACGCTCCCCGCAGCGAAGCCCTCCTGGGCGACGGGGGAGGGATCGGCCACGCGCGTGCCGCCGCGGCCTCGCGTGACGATCACGCCCGTCTGGGTGAGCTGGCGATACGCGGCGACCACTGTGTTGCGGTTCACCCCGAGCTCGTCGGCCAGTGAGCGCACGGGCGGCAAGATGTCGCCCGGAAGCAGATCGCCGCGCTCGATCCGCGCCCGCAGGCTGTCGGCGATCTCGGAGGCGGATCGCCCGCTGATGTCGAGATCCATACCCGCCCTTCCGGTGACGTCCCGCCCCGCCGAGTGTACGGCCCAGCTCATGCTATCTTTTGGCCTAGGCCAATACCCGCATTGTCCTCACCCGTTGCGCGTCCCGCGCTCCGATCGAAGGGAAACCTCGTGACCACTGCCGACACGGGAACCGACCGCGTCAAGCGCGGCCTCGCCGAGATGCTCAAGGGCGGCGTCATCATGGACGTCGTCACCCCAGACCAGGCGAAGATCGCCGAGGACGCCGGGGCCGTGGCGGTCATGGCCCTCGAGCGCGTGCCCGCCGACATCCGTGCGCAGGGCGGCGTCTCGCGCATGAGCGACCCCGACATGATCGACGGCATCATCGAGGCCGTCTCGATCCCGGTGATGGCCAAGGCCCGCATCGGTCACTTCGTCGAGGCGCAGGTGCTGCAGGAGCTCGGCGTCGACTACATCGACGAGTCCGAGGTGCTCTCGCCCGCCGACTACGTGAACCACATCGACAAGTGGAACTTCACCGTGCCGTTCGTCTGCGGCGCCACCAACCTGGGCGAGGCGCTCCGCCGCATCAACGAGGGCGCCGCGATGATCCGCTCCAAGGGCGAGGCGGGCACCGGCGACGTGTCGGAGGCCACCAAGCACATCCGCAAGATCACGAGCGAGATCAACGTGCTGCGCTCGATGACCAAGGACGAGCTGTACGTCGCAGCGAAGGAGCTGCAGGCCCCGTACGACCTCGTCGCCGAGATCGCGGAGACCGGCAAGCTCCCGGTCGTGCTCTTCGTCGCCGGGGGTGTCGCCACTCCCGCCGACGCCGCGATGATGATGCAGATGGGCGCCGACGGCGTGTTCGTCGGCTCGGGCATCTTCAAGTCGGGCAACCCTGCCGAGCGCGCCGCGGCCATCGTGAAGGCCACCACGTTCTACGACGACCCCAAGGTGATCGCGGACGTGTCGCGCGGGCTCGGCGAGGCCATGGTCGGCATCAACGTCGCCGACCTTCCCGCGCCGCACCGGCTCGCCGAGCGCGGCTGGTGACGACGCCCCGCGTCGGCGTCCTCGCACTGCAAGGCGACGTCCGTGAGCACGTGCGCGTGCTCACGGACCTCGGCGCCCAGGTGAGGAAGGTCCGCCGCCCCGAGGAGCTCGCCGGAGTGGACGGGCTCGTGCTCCCGGGCGGCGAGTCGAGTGTCATCGACAAGCTCTCCCGCGCGTTCGGCATGCGCGAGCCCGTGCGCGAGGCGATCGCCGCGGGGATGCCGGTGTACGGGACGTGCGCCGGCCTCATCCTCCTCGCCGACCGCATCACCGACGGCATCGAGGGCCAGCAGACGTTCGGCGGTCTCGACGTCACGGTGCGCCGCAATGCTTTCGGCAGCCAGGTCGACTCCTTCGAGGTGGACCTCGACATTCCGGCTCTGGGTGAGCCGCCCGTCCACGCCGTGTTCATCCGCGCGCCGCTCGTCGAGCAGGCGGGCGAGCGTGTGGAGCGCCTCGCCGCCCTCGACGACGGGCGCGTCGTCGCGGTGCGGCAGGGCTCGCTCCTCGGAACCTCGTTCCACCCCGAGGTGATGGGGGAGCACCGCTTCCACGCGCTCTTCCTCGACATGGTCCGCGAGCGGGCCTGATCACGGGGCGCACGCTACGCGTCGGAGTAGATTCGCAATCATGACGATCAACGACTGGTGGCGCGAGCACCCCGAGGAGCGCTACTGGATGATCGCCCCCTCCCGCGGCCTCGTCGGCGATGCCCTTTCGGCGCCGAAGGCCGCGGATGATCGCCGGTTCGAGTGGTCGCACGAGCTCGTCGGCTTCACCGAGCCCGGCGACACCCTGTTCGTCTGGGACCGCACGCTGCCGGTGCCCGGCATCGCCGCATGGGTCGCGTGCTCGGCCCGCTGGGGGAGGAGACCCGCGATCGCCACGGCGACGACCTGCCGCACTGGCGCATGCCCATCAGCGACACCCTGCGTCTCGCCTCGCCGATCACCCTGCCGAGCCTCCGCCGCGTCGGCAACGAGATCGTCACGGTGCGCAACCGGGTGGAGGGGCTCACCGAAGGCCCCGTCTACTTCCCCTTCATCGGCTCGGCCGGGACGCTCGCCCCCGCCCCGGCGTACCTCACGAAGGTCCCGCGCGACCTCGTCGCGCTCCTGTCGTCGCGGTTCGGCTTCGAGTTCGCCCTTTAGAGCGGGGATAAACTAGTCCGTCGGGCGAGGCGTTCACACGCCCGCACCCGACGAGCGTGAATTCAGGAGGACCATGTCCGGGCATTCCAAGTGGGCCACGACCAAGCACAAGAAGGCGGTCATCGACAGTCGCCGTGCCAAGTCGTGGGCGAAGCTCATCAAGAACATCGAGGTTGCGGCCAAGCTCGGCGGACCCGACCTTCAGGGCAACCCGACCCTGTTCGACGCCGTGCTCAAGGCGAAGAAGACGTCGGTCCCGAAGGACAACATCGACCGCGCGATCAAGCGCGGCGCCGGGATCGGCGGCGAGTCTGTCGAGTACTCGTCGATCATGTATGAGGGGTACGGCCCCAACGGCGTCGCCCTCATGATCGAGTGTCTGACCGACAACAAGAACCGCGCCGCGGCCGAGGTGCGCACCGCACTCACCCGCAACGGCGGCACGCTGGCCGACCCCGGCAGCGTCGCGTACAACTTCACCCGCAAGGGGGTCATCGTCGTGGGCGGCGAGGGCACCAGCGAGGACGACGTCATGCTCGCCGTGCTCGAGGCCGGTGCCGAAGAGGTCGAGCCGCACGCGCAGGGCTTCGAGGTCATCACCGAGGCCACCGACCTCGTGACCGTACGTTCCGCCCTGCAGGACGCGGGCATCGAGTACGAGTCGGCCGACGTCGAGTTCGTGCCGAACCTCAAGGTCGAGGTCGACGCCGACACCGCGCGCAAGGTCTTCCGCCTGATCGACGCCCTCGAGGACAGCGACGACGTCCAGAACGTCTACAGCAACTTCGACCTCACCGCCGAGGTGCAGGCCGAGCTCGAGAACGACGAGGACTGATTCCTCGCAGAACGAGCGGATGCTGCGGCCGGGCGCGCCTGGCCGCAACATCCGTCTTCCTCGCCTAGCGTGGGGGAGTGGCATCCTCCCGCGGTCGACTGCGCGTGCTCGGAATCGATCCGGGCCTGACGCGCTGCGGTGTCGGCGTCGTCGACGTCGCCCCCGACCGTTCCGCCGTCCTGGTCCACGTCGGCGTCGTGAGGTCCGATCCCGACGCTCCGATCGAGGAGCGGCTCGCGATCATCGCGCGGGGCCTGCGGGCCGTCGTGGACGCGCACGAGCCGGATGTCGTCGCGGTGGAGCGGGTGTTCGCCCAGCACAACCGCGCGACGGTGATGGGGACCGCCCAGGCCAGCGGCATCGCGCTGCTCGTCGCAGGAGAGCGGGGCCTCGCCGCGGCCACGCACACCCCGTCCGAGGTGAAGGCCGCCATCACGGGTTACGGCAACGCCGACAAACGCCAGGTCCAGACCATGGTGGCGCGCGTCCTGCGGCTGGAGGAGCTGCCCAAGCCCGCCGACGCCGCGGATGCCCTCGCGCTCGCCCTCTGCCACGCCTGGCGCGGCGCGCCGGCGCAGGCGGCGGCATCCGGTCCGCTCACCCCCGCACAGCGCGCCTGGGCGGACGCGGAGCGCCTCGCCCGACGGTGATCCTGCGCGTCGCCGTGCGTGTCGCTCGAACAAACGTCCGAACCGCCCCGTAGGCTCGACGCATGATCTCCTCACTCCGCGGCACCGCCGTGCACGTCGATGCGGATGCGGTCGTCGTCGAGGTCGGAGGAGTCGGCCTCCACGTCGCCGTGACCCCGCAAGTCGCGCGCACCACGCACCTGGGTGACACCGTCACACTCCACACCTCGCTCATCGTCCGCGAAGACGCGCTGTCGCTGTTCGGCTTCGAGTCCCGCGAAGAGCTCGTCGTCTTCGGCCAGCTGCTCGGCGTCACGGGCGTGGGCCCGAAGTCGGCACTGGGCGTGCTGGCGACGCTCACGGTCCCGCAGATCGCCGACGCGGTGTCCGCCGACGACGATGCCCCGTTCCGCCGCGTCTCGGGCATCGGCCCGAAGACGGCGAAGCTCATCGTGCTGCAGCTGGCCGGCAAGATCGCGGTGACCCGCCCCGCGGGGTCCGCAGGGACGGATGCCGCGGGCTCCGCCGCCATCCCGGCGCAGGTCGTGCAGGCCCTCATCGGTCTGGGCTGGTCCGAGCGCGTGGCCATCGAAGCCGTCGAGAACGTCGCCGCCGACGCGCCCGAGTCGGATCGATCGTCGGTGCCGGCACTGCTGCGCCGCACGCTCACGACGCTGGGTCCCGCCCGGAAGGAGACGGTGAGTGGCTGACGTGCGCGAAGCCGAAGAGCCGGTCGACGAGTCCGAGCTCGCGATCGAGGGCGCGCTGCGCCCGATGTCGCTGGCCGAGTTCGTCGGCCAGCAGAAGGTGCGCGGCCAGATGCAGCTGCTGCTCGATGCGGCCCGCATCCAGCAGCGACCTGCCGATCACATCCTGCTCTCCGGGCCCCCCGGGCTCGGCAAGACCACGCTCGCGATGATCGTCGCGTACGAGAGCGGGCGCCCGCTGCGGCTGTCCAGCGGCCCCGCGATCCAGCACGCCGGCGACCTCGCTGCACTGCTGTCCAGCCTCACGCCCGGCGAGGTTCTCTTCATCGACGAGGTGCACCGCATGGCGCGCTCCGCCGAAGAGATGCTGTACCTCGCGATGGAGGACTTCCGCATCGACATCATGGTGGGCAAGGGTGCGGGCGCCACGAGCATTCCGCTCGACCTGTCGCCGTTCACCCTCGTCGGCGCGACGACGCGGTCGGGCCTGCTGCCCAACCCGCTGCGCGACCGCTTCGGGTTCACCGCGCACCTCGAGTACTACGAGCCCGAAGAGCTCGAGCGGGTCATCGAGCGCTCCGCGGTCATGCTCGGGGTCTCCGTGCCCCCCGCCGCCCGCGCCGAGATCGCACGACGCTCACGCGGCACGCCCCGCATCGCGAACCGCCTCCTGCGGCGCGTGCGCGACTACCTCGTCGTCCACGGGCGCACGGGCGCCGACATCGCGGCCGTCGATGCGGCGCTCGACCTCTACGATGTCGACCGGATCGGACTCGACCGGCTCGACCGCGCCGTGCTCGATGCCCTGGTGCGCCGGTTCCGCGGGGGCCCGGTGGGCCTCAGCACGCTCGCCGTAGCGGTCGGCGAGGAGCCCGACACCATCGAGTCGGTTGTCGAGCCCTACCTCGTGCGCATCGGCTTCATGGGGCGCACCCCGCGCGGACGCATCGCGATGCCCGAGGCCTACGCACACCTGGGTGTGCCGGCGGCCGACTCGGTGCTCGGATTCGATGACCTATAATCGCTGGAGGTTTACACCCAACTCCTCCCTGCAAGGCAGCGCCGCCCTGGCGCCTGCCTGACCCGAAAGGTGCTTCCAGCTCCATGGACTTCGCTTCCTTCCTGAGCAACTACGGCCTCATCATCCTGCTGGTCGTGCTCCTCGTCTTCATGTTCTGGAGCTCCCGTCGCCGCATGCAGAAGCAGAAGGCCGAGCAGGAGGAGAAGGCCCGTCAGACGGTCCCCGGCTCCGAGGTCCTGCTGCAGGGCGGCCTCTACGGCACGATCGTCTCGTACGACGCCGACAACCTCGACCAGCCGGCGATCGTCGAACTCGCCCCCGGTGTCGAGATCAAGGTGCACAGCCAGGCGATCCTCCGGGTCGTCAACCCGGGCGAGCACGCGGTCACCGAGGACGAGTACCTCGCCGCCGAGGAGAGCCACGCCGAGTACGCCGAGGGCGTCGCCAACGGCGACATCACCTCGATCAGCGACGACCAGAGCTCGGCGGCGGGCAAGGAGAAGACCGACCCCGACGCCGAGACCGGCACCAAGTCGCAGGGCTGACGCCCCTCCGTTCGCCCGTTCGGGCTCTCAAGAAAGCAAAGACGTGGCGACATCCACCCCCGTCCGGCATGCATGGCGCGCACTGACCGGACTCCTCGCGATCACGGCGCTCCTGTTCGGCATCAACGCGCTCGGCGTGTACGTGTTCGGACAGAGCTCCTGGACGCCCGCGCTCGCGCTCGACCTCCAGGGCGGCACGCAGATCGTCCTCGAGGCGCAGACCGAGGACGGCGCTGCTCCGTCCGAAGAGCAGATGCAGCAGGCGGTCACGATCATCCGCCAGCGCGTCGACGCCTCGGGTGTCGGCGAGGCCGATGTCACCACCCAGGGTGGCAACCAGATCGTCGTGCAGATCCCCGGGCAGGCCGACGAGGAGACCCGCAACCGCATCGAGGCATCGGCGCAGCTGCAGCTGCGCGCGGTGCTGTACACGGGCGCGCCGGCGAACACGTTCGTGGGTGATGACGGGAAGGAGACGCCCTACCCGACGCCCGACCCGTCGCTGCAGGCGACGCCGACCACCTCGCCGACGAACGGCAGCGACCTGGCATGGATCACGCCCGCCCTCCAGGCGGAGTTCCAGGCATACGACTGCGCCGATCCCGCGAACGATCCCGCGAATGCGCCGGCCGACGAGCCGCTCATCACCTGTGACGCCGACGGCACGGTCAAGTACATCCTCGGCCCGGTCGAGCTCGACGGCTCGTCGATCGACGACGCCACCTTCGGCCTGCAGCAGAACAACGGCCTGTGGGCGGTCAACCTCTCGTTCGACGCCGAGGGCACCCAGACCTTCGGCGAGATCAGCCAGCGCCTCTACGGCGCAAAGGCTCCGCTGAACCAGTTCGCGTTCGTGCTCGACGGCTATGTCCTGTCGGCTCCGTCGATGAACGGCGTGATCCTCGACGGCAAGCCGAGCATCACGGGCAGCTTCACGCAGGAGACCGCGAAGGTGCTGGCCGACCAGCTGAAGTACGGCGCCCTGCCGCTCAGCTTCACGGTCGAGAGCTCGAACTCGATCTCCGCGACGCTCGGCTCGCAGCAGCTGCAGATCGGCCTCATCGCGGGTCTGATCGGTCTGCTGCTCGTGGCGATCTACTCGCTCATCGTCTATCGCGCGCTGGGCTTCATCATCATCGCCTCGCTCGCGGTGATGGCGGTGCTCACCTACGTCACGCTGTGCATCCTCGCGTGGCGGATGGGCTTCCGCCTCTCGCTCGCCGGTGTCGCGGGTCTGATCGTGACGATCGGCTTCACAGCGGACTCGTTCATCGTCTACTTCGAACGCATCCGCGACGAGCTGCGCGACGGCAAGTCGATCACGGGTGCCGTCGAGGACGGCTGGGGCCGCGCGAAGCGCACGATCTACATCTCGAAGTCGATCAACATCCTCGCCGCCGTGGTGCTGTACATCCTCGCGGACTCCACGGTGAAGGGCTTCGCCTTCACCCTCGGTCTCACGACCGCGATCGACGTCCTGATCTTCATCCTGTTCACCCACCCGGTGCTGCAGCTGCTGGCCCGCACCCGTTTCTTCGGGTCGGGGCATCCGCTGTCCGGACTCGACCCGACCGCGCTCGGCGCCGTCTATCGCGGCCGCGCGCAGTTCCGCGAGCCGGTGCTGGCCACCGGCGCCGCCGGCCGTCGCAACGCCAAGTCCCGCGGTGAAGCCGCACGTCGCCAGACCATCGCCGAGCGCAAACAGGCCGAGCTGGCCGCCGCCGACAGCGCGAAACCCGGCTCGAACGTCAAGGAGGGAGACGACTGATGCGCTCCATGAGCCAGTTCGGCAACGACCTCTACACCGGCAAGACGTCGTTCCCCTTCGTCGGCCGCCGCCGCCTGTGGTTCCTCATCGCGGCGATCCTGGTCCTCGGCTCGGCCCTGGTGCCGCTGCTGCGCCCCATCCAGTTCTCGATCGAGTTCACGGGCGGATCGCAGTTCACGGTGAGCGGCGTCGCGGCACCCATCGACCAGTCGCTCGCCACCGACGCCGTCCACTCGGTCGTCCCGGACGCGACCACGAAGGTCGTCACGATCGGCGACGACGCGGTGCGCGTGCAGACCGACCAGGTGACGGATGCCCAGAGCCGCGAGATCTCTGCGGCCCTCGCCGAGACGTACAACGTGCCCGAGAGCGAAGTCAGCTACGCCTTCATCGGCCCCAGCTGGGGAGCCGACGTCACGCGCCAGTCGCTGTGGGGTCTCGCGATCTTCCTCGCACTGACAGCGATCATCCTGGCGCTGTACTTCCGGACGTGGAAGATGTCGCTCTCCGCGATCATCGGCCTCGTGGACGTCCTCATCATCACGATCGGCGTCTACGCGCTGTTCGGCTTCGAGATCTCGCCCGCCGCCGTGATCGGATTCCTGACGATCCTCTCCTACGCGCTGTACGACACCACCGTCGTCTTCGACAAGATCAGGGAGAACACGAGCGAGGACGGCGAGGTGTCCGGGCGCACGTTCGGCGAGTCGGTCAACCTCGCGGTGAATCAGACTCTCGTGCGCTCGATCAACACGACCGTCGTGGCGATCCTCCCGACCGGCGCCATCCTGTTCATCGGCGTCATCTGGGCAGGCGCGCAGACGCTCACCGACCTGTCGCTGTCGATCTTCGTGGGAACGATCGTGGCCGCCTATTCGACGATCTTCGTCGCGGCGCCGCTGTACTCGCTCCTGCGCGAGAACGAGCCGGCCATCAAGGCCCGCGACGCGCGTGTCGTGGCGGCCCGCGAGCTGGCGGGCACCCCGGCCTGAGGGTCCGCCGCGCGGGCGTAGGATTGTGAGGTCCGGCGGAGGGGAGGGGATCGAGTGACCGAGACCGTCCCCCCCGCCCAATCCTCCTCGCTGCGGCGACTCGTCCCCCGGATCTTCTCGAGGTCAGCCCGCCGCGACGACGTCGAGCAGCTCCTGCGGACGGTGCGCACGCACCACCCCAAGGGCGACCTGTCGATCGTCGAGCGCGCCTACTCGGTGGCCGAGACCGCACACACGGGTCAGCTCCGCCAGAGCGGCGAGCCGTACATCACGCACCCGCTCGCAGTGGCACAGATCCTGGCGGATCTGGGTCTCGGGCCGCGTGCGATCGCGGCGGCGCTCCTGCACGACACCGTCGAGGACACCGAGTACTCGCTGGAGATGCTCACGAGCGAGTTCGGCGACGAAGTCGCCATGCTCGTGGACGGCGTGACGAAGCTCGACAAGGTCAAGTACGGCGAGAGCGCGCAGGCCGAGACGGTCCGCAAGATGATCGTCGCGATGTCCCGCGACATCCGGGTACTGCTGATCAAGCTCGCAGACCGACTGCACAACGCACGCACATGGGGTTTCGTCCCGCCCGAGAAGTCGCGCAAGAAGGCCACCGAGACGCTCGAGATCTACGCGCCGCTCGCGCACCGGCTCGGCATCCAGGCGATCAAGTCCGAACTCGAGGACCTGTCGTTCGCGGTTCTGCACCCGAAGCTGTACGCCGAGATCGAAAGCCTCGTGAAACAGCGCACTCCCCAGCGCGAGCAGTACGTGCAGAACGTCATCGACGCCGTCGACAGCGACCTGCGGGAGCTCCGCATCCGCGGCCGTGTCATGGGCCGCCCCAAGCAGCTGTACTCCGTCTACCAGAAGATGGTCGTCCGCGGCCGCGAGTTCGATGACATCTACGACCTCATCGGCATCCGCGTGCTGGTCGGGAGCGTCCGCGACTGCTACGCCGTCCTCGGTGCGATCCACGCAAGATGGACCCCGCTGCCCGGGCGCTTCAAGGATTACATCGCGACCCCGAAATTCAACCTCTACCAGTCGCTGCATACGACCGTGATCGGCCCCGGCGGCCGCACCGTCGAGATCCAGATCCGCACGCACGAGATGCACCAGCAGGCGGAGTACGGCGTGGCCGCGCACTGGAAGTACAAAGAGCAGATGAACGGCGGCAAGCCGGACTCCAAGTCGGTCGACACCGATATGGCCTGGCTGGCCCACATCTCCGACTGGCAGGCCGAGACCGCGGATCCCGGTGAGTTCCTCGATTCGCTCCGCTTCGAGATCGGCGCCAAAGAGGTCTACGTCTTCACGCCGAAGGGGCGCGTCATCGGCCTGCCCTCCGGCGCGACGCCCGTCGACTTCGCGTACGCGGTGCACACCGAGGTCGGCCACCGCACGATGGGGGCGAAGGTCAACGGCCGCCTCGTGCCGCTCGAATCCGAGCTCAAGAGCGGCGACGTCGTCGAGGTGTTCACGTCGAAGAACCCCGACGCCGGCCCCAGCCAGGACTGGCTCGGATTCGTGCGCAGCACTCGCGCCCGCAACAAGATCCGCGGCTGGTTCACGAAGGAACGCCGCGAGGAGGCGATCGAGCAGGGCAAGGAGTCGATCGCCCGCGCGATGCGGCGGCAGAACCTGCCTCTGCAGCGGCTGATGAGCCAGGACTCGTTCACCGAGGTCGCCCATCAGCTGCGCTACGAGGACGTCTCCGCGCTGTACGCCGCGGTCGGCGAAGGACACGTCTCGACGCAGTCGGTCCTCGAGAAGGTCACGGCGCTCGTCGCGGCGAACGACACCACCACCGGTCCGATCGACCTGCCCGTCGTCGGCAGAGCCCGCGCTCCCCGCAACGGCGATTCCGGCATCCTGGTGCGCGGCGCACCCGACATCCTCGTCAAGCTCGCGAAGTGCTGCACCCCGGTGCCGGGTGATCAGATCGTCGGGTTCGTCACGCGCGGCAGCGGCGTCTCGGTGCACCGCGCCGACTGCACCAATGTCAAGTCGCTCATGGAGGACCCGGAGCGCCTCATCGAGGTCGAGTGGGCCCCCACGACGAAGAGCGTCTTCCTGGTGCAGATCCAGGTCGAGGCGCTCGACCGCTCGGGGCTTCTGAGCGACGTCACGCGCGTGCTCAGCGAACACCACGTCAACATCCTGTCCGCGACGGTCTCGACGTCCAACGACCGGCTGGCTCTGAGCCGCTTCGTCTTCGAGATGGGCGACATCGTCCACCTCGACCGCGTGCTCAACGCCGTGCGCCGGATCGACGCGGTCTACGACGTGTACCGCGTCACGTCGTCCTGACCTTCGGCGACGATCGCCCGGAGGCACGCGAGCGCCGCGCGCTTGTGGGGGAGCGCGCCCGCCTCCAGGCGTGCGATCGCCTGGTATGCGGCATCCGTATCGATCTCCGCGAGAAGTCGGGCGGCTTCGGTGTGCTCGTCGTCGCCCACGCGCGCGAGGTCGGCGAGAGTGCGCTCCGGCGTCGTGACGCGCACGCCGCCGATCAGTTGGAGGTCCTCTCCGGGGACCTGCAGATCGCGGTAGACCACTCGGCGGTCCGGGCGCACGTGCAGGCGGCGCGGCACCGCACGCTGGAGGGTGTGGCGCGACGGCGGCAGCGGCAGGCCGCCGTGCACCCAGGCCGCCGACAGGTGGGTGGCCGCGAGCGTGTCGCCCAGGGTCTCGGCGAGCGAGCCCGCACGCAGCGCCGCCGTCTCGACGGCGTCGGCGGGGATGTACGCGTCGCCGAGCGCGACGAGGTCGCCGTCGAGGCACGCAGCCGTCAGCTCGGCGCGCGAGAGCCGCTCGTCGGCGAAGTAGAGGAAGGGCGATCGCACGGAGGCAGTCTGCCGCACCGCGGATGATCCACGGATGCCGCGGCCGGCCGATTGTGGAGAACCCGGCCGCCGCTCACGCGACGACCGGGTTCGATTCGGCTCAGGCGGGGCTGATCAGCCGCCGAGCGCCTTGAGCCACGTGCGACGGGCCTCGAGCGCGTCGGTCGCGTTGGCGATCGCCTTCTTGTCGCCCGACTTCTTGGCGGCCTCGAGCTCGTCCTCGAGCTTCTGGATCGCGTCGGTGAGCTGGCGCGTCATGTCGTTGGCGCGGGCCTTCTGCTCCGGGTCGTTGCGCTTCCAGTCGGCGTCCTCGCGGGTGCGGAGCGCGTTCTCGACGCGACGCAGCTCATCATCGAGCGAACGCTCGGTGTCGCGCGGGAAGATGCGGCCGATCTCGTCCCACCGTCGCTGGATCCCGGTGAGCATCGAGCGGGCCTTCGCGATGTCGCGTTCGTCGCCGACCGCCTTCGCCTCGTCGAGCAGGGCACGCTTGAGGTCGATCTTCTCGCGGGAGGCTTCGGCGTCCGCCGCCTCGCGCTCGATGCGAGCGCCGTACAGCGCGTCGCCCGCGGCCTTGAAACGGGCCCACAGGGCGTCGTCGACCTTCTTGCCGGCGCGACCCGCGGTCTTCCACTGGTCGAGGAGCTCACGGTAGGCGGGGATCCCGTCCTCGCCCTTGGGCGCGAGGGACTCCGCCTTCTCGACGAGGCGCGTCTTTCGGTCGCGGACGCCCTTGTGCGCCTCATCCAGCTCGGCGTAGAACGCACGGCGGTGCTTGTCGACCGTGGCGCGCGCATCCCGGAAACGCTTCCAGAGCTGCTGCGCCGTCGACTTCGGCAGACGCGGGCCGTTCTGCTGCTGCGACTGCCACTGGTCGAAGAGGGAGTTGAGCTCGCCCGTGGCCTGCTTCCACTGCACAGTGCGCGGGTCGCGGGCGGCAAGGGCCTCGGCCTTCTCGACCAGCTCGGTGCGCGCCTTGACGGCGTCGTCGACGGCTTCGCGTGCCGCGACGGCCTCCGTCGCGGACTCGGCCGCGAGCGTCTCGGTCAGGGCGGCGACGCGGGCGACGAGGCTCGCGAGATCGCCGACGGCGGCGGCCCCGTCGAGCTTGCCGTTGATCGTGCGCGCGGTCGAGCGCAGGTCGGAGGCGGAGGCGCCGCCGCGGCGGTGGCGCACCTCCAGGAGCGTCACCTCGCTCGCGAGGTCTGTGTACTTGCGCTCGAAGTAGGCCAGCGCCTCTTCGGCCGACCCGTCGGGGTACTGCCCGACGACCCGCCAGCCGTCGGCCTCGCGGACCGAGACGGTGCCGTCCTCGTCGACGCGGCCCCACGGCTCGTCGGCGGAGGGCGCGGCCTCGACGGCGACGTCCGCGACCTCGACGGCGACGACCTCGCCGTCCTCGACGACCTCAGCCACCTCGATCACCTCGACCGCGACGACCTCGCCGTCTTCGACGACCTCCACCACGTCGACCTCGACGATCTCGACGTCCGCAGAAGCGGACTCTTCCGCCGGGGTGTCGTCCGACGGCTGCTCGGTCTCGGCGGCGTCGCCGTCCGGAGCGTCGCCGTCCGGAGCGTCGCCGGCCGGAGCTTCGTCGACGGAATCGGATTCCTGGGTGACCGCGGCATCCGCGTCAGCCGTGACATCCGTCGCGGTGGCGGCATCGTCATCGACGGCCGGGGTCTGGTCTTCGTCGGCCCCGGTGGTCTCGGGGGCGTCGGTCTCGGGCTGGAAGTCTGCTGCGGCAGTCACGGGTTGCACCTCATCGCGGCTCGCGCCGTCTGTAGGGAGTAGGACGGCTCACAGCCTAGTACGGCGGATGCCCGGCCTGAGGTGCGGTTGCGGCGCGCGACCCGAGATGTCAGGGCGTGGGCGTCGGCGTCGCGGTCGGTTCCGGCGTCGCCGTCACCGACGGGGTCGGTTCCGGCGTCGTCGCGGTCGGCGTCGGCGTCGACGAGGGCGATGGTTCGGGGGCGCCGGGTCCGGCGACGAAGTACAGCGTCTGGGCGCCGATCAGGCCGAGCACGAGCACGCCGCCGACGATGCCCGCGATCAGGTTGTCGCGCGTGCGACGGCGCGCCTGATCGTCGTGGAACCGACGTCGCGCCTCGTACAGCCGCGTGCGCTCCCGCGCAGCCCGTGCGTCACGGTCCTTGCCACCGGTCGCCACGTGACCTCCTCGTTCCGTTCGTGTCGGGCGCATGCGCCTCGTGCCAGGCAGCGCCCGGGCGGGTTGATCCTACGGGCCCGCACCGCGGCGGCCAAACCTGGCAGATCCCGTGTCGTGAGCGCGGGATAGCCTGGTGAGGTGACCGTCCCCACCTCTTCTCCGCGCGCCGCCGGCGGGTCACGCGGAGCCTCCGTGGGCGTGGGCTCACCGACTGCGCTCTTCCAGGGACTGACGCCTCTCGCGGTGCGTATGCGCCCGACCTCGCTGGAAGAGGTCGCGGGCCAGGCGCATCTCCTGCGGGCGGGGTCCCCGCTGGTGACCCTCGCGAACCCGGATGCCGCGGCCCGCGCGGCGACGTCGGTCATCCTGTGGGGCCCGCCAGGCACGGGGAAGACGACGCTGGCACAGGCGATCGCCCGTTCCTCGGGACGCCGGTTCGTCGAGCTCTCGGCGGTGACGGCCGGCGTGCGCGACGTGCGCGAGGTGATGCAGGAGGCATTGACCCAGCGCGATCTGTACGGCCAGTCCACGATCCTCTTCCTCGACGAGATCCACCGCTTCACCAAGGCGCAGCAGGACGCCCTTCTGCCCGGCGTCGAGAACGGCTGGGTGGTGCTCATCGCGGCGACGACCGAGAACCCGTCGTTCTCAGTGATCTCGCCTCTCCTGTCACGGTCACTGCTGCTGACGCTCAAGCCGCTCACCGACGAGGACCTCGGCATGCTCCTCGACCGCGCGGTGGCCGATGCCCGCGGGCTGTCCGGTGCGGTCGTGCTCGGCGACGAAGCGCGCGCCGCGCTCGTGCGGCTCGCCTCCGGCGACGCACGGCGGGCTCTCACAGCACTCGAGGCCGCAGCTTCCCTCGCCGTCCCCGATGAGGACGACCAGGACGAGGCCGCCGCACCCGAGATCTCGGCCGACAACGTCGCGCAGGCGGTGGATCGCGCGCTCCTGCGCTACGACCGCCAGGGCGACGAGCACTACGACGTCATCAGCGCATTCATCAAGTCGATCCGCGGATCGGACGTGGACGCCGCGATCCACTACCTCGCCCGCATGATCGAGGCGGGGGAGGATCCGCGGTTCATCGCCCGGCGCCTCATCATCTCGGCGGCGGAGGACATCGGGCTCGCCGACCCCCAGGCGCTGCCGATCGCCGTGGCCGCCGCCGACGCGGTGCAGTTCATCGGCATGCCCGAGGGCCGCATCCCGCTCGCCGAAGCGACGGCGTATCTCGCGACCACTGCGAAGTCGAACGCCGCCTACCTCGCGATCGACGCGGCGATCGCCGACGTGCGCTCGGGCGGCTTCGGCCGTGTGCCGATCCACTTGCGCGACGCCCACTACCCGGGCGCGAAGCGCCTCGGCCATGGCAAGGGCTACGTGTATCCGCACGACGCCGAGATCGGCATCGCGGCGCAGCAGTACCTGCCCGACGAACTGCGCGGTCGGCGCTACTACGAGCCGAAGGCGCTCGGCGCCGAGCGCGATGTCCAGGCTCGTCTCGAGAAGATCCGTCGCATCCTCGACGGCGGCTGACCGCCGCCTCGTTGACCTGCGATATCCCTCAGAGGTAGATTGATATCCCTCAGAGGGATATTCGTCCCCCGTGCCGGGAGGTGTCGCGTGCAGTTCGTCATCCTCGGCCTGCTCCTGAGCGGGCCTCTGTCGCTCTACGACCTCCAGAAACGGTTCGCCGCCGGCATCTCGCTCTTCTACAGCGCCAGCTCCGGCAGCATCCAGCGCGCTCTGCAGCACCTCGTGGACGACGGCGCCGTGGTGGTCGCCGAGGCTGACGGCAGCCGGCGCGGCCGCAAGGTCCACCGGATCACCGACGAGGGGCGCGAGCGGTGGCGCGCGTGGATGCGGGCGCCGATCTCCGGAGGAACGGATGCCGAGACCGTCGTCCTCGCGAGGGTCTACCTGCTCGGCCTGCTCGAGGCCCCGGAGGATCGGGCGGACGTCCTCCGCGGCATCCGTGAGCACGTCGACGGGTCCCGCGAGGCACTGGAAGCCCTGGCGACCGAGGTGGACGCGAAGGCTGCCGGACTCGATGACGCGTCGCGCAGGATCTTCGCGTTCCAGCGCGCGACGCTCGAGTACGGACTGCGCTCGCATGCCGTGATGCGCGAGTGGATCGACGACGTGGGGGAGCAGGCATGAACGGACGACTCCCGTGATCCCGGAGACGGTCGCCGTGGCCGTCGCGTGCCTCCTGCTGAGCAGCCTCGCCGCCCTGCAGATCTGCGTCGCGGCGGGGGCACCGTGGGGACGGTTCGTGTGGGGCGGAGCGCATCGCGTGCTGCCGCGGCGGCTGCGCATCGCCAGCGCGGCATCCGTCCTCCTCTACGGCGGAATCGCCGCGGTGCTGCTCAGTCGCGCCGGCATCCTGCCGGGCGGCGACAGCATCGCCGTGCGCACCCTGACCTGGGTGCTCTTCGCCTACTTCGCCGTCGGCATCGTCATGAACGCCCGCTCCCGCAGTCGCGCCGAGCGCCTCACGATGACGCCTGTGTGCGCGGTGCTCGCCGCGTCGACGCTGGTCGTCGCCCTCTCATAAAGGCCCGACGGCGCGTCTGGTAGACTTGAGCGGCTCGAAACGCAGTTTTCGGGCATCCCCTCTCTTCCTGACCTACCTTCCGGCATGCCCCGGCGTGCAGTCCGGACAGGGCGAAGACGGGGCGATACGTCCGCGGGCCGTGAAAGACACGGCCGCGTCATCGAAAGGAACACTTCGTGGCAACGAAGTCCCAGGACCGCCGCAAGGTCCGTCTCTCCCGCGCCCTCGGCGTCGCGCTGACCCCCAAGGCAGCCAAGTACCTCGAGAAGCGCCCTTACGCGCCGGGCGAGCACGGCCGCACCAAGCGCAAGCAGGACAGCGACTACGCCGTCCGTCTCCGCGAGAAGCAGCGTCTGCGCGAGCAGTACGGCATCCGCGAGAAGCAGCTGCGCATCCAGTTCAACGAGGCCCGCCGCACCCAGGGCCTGACGGGTGAGAACCTCGTCGAGCAGCTCGAGATGCGTCTCGACGCCCTCGTGCTGCGCGCCGGCTTCGCCCGCACCACCGCGCAGGCTCGCCAGCTCGTCGTGCACCGCCACATCCTCGTGGACGGCCAGCTCGTCGACCGCCCGTCCTTCCGCGTGAAGCCGGGTCAGCTCATCCACGTCAAGGCCAAGAGCGAGGGCATCGAGCCCTTCCAGGTCGCAGCGCTCGGCGGTCACGCCGAGGTCCTGCCGCCCGTTCCGGGCTACCTCGAGGTCGAGCTCGACAAGCTCCAGGCCCGTCTCGTGCGTCGCCCCAAGCGCGCCGAGGTCCCCGTGGTCTGCGACGTCCAGCTCGTCGTCGAGTACTACGCAGCTCGATAATTCTGCGAACACGCGAAGGGCGTCGGGGAGACCCGACGCCCTTCATCGTTTCCGCATACGATGGGGGGATGCCGCGCCCCGGCGGCTCGCGAGGAAGTGGTGACATGAAGAGCCTCCTGTGGTTCCTGCTCGGCATCGCCGGCGGTTTCGTTCTCGCCCACCTGGTCAACAAGGACCCGCGCGGCCACGAGATCCTCGCCGACGTCGACGCCCGCATCACGGAGTTCACCGACCGCATGGGCGACGCGTACCGCGAACAGGAGGCCCGCTTCGCCGGCCTCGTCGACGACGTGAGGGATGCCGCCGCCGACGCCGCGTCGAGCGCGCGGGCCGCCGCATCCGACGCCGTCGGGAATGTCGCCGACGCCGTCGACGACGCCGCCCGCAAGATCGCCGACTGAGTCGCACCGGCGCCGCCTCGGCGCCGCCCCGCATGAACCTCGTCAGACTCCCCGAACACGCACGCATTCGCACGCACACGCAAGGACCCGCATGAAGACCGCCGAGATCGCACAGCGCTTCCTCGATTACTTCGAGAAGAACGGCCACACCATCGTCCCCTCGGCATCGCTGGTGACGGACGACCCGGCGCTGCTGTTCACGGTGGCCGGAATGGTGCCCTTCATCCCGTATCTCTCGGGTGACGTGCCCGCGCCGTACCCGCGCGCGGCCGACAACCAGAAGTGCATCCGCACCAACGACATCGAAGAGGTCGGCAAGACGCCGCGCCACGGCACGTTCTTCCAGATGCTCGGCAACTGGTCGTTCGGCGACTACTTCAAGGAGGGCGCGATCCGCTACGCGTGGGATCTGCTGACCTCGCCCGAGGCCGACGGCGGGCTCGGCTTCGACCAGAAGGACCTGTGGGTCACCGTCTACGAAGAGGACGACGAGGCGCACGACCTCTGGCTGAAGCTCACGGACCTGCCGGAGGAGCGCATCCAGCGGCTCGGCAAGGACACGAACTACTGGAGCACCGGTCTTCCGGGCCCTGCCGGGCCCTGCTCGGAGATCTTCTTCGACCGCGGCCCGGAGTACGGCATCGACGGCGGCCCCGCGACCGACGACGACCGCTACGTCGAGATCTGGAACCTCGTGTTCATGCAGTACGAGATCACGAACGTTCGCTCGAAGTACGACTTCGACATCGTCGGCGAGCTGCCGAACAAGAACATCGACACCGGCATGGGCCTGGAGCGCATCGCGTTCATCAAGCAGGGTGTCGACAACATGTACGAGACCGACCAGGTGCGTCCGGTGCTCGACAAGGCGGTCGAGCTCGCGGGCCGCACATACGGCGCGAACCACGACGACGACGTGCGCTTCCGTGTGGTCGCCGACCACGTCCGCTCGTCGCTCATGCTCATGTCGGACGGCGTCACGCCGTCCAACGACGGCCGCGGCTACATCCTGCGCCGTCTCATGCGCCGCGTGATCCGCTCGATGCGCCTGCTGGGCGTCGACGGGCCGACGTTCGAGGTGCTGTTCTCGGCATCGCGCGACGCCATGAAGGACGCCTACCCGGTCGTCGAGACCGACTGGGCGCGCATCTCCCAGTACGCCCTCGCCGAGGAGGCGACGTTCCTGCGCACGCTGGCGGCGGGGGAGTCGATCCTCGACGAGTCGCTCTCCGATACGAAGGCTGCGGGGGGCACGACCCTCACCGGCGCCGAGGCGTTCCTGCTGCACGACACATATGGCTTCCCGATCGACCTGACGCTCGAGATCGCCGAGGAGGCGGGTCTCAGCGTCGACCGCGCCGCGTTCGACGGCCTGATGCAGGAGCAGCGCGCACGAGCCAAAGCCGACGCTCGGGCGCGCAAGCGTCAGCTCGCCGACACCAGCGTCTACCGCGACCTGCGGGCGCAGGGTGAGACCGTCTTCACCGGCTACACCGACCTCGAGGCCGAGTCGCAGGTGCTCGGCATCCTCGTCGACGGCGTCTCGGTCGACCGCGCGAGTGCCGGCCAGATCGCCGAGGTGATCCTCGCCGAGACCGCGCTGTACGCGGAGTCGGGCGGCCAGGTCGCCGACAAGGGCGTCATCGTCGGCCCGGGCTACGAGCTCGAGGTGCTCGACGTGCAGAAGCCGGTGCCGGGACTCATCAGCCACACGGTCGAGGTGTCGACGGGAGAGCTCGGCGTCGGTCAGGCGGCGACGACGGTGGTGGATGCTGCGAACCGCCGCGCCGCCCGTCAGGCGCACTCCGCGACGCACCTGGTGCACGCCGCGCTCCGCGACACGCTCGGCAAGACGGCGACGCAGGCCGGATCGCTCAACCGCGCCGGCTACATGCGCTTCGACTTCTCGTGGGGCCAGTCGCTGTCGGACGAGACGAAGACAGAGATCGAGGAGATCGCCAACAACGCGGTGCGCGACAACCTCGAGGTGACCACGCGCGTCCTCCCGCTGGACGAGGCGCGCTCGCTCGGCGCGATGGCGCTGTTCGGCGAGAAGTACGGCGACACGGTGCGCATGGTCGACATCGGCGGCCCGTGGTCGCGCGAGCTCTGCGCCGGCACGCACGTGTCGACGAGTGCCGAGATCGGGCTCATCAACCTCGTCGGCGAGTCGTCGGTGGGCGCGTCGAACCGCCGTGTCGAGGCGCTCGTCGGTCTCGACGCCTTCCGCTCACTCGCGGCCGAGCGCGCCCTCGTGTCGCAGCTCACGACCTCGCTCAAGGCACCGCGCGAGCAGCTGCCCGCTCGCATCGCCGAGCTGCAGGCGAGCCTCAAGGCCGCCGAGAAGAAGATCGCGGCATTCGAAGCCAAGGCCCTCGGCGACCGGCTCCCGGCCCTCGCGGCCGCCGCGACGCGGGTCGGGGACACCGTCGTGGTTGCGGAGTCGCTCGGCAACGCCGCATCCGCCGACGACGTCCGCTCGCTGGCGCTGCAGGTGCGCGAGCGTCTCGGCTCCGAGGCCGCGGTCGTCGCGCTCGGCGCGGTCGTGAACGACCGTCCGGTCGTGATCGTCGCCACCAACGACGCGGCCCGCGCATCGGGCGCCAAGGCGGGCGTCCTCGCGAAGGGCGCCGCCGGCGTGCTCGGCGGCGGCGGCGGCGGACGCGACGACGTCGCCCAGGGCGGTGGAACGGATGCTGCGGCCCTGCCTGCGGCACTGGTCTCGGTGAAGGACGCCCTCGGCGCGTGAGCGGCTTCCGGCGCGGCACGCGGCTCGGCATCGATGTGGGCAAGGCCCGGGTCGGGGTAGCGAAGTGCGACCCCGACGGCCTGCTCGCGACTCCGGTCGAGACGGTGCCGCGCGACGACGCATCGGTGACCCGCATCGTGGCGCTCTCCGACGAGTTCTCGGCGGTCGAGCTCTACGTCGGCCTGCCTCTGAACATGCGCGGCGAGGACACGGCCTCGACCCAGGACGCCCGGGACTTCGCCGCCGCGCTGGCGGTGGCATCCGGGCTCCCCGTGCGCCTCGTCGACGAACGGCTTTCCACCGTCTCGGCACACGCGGCACTGCGCAGTTCGGGCAGAACCCAGCGTTCGTCGCGTAACATCGTGGACCAGGTCGCCGCGGTCGTCCTGCTCCAGCAAGCGCTCGACGTCGAGAAGAGCACCGGACGACCTCCCGGAACCCCCGTCCCCCAGGAGCCCGCCTGATGCCCGACTCATCGCCCGCCGGCGAAGCCGTTCCCCCGTCGCGCCGCGCCGCCCGCGAGGCCGCCGCGCGCCGGGCGACGACGGGGCAGACGCCGACGATGCCGGCCGCACCTGCGCCCTCGGCGCCGGAGGCTGCTCCCGCCGCCCACGCGGCCACGTGGGAATCGCTCATCACCGGCTCCACGCCTGTCGTCGGGACCGCTCCCACGCCGCCGTCGACCCCCGCCGTCCCGGTGGACGAGCCCGTGCCGGGCAGCGGCTTCCAGCCGGTGCCGCTGCGCACCCCTCGTCCCACGACGCAGCCGATCGACGTCGAGGCGACCGTCGATGACGACCCCTGGCTCTTCGCCACGGCCGGCGGGAGCCCTGCGATGCCCTACAGTCGTGGGGGCGCCGCGCCTGCTGCTGCTCCCGCGGCCGGGGTGGCTTCCCCGTCGGCCGCTCGCGCCACCCCGCCCGCTCGCGATGAGACCGACGCGCCGTCCGCACCCTCCGGCTCCCTCGAGGACCTCTTCAGCGGATCGGCGTCGACCCACGACATCGGGCACGCCCCGCCGCCGGACAGGAAGCGCCGGCGCATCGGCGGCTGGATCGCCCTCGGCGTCGTGCTGCTGATCCTCGGCGGCATCGCCGCCGGCGGCCTGTACGTGTGGAACACCTACGAGGACAAGATCCGCGAGGTCATGGGCTGGGAAGAGCCCAAGGAATACGAGGCCGGACTGGCCAACGGCGAGACGTTCGTCACGATCGCCCAGGGCGACACCGGGTCGCCGATCTCGCAGTCGCTGTACGACGCGGGCGTGACCAAGACGCCCGACGCCTTCTACGACTACCTCATCAAGAGCGGGCAGAATCCCACTTTTCAGCCGGGGGTCTACAAGCTCCAGAAGCAGATGACGAGCGAAGCAGCCCTCGCCGCGATCATGGATCCCGCCAACAAGCAGGAGTTCACCGCCCAGATCCCCGAGGGCTACACCCTCGAGCAGACACTCGCACGGATCTCGGAGGGCACCGGCATCCCGCTCGAAGAGCTCACCGCGGCGGCTGCCGACTCGTCGGCGTACGGCGTGCCCGCAGACCCGGACGTCGTCGCGGCAGGCGGGCAGCCGCTGGAAGGCTGGCTCTTCCCGGCGACCTACACCTTCGACCCGACTGTCACCGCGCAGTCGGCAATCCAGACGCTCGTCAACCGTACGATCCAGTCGCTCGACGCCGCCGGTGTGCCTGTCGAGCGGCGCCAGGAGATCCTCACGACCGCCTCAGTCGTTCAGCGTGAGGCCAGCTCCGGGGCTGATATGCAGAAGGTGGCGCGCGTCATCCTCAACCGGCTGGACGCGAACAACCAGGAGACATTCGGCAAGCTCCAGATGGACTCCACGGCGCAGTACGGCTACGGAGAGATGCACGACGGAACGGTCAGTTCGTCTGAGGAGGCCCTCAACGATCCCAACCCGTGGAACACCTACGTCCACACGGGATTGCCCGTCGGCCCGATCGCCAACCCGGGAGACGTTGCGATCGACGCGGCGATGCACCCGGCCGACGGCCCCTGGCTCTACTTCGTGACGGTGAACCTTCTCACCGGCGAGACGCAGTTCAGCTCGACCTACAGCGAGCATCTGAAGTACGTCGAGCAGTGGCAGCAGTGGTGCCGCGACAACCCGGACCAGGGGTGCTGAGCCCCCAGGCGTCGCGTCTGGAGGTCTGGGGCGACCCGATCGCGCACAGCCGCTCGCCGCAGCTGCACGCCGCAGCGTACGACGTTCTCGGCCTCGACTGGACCTACGGACGCCGAAGAGTCGACGAGACATCCTTCGCCGGCGAGCTCGCCGGGCTCGACGACGCGTGGCGGGGCCTCTCGCTCACGATGCCGCTCAAGGGTGTCGCGTTCGCGGCCGCGGCGGTGCTCGACCGACGCGCCGAACTGACCGGCGCGGTCAACACGCTGCTGCTCGACGCCGACGGTGCCCGCGGCTTCAACACCGACGTCGGGGGCATCGTCCGCACCCTCGCCGACGACGGCATCACGACGGTGGCGCGGGCGCGCATCGTCGGCGCCGGCGCGACCGCGACTTCCGCCCTGGTCGCTCTCGGAGAGGTCGGCGCGCGCGAGGTGGATGTGATCGCACGCCGCCCGGAAGCGGTCGCGCCGCTCGCCGACCTCGGCCGCCGCATCGGAATCGCCGTGACGACCACGCCGTTCGCAGCATCCGATCACGCCGCCGTGCCGCTCACGATCGCGACGCTGCCGGGCGACGCAACGCTTCCGGATGCCGCGGCCGACGCCCTCGCCCGCTCGGGCGGCCACCTGCTCGATGTCGTGTACGGGCACTGGCCGACGGCGCTGTCGGCCGCGTGGGATCGCGCGGGCGGCACCGCCCGATCAGGACTCGGGATGCTGCTGCATCAGGCTCTGCTGCAGATCCGGATCTTCCGGGACGGCGACCCCGGCACGCCCCTCGACCGCGAGGCGGAGGCGCTGCAGGCGATGCGCCAGGCGCTCGGGGAGCCCACCGCGGCGTAACGGCCTCCCGGGGCGTGGGAGACTGGACCAATGCTCCGCGTGCTCACGGCCGGCGAATCGCACGGCCCCGAACTCGTCGCCGTCATGGAGGGCCTGCCTGCGGGCGTCCCCATCTCCCGCGCCGCGATCCAGGCGGATCTCGCGCGCCGCAAGCTCGGCTACGGCCGTGGCTCGCGCATGAAGTTCGAGGAGGACGAGCTCACGATCTCCTCCGGCGTCGTGCACGGCACGACCCTCGGCAGTCCCATCGCCGTGCGCATCGGCAACACCGAATGGCCGAAGTGGGTCGAGGTCATGAGCGCCGAGCCCGTGGAGCTCACCGAGAAGTCGCGCGGACGAGGGGCGGCGCTCACGCGTCCCCGCCCGGGCCACGCCGACCTCGTCGGCATGCAGAAGTACGGCTTCGACGAGGCCCGCCCGATCCTCGAGCGCGCGAGCGCCCGCGAGACCGCCGCCCGGGTCGCCCTCGGCGCCCTCGCACGCGCGTTCCTGGCCGAGCTCGGCATCCGTCTCGTCAGCCACACCCTCTCGATCGGTCCGGTGCAGGTCCCCGAAGGCTCGGCGCTGCCGACTCCCGACGACGTCGACACGCTCGACGCAGACCCGCTGCGCTGCTTCGACGCCGCGACGAGCGCGGCCATGGTCGCCGAGGTCGACGACGCCCGCAAGGACGGCGACACACTGGGCGGCATCGTCGAGGTGCTCGCCTACGGCCTGCCTCCGGGGCTCGGCTCGCACGTGCACTGGGACCGCCGCCTCGACGCGAAGCTCGCTCAGGCGCTCATGAGCATCCAGGCCATCAAGGGCGTCGAGGTCGGCGACGGCTTCGAGACCACTCGCCGCCGCGGCTCCGCCGCGCACGACGAACTGTTCGCCGCCGGCGACGGCATCACCCGCTCGAGCGACAAGGCAGGCGGCACCGAGGGCGGCATGTCGACCGGCACCGTGCTGCGCGTGCGCGCAGGCATGAAGCCGATCGCCACGGTCCCGAAGGCGCTGCGCACGGTCGACGTCGCCACCGGCGACACCGCCTCGGCCCACCACCAGCGCTCGGACGTGTGTGCCGTGCCCGCCGCGGGCGTCGTCGCCGAGGCGATGGTCGCGGTCGTGCTGGCGGACGTCGTGCTCGAGAAGTTCGGGGGCGACAGCGTCGCCGAGACGCGCCGCAACATCGAGGGCTACCTCGCGGCGATCCCCGACGCGCTGCGCAGCGCGGCAGCGAGCGACGCCGGCCTCGCCGACCATGACCTCGCACTCTGACACCGTCGTGCTCATCGGTCCCATGGGGGCCGGCAAGACGAGCATCGGCAAGAAGGTCGCGCGGGCGCTGAGCCTTCCGTTCTTCGACACCGACGCCGCGGTCGTCCGCGACCACGGACCGATCGACCAGCTGTTCGTCGAGCGCGGTGAGGCGCAGTTCCGCGCCGCCGAGCGCGCCGCCGTGGTCGAGGGGCTCGCGACGGGCGGGGTGGTCTCGCTGGGCGGCGGAGCCGTGCTGGACCCCGAGACGCGCGCCGACCTCGCCGGGCACCGCGTCGTCCTGCTCACGGTCTCTCCCCGCGTCGTGGCGGGCCGAGTCCGCGACTCGAACCGCCCGCTGCTGCAGGGCGGCGACGATGCGATCGAGCGCTGGACGGCGATATTCGAAGAGCGTCGCCCCGTCTACGAGGAACTCGCCGACATCATCCTCGACACCTCCACCGGTCCGCTGCAGGACGTCGTCGACGCCCTGGTCGCGTGGGTGCGCGGCACCACCGACCCGTCGGCCCCCACCGGCGACCAGCACAAGGAGCAGACCGCATGACGGATGCCACGACCATCACCGTGAGCGGAGACGCGAGCTACGACATCACCGTGGGACACGGCATCCTGTCATCCGTCGGCGAGGCGCTGCCACCCGCCGCGCGCAAGGTGCTCGTGATCCACCCGCCGACCCTCGCCGCCGAGGCGGAGCGCCTGCGCGCACAGCTCATGGCTGACCGCGAGGTTCTCCTCGCGGAGATCCCCGACGCCGAGGCGGGCAAGCGCATCGAAGTGGCCGCATTCTGCTGGCAGGTCATGGGCAAGGCGGACTTCACCCGCACCGACGCCGTCGTCGGCTTCGGCGGGGGAGCGGTGACCGACCTGGCCGGGTTCGTTGCGGCGACGTGGCTGCGCGGCGTCGAGGTCGTGCAGGTGCCGACCACGGTGCTGGGGATGGTCGACGCCGCCGTCGGCGGCAAGACGGGTGTCAACACCGCCGAGGGCAAGAACCTCGTCGGTGCGTTCTGGGCGCCGCGCGCCGTGATCTGCGACCTCGACCTGCTCGGCACGCTGTCACGCAACGAGCGGGTCGCGGGGTATGCCGAGGTCGTCAAAGCCGGCTTCATCTGGGCGCCCGAGATCCTCGATCTCATCGAGGCGGACCCCGAGAACGCCGTGGACCCGCAGAGCGCGGCGTTCCGCCGCACCATCGAGCTCGCCATCGGGATGAAGGCGCGCGTCGTGGGGGAGGACCTCCGCGAGGCGGGCCTTCGCGAGATCCTCAACTACGGGCACACCCTCGGCCACGCCATCGAGCACGCCGAGCGGTACCGCTGGCGCCACGGCGCCGCGATCTCGGTGGGCATGGTCTTCGCCGCCGAGCTGTCGCGCCTCGCGGGCCGGCTTCCGGATGCCGCCGCCCAGCGCCACCGCGACATCCTCGAGTCCCTCGGCCTGCCGACGGGCTATCGCCCCGGCGCGTGGCCGCAGCTGCTGTCGACCATGCAGCGCGACAAGAAGAGCCGCGGCGGGATGCTGCGCTTCATCGTGCTCGACGACATCGCCAAGCCCACCGTGCTGCAGGCGCCCGACGAGTCGCTGCTCTTCGCCGCGTACCAGGAGGTCGCGGGGTGAGCAGCGTGGCCGTGCGTCGCGTCCGCTCCGACGAGTGGCAGGCGGTGCGCGAGCTGCGGCTCGAGTCGACCAGCGATCCCGACGCGGACATCGCCTTCCTCGAGACGCCGGAACAGGTCGCCGCCCGCTCGGAGCAGTTCTGGCGCGAGCGCGCCGAGCTCGCCGCCCTGAGCGAGACCGCCGCGCAGTTCGTGGCGGTGATCGACGACGTGTGGGTGGGCAGCCTTTCCGTGCTCATCCGCGCGACGGGGCAGACCGATCACCTGGGCCGCTTCGTCGACGACCGTCGGGCGGATGTCGTCGGGGTCTACGTCAACCCGGCTCATCGCGGTACGGGAGCGATCGACCTCCTGCTCGCCGCCGCCGCGGAGTGGGTGAGCTCCCTCGGGCTCACCCGGCTCAGCCTCGACGTGCACCGGGACAATCCCCGCGCCCAGGGCGCGTATCGTCGGGCGGGGTTCGTCCCCACGGGCGAGACGTTCACGAGCGTCATCGGTCCGGAGATCGTGATGGCGCGCCCGCTGCCATGACCTCGAAGGCCCCGCCCCGCATCGCGGGACGGGGCCTGTGACGGCTGCGGTGCTCAGACGGCAGGCACGAGTTCCTCGCGCTGCTCGGAGCGGAGACCGAGTTCAGCCGTGGGGATGCTCTTCGACTCGCGTGCCGTGAGGGCGCTGACGGTCGCGATGAGGGAGATCACCGCGGTGAAGACGCTGATGACGAGCCAGCCGCCCTCCTGAACGCCGCCCAGCGCCGTGACGATCGACGGGGCGAAGCCCGCCATGAGGAACCCGAGCTGCGTGCCGATCGCCATGCCCGAGAACCGCACGCGCGTGCTGAACATCTCGCCGTAGAACGAGGGCCACACGGCGTTTGCGGCGGCGTACCCGAACGAGAAGGTGAGCACCGCGAGCAGGAACGTCACGAACTCGTTCCCCGCCCCCATCGACAGCATGTAGAAGGGCATGAAGACCGCGGACGAGAGCGCGCCGTAGATGAACACCGGCTTGCGACCGATGCGGTCGGCCAGTGCGCCGAACAGGGGCTGGGTCCCGATCGCGACGAGGTTGGCGACGACGACGAGCCAGAGCGTGATGGCGGCGTTGAGCCCGACCTCCACGCCGTACGCGATGGCGAGGTTGCCGAACACCGTCGAGACGGCGGCGATGAACGCGCAGCAGATGACGCGGAGCACGTCGCGCCAGTGGTCGCGCAGGAGCGGGATGAGCGGCATCCGTGCGATCCGTCCCTCCGCCTTCGCCTGCTCGAACTCGGGCGTCTCGTGCAGCGTCCGCCGGATGAAGAAGGCGACGAGCACCACGACCGCGCTCAGCCAGAACGGCACGCGCCAGCCCCACGTGTACTTGATCTCGTCGGGGAGCGCGACGACCGGGATGAAGATCAGCGCGGCGAGGATCTGGCCGCCCTGGGTGCCGGTGAGGGTCCACGACGTGAAGAACGACCGGCGGTCGTCGGGCGCGTGCTCCAGCGTGAGCGACGACGCGCCCGCCTGCTCGCCGGCCGCGGACAGGCCCTGCATGAGCCGGCACAGCACCAGCAGCGCGGGGGCGGCCCAGCCGATCTGCTCGTAGCCCGGTAGACAGCCGATCGTGAAGGTCGAGATGCCCATGAGCAGCAGGGTGAACATGAGCACTTTCTGCCGGCCGATGCGGTCGCCGAAGTGGCCGAGGATGACGGCGCCGACGGGACGCGCGATGTAGGCGAAGCCGAATGTCGCGAACGACATGACGAGCGCGGCCTGGTTGTCGGAGGGGAAGAAGACGGTGGGGAAGATGAGCGCTGCGGCGGAGCCGAACAGGAAGAAGTCGTAGTACTCCACGGCGCTGCCCATGAAGCTGGCGACAGCCGCCTTCACGGGGGTCTTCCGCGTCGTTGCGGTGGTGGTCATCGGTCGTCCTTCTCTGGTGAGTGTCACGCCGGCACGGGGTGCGGCGCAACGAGGTCGTGGAAGTGGCGGATCATGCGATCGGAGTCGGGCTGGTGGCCCGTGATGAGGCGGAACGCGTCGACGGCCTGGTGGACCGCCATCCTTCCGCCGTCGAGCGTGGCGCAGCCGGCGTCGCGGGCCGCGCGCAGGAGCGCGGTGTCGAGCGGCCGGTAGACGATGTCGGCGACCCACAGCTCGGGCCGCAGCAGGTCGGGGGAGAACGGCATTCCCGGGTGCTCCTTCATGCCGGTCGGCGTGCAGTGCACCAGCCCCGACGCCGACGCGAGGAGGTTCGGGAGAGCGTCCGTCGTGGCGTGGGCCACCTCGACGACATGACGACGCGCCAGGTCGGTCGCGAGCTCCTCGGCCCGTTCGGCGTCGATGTCGACGACGGTGAGCCGGCGGGTCCCGACGCGGAGCAGGGCATCCGCGACGGCGGAGCCCGCACCGCCCGCCCCGAGCAGCGTCACGTCGACGACCGCCGCGCGCGGAAGGCCGGTGCGGAACGCCGTCTCGAACCCGGTCGTGTCGGTGTTGTGACCGACGAGCCCCTGGTCGGTGAAGAGCACGGTGTTGACCGAGCCGAGCGCCTGGGCGAGCGGGTCGATGCGGTCGAGGTACTCGAGCACGAGGCGCTTGCAGGGATGGGTGACATTGAGGGCGTCGAAACCGAGGCGACGCGCCCACGCGAGGATGTCGGGCAGCTGGTCGGGGGCGAGGCCCAGTGTCGTGAGGTCGATGGTGCGGTACACGTAGTCGAGGCCGAGGGCGCGAGCCTCGGCCATGTGCATCGCCGGCGTGAGGGAGGGGGTCACGCCCGTTCCGACCAGCCCCACGAGATACGGCGGTGTCTGGCTCATGGCACTCCTTCGTCGGACCGGCACGTCTATGTACTAACTGGTACGTTCAGAGAAAACCACGACGGATCGTCGATGTCAAGAGCGAATGGAGTCACGAGTTCGGCGGGGAACGTGAGGCGCCGCTGCGCCGAGTGGTGCGACGGCGGGTGCGCCGGACTATCGCGGGGCGTTCGTGAGCCAGCCGACGACGACGTCGCCGATGAGCGAGCGCAGGTGGCTCCGGCGCTCCGGGTCGGTGAACGACACGTCGAAGAGGTAGCCGAAGGTGTACTGGTTGGCGATCTGGAACACGCAGTAGGCGCTGATGACGAGATGGACGTCGATCGCGTCGACATCCTCCCGGAAGACACCTGCCGCGCGGCCGAGTTCGAGGATCTCGTCGAGGAGCGTCTTCGCCGGCTGGGCGAGTGTGCGAAGCGACTCGATCCGCCGGATGAACTCGCCGCGATGGATGTTCTCGATGGCCACCAGCCGGATGAAGGCGTCGTGCGTCACATGGTGGTCGAACGTGAGCTCGGCGAGCTGGCGGATCGCGGCGACGGGATCCGTGTGGTCCACGTCGATCGCCTGCTCGGCCTTGCGGATGCCCTGGTAGGCGTTCTCGAGCACCGCCAGATAGAGCTGCTCCTTGCCGCCGAAGTAGTAGTAGATCATCCGCTTCGTCGTGCGCGTGCGCTCGGCGATGTCGTCTACGCGGGCTCCGGAGTACCCCTCCTCGGCGAACACCTCGGTCGCGACCGCGAGGAGCTCTGCTCGCGTCCGCTCGGCATCACGCGTAACGGGGGGCACGACCGCCAGGATAGTGGGCGCCGCACGCGGCGCCCGCGAGGGAGGGGGTGCGTCACAATGTACCGACTGGTACATTGTGACGCCATGAGGACCTCCATCGCGACGGTGTGCATGAGCGGGACGCTCGTCGAGAAGCTGCACGCCGCGGCCGCAGCGGGCTTCGGCGGCGTCGAGATCTTCGAGCCCGACCTCATCTCGGCGCCGGAGAGCCCCGAGGAGGTCCGCGCTCTCGCGGAGCGCCTCGGGCTGACGCTGGACCTGTACCAGCCGATGCGCGACGTCGAAGGAGTCGACGAACCGGCGTTCCAGGACGTGCTGCGGCGCGCGCGGGCGAAGTTCTCCCTCATGCGGCGGATGGGGATCGAGGTGGTGCTGTGCTGCAGCAACGTGTCGACCGCGACGGTCGACGACGACGCTGTGTCGGCATCCCAGCTTCGCCGGCTCGGCGATCTCGCGCAGGAGTACGGCGTCCGCATCGCCTTCGAAGCGCTGGCCTGGGGCAGATACGTCGACGACTACCGCCGTGCGTGGCGGATCGTGCAGCTCGCGGACCACCCGGCGGTCGGCATCTGCCTGGACTCGTTCCACATCCTGTCGCGCGGCCACGACCCGCAGGCGATTGAAGACATCCCGGGCGAGCGCATCTTCTTCCTTCAGCTCGCCGATGCGCCCGCGCTCTCCATGGACGTCTTGTCGTGGAGCCGTCACCATCGCCTCTTCCCGGGCGAGGGGAGCTTCGATCTGACGCGCTTCCTCACCCACGTCCTGCGCGCCGGCTACGACGGCCCGGTGTCCCTCGAGGTCTTCAACGACACGTTCCGGCAGGTCGACGTGCGAGGGACCGCTGTGCACGCGCGCCGGTCGCTGCGCTGGCTCGAGGACGCCGTCGCGCGGGAGCTCGGGAGCGCCGCGCCCGCCGATTTCGCGACGCTCGCCGACGGCGGAACGCCCGTGGGCTTCGATTTCGTCGAGATCAAGGCCGAGGACACCTCGAGCATCGAGGAGCTGCTGGAAACGGTCGGGTTCACCCCGCGCGGCAAGCACCGGACGAAGCCCGTCACGCTGTGGACGTCAGGCGACGCGCGCGTCGTCCTCAACGAGCAGCATGCCCGCGACCTCGACCCGCACATCGCGGCAGTCGGGTTCGACGTCCCGGATGCCGCCGCTCTCACCGCGCGGGCCGCCGAACTGGGCACGCCGTTCGCCTACCGGCGCACGTATGCGGGGGAGCAGCTGCTCGACGGCGGCACGGCGCCGGACGGCACCGAGATCTTCTGGTCGTCGCGCGGCACCGAGAGCGAACCGACGTGGGCCGCAGAGTTCGAACACGGCGAACCCCTGCGCGACAGCCCCATCATCGCCGTCGACCACGTGAGCCTCGGTCAGCCCTGGCAGGTCGTCGACGAGGCGATCCTGTTCTTCTCCTCGGTGCTCGAACTCCCCACGGCGAGCTCGACGGAGGTGGCGAGCCCGCAGGGCCTCGTGCAGAGCCGCGTCATCCAGTCCCCGGACGGCTCCATCCGCATCCCGCTCAACGTGTCGCCGCCGATCCTGTCGGGCCGCCCGGCCGCCATGCCGCAGCACGTCGCCTTCGCCTGCGACGACATCGTGGCGCTCGCGCGCGCGGCGAGGGCCAGGGGGCTGCGGCCGCTGCCGATCCCACGCAACTACTACGAGGATCTCGCGGCGCGGTTCGACCTCGACGACGGCTTCCTCGCGATGCTCCGCGAGCTCGACCTCGTCTTCGATCGCGACGCGCAGGGCGAGTACCTGCACTTCTACACTGCGACGGTCGGCGACCTGTTCTGCGAGTTCGTCGAGCGCCGCGGCCGCTACGACGGATACGGCGCCGGCAACGCGCCCGTCCGGCTCTCCGCACAGGGGGCCGGCTCCGCGCGCGCTGATATCGTGCGAGCATGACCGCCCCTCGTCGCCTCCTGCTCGTCAACGGCCCCAACCTGAACCTGCTGGGCACCAGGGAGCCCCAGATCTACGGCACCGAGACGCTGGCCGACGTCGTGCGTCTGGCGACGGATGCCGCGGCCCGGCGCGGCTTCGAGGTGCGGGCGGTGCAGAGCAACCACGAGGGGGTTCTCCTCGACGCGATCCACGACGCGCGACAGGACTGCGCCGGCATCGTCATCAACCCGGGCGGCCTGACCCATACCTCCGTCGTGCTGCGCGACGCCCTCTCGGGCGTCGCCCTGCCGGTGGCCGAGGTGCACATCTCGGACGTGATGGCGCGCGAGGAGTTCCGCCACCACTCGTACGTCGCCGACGTCGCCGTGGTCCACGTGATCGGAGAGGGCGTGCCCGGCTACGCGACGGCGGTCGCACGCCTCATCGACATCGTCACCGGGCAGGCCGAGGGCTGACGAATCGGCCGAGGACCAGGCATCCCGTAGAATCGAACGTCGGCATTTCCGACCCCTGAGCACGTTCACGGGGCAGCGATCGCCTCCACGCACTTCAACGAAACGGATTCGTACCCTCATGGCTTCCACCGCAGACATCAAGAACGGCGTCGTCCTCTCGATCGACGGACAGCTCTGGAACGTCATCGAGTTCCAGCACGTCAAGCCGGGCAAGGGCGGTGCCTTCGTCCGGACGAAGCTCAAGAACGTCGTCTCGGGCAAGGTCGTCGACCGCACCTACAACGCGGGCGCGAAGATCGACATCGAGAACGTCGACCGCCGCGACTTCACCTACCTCTACAACGACGGCGACAACTTCGTGTTCATGGACGTGGAGGACTACGACCAGATCAACGTCGGCGCGGCGACGGTCGGCGACGCGGCCCACTTCCTGCTCGAGAACCAGCAGGTGCAGATCGCCCTCAACAACGGCAACCCGCTGTACGTCGAGCTCCCGGCATCCGTCGTCCTGGAGATCACGTATACCGAGCCTGGTCTGCAGGGCGACCGCTCGTCGGCCGGCACCAAGGCCGCCACCGTCGAGACCGGCTACGAGATCCAGGTTCCGCTGTTCGTCGAGACCGGCACCAAGGTCAAGGTCGACACCCGCACGGGCGACTACCTCGGCCGCGTCAACTGACGTCGGCGGTCGCTGACAGATGAGTGCCCGTACGAAGGCGCGCAAGCGCGCGCTCGACATCCTGTTCCAGGCGGACGTGCGCGGCGACGAGCCCGCGACGGTGCTCGCAGCCGAGGCGAAGCGTGCGGCGGGCGAGCCGGCCCGTCAGGCTTCGTGGCTCTACGCGCGCGAGATCGTCGACGGCGTGATCGACAACCAGGACGCCATCGACGAGCAGATCACGACGTTCGCGAAGGACTGGACGCTCGCCCGCATGCCCGCGGTCGACCGTGCCGTGCTGCGCATCGGCGCCTGGGAGATCCTCTACAACGACGAGGTTCCCACCGCCGTCGCGATCGACGAGGCGGTCGAGCTGGTGAAGGAGTTCTCCTCCGACGAGTCGGGCCCCTTCGTGCACGGCGTCCTCGCCCGCATCGCACGCGCGAGCTGACGACGAGCGCACACCCGTCCGGGTGTCGGCGGGAGCGGGCAGGATGGATGCCGTGACCCCGCCGCCTGTCGGCCCCCCTCCGTTCGTCGATCCCGGACACGTCCGCCGGTTCGTCGACAGCGGCACGTACGAGCGCGGCGTCGGCTACTTCGCCGACGGCGCCGTCGAGCGCGTCGAGTGGGATCCGCTCACGTCGGTCATCGAAGCGGTGGTGGCCGGCAGCGGCGGCCGGACGTACCGCTGCCGGGTGCGGCTCGACCCGCACCGGGTCGACCACCCCATCGCGGCGACGTCCTGCACGTGCCCGGTGCAGTTCGACTGCAAGCACACCGTCGCTGCGCTTCTCGCGAGCAACCGGCTCGCGGCCGCCGCGCCCGCGGCCGCGGCCGCCGGAGGCGGGTCGTGGCGCGACGTCCTCACACCCGCCGCACCGGCGGAGCGCGCCCGCACCGCGCTCGCCCTGGGGGTCGAGCTCCGGCAGCGCATCCGGCGCGGAGCGTCCACCTGGGCGCCGGCACGTGTCGAGTCGGCGACGCCGAGGAGCCTGCACCAGCATGGCGCCGACGTGCTGGTGGGCCTGCGCCCGCTCGAGCGCTCGGCCCGTTCCGACTCGTGGATCAAGGGCGGCGTCTCGTGGGACGCTCTGCGCCGGCCCACCACCGCCTACGACCCCGCGCAGGCGCGCTGGTTCGCGGAGCTGCACAGCATCGGCCGCGACGTCCGCTCGTTCGGAGCGTTCTCCGACGTCTCGGAGTGGCTCACCCTCGACGACATCGAGTCGAGCCTGCTCTGGCCGCACCTGTCTGCCGCGGCGGATCGCGGCATCCCGCTCGTTCCCACCAAGCGGACCGCGGCGGTCGCCCTCGCCACGGCGGCGACGGTGGCCGTGCAGGCCCAGCGCACCGGCCGGGGGCTCGAGATCGTGCCCTCGGTGACGATCGACGGCGAGCGCACGGATGCCTCCGCCCTGCGCCCGGTCGGGCGTACCGGGGTGTACCGGTTCGCTGTCGAGCGCGAGCGCATCGCCCTCGTCCTCGCCGCCGTGGAGCTGCCCGACCCGGTACCCGCGCTCCTCACGGCGCGCCAGGCCGTCGTCGTACCGGGGCCGGAGGCCGAGGAGTTCGTCCGCGACCATCTGCCGCGGATCGCGCGCCGCGTCGATATCGAGGCACCCGGCCTCGACATCGCGCCGCCGCCGCGGCCGCAGCTCGCCGCGCGCGTGCATTTCGAGCCGAACCACCGGCTCGTCTACACGCTCTCGTGGCGCTACGGCGACGGCGACCTCCTCGGACTCGACTCGACGGGAGAGGATCGTGACGCCGCTGCCGAGACGGCGATCCGCAGCCGCATCGAGTCGCTGTGGGAGAGCCACCCGCCCGTCGACTTCGCCTCGGCCGACACCCTGACGGGCCTCGACGCGGCGGAGTTCGCGTCGCGCCTGTTGCCGCTGCTCGAAGCCGACCCCGACGTCACCGTCGAGATCTCGGGGGAGCGGCCGCAGTACCGGGAGCTCGCCGGCGATCCACGGATCGACATCACGACCGTGGAGACGAACGATCCGGACTGGTTCGACCTCGGTGTCGTGGTGACGATCGACGGCCGCCGCATCCCGTTCGGCACGCTGTTCACGGCGCTGTCGCGCGGGCGCAAGAAGATCCTGCTCAGCGACGGCGCGTACTTCTCCCTGTCGCATCCGTCGCTGCAGCGCCTGCGCGACCTGATCGACGAAGCCGGAGAGCTCGAGGAGTGGGAGACGGGGCCTCGCATCAGCCGCTACCAGACCGCTCTCTGGGCGGACTTCGAAGACCTCGCCGACGAGGCGCAGCCTGCGGTGTCGTGGCGGGAGACCGTCGAAGCACTGCGCGACGCCGACGGCGTGCCCGCAAGCCCTCTGCCGTCGGCGCTCCACGCCGAGCTGCGACCCTACCAGCGCGTGGGGTACGACTGGCTCGCCTTCCTCTGGGAGCACCGCCTCGGCGGCATCCTCGCCGACGACATGGGCCTCGGCAAGACGCTCCAGCTGCTCGCGCTCATCTCCCGCGCCCGGGAGGATGGCGAGACGCGGCCGTTCCTCGTCGTGGCGCCGACGTCGGTGCTCTCGACGTGGCAGAGCGAAGCGGCCCGCTTCACGCCCGATCTGCGGGTCGCCGTCGTCGACGCGACGCGCGCGAAGCGCGGAACGACGGTGATGGATGCCGCGACCTCGGCCGACATCATCATCACCTCGTATACCCTGCTCCGGCTCGACGAGCGCGAGTTCGCCGCGGTTCCATGGGCGGGCCTCATCCTCGACGAGGCGCAGTTCGTGAAGAACAGCCGGACCAAGGCCTATCGCGCCGCGCGAGATCTGTCGGCCGACGTCGTCTTCGCCGTCACGGGCACACCCCTCGAGAACAGCCTCACCGAGCTCTGGGCGCTGCTCTCGCTGACGGCACCGGGGCTGTTCGCCTCGAGCCGGCGGTTCCGCGAGGAGTACGTCGGGCCCATCGAGAAGGGCACGGTTCCCGAGAATCAGGAGGGCGGAGCGTATCGCGCCGGCCGCCTCGCGCGGCTGCGGCGCCGCATCCGTCCGCTCGTGCTGCGCCGGACCAAGGATCTCGTCGCCGCGGACCTCCCCGCCAAGCAGGAGCAGGAGGTGCGCATCGAACTGGGCGCCGCCCATCGCGCCCTGTACGACACGGTGCTGCAGCGCGAGCGTCAGAAGGTGCTCGGACTCCTCGACGATCTCGACCGCAACCGGTTCATCGTCTTCCGGTCCCTCACGCTCCTGCGCATGCTGAGCCTGGCTCCCGAGCTCGTCGACCCCGCGCACGCGGGCATCGCGCCGAGCAAGCTCGCCGCGCTCTTCGAACAGCTCGACGAGGCCCTCGCCGAGGGGCACCGGGCACTCGTGTTCAGCCAGTTCACGTCGTTCCTCGGGCTGGTGGCGAAGGAGCTCGAGGCACGCGGCATCCCGTACGCGTATCTCGACGGATCGACGCGCGACCGCGATGCCGCCGTCGCCGCCTTCCGTGGGGGAGAGGCGCCCGTGTTCCTCATCAGCCTCAAGGCCGGCGGGTTCGGCCTGACGCTCACCGAGGCGGACTACGTGTTCCTGCTCGACCCGTGGTGGAACCCCGCCGCCGAGGCGCAGGCCGTCGACCGAGCGCACCGCATCGGCCAGCACCGCAGCGTGATGGTCTACCGGCTGATCGCGAACGGCACGATCGAGGAGAAGGTGATGGCGCTGCAGCGGCGCAAGGCGCGGCTGTTCCGGTCGGTGATGGACGACGACGCGCTGTTCGGGCAGGCGCTCACCGCCGATGACATCCGCGGTCTCTTCGAAGACTGATCCCCAGCATCCTCGACGGCCGGATCCGGTTTTGCACGGCGGGCGATCCGGTGCGCCCCGCGAGCCTCACCTAGAATCGTCTGGTTCGACAGGAGGGCAACCCCATGCGCATCACGGGCCTCGGCCACGCCGGAATGTTCATCGAGACGGCGGGAGGAAGCATCCTCTGCGACCCGGTGATCGGGCCGACCTTCTTCGGGTCGTGGTTCCCGTTCCCCGACAACCGGGCACTCGACTGGGAGACATACGGCAAGGCCGATTTCCTGTACATCTCGCACCGCCACCGCGACCACTTCGACCCGGCGCTGATGCACAAGCACGTGCCGAAGAGCATCAAGGTCCTCCTGCCGGACTATCCGACGGACGACCTCGAGCAGGATCTTCGCCGGCTCGGGTACGACAACATCGTTTACACGCAGGCGGGCGTTCCCCTCGAGTTCGGCGACCTCAAGGTCATGGTGACGCCGCTGCGGGCACCCAGCGACGGCCCGATCGGCGACTCGTCGCTATCGGTCGACGACGGCACCGCCAGTATCCTGAACCAGAACGACTCGCACCCGCTCGACCTCGAGAAGCTGATGTCGTTCTCGAAGCCGGAGGCCTACTTCACGCAGGTGTCGGGCGCGATCTGGTGGCCGATGGTCTACGACCTCCCTCAGGACGCCAAGCAGAACTTCGCCAAACTCAAGCGCGACGCCCAGAACAAGCGCGCGATGTACTACATCGAGAAGGTCGACGCCGAGCATGTCTTCCCGATGGCGGGGCCGCCGATGTTCCTCCGCGAGGAGCTGTTCAAATACAACGGCTACGGCATCGAGGACGACTCGATCTTCACCGACCAGCGCCAGTTCCTCGCGCACATGGCGCAGCTGCGTCCCGAGCAGAAGGGCTACGAGTTCGTGCCCGGCACGGTCGTGGAGCTGAACGACGGCGAGATCTCGGTCACGCAGACGCTCTACACGCAGGCCGAGATCGACCGCATCTTCGATGACAAGTGGGCATACCTCGCCGAGCAGCGCGACGCGCGCCAGGACGAGGTTCGCGCGGAGGAGGCGACCCGCGCCGCCGTGCTCCCGCCGGACGAGATGCTCGCCGCGATCAAGGAGTGGTGGGAGCCGCTGCTGCGCCGCGCCCGCACGATCCGCAACGGCGTGGGCGGTGTGGTGCGCTTCCGCATCGGGGAGCTCGACATGGTGGTGGACTTCCCGAAGGCCAAGGTGCGCGAGTACGCCGACGGCGACGAGTGCATCTACTGGTACACGATCCCCGCAGACCTGGTCTCGACCAACATCGCCGACCACGAGATCGACTGGTCCAACTCGATCTTCCTGTCGATGCAGTTCTCCGTGGGCCGCAGCGGCAAGTTCAACGAGTTCCTCACCACCTTCCTCAAATGCCTCTCGCGTGACCGCATCGAGTACGTCGAGAACTGGTACGCGGAGCAGACGGACCAGACCGAGGACGCCCAGCTCGGCGACTGGATCGTGCAGCGCCGCTGCCCGCACCTGCGCGCCGACCTCACGAAGACGGGGAAGATCGAAGACGGCGTGCTCACGTGCTCACTGCACGACTGGAAGTGGGACCTCACCAGCGGGAAGTGCCTGACGAGCCAGGGGCACCCGATCCGGGCGTCCCAGGTCGAGGACGACCTGTATCGCGCGGCCACGACCCCCGCGGCCTGACGAATCCGCAACGCCGGTTCGTTGTGGATCCTCCACAACGAACCGGCGTTCTGCTGACGGGTCTTGTGTGGGGTCGGCGCTGATCTGCGCCGGCGAGTATCACCCGGTGGCTCCAGCGGGTCCTGATCACCGTGCCCGCGATCGCGGGCGATCAGAACCCGAAGGAATCACGCCATGACCACCGTTCCCATCCACGGCGCCGGCGGCGTCGTCCCCGCATCCACCGCCCGCCCGAACCCGCTCAGCGCCCTCCTCGCGTGGGAGGCCCGCGCCGAAGCCGCAGTGAAGGCCTCGCTGCAGCGCTGGAGCATCCCGGCCCTGCGCGTCGCCCTCGGCGCGGTGTTCCTGGTCTTCGGGGCCCTGAAGTTCTTCCCCGGAGTGAGCCCGGTAGAGGCCCTCGTCAGCCGCACGTGGGAGAAGCTCACGTTCGGCCTGGTGAGCGGGCAGGCCGCTCTCGTCGCCACGGCGGTCATCGAGGTCGCCGCGGGTGCGCTCCTCATCGCCGGCGGCGTCTTCGCCCGCGTCGGCCTCGTGGTGCTCGCGCTCGCGTTCGTGGGCATCCTGTCGCCGATCGTGCTGCTGCCCGCGGAGGTCTTCGGTCCGGTCGGCCCGACCCTCACCGGCCAGTACATCTTCAAGAACGTCGTGCTGATCGCTGCCGCGCTCGTCGTGGCCTCCCGCGTGCTGCGCGGACCCGCGCCCCGCTGACCCGGGCGCGCGACTCGGCGAAGGCCGGCCCCGGTTCGGGTCCGGCCTTCGCTGTGTCGTAGACTGGACGGCGATCACAGCAACCTTTAACACCGTCCCGTGAGGCGGAGAAGGGAGCGGCGGATGAGCACGCGCACCGTGCTGCACGAGGCCGACATCGCCCGGGCCCTGACTCGGATCTCGCACGAGATCCTCGAGTCCAACAAAGGCCCCGAGGGACTGGTGCTCCTCGGCATCCCCACTCGGGGCGTCACCCTCGCCCACCGCGTCGGCGCGCTCGTCGCCGAGTTCGGCGGCGCCCCTGTCCCGGTCGGATCGCTCGACGTCACGATGTACCGCGACGACCTGCACCGCAATCCGACCCGCGCGCCGCAGCCGACGCAGATCCCTGCCGGCGGCATCGACGGCAAGGTCGTCGTCCTCGTGGACGACGTGCTCTTCTCGGGTCGCAGCATCCGTGCCGCTCTCGACGCCCTGCAGGACATCGGCCGCCCCGCCGCCGTGCGGCTGGCGACGCTGGTCGACCGCGGGCACCGCGAGCTGCCCATCCGGCCGGACTTCGTCGGCAAGAACCTGCCGAGCTCGCGCGACGAGCGCGTGAACGTGCGCCTCGCCGAGACGGACGGCGTCGAGGAGGTGACGATCGAGTCATGAGGCACCTGCTCGACACCCAGACCCTCTCCCGACAGGACGCACTGCGCATCCTCGACGTCGCCGAAGACATGGCCGACACGCAGCAGCGCGAGGTCAAGAAGCTCCCGACGCTGCGCGGCAAGACCGTGGTCAACCTGTTCTTCGAGGACTCCACGCGTACGCGCATCTCGTTCGAGGCGGCCGCGAAGCGGCTGTCGGCCGACGTCATCAACTTCTCCGCGAAGGGCTCGAGCGTCTCGAAGGGCGAGTCCCTCCAGGACACCGCGCAGACGCTGCAGGCGATGGGCGCGGATGCCGTCGTCATCCGCCACGGCGCGTCCGGGGCGCCGCGCACCCTCGCCACCAGCGGCTGGATCAGCGCGGGGGTCGTCAACGCCGGTGACGGGACGCACGAGCACCCGACGCAGGCCCTGCTCGACGCTTTCACCATCCGCAAGCGCCGCTTCGGCGACGACAGCCGCGGGCGAGACCTCGCCGGTGTCAAGGTCACGATCGTCGGCGACGTGCTGCACTCGCGGGTCGCGCGCTCGAACGTCTGGCTGCTGGACACGCTCGGCGCGAGCGTCACCCTGGTGTCGCCGCCGACGCTCGTGCCCCAGGACATGTCGAACTGGCCGGTTCAGGTGCTGTACGACCTCGACGAGGCGATCGCGGCCGGCCCCGACGCGCTCATGATGCTGCGCATCCAGCTGGAGCGCATGAACGCTGCGTATTTCCCCACTGAACGGGAGTATTCACGCCGCTGGGGCCTCGACGCGCGCCGACTGCAGGAACTGGGAGCGGATAGCATTGTCATGCACCCCGGACCCATGAACCGGGGCCTGGAGATCTCCGCAGAAGCCGCTGACTCGCCGCGCTCGACCGTGCTCGAGCAGGTCGCCAACGGCGTCTCGGTGCGCATGGCCGCGCTGTACCTGCTGCTGGCGGGCGCGGAGCGCACCCCGGCCGAGACCACGTCCACGGCGGATGCCGCAGCCCCGGACGGCACAGAGAAGGAGACCACCCGATGAGCGAGACCCTTCTCTTCCGCGGAGCGCTGGTCGAAGGATCGACCGCGGCCGACGTCCTCGTCGAGGACGGCGTCATCACCGCCATCGGCAGCGCGGTCGGCCACGCCGGCGCCACCGAGATCGACGTCGACGGCCTGGTCCTGCTGCCCGGCCTGGTCGACCTCCACACGCACCTGCGCGAACCCGGCTACGAGGCATCCGAGACCATCCTCACCGGTTCGCGCGCCGCCGCGGCCGGCGGGTACACGGCAGTGTTCGCCATGCCCAACACCTCCCCGGTGGCCGACACGGCGGGCGTCGTCGAGCAGGAGCTCGCCCTGGGCGAGGCCGCCGGGTTCGTCACCGTGCAGCCGATCGGCGCGGTCACCGTGGGCCAGAAGGGCGAGCGGCTCGCCGAGCTCGGCGCCATGGCCGACTCGCGCGCCCGCGTCCGCGTCTTCAGCGACGACGGCTTCTGCGTGTGGGACCCGCTGATCATGCGGCGAGCGCTGGAGTACGTGAAGGCGTTCGACGGCGTCATCGCGCAGCACGCCCAGGACCCCCGCCTCACCGAGGGCGCGCAGATGAACGAGGGCGCCGTGTCGGCCGAACTCGGCCTCGCCGGCTGGCCGGCGGTCGCCGAGGAGTCGATCATCGCGCGCGACGTGCTCCTCGCCGAGCACGTCGGCTCACGCCTGCACGTGTGCCACCTCTCCACCGCGGGCTCCGTCGAGATCATCCGGTGGGCGAAGCGCCGCGGCGTGAACGTCACGGCCGAGGTCACCCCCCACCACCTGCTCCTCACCGACGAGCTGGTGCGCGACTACGACGCCCGTTTCAAGGTCAACCCGCCGCTGCGCCGCGAGGAGGACGTGCTCGCCGTGCGCGAGGGCCTCGCCGACGGCACGATCGACATCGTGGCGACCGACCACGCGCCTCATCCCACCGAGGCCAAGGCATGCGAGTGGCACGCGGCGGCGAACGGCATGGTCGGCCTCGAGAGCGCGCTGCGCGTCGTGCAGCAGTCGATGGTCGACACCGGCCTCATCACGTGGGGAGACGTCGCGCGCGTCATGTCGCGCGAGCCCGCCCGCATCGGTCGGCTCACCGGCCACGGCACCCCGCTCACCGAGGGCCAGCCCGCCTCACTGGCGTTCTACGACCCGTCGCCGCGGCGCACCTTCACGACCGAAGACCTGCGCGGCCGGAGTGTGAACTCGCCGTACCTCGGCCGTGAGCTCCCGGGTGACGTCCGCTGGACCGTGCACCAGGGCACCGTCACGGTCGCCGACGGCGTTCTCCTCGACACGCCGGGGGTCCGCGCATGACCCGCGAGGCCGCTCTCGGCGTCATGGTCGCGGTCACCATCGCGCTGCTCGGCGTGCTGGTGTGGGCCTGGTGCCGACGAACGCGGCGCGACGCCGCGCTGGTCGCGCCCGTGGGCGAGATCCCCGCGGGGGCCGCGACGCTCTCGGCGTTCCCCACCCTCTACGTCGCGACGACGCGTCACGACGAGCCGCTCGAGCGCCTCGCCATCGGAGGCCTCGCCTTCCGGTCCCGCTCCGACGTGACGGTCACCGATGCCGGCGTCGCCCTCGATCTCACCGGCAAGCCCCGCGTGTTCGTCGCGGCCGACCGCATCGAGCTCGTCGCGCAGGCGACGGTCGCGATCGACCGCGTGGTCGAGCCCGAAGGCCTCGTGCGCCTCGCGTGGCGCCTCGACGACGGCACCGTCGTCGACTCCTATCTCCGACCCCAGGATGCCTCGGCCCGCGCCCTCGCGGACGCGGTGGCCGGCATCCTTCCCACGACCCAGACGGGAACCGACGCATGACCTCCCTGTTCCAGACCGATCCGGCCGTCCTCGTGCTCGAGGACGGGACCCGCCACGTCGGACGCGCCTACGGCGCCCTCGGCACGACCATCGGCGAAGTGGTCTTCGCCACCGGCATGACCGGCTACCAGGAGACCCTCACCGATCCCTCGTACGCGGGCCAGATCGTGCTCCAGACCGCACCCCACATCGGCAACACCGGCATGAACGACGAGGACCCCGAGTCGCGCCGCATCTGGGTATCGGGCTACATCGTCCGCGACCCCTCCCGCGTCGTGTCGAACTGGCGTGCCGACGAGTCCCTCGACGACGCGCTCGTGAACGACGGCGTGATCGGCATCAGCGGCATCGACACGCGCGCGATCACGCGTCACATCCGCTCTGCCGGCAGCATGCGCGGCGCGATCTTCTCGGGGGAGGCCTCGACGATCGACCCTGACGAGCAACTGCGCCTGGTGCGCGAGGCCCCCGAGATGGCCGGCCGGAACCTCTCGGCGCAGGTCTCGGTGGCCGCGGCCGAGATCACGCCGGCGAAGGGCGAGCGCATCGGCAACCTCGCCGTGCTCGACCTGGGCGTGAAGCAGGCGACGATCGACAACCTCGCCGCCCGCGGCTTCGAGGTGCACGTGCTCCCGCAGGACGTCACGATCGACGGCATCCGCGCGATAGACCCGGTCGCGGTGTTCTACTCGAACGGCCCCGGCGACCCTGCGGCATCGGGCGACCATGTCGACCTGCTGCGCGGCGTGCTCGACGACGGCCTGCCGTTCTTCGGCATCTGCTTCGGCAACCAGCTGCTCGGTCGCGCGCTGGGCCTCGGCACGTACAAGCTGCCCTTCGGCCACCGCGGCATCAACCAGCCTGTGCTCGACAAGGCCACGGGCCGCGTCGAGATCACGGCGCACAACCACGGCTTCGCGGTCGACGCGCCCATCGAAGGATCTTTCGACAGCCCGAACGGCTACGGGAAGGTCGAGGTCAGCCACGTCGGCCTCAACGACCGGGTGGTCGAGGGCCTGCGGGCGCTCGACATCCCGGCCTTCTCGGTGCAGTACCACCCCGAGGCGGCCGCCGGCCCGCACGACGCCAACTACCTGTTCGACCGCTTCCGCGACCTCGTCGTCGCGAACCTCGAGAAGAAGGCCGCGAAGTAATGCCCAAGCGCGACGACATCAACTCCGTCCTCGTCATCGGCTCCGGCCCGATCGTCATCGGTCAGGCGTGCGAGTTCGACTACTCCGGCACGCAGGCCTGCCGCGTGCTGCGCGACGAAGGCGTCCGCGTCATCCTCGTGAACTCCAACCCGGCGACGATCATGACCGACCCGGACTTCGCCGACGCGACCTACATCGAGCCGATCAACTGGCGTGTGATCGAGACGATCATCGCGAAGGAGAAGCCTGACGCGATCCTGCCGACCCTCGGCGGTCAGACGGCGCTCAACGCCGCGATCGACCTGCACAAGCACGGCATCCTCGACAAGTACGACGTCGAGCTCATCGGGGCCGACTTCGAGGCGATCAACAAGGGCGAGGACCGCCAGATCTTCAAGCAGCTGGTGCTCGACGCCGGCGCCGACGTCGCAGACTCGGTGATCTGCCACACGATGGACGAGCTGCTCGCCGGCGCCGAGAAGCTCGGCTACCCGCTCGTCGTGCGCCCGTCCTTCACGATGGGCGGCCTCGGCTCGGGCTTCGCGTACGACGAGGAGGATCTCCGCCGCATCGGCGGTGCGGGCCTGCACGACTCGCCGACGAACGAGGTGCTGCTCGAGGAGTCGATCCTCGGGTGGAAGGAGTACGAGCTCGAGCTGATGCGCGACACCGCGGACAACACGGTGGTCGTCTGCTCGATCGAGAACGTCGACCCTGTCGGCGTGCACACCGGCGACTCGATCACGGTCGCCCCGGCGCTGACGCTCACCGACCGCGAGTACCAGAAGCTCCGCGACATCGGCATCGACATCATCCGCGCGGTGGGCGTCGACACCGGCGGCTGCAACATCCAGTTCGCGGTCGACCCGAAGTCGGGCCGCATCATCGTCATCGAGATGAACCCGCGCGTGTCGCGCTCGTCCGCGCTGGCGTCCAAGGCCACCGGCTTCCCCATCGCGAAGATCGCCGCGAAGCTCGCCATCGGCTACCGCCTCGACGAGATCCCGAACGACATCACGAAGGTGACGCCGGCGAGCTTCGAGCCGACGCTCGACTACATCGTCGTGAAGGTGCCGCGCTTCAACTTCGAGAAGTTCCCGGCCGCCGACACGACCCTCACCACGACCATGAAGTCGGTGGGCGAGGCGATGGCGATCGGCCGCAACTACGCGACCGCGCTGCAGAAGGCGCTGCGCTCGCTCGAGAAGCGCGGCTCCAGCTTCCACTGGGGCGACGAGCCGCGCTCGGCGGACGAGCTGCTCGAGATCGCGAAGACCCCCACCGACGGCCGCATCGTCGTCCTTCAGCAGGCCCTCCGCAAGGGAGCCACGGTCGAGCAGGCGTTCGAGGCCACCAAGATCGACCCGTGGTTCCTCGACCAGATCGTCCTCATCAACGAGGTCGCCGAGTTCGTGGCGAAGGCGGGGGAACTGGATGCCGCCACCCTGCGGGTCGCGAAGGAGCACGGCTTCAGCGACGCCCAGGTCGCACAGCTCCGCGGCGACAGCGAGACCCAGGTGCGCGGCATCCGTCACGGCCTCGGCATCCGTCCCGTGTACAAGACCGTCGACACGTGCGCGGGGGAGTTCCCGGCGCTGACGCCCTACCACTACTCGAGCTACGACTTCGAGACCGAGGTCACCCCGTCCGAGCGGACCAAGGTCGTCATCATCGGCTCGGGCCCGAACCGCATCGGCCAGGGCGTCGAATTCGACTACTCGTGCGTGCACGCATCGTTCGCCCTGTCGGACGCGGGCTACGAGACGGTCATGGTCAACTGCAACCCCGAGACCGTGTCGACGGACTACGACACCTCCGACCGCCTGTACTTCGAGCCGCTCACGCTCGAGGACGTCCTCGAGGTGCTGCACGCCGAGGCGCAGTCGGGGAAGATCCTCGGCGTCATCTGCCAGCTCGGCGGCCAGACTCCGCTCGGACTCGCCAAGGGCATCGAGGAGGCCGGCTACACGATCCTCGGCACCAAGCCCGCTGCGATCGACCTCGCCGAGGAGCGCGAGCTCTTCTCGCGCCTGCTCGATGACGCCGGACTCGTCGCACCGCGCAACGGCACGGCGATCGACGTCGACGCCGCCGTCGCGGTGGCCGAGGAGATCGGCTACCCGGTGCTGGTGCGCCCGAGCTTCGTGCTCGGCGGCCGCGGCATGGAGATCGTGTACTCGACCGAGGCGCTGCGCGACTACTTCGTCCGCGTCGCAGGCGAGGCGATCATCGGCCCCGGTCTGCCGCTGCTGGTGGACCGCTTCCTCGACGACGCGATCGAGCTCGACGTGGACGCGCTGTACGACGGCGACGAGCTGTACATCGGCGGCGTCATGGAGCACCTCGAGGAGGCCGGCATCCACTCCGGCGACTCGTCGTGCACGCTGCCGCCGGTGAGCCTCGGTCGCACCGACATCGACCGCGTCCGCATCGCCACGCACGCGATCGCCGAGGGCGTCGGGGTGCGCGGACTCCTGAACGTGCAGTTCGCGATCTCGGCCGGAGTCCTGTACGTGATCGAGGCCAACCCCCGCGCGAGCCGCACGGTGCCCTTCGTCTCCAAGGCCCTCGGCATCCCGCTCGCGAAGGCGGCGTCTCGCATCATGGCCGGCGCCACCATCGCCGAGCTGAAGGCAGAGGGGCTGCTTCCCGAGCAGGACGGCTCGCGGGTGCCGCTGGACGCCCCCGTCGCGGTCAAGGAGGCCGTGCTGCCCTTCAAGCGGTTCCGCACGCGCGACGGCCAGACCGTCGACTCGGTGCTCGGCCCCGAGATGCGCTCGACGGGTGAGGTCATGGGCATCGACCGCGACTTCCCGACGGCGTTCGCGAAGTCGCAGGAGGCCGCGTACGGCGGCATGCCGCAGTCGGGCACCGTGTTCATCTCGGTCGCCGATGCCGACAAGCGCGCCGTGATCCTTCCCGCCCATCGCCTGCAGGAGCTCGGCTTCGATCTCGTCGCGACCGAGGGCACGGCCGAGATCCTCTCGCGCAACGGCATCGACGTGCGCGTGGTGGGCAAGTACTCCGAGACGCAGGACTCGGGCGAGACCAACATCGTCGACCTGATCAACGCCGGCGAGATCGACATCGTCGTGAACACCCCGTCCGGCGGCGCCGCCCGCGCCGACGGCTACGAGATCCGCGCGGCCGCCGTCGCGGGCGACAAGGCGCTGTTCACCACGATGGCCGTGCTCGGCGCCGCCGTCAGCGCGCTGCCGGTGCTGCGCGAGGGCTTCAAGGTCAAGAGCCTGCAGGAGTACGCGGCCGATCGGGCGGGCGCATGACCTCATTCGGTGAGCGCATCCGCGCGGGGATGGCGACGCAGGGGCAGCTGTGCGTCGGCATCGATCCGCACGCCCACCTCCTCGCGGAGTGGGGATTGGATGCCTCCGCCGCCGGTGTGCGCGAGTTCGGCCTGCGGGTGGTCGAGGCCGCTGCGGGCCGGGTCGCGGTCGTCAAGCCGCAGGTCTCGTTCTTCGAGGTCCACGGCTCGGCGGGCTTCGCTGCGCTCGAGGACGTGCTCGCGGCGGCTCGTGACGCCGGACTTCTCGTGATCGCGGACGCCAAGCGCGGCGACATCGGCACCACGATGGACGCGTACGCCCAGGCATGGCTCACGCCCGGCTCGCCGCTCGAGGCCGACGCGCTCACCGTGAGCCCGTTCCTCGGCGTGGGCGCACTGGACGGCACGTTCGACCTCGCCCTGCACCACGGCAAGGGCGTGTTCGTGCTCGCCGCGACGAGCAACCCCGAGGCGCTCGGACTGCAGCGCGCGCGTCATGAGGACGGCGACACGGTCTCGGCCGGCATCGTCCGCGAGGTCTCCGAACGCAACGCCCGCACCGCGCCCGACGGCGAGTGGGGGAGTCTGGGATTCGTCATCGGCGGCACCGTGGACTGGACGGATGCCGGCCTCCGGCCGTTCGCGCCGGTCGCGCCGATCCTCGGCCCGGGCTTCGGTCATCAGGGCGCCGAACCACGTCATCTCGGTGAGCGCTTCGGCTTCCTGCAGGAAGCGGTGGTAGCGTCTGAGAGCCGCAGCATCCTGGCTGCCGGACCCGACCGGCTCGCCGCGCGCATATCCGAGCGCGCCCTTCTCTACCGTGGTGATTGATATGTCCGATTCCCGCATCCTTTATCAGGAAACCCCTGATGAGGCCCCGCCCCGCATCCCTGGCGCGCAGGGGCGGCCTCCCGAGGTCGACCGCGTCGCCGCGTCGCGCCGTGCCGTCGCCGCCCGCCGCGAACGCGCCGCCCTCAAGAAGGACGTCGCGATGCGGGTGATCACGCCGCAGGAGCTCCTGCGGCGAGCCCTCGCCGAGCCCACGTCTCCCGCCGGCGCGATGCGCGTGCCCGAGTTCCTGACCGCGATCCCGGCGATCGGCGAAGGCAAGCGCGACCGTATCCTTCAGGACCTGGAGATCTCGCCGGTCAAGCGTCTGGGCGGCCTCGGCTCGCGCCAGCGCGAGGACCTGCGCCACTTCCTCGACAGCCGGTGGCCCGAGGCCGAGCCCCGCGCCGGCCGCAGCCGCCTCGTCGTGCTCGCCGGTCCCACTGCCGTGGGAAAGGGCACCGTGGCTGCGCACATCAAGGACCACCACCCCGAGATCCTGCTGTCGGTGTCGGCGACGACGCGGGCACCGCGCCCGGGCGAGGTCGACGGCGAGCACTACTTCTTCGTCGATGACGCGGAGTTCGACCGCATGATCGCCGACGGCGAGCTGCTCGAGCACGCCACCGTGCACAACGCCTACCGCTACGGCACGCCGCGCGCCCCCATCGAGAAAGCCCTCGCCGAGGGACGCACCGTGCTCCTCGAGATCGACCTGCAGGGGGCCCGCCAGGTGCGCGAGGCCGATCCGTCGGCCACACTCGTGTTCCTGCTGCCGCCGAGCTGGGACGAGCTCGTACAGCGCCTCGTCGGCCGCGGCACCGAGGACGCCGCCGAACGCGCCCGGCGCCTGCGCACTGCCAAGACCGAACTGGCCTCTCAGGGCGAGTTCGACTACCGCGTCGTGAACGACGACGTCGCCCATGCAGCCGACGAGGTCGCCCGCCTCGCGCGCTGAGAGCATCCCGTCACGTAGAATGGTGGGATGCCTCGGCACCCCGAGGCTCCATCGACTCCCATTCCGACATCCGATCCAGGAGGTTTCGCCATGGCCGGAACGAACCAGGGCATCATCGAGCCCCCCATCGACAGCCTGCTCGAGAAGGTGGACTCGAAGTACCAGCTCGTGATCTTCGCGTCCAAGCGCGCGCGCCAGATCAACGACTACTACTCCGACCTCCACGAGGGCAACCTGTTCGACAACGTGGGCCCGCTCGTCGACTCGACCGTCGAGGACAAGCCGCTCACCATCGCGATGCACGAGATCCACGAGGACAAGCTGCGCCTGCGCCGCGCGGAGTAATCCGTCATATCCTCGATGCCCCCGACGACGGCCCCTGTCCGTCGCCGGGGGCATACTGGTGTCCGCCCCCTCGCGCCCGGACGCCACGACGACCGGAGCCACGACAACTGGAGTACCGATGACCGACCTGCGTCTGTTCACGTCCGAATCCGTCACCGAGGGCCACCCCGACAAGATCTGCGACCAGATCTCGGACTCCATCCTCGACGCGATCCTGGACGCCGACCCGAACGGGCGTGTCGCCGTCGAGACCCTCGTCACCACCGGACTCGTCCACGTCGCCGGTGAGGTGTCGACCTCCGCATACGTCGAGATCCCGGCCATCGTGCGCGGCGTCGTCAACCGCATCGGCTACACCTCGAGCGACACCGGCTTCGACGGCGACTCGTGCGGCGTGAGCGTCTCGATCGGGGCGCAGTCCTCCGACATCGCCGCCGGCGTCGACAAGGCGTTCGAGCGCCGCGAGGACGGCTCGCAAGACCCCCATGACCTGCAGGGCGCGGGCGACCAGGGCATCATGTTCGGCTACGCGACGACCGAGACGCCGCAGCTCATGCCGATGGCCGCATGGACGGCGCACCGCATGGCCGAGCGCCTCGCCGAGGTGCGCCGGTCGGGCGAGCTGCCGTTCCTGCGCCCCGACGGCAAGACCCAGGTCACTCTCGGCTACGACGGCCACACGCCGAAGACGGTCGAGTCCGTCGTGCTGTCGACGCAGCACCACCCCGACATCTCGCAGAAGGCGCTGCGCGCCGCCGTCCGGGCCGAGGTCATCGACCCGGTGCTCGAGGCGACCGGGCTCGAGCTGCCCGACGTGAAGTACTACATCAACCCGGCGGGGCCGTTCGTCATCGGCGGTCCGAAGGGCGACGCCGGCCTCACCGGCCGCAAGATCATCATCGACACGTACGGCGGGGCGTCCCGCCACGGCGGTGGCGCGTTCAGCGGCAAGGACCCGTCGAAGGTCGACCGCTCAGCCGCCTACGCGATGCGCTGGGTCGCGAAGAACGCCGTCGCCGCCGGACTCGCAGACCGCCTCGAGGTGCAGGTCGCGTACGCCATCGGCAAGGCGAAGCCCGTCGGGCTCTATGTCGAGACGTTCGGCACCGGGCGGGTGGCGGACGACGTGATCACCCAGGCCATCCTCGACGTGTTCGATCTGCGCCCGAAGGCGATCATCGACCAGCTCGATCTGCTGCGGCCGATCTACGCGCAGACCGCGGCGTACGGCCACTTCGGCCGCGAGCTGCCCGACTTCACGTGGGAGCGCACCGACCGCGCGGACGCGCTGCGCGCCGCAGCCGGGCTCTGACGCCGGCCGCGTGACCGCGGTGCACGACGACGAGCCCGACTCCGCCGATCGGCCGCGGCGCCCGCGCCGCGTCGCGCGTGTGCTGATCGACTCGCCGCTGCCGCAGCTCGACCGCCTCTTCGACTACGAGATCCCCGCCGAGCTCGTCGCGGACGCCGTGCCTGGCGTCCGGGTGCGCGTGCCCTTGCGCAGCGCCGGGCGAGTGGTCGACGCGCTCCTCGTCGAGGTGGGGGAGCCGGACGCCTCGGACCGCCCCCTGTCGCAGCTCGAGGCCGTCGTGTCGCCGGTGCCGGTGCTGACGCCGGCGCTCTACGCGCTCGCCCGACGCGCCGCCGACAGGGCGGCAGGATCAGCCGGCGACATCCTCCGCCTCGCGATCCCCAAGCGCATGGTGCGCGCCGAGAAGGCATGGCTCGCCGCCGACCCGCCGTCGCGACCGGTGATCGACGAGGCGGATCGCGCGTGGGCCGACGGGGTGCTGGGCGCGTACCCGGGGCTCGCCGAAGCGCTCGACGACGACGAGCGCCTCGCGGTGGATGCGCCGCCCGTGCCGTCGACGCTCGGCGACGGCACGGTCGTCGGATCCTGGGCGATCCTGCTCGCCGCGGCAGCGACGCACACCCTCGCCTCCGGGCGCAGCACCGTGATCGCCGTGCCGGATCACCGTGACCGCGCCCAGCTCGAAGCCGCGCTGGCGGCCCGCATCCCCGCCGACGCCCTGGTCCGCGACGATGCGAAGCAGAGCGGTCCCACCCGGTACGCCGCGTTCCTGCGGACCCTCGCCGACGCGCCGTGCGTCGTGATCGGCAACCGCTCCACCGTGTACGCGCCGGTGTCCGCGCTCGGGCTGGTCGCGCTCTGGGACGACGGGGACCCGCTGCTGGGGGAGCCGCTCAGCCCCGGCGTCCACGCCCGCGACGCGGCGCTGCTGCGTCAGGAGCTGCACGGCGGAGCTCTCGTCTTCGCGGGCCACACCCGCACCACCGACGTCGAGCGCCTGGTCGCCGTCGGCTGGGTGCGCGACCTCCCCGCGGCACGGCGGGTGAGCCCTCGTGTCGTGCTGAGCGCGAACCGCGAGGGGGAGTCCCGCGCGGCGCGCGTGCCGTCGTCGGCGTTCGCCGCCGCGCGTGAAGCGCTCACCGAGGGCCCGGTGCTCGTTCAAGTGGCGCGTCCGGGCTATGCACCCGTTCTCGTGTGCGCGAAATGCCGCCATCCTGCGCGCTGCGCGCACTGCGGCGGTCCGCTCCACGCCGCGCGGCAGGGCGCCGTCCCGACATGCACGTGGTGCGGACGCGCCGCCCACGCGTGGGCCTGCCCCGAGTGCCGGTCGACGCTCCTTCGCATGGCCTCGTCCGGCAGCGAGCGCACCGCCGACGAACTCGGTCGCGCCTTTCCGGGCACGCGTGTGATCGTCGCCGACGGCGACCACCCCGTGACCGAGGTCGACGCCCGTCCCGCTCTGGTGGTGGCGACCCGCGGCGCCGAGCCGCGCGCGGCCGGCGGGTATCGTGCCGTGATCCTGCTGGATGGGGATCGGATGCTGATGGCCGACGATCTGCGCATCGGCGAGTCGTGTCTGCGGTGGTGGTCGAACGCGGCGGCCCTGGCCGCCCCCGGGTCGCCGGTTCATCTGGTCGGCGTGGGCGGCGAGGTCGCTCGCGCGCTGGCGACCTGGACGCAGGCCGCGTACGCCCGCTCCGAGCTCGCCGACCGTGCCCCGCTGCGAATGCCCCCGACCGTCCGGGTGGCCTCCGTCGACGGACCGCATCGCGCGGTGGACACCGCCATCGCCGCGTTGCGCGCCGCCGTCCCGGAGCTCGACGGAGAGGCCGTGCTCGGTCCGATCGCGCACGATGAGTCGGTGCGCGCTCTGGTGCGGTTCGACTACGGCCTCGGCGCCCGCGTGACCGAGAGTCTGCGCGCGTCCGTGGTGAGCCACGCGATGAAGGGGCGCCGCGCCGCGAAGGGTCGCACGCCCGGGGCCGCCCATACACTGAAGGTTCGGGTCGACGTACCCGATCTCGATCTCTGACCCTCGACTTCCAGGAACGTCATGCGTCTCGTCTTCGCCGGCACACCGGCGCCGGCTGTGCCGTCGCTGCGCCGGCTCGCGGCATCCGCTCACGACATCGCCGCGGTCATCACCCGCCAGGACGCCCCGCTGGGGCGCAAGCGGGTCCTGACGCCGTCACCCGTCGCCACGGCCGCCGAGGAACTCGGGCTGCCCGTGATCCGGGCCGACCGCCTCGATGCGGCCGCCACCGCCGAGATCGCGGCTCTCGAACCCGACCTCGGTGTGATCGTGGCCTACGGCGGGCTCGTGCGCGAGCCGCTGCTGTCGACCCCGGCGCACGGGTGGATCAACCTGCACTTCTCGCTGCTGCCGCGCTGGCGCGGCGCCGCACCGGTGCAGCACGCCCTCATCGCCGGTGACGCACGCACGGGGGCCAGCGTGTTCCAGCTCGTGCCCGAGCTCGACGCCGGAGACGTGTTCGGCGAGCTCGCCTTCGACGTCCCGCCGAACGCGACCGCCGGCGACCTCCTCGCCTCGCTGGCCGACGACGGAGCCGGGCTGCTCTCGGACGTGGTCGACGCGATCGCCTCCGGCGCCGCCGTCGCCCGCCCGCAGGAGGGCGACACCACGTACGCGTCGAAGCTCGGCGACGACGACGGCCGCATCCGCTGGGACGAGCCCGCGAGCGCAGTGCTCGGCCGCATCCGCGGGGTGACGCCCGAACCCGGTGCGCACACCACGATCGACGGCGCCCGGTTCAAGGTTCTCGCTGTCGCGCCGGCTCCCGGCGACGCTGCGCCACTCGAACCGGGCGCGCTCGCCCTGCACGGCAAGCAGGTGATCGCCGGGACCGCATCCGCGCCGATCGTGCTCGAGACGGTGCAGCCTGCCGGCAAGGGCGCGATGCGCGCCGCCGACTGGTGGCGAGGGCTGCACGGAGCGACCCCGGTGGCGGGATCGTGAGCCGCACGGTCGCGGCCCGCCGCGTCGCCTACGAGACGCTGCGAGCCGTCCACGAGTCGGACGCGTACGCCAACCTTCTGCTGCCGACGGCGATCTCGCGCGCCGGCCTCTCGACGGCCGACGCCGCGCTCGCGACCGAACTCACCTACGGCACGCTGCGGCGCCAGGGCACGTACGACGCGGTGATCGCGATCGCCGCCGATCGCCCGGTCTCCGACATCGACCCGGCCGTGCTCGACGCGCTGCGTCTCGGCGTGCACCAGCTCCTTTCCACCCGTGTCGCCTCCCACGCCGCGGTGAACGAATCCGTGGAGCTCGCCCGGGGTGCGGGCGGCCGCGGTGCCGCCGGGTTCGCGAACGCCGTGCTGCGCCGGATCTCGCGCGACACGCCGGGCGACTGGATGACGCATGTCGCCGCGAGCGCCCGCTCCGACGACGAGCAGCTCGGCCTGCTGTTCTCGCACCCGGTGTGGGTCGTGCGCGCCTTCCGGCGCGCGCTGGCCGCGGAGGGCCGCGCCGAAGAGCTCGAGGCGCTCCTCACCGCCGACAACGCCTCGCCGCGCGTCACGATGGCGGCGCTGCCCGACCTCGCCGGTGTTCCCGACGATGCCCGGCGCACGCCGTTCTCGCCGATCGGGTTCCGCCTCGGCGGCGGCGATCCCGACTCGCTCGTGCGCTCCTCGCGCGGTCGCATCCGCGTGCAGGACGAGGGCTCCCAGCTCGCCGCGCTGGCGCTGACGCGCGCCCTGCCCATCACGGAGGGGGAGCGCTGGCTCGATCTGTGCGCGGGTCCCGGTGGCAAGACCGCCGTCCTCGCCGCCGAGGCCCGTGTCGGCGGCGCCGTGCTCGAGGCCAACGAGATCTCACCGGCGCGCGCCGGCCTCGTCCGGCAGGCTCTCGCGGGCGTCCCGGTGGAGGTGCCCGTGTCAGAGGAGGATGGCCGCAGCCGCGCGGCGAACGCGCCCGACACCTACGACCGCATCCTCGTCGACGCGCCGTGCACGGGGCTGGGTGCGCTGCGCCGACGTCCCGAGGCGCGCTGGCGCAAGGCGCCGAGCGACGTCCCGGCGCTGACCGAGCTGCAGCGGGAGCTGCTCAGCACCGCGGTCGGTGCGCTCAAGCCTGGCGGCGTCGTCGCCTACGTGACGTGCTCGCCGCACCTCGCCGAGACGTCCGGCGTCGTCGCCGACATCCGCCGCGAGTGGGGCGCCGCGCTCGAGGAGATCTCCGCCCGTGACGTGATCACGTCACTGTCCGACGCCGACCCGGGCCTGCCACCGCAGTCCGACGGCAGCGGGCGCGCACAGCTGTGGCCGCACCGTCACAACACCGACGCGATGTCGATCTCGCTGCTGCGGCGGGTCTGAGCCGTCGGGCCGGGTCTGAGCCGCGGCATCCGTCCCCGCTCGCGAGTTCATTCCCGCAGGCGGATGCCGCGGGGCATCTGCTCGAACTCGACCCGCAGGGCGACCAGCGCGGCGCTGTGGGCGCGGGCGAGGTCCCGCGCGTCGACGATCACCTCGGCGGCCTCGGGGAGCGCTTCGGCGATCTCGCGGAGCACGGCGACGACCCGCTCGGTGCCGGCCAGGCCGAGCTCGCCCGACAGGCGCAGCACGCGTCCCTGGTCGGTGTCCTCGACGGTGAACGCGGGGACGGCGACGCTCTCGTGCGGCTCGAGCAGGTGCATGCCGAACCGCTCGCCGAGCGTCTCGAGGAGCGCGATGGCGCGCACCGAGTTGCCGTGCTCGTCCAGCCGGGGGCTGAACGCCGCGACGCCGAACTGCGACGGGGCGACGGCCAGCAGGCCTCCGCTGACGCCGCTCTTCGCCGGCAGGCCGACGCGCAGCAGCCACTCGCCGGAGTAGTCGTACATGCCGCAGCTCGCCATGATCGACAGCACGTCGCGGGCCACGGCCTCGGAGACGACCCGCTCGCCGGTGACGGGGTTGAGGCCGCCGAACGCGAGCGTCGCGGACATCACTGCGAGGTCCCGCACGGTCACCAGCAGCGAGCACTGCCGGAAATAGGTCTCGACGGCGATCTCGACCGAGCCCTCGATGATCCCGTGCGAGCGCAGCAGGTGCGCCAGGGCGCGGTTGCGGTCGCCGGTCGCCGACTCCGAGGCGTAGACCTGCTCGTCGACCCACAGCGACCGCCCGGCGAACGCGGAGAGTCCTTCGACGATGCGGGTCATCCGGTCGTCGACGCCGTCGCCGGGGATGAGGGCGGACGTCGCGATCGCCCCGGCGTTGACCATGGGATTCGCCGGCCGCCCGGTGCCGGGCTCGAGGCTGATCGCGTTGAACGGCTCGCCGCTCGGCTCCGCGCCGACCTTGCGCAGCACCGCGTCGCGGCCGCGATCGGCGAGGGCGAGCGCGAGCACGAACGGCTTCGAGATCGACTGGATCGTGAACTCGTGCGTGACATCGCCGACGGCGCGGACCCGGCCGCGCGGGCCGACGACCGCGAGCGCGAGCCGGTCGGGATCGGCGGCGGCGAGCTCGGGGATGTAGCCCGCCGGGGCGCCGTCGTCATGGGGTCGGATGTCTTCGAGGACGTCGTGCAGCAGCGCCGTGATCGGATCCACGGCTCGACCATAATGGACGCGTGCCACCGATCGACGACGCCGCCCGCCAGAGGGGCATCCGCATCAATCCCAGCATCCTGGCCGCCGACTTCGTGAACATGCAGGCCGAACTCGCCCGCATCGCGACGGCCGACTTCGTCCATGTGGACGTCATGGACAACCACTTCGTGCCCAACCTCACGTTCGGCCCGCAGATGGTCGAGCGGATCCAGGCGACGAGCCCCGTGCCCCTCGACGTGCACCTCATGATCTCCGACCCCGACCGCTGGGCACCCGGCTACGCCGAGCTCGGGGCGGCATCCGTCACATTCCACCTCGAGGCGGCGACCGAGCCGGTCGCGCTCGCCCGACGGCTGCGCGACATCGGCGCACGCGCCGGCGTCGCGGTCAAGCCCGCGACCCCTGTGGAGGGCCTGTTCGACCTCCTCGACGACTTCGACCAGATCCTCGTGATGACGGTCGAGCCGGGCTTCGGCGGCCAGTCGTTCATGCCCGAGACCATGCCGAAGCTGCGTCGCCTGACCGACGAGGCCCGCAGGCGCGGGTCGTCGGTGTGGCTCCAGGTCGACGGCGGCATCGGCGAGTCGACGATCGCGCAGGCCGCCGAGGCGGGCGCCGACACGTTCGTCGCGGGCTCGGCCGTGTTCGGTGCGGGCGACCCGTCGAACGCCATCGCGGGCCTTCGCGCGTCCGCCGCCGAGCACCACATCCACTGACCGTCGCGTCACGCGGCGCCGAGGCATCCGCTCGGTTCGATACCCTGGCATGGTGAAGACGTTCGACACGCTGTACGCCGAGCTCGCCGCGAAAGCGGCTGAGCGCCCCGAGGGATCGGGAACCGTGGCACAGCTGGACGCGGGCGTCCACGCGATCGGCAAGAAGATCGTGGAGGAGGCGGCCGAGGTCTGGATGGCGGCCGAGTACGAATCGACGGATGCCGCAGCCGAGGAGATCTCGCAGCTGCTGTACCACCTGCAGGTGCTGATGCTCGCGAAGGGGCTGAGCCTCGAGGACGTCTACCGACATCTCTGAGCGCGAGTCCCCACCCGTCCTCGAACCCGAAAGCCCCGCTGCCATGCTGCGAATCGCCGTGCCGAACAAGGGCTCGCTCGCCGAGACCGCCTCTGAGATGCTTCACGAGGCGGGCTACATCGGTCGCCGCGACCCCAAGGACCTCCACGTCATCGACCCTCAGAACGAGGTCGAGTTCTTCTACCTCCGTCCGAAAGACATCGCCACGTACGTCGGATCCGGCGCACTGGACGTCGGCATCACCGGACGCGACCTGCTGCTCGACGCCCGCATGCCGGGCGCCCGCGAGATCGAGGCTCTCGGCTTCGGCGACTCGACGTTCCGCTTCGCGGGTCCTCCCGGACGCTTCACGTCCGTCCAGGACCTCCAGGGCGCGCGGGTCGCGACCGCCTACCCCGGCCTCGTCGACGCCTTCCTCGACGAGCACGGCGTGGCCGTCGACCTGGTGCCGCTGGACGGAGCGGTCGAGTCCGCCGTGCGCCTCGGGGTGGCGGACGCCGTCGCCGACGTCGTGTCGACCGGCACCACGCTGCGCCAGGCCGGCCTCGAGATCTTCGGCCCGGTGCTGCTGCAGTCCGAGGCGGTGCTGATCACCTCGCCGACACAGGCGGAGGGAACCGACACGTTGCTGCGGCGCCTGCGGGGCGTCATGGTCGCCCGCCGCTACGTCATGGTCGACTACGACCTGCCGGCCGACCTCGTCGACGACGCGGTCAAGATCGCCCCGGGCATCGAGTCGCCGACGATCGCGCCGCTGCGCGACCCTGCGTGGGTGGCCGTGCGCGTGATGGTGGCCCGCAAGGGCGTGAACCAGGTCATGGACGCGCTGTATGCGATCGGCGCCCGCGCGATCCTGGTCACCGCGATCCACAACGCGAGACTCTGATGAGCCTGGTCTGCCGCGTCATCCCGTGCCTCGACGTCGCCGCAGGGCGCGTCGTCAAGGGCGTGAACTTCCAGAACCTGCGCGACATGGGAGACCCGGTCGAACTGGCACGCGAGTACTTCCGCCAGGGCGCCGACGAGATCACCTTCCTCGACGTCACGGCGACGGTCGATGAGCGCTCGACGACCTACGACGTCGTCCGGCGCACCGCCGAAGAGGTCTTCATCCCGCTCACCGTGGGCGGGGGAGTCCGCTCGGCCGACGACGTCGCCCGCCTGCTGTCGGTCGGCGCCGACAAGATCGGCGTCAACTCGGCGGCGATCGCCCGCCCGGCGCTCCTGGACGAGATCGCCGACCGCTTCGGCGCTCAGGTGCTCGTGCTCTCGCTCGACGTCAAGCGGGCTTCGTCGCAGCTCAGCGAGCGCATCCCGTCCGGCTTCGTCGTCACCACGCACGGCGGCCGCACCGAGACGACCCTCGACGCGCTCGAGTGGGCGCGCGAGGCGATCGAACGCGGTGCGGGGGAGCTCCTGGTGAACTCGATCGACGCCGACGGCACCAAGCAGGGTTTCGATCTCGAACTCGTCTCCCTGATGCGCGAGGTGGCGAGCGTCCCCGTCATCGCGTCGGGTGGCGCCGGCCGCGCAGAGGACTTCGGCCCTGCCATCGAGGCCGGCGCGGACGCCGTGCTCGCAGCATCCGTCTTCCACTCCGGCCAGCTCACCGTCGGCGACGTGAAGGCCGCCATGCGCGCCGAAGGGATCGCCGTCCGGGAGGTGGCCGCATGACCGGGACGCTCGACGAACGCATCGCGCGCGTGACCTTCAACGCCGACGGCCTGGTCGCCGCGGTCATCCAGCAGTGGGACACCCGCGAGGTGCTCATGCTCGGATGGATGGATGCCGAGGCCCTGCGTCGCACGCTCACCGAGGGCCGCGTCACCTTCTGGTCGCGCTCGCGCCAGGAGTACTGGCGCAAGGGCGATACGTCCGGCCACATCCAGCTGGTCCGCGGAGCGAGCCTCGACTGCGACGGCGACACGATCCTCGTCGAGGTCGAGCAGATCGGCGCCGCATGCCACACCGGCACCCGCACGTGCTTCGACGGCCGCGACCTCGGCGCCGTGCGTGGCCCGGAGCCGGACGCGTGAACCGCAGGGCGCGACTGCTCTCCGTCGTCGTGGCGGTGCTGTGCGGGGCGCTGGGCGTGATCTCGTCGACCCAGACATGGCTGACGGTCGAGCTCCAGGACGCCGCCCACCACACGCTCGAGGTGCCCGGCGCCTCCGCGGTGCCGGTGCTGGCGCCTCTCAGCCTCGCTGTGCTCGCCCTCGGTGCCGCACTGTCGATCGTCGGGCTGGTGCTGCGCTACGTCTTCGGCGCACTGGCGTTCTTCATCGGCGCCGTCCTCGCCTGGCTCACTGCCCGCGTCGTGTTCGAGCACCCGGTCTCCGCCGTCGCCTCGGTCGTCACCGAATCCACCGGCATCGCGGGGGAGGCCTCCGTCGCGAAGCTCGTCGCGTCCATCGATGCGACCGCGTGGCCGGTGGTGACCCTGGTCGTCTGGGTGGTGCTGATCGCGGCCGGTGTCTTCGTGCTCGCGACAGCGCACGCCTGGTCGCGCACCGGTCGCCGCTACCGCACGGACGAGGCCGCGAAGGCCGCCCCGGCCGCCGGTTCCCCCGCGCGCGCCGGCGACGGCCCGCGCCCCCACGACGCTGCCGGATCGCGCGCCATCGACAACTGGGACGACCTGTCGCGTGGCGAGGATCCGACCGCCTGACCGCTAGACTGGCGGCATCCCGCCCAGGTTCCACGAGGAGACACGCATGAGCAACAACATCGGCGACCCCGGCCACGGACACTCGCCCGCAGCCTGGACTGCCGTCGTGATCATGCTCATCGCGGTCTCGATCGGCACCTTCTTCTTCTTCCTCGACATGCCGATCTTCGTCTGGGCGTCGGCCGGCCTCCTGGTCATCGGACTCCTCGTGGGCTGGATCATGAAGCGCGCCGGCTACGGCGTGGGCGGCTCCAAGGTCGCGGCGAAAGAGCACTGAGCATGCTCGCCGACCTCACGGCCGGCGCGGTGGAGGATGCGGAGGGACGCGCCTCGGTGCGTCCCCTGGCAGAGGTCGAGTCCGCAGCCCTCGCGCAGCGTCCCGCTCTCGACGTCCTCGCCGCGCTCGCCCCTTCCGACCGCGTCAAGATCATCGCCGAGGTCAAGCGTGCGAGCCCGTCGCGCGGCGACCTCGCCGCCATCCCGGACCCGGCGCTCCAGGCCCGTCGCTACGAAGAGGGCGGCGCGTCGGCGATCTCCGTCCTCACCGAGGGGCGGAAGTTCAAGGGCAGCCTCGCCGACCTCGAGGCGGTGAAGGCCGCGGTCACGCTGCCGGTCCTGCGCAAGGACTTCATCGCGACCGAGTACCAGGTGCTGGAGGCCCGCGCATCCGGCGCCGACCTGGTCCTGCTCATCGTCGCCGCGCTCGACCAGGACGTGCTCGCTCGCCTCTACGCATTCACGCGTGAGCTGGGAATGACGGCGCTCGTCGAGACGCACTCGGCCGACGAGGTCGACCGCGCCGTGGACCTCGGGGCGCAGCTCATCGGCGTCAACGCGCGCGACCTGTCCACCTTCCAGCTCGACCGCGACCTCTTCGGTCGCCTCGCCGAGCGCATCCCGGCGGGGGCGATCAAGATCGCCGAGTCCGCCGTGCTGGCGCCTGCCGACGTCGCCCACTACCGCCGCGACGGCGCAGACGTGGTGCTCGTGGGCGAGGCGCTCGTCACGAACGATCCCGTATCCACCCTGCGTGCATTCCTGGAGGCAGGCGCATGAGTCTTCGTGAGGCTCCCGGGCCGCTGTTCGGCGAGTTCGGCGGGCGGTACATGCCCGAGTCCCTCATCGCCGCCATCGACGAGCTGACAGCCGAGTACGAGGCGGCGAAGGCCGATCCCGCGTTCCAGGCCGAGTTCGTGCGGCTGCTGCACTCGTACGCCGGCCGCCCGTCGCCGATCACCGAGGTCGCCCGGTTCGCCGAGCACGCCGGCGGCGCCCGCGTGTTCCTCAAGCGCGAGGACCTCAACCACACCGGCTCGCACAAGATCAACAACGTGCTCGGCCAGGCGCTGCTCACGAAGCGCCTCGGCAAGACGCGCGTCATCGCCGAGACCGGCGCGGGCCAGCACGGCGTCGCGACCGCGACGGCCGCAGCGCTCTTCGGCTTCGAGTGCACGATCTACATGGGCGAGGTCGACACCGAGCGGCAGGCGCTCAACGTCGCCCGCATGCGCCTGCTCGGCGCCGAGGTGATCCCCGTCAAGACCGGCTCGCGCACCCTCAAGGACGCGATCAACGACGCCTACCGCGACTGGGTCGCGAGCGTCGAGACGACCAACTACATCTTCGGCACGGCCGCCGGGCCGCACCCGTTCCCCGCGATGGTCCGCGACTTCCAGAAGGTCATCTCGGAGGAGGCGCGCGCTCAGCTCCTCGAGGAGGCGGGGCGGCTGCCCGATGCCGTCCTCGCGTGCGTCGGCGGCGGCTCGAACGCGATCGGCATGTTCGACGCGTTCCTCGACGACGCGGGCGTCAAGCTCTACGGCGTCGAGGCCGCCGGTGACGGCGTCGACACGCCGCGGCACGCCGCGTCGATCGAGCGCGGCCGCCCGGGTGTGCTGCACGGCGCGAAGACCTTCGTGCTGCAGGACGAAGACGGCCAGACGATCGAGTCGCACTCGATCTCTGCGGGTCTCGACTACCCGGGCGTCGGCCCGGAGCACGCGTGGCTCGCCTCGATCGGCCGCGCCGAGTACATCCCGGCGACCGACGACGAGGCGATGCAGGCACTGCGTCTGCTCTCCGAGACGGAGGGCATCATCCCCGCGATCGAATCCGCCCACGCCCTCGCGGGGGCGCTCCGCATCGGCCGCGAGCTCGGCCCCGACGCGATCCTCGCCGTGTGCCTCTCCGGGCGCGGCGACAAGGACATGGACACCGCGGCGCGGTACTTCCAGCTGTACGACGAGGCAGCGGATGCCTCGACCGCCGCATCCGCGCCGCACGACGACGCCGCACACGGCGAGGGGGAGAAGCTGTGACCTCACGCGTCGCCGCGGCGATCGACGCCGCCCGTGCCGAGGGGCGCGGCGCGTTCGTCGGCTACCTGCCGCTCGGCTTCCCCGACCTCCAGACGAGCATCGACGCCGCGGTCGCACTGGCCGAGAACGGCGCCGACATCCTCGAGCTCGGGCCGCCCTACTCCGACCCCGTGATGGACGGCACGGTCATCCAGGAGGCGACCCAGACCGCCCTCGCGGGCGGGTTCCGCCTGCGCGACACGTTCACGGCGGTGCGCGAGATCACGCGCCGCGTCGACGTGCCGGTGCTCGTCATGACCTACTGGAACCCGGTGCTGCAGTACGGCGTCGACCGCTACGCCGACGACCTGCTCGCCGCCGGCGGAGCGGGCCTCATCACGCCCGACATCACGCCAGAGGCGGCGCCGGAGTGGATCGCCGCCAGCGAGCGCACCGGCCTCGACCGGGTGTTCCTCGCCGCGCCGACCTCGACGGACGAGCGCCTCGAGCTCATCGCGCAGAACTCCACCGGCTTCGTCTACACCGTCTCGACCATGGGCATCACGGGGGAGCGCGCGCAGTTGGATGCTGCGGCCCGCACCCTCGTCGCGCGCCTGCGCGAGCACGGGGTCGAGCACGCGTGCGTCGGCATCGGCATCTCGAACGCCGAGCAGGTCGCCGGCGTGCTCGAGTACGCCGACGGCGCGATCGTCGGCACGGCGCTCGTGCGCGCACTGCGCGAGCGGGGCCTGGAGGGCCTCGCCGAGACCGCGCAGAGCCTCGCCGCAGGCACCGCCCGCGGCGCGAACTAGACTTCTGACGTCGGCGGCCACCGCCGACGCCCCCAGCACGGATCCAGCAAGGACACGGTTCTCCCATGATCAACGCCGCCGCGAGCGTCGTCGCCAGCATCCCGAGCCCGTCGATCAGCTACTTCGACATCGGCCCCCTGCGGATCCACATCTACGCGCTGTGCATCATCGCGGGCATCATCGTCGCGGTGCTGTGGACCAACGCCCGCCTCACGAAGCGCGGCGCGGAGCCGTGGGTCGTCATCGACATCGCCCTGCTCGCCGTCCCGCTCGCGATCATCACGGCTCGCATCTACCACGTGCTCACGCACTGGAACTTCTACTTCGGCGAGGGCGCGAACCCCTGGTCGGCCCTCTTCATCTGGGAGGGCGGCATCGCCATCTACGGCGCGCTCATCGGCGGCGCCGTCGGTGCCTGGCTCGGCTGCCGCTGGACCGGCATCCGCTTCTGGACCTTCGCGGACGCGCTCGCCCCCGGACTCCTCCTCGCCCAGGCCATCGGCCGTTTCGGCAACTGGTTCAACCAGGAGCTCTTCGGCCTGCCCACGGACCTGCCGTGGGGCCTCGAGATCGACTACCCGAACCCGGCGTGGCCGATCGGCCTGCCCGAGGGCACGCTCTTCCACCCGACCTTCCTCTACGAGGTCCTCTGGAACACGCTCGGCGTGCTCTTCCTCGTATGGGTGGGTCGCCGCTTCACGCTCCAGTGGGGACGCCTCTTCGGCCTGTACCTCGTGTGGTACAGCGCCGGCCGCATCGTGTGGGAGTCGATCCGGATCGACCCGAGCGACATCTTCCTGGGCCTTCGCACCAACGTCTGGGCAGCCATCCTCGGCGTAGTGATCGGGCTCGTGATCTTCTTCCTGCAGAAGCGCCGCCACCCCGGCCTGGAGCCGTCGCCCTATGTGTCCGGCCGCGAGTGGAAGGCCGGACAGGCTGTACAATCTTCGGAGACCGACGACTTCGTCGACGTCAGCGAACCCCCGACGTCCGAAGCCGAAGGGGTCAGCGCCACAAGCACTCCTGCCAACAAGTAACGCAGCTCTCTCCCCGAAGAGCGCGCCCAGGGCCGACGTCGTCCCATCTTGACTATCAACGTGAGGACGGTAGGTATGGCTTCGAGCCCCCGTTCCGTCGCCTCTGCGGAGGCGAACTTCCCCGCTGCGTCCGGCCGTGCCGGGTTCCCGCAGAAGCAGGGGATGTACAACCCTGCCTTCGAGAAGGACGCCTGCGGCCTGGCCATGGTGGCCACGCTCCGCGGTGAGGCCGGCCACGACATCATCGATCTGGCCCTGACCGCCTTGCGCAACCTCGAGCACCGAGGCGCGATCGGCTCCGATGCCGGCACCGGCGACGGCGCGGGCATCCTGACGCAGATGCCGGACGCGTTCCTGCGAGCGGTGGCCGGGTTCGACCTGCCGCCGGTCGGCGAGTACGCCGCAGGCCTGGTGTTCCTGCCGCGCGACGCCGAGGCGCGCGCGACGCAGAAGAGCGGGATCGAGCGGATCGCCGCATCCGAGGGTCTGACCGTGCTCGGCTGGCGCGACGTCCCGACCGCCGACGAGAACCTGGGCAAGCTGGCCTTCGAGGCGCGCCCGGTCTTCGAGCAGCTCTTCATCTCACGTCCCGCGACCGGTGACGCCGCGGCTCTTTCGGGCATCGCGCTCGACCGTCGCGCGTACCGCCTGCGCGCCCGTGCACGCACCGAGCTCGACGCGTACTTCGTGTCGCTGTCCTCGCGCACGCTCGGCTACAAGGGCATGGTCACGACGCTCCAGCTCGAGCCGTTCTATCCCGACCTCCAGGACGAGCGCTTCGCCTCAGAGCTCGCGGTGGTGCACTCGCGCTACTCGACCAACACCTTCCCGTCGTGGCCGCTCGCGCAGCCGCTGCGCATGCTCGCGCACAACGGCGAGATCAACACCGTCAACGGCAACCGCAACTGGATGCGCGCCCGCCAGTCGCAGCTCGAGTCCGAGCTGCTCGGCGACATCCAGCCGCTGCTGCCCATCTGCACCACCGGCGCGAGCGACTCGGCGTCGTTCGACGAGGTGCTCGAACTCCTCACGCTGACGGGCCGGAGCCTCCCGCACGCCATCATGATGATGGTGCCCGAGGCCTACGAGAAGCAGGCCGACATCGACCCGAAGCTGCGGGCGTTCTACGAGTTCCACTCCATGCAGATGGAGCCGTGGGACGGCCCGGCCGCACTGATCTTCACCGACGGCACGCTCGTCGGCGCAACGCTGGACCGCAACGGCCTGCGCCCCGGCCGCTGGACCGAGACGACCGACGGCCTCATCGTGATCGGCAGCGAGACCGGTGTGCTCGACTTCGAGCCCGAGCGGATCAAGCGTCGCGGCCGCCTGCGCCCCGGACGCATGTTCCTCGTCGACACCGCCCAGCGCCGCATCATCGAGGACGACGAGATCAAGGCGCAGCTCGCCGACCAGGAGCCGTGGCAGGAGTGGCTCGACGCCGGCCGCGTCCGCCTCGCCGATCTCCCCGAGCGCGAGCACATCGTGCACCCCATCGCCTCGATCACGCGGCGCCAGCGCACCTTCGGCTACACCGAGGAAGAGGTCAAGATCCTCCTCACGCCGATGGGTCAGAACGGCGCCGAGCCGCTCGGTGCCATGGGCTCCGACACGCCGGTCGCGGTCCTGAGCGAGCGCCCGCGCCTGCTGTTCGACTACTTCACGCAGCAGTTCGCGCAGGTCACCAACCCGCCGCTGGACTCCATCCGCGAAGAGGTCGTCACGTCGCTGGGCCTGGGCCTCGGCCCCGAGCGCAACCTCCTCGAGTGGGGGCCCGAGCACACGCGCGTCGTGACGCTCGACTTCCCGGTGATCGACAACGACGAGCTCGCCAAGATCCAGCACATCGACACGGCCCTTCCCGGCCGCACGTCGGTCACGATCCGCGGCCTGTACCGCGTCGAGGCCGGCCACAAGGGCATGAAGAAGCGCCTCGAGCAGATGTGCCAGGAGGTCGACCAGGCCATCGAGGACGGCGCCGAGTTCATCGTGCTGTCGGACCGCGACTCCAACAAGGACCTGGCGCCCATCCCGTCGCTGCTCATGCTGGCGGCCGTGCACCACCACCTCATCCGCAAGCAGACCCGCATGAAGTGCGGTCTCGTGGTGGAGGCGGGCGACGTGCGCGAGGTGCACCACATCGCGACGCTCATCGGGTACGGGGCATCCGCTGTCAACCCGTACCTCGCGATGGAGACCGTCGAGTACCTGGTGCGGGCCGGCTTCATCACCGGCATCGCGCCCGAGAAGGCCGTCAAGAACCTGATCTACGCCCTCGGCAAGGGCGTGCTCAAGATCATGTCGAAGATGGGCATCTCGACCGTGTCGTCTTACGCCGGCGCCCAGGTGTTCGAGGCCGTCGGCCTGTCGCAGGACTTCGTCGACACGTACTTCACCGGCACCGAGTCCAAGCTCGGCGGCGTCGGGCTCGACGTCATCGCCGCCGAGAACGCCGCCCGGCACGCGTATGCCTACCCGCAGGATGCTGCGGTCCGGGCGCACGAGCGGCTCTGGACGGGTGGCGAGTACCAGTGGCGCCGCGACGGGTCGCCCCACCTGTTCAACCCCGACACGGTGTTCCGCCTGCAGCACTCGACACGCACGCGCCGGTACGACATCTTCCGCGAGTACACGAAGCTCGTCGACGACCAGGCGAACGAGCTGAAGACCCTGCGCGGCCTGTTCGCGCTCAAGACCGAGGGTCGCACGCCCGTGCCGATCGACGAGGTCGAGTCGGTGGCGTCGATCGTCAAGCGCTTCTCGACGGGTGCGATGAGCTACGGCTCCATCTCGCGCGAAGCCCACGAGACGCTCGCGATCGCGATGAACCGCATCGGCGGCAAGTCGAACACCGGCGAGGGCGGCGAGGACGTGGACCGCCTCCTCGACCCCGAGCGTCGCAGCTCCATCAAGCAGGTCGCGTCGGGCCGCTTCGGCGTCACGAGCCTGTACCTGACAGAGGCCGACGACATCCAGATCAAGCTCGCGCAGGGCGCCAAGCCCGGCGAGGGTGGACAGCTGCCGCCGACCAAGGTGTACCCGTGGGTCGCCCGGACGCGTCACGCGACCGCCGGCGTGGGTCTCATCTCGCCGCCGCCGCACCACGACATCTATTCGATCGAGGACCTCAAGCAGCTGATCTTCGACCTGAAGCGCGCCAACCCCGGTGCGCGGGTCCACGTGAAGCTGGTGAGCCAGTCGGGCATCGGCGCGGTCGCCGCCGGCACCGCCAAGGCGCTGGCCGACGTCATCCTGGTGTCGGGCCACGACGGCGGCACCGGCGCGAGCCCGCTGAACTCGCTGAAGCACGCCGGCACCCCGTGGGAGCTCGGTCTCGCCGAGACGCAGCAGACGCTCATGCTCAACGGCATGCGCGACCGCGTCGTCGTGCAGGTCGACGGCCAGCTCAAGACCGGCCGCGACGTCATCATCGGCGCGCTGCTGGGCGCGGAGGAGTTCGGCTTCGCCACGGCGCCGCTCGTGGTGTCGGGTTGCATCATGATGCGCGTCTGCCACCTCGACACCTGCCCCGTGGGCGTCGCGACGCAGAACCCCGTGCTGCGCGAGCGCTTCAACGGCAAGCCGGAGTTCGTCGTGAACTTCATGGAGTTCATCGCCGAAGAGGTGCGCGAGTACCTCGCGTCCCTCGGCCTCCGCTCTCTCGACGAGGCGATCGGCCGCAGCGACCTGCTGGACATCGACGGCGCGGTGAACCACTGGAAGGCGAACGGCCTGGATCTCGGCCCCGTGCTCGACGGGCCGGTCTTCGCCGAGGACGAGCCGCGCCGTAACACGACCGCGCAGCTGCACGAACTCGACGAGCACTTCGACGTCGGTCTCATCGAGCGCGCGCAGGACGTCATCGCGAACGGCGGCGAGATCACGATCGACCTGCCGATCCGCAACACCGAGCGCGCCGTCGGCACGCTGCTGGGTCACCACGTGACCAAGGCGCGCGGTGAGAACGGGCTGCGCTCGGGGAGCATCGTCGTCAACCTCACGGGGTCGGCGGGCCAGTCGTTCGGCGCGTTCATGCCCGCGGGCATCACCCTGCGCCTCGAGGGCGACTCCAACGACTACGTCGGGAAGGGGCTCTCGGGCGGTCAGATCGTCGTCCGTCCGCCACGCGGAGCCACGTTCGACGCGTCCAAGAACGTCATCGCCGGCAACGTGATCGGCTACGGCGCGACGCTCGGGACGATGTTCCTGCGCGGCGTCGTGGGCGAGCGCTTCTTCGTGCGCAACTCCGGTGCCACCGCGGTGGTCGAGGGCGTGGGCGATCACGCGCTCGAGTACATGACCGGCGGTCTCGCGGTCATCCTCGGCGCGACCGGACGCAACCTCGGTGCCGGCATGTCCGGTGGCACCGCGTACGTGTACAAGCTCGACCGCAAGCTCGTGAACCGCGAGGCGCTGGCCTCCGGCGAGCTCGAGCTCGGCGAGCTGGGCTCCGGCGACGCCGAGATCCTTCGCGACCTGCTCGAGCAGCACGTCGCCGAGACCGAATCGACCCTCGCCAAGGCTCTCCTCGACGACTTCGAGGCCGAGCTGGCGAACTTCGTCCGGGTCCTGCCACGCGACTACGCCGCTGTGCTGCAGACCCGCCAGGAGGCGGTGGCCGAGGGGCTCGACCCCGACGGCGACGTCGTCTGGAACCGCATCCTGGAGGTGACGGGTGGCTGACCCGAAGGGCTTTCTGAAGGTCACCGAGCGCGAGCTGCCCACGCGGCGGCCGGTGCCGGTGCGCATCATGGACTGGAAAGAGGTCTATGAGCCGGGCGACGCGGCGGTGCTGCGCCGGCAGGCCGGGCGCTGCATGGACTGCGGCGTGCCGTTCTGCCACAAGGGCTGCCCGCTCGGCAACCTCATCCCGGAGTGGAACGACCTGACGTGGCGCGGCGAAGGCCGCGCCGCCAGCGAGCGTCTGCACGCGACGAACAACTTCCCGGAGTTCACCGGGCGGCTGTGCCCCGCTCCCTGCGAGAGCTCCTGCGTGCTCGGCATCAACCAGCCGGCGGTGACCATCAAGCAGGTAGAGGTCTCGATCGCCGACGAGGCGTTCGCGAACGGCTGGATCGAGCCGGAGCCCCCGGGGCGCCTCACCGGGAAGACCGTCGCCGTCGTCGGCTCGGGTCCTGCCGGTCTCGCGGCCGCGCAGCAGCTGACGCGCGCGGGCCACACCGTCGCCGTGTTCGAGCGCGACGACCGCATCGGCGGCCTCCTGCGCTACGGCATCCCCGACTTCAAGATGGAGAAGAAGCACCTCGAGTCGCGTCTTCGCCAGATGCAGGACGAGGGCACGCGGTTCCGCGCGGGCGTCGAGATCGGCAAGGACATCTCCTGGGCCGACCTCCGCGCCCGTTACGACGCGGTCGTCATCGCCACGGGCGCGACCGTGCCGCGCGAACTCGCGATCCCCGGACGCGACCTGGCCGGCGTGCATTTCGCGATGGAGTACCTCGTCGAGTCGAACAAGGCCGTCGCAGGTGACGCGGTCGCCAATCAGATCACGGCCGAGGGCAAGCACGTCGTGGTCATCGGCGGCGGCGACACCGGAGCCGACTGCATCGGCACGGCACACCGTCACGGCGCGCTGAGCGTGACGAACCTCGCGATCGGCCGCCGCCCCCCGGGCGAGCGTCCCGAGCACCAGCCGTGGCCGATGGACCCGCTCGTGTTCGAGGTGCAGTCCGCGCACGAAGAGGGCGGCGAGCGTGCCTTCCTCGCCTCGACCGTCGAGTTCCTGGCGAACGACGCCGGCGAGGTGCGCGCGCTGCGCGTCGCCGAGACCGAGTTCGTCGACGGCCGCCGCGTGCCCAAGAGCGGCACCGAGCGTGAGATCCCCGCCGACCTCGTGCTGATCGCGATGGGCTTCACCGGCCCCGAGCGCGCCCTCCTCGAGGACCAGCTCGGCGCCCGCTTCACCGAGCGGGGCAACGTGCGCCGCGAGGACGACTACCAGACGACCGCCCCGGGCGTGTTCGTGGCCGGCGACGCCGGCCGCGGCCAGTCGCTCATCGTGTGGGCGATCGCCGAGGGACGCGCCGCCGCAGCCAGCGTCGACCGCTTCCTCATGGGCGAGACGGAGCTGCCTGCTCCGGTCCGCCCGACCGATGTCGCCATCGGCCTGCAGCCCGCGTAGGCTGGCCGAGGCACTCGCCACCTTCAACCCACCCGGAGAAAACCACGGATGAGACGCGCCAAGATCGTCGCCACCCTGGGGCCCGCCACGTCGTCGTATGAGATGGTCCGCGCGATCATCGATGCCGGCGTCGACGTCGCCCGCTTCAATCTGAGCCACGGGGACTACTCGGTCCACGACAACAACTTCGCCAACGTACGCAAGGCCGCCGACGACGCCGGACGGGCGGTCGCGATCCTCGTCGACCTGCAGGGTCCGAAGATCCGCCTCGGCAAGTTCGAGAACGGACCGCACGAGCTGGCGGTCGGCGACATCTTCAAGATCACCACGGAGGACATCCTCGGCACCAAGGAGATCGTCGGCACGACGTTCAAGGGCCTGCCGAACGACGTCAAGCCGGGCGATTTCCTCCTCATCGACGACGGCAAGGTCCGCGTCGAGGTCGTCGAGACCGACGGCACGGTCGTCACCACCAAGGTGATCGTCGCGGGCCCCGTCTCGAACAACAAGGGCATCAACCTGCCCGGCGTCGCAGTCAACGTCCCCGCGCTGTCCGAGAAGGACGAGGCCGACCTCCGTTGGGGTCTGCGCGCCGGCGCCGACATCATCGCCCTGTCGTTCGTGCGCGACGCGAAGGACGTGCAGCGCGTCCACGTCATCATGGCCGAGGAGGGGCGCCACGTGCCTGTCATCGCCAAGATCGAGAAGCCGCAGGCCGTCGACAACCTCGAGGAGATCATCGACGCATTCGACGGCATCATGGTCGCCCGCGGCGACCTCGGCGTCGAGCTGCCCCTCGAGGCGGTGCCGATCGTGCAGAAGCGCGCGGTCGAGCTCTGCCGTCGTATGGCCAAGCCCGTCATCGTCGCGACGCAGATGCTCGAGTCGATGATCGAGAACCCGGTGCCCACGCGCGCCGAGACGAGCGACGTCGCCAACGCGGTCCTCGACGGCGCGGACGCGGTCATGCTCTCGGGCGAGACCAGCGTCGGCAAGTACCCGGTGGTGGTCGTCGAGACCATGGCGCGCATCGTGGAGTCGACAGAGGAGCACGGCCTGGACCGCATCCAGCCGCTCACGACCAAGCCCCGCACGCAGGGCGGCGCGATCACGCTGGCCGCGATGGAGGTCGCCGAGTTCGTCGACGCGAAGTTCCTCTGCATCTTCACGGAGTCGGGCGACACCGCGCGCCGCATGTCGCGCCTGCGTCCCCGCATCCCCATGATCGGTTTCGCGCCCGAACCGGCGATCCGCCGTCGGATGGCGCTGACGTGGGGTGTGCAGTCGACGCTCGTCGAGCACGTCGCGCACACCGACCTGATGTTCATCCAGGTCGACGACTACCTGCTGTCGAACGACCTCGCGAAGGTCGGCGACAAGGTCGTCGTGATCTCGGGATCCCCTCCCGGAATCATCGGCTCGACGAACGACATCCGCATCCACAAGGTGGGCGACGCGGTGCACGGCAAGGCGCCGATCTACAAGACACGGGACTGACACGTCCCTCAACCGGACGGCTGCGACCACTACTGTGGTCGCAGCCGTCCGGTTTTTCGAGAGAGGTGACGCCGATGTGGTTCGGTGATTTCTGGTGGTTCCTGCTGTGGAGCTTCTACTTCATCGCGTATCTGTACGTGGTGATCGTGATCATCACGGACCTGTTCCGTGACGATGCGCTCAACGGCTGGCTCAAGGCGCTGTGGATCATCGCCCTCGTCTTCGTGCCGTTCCTCACCGCGCTGATCTACATCATCGCCCGCGGCAAGGGCATGGCCGCGCGTGCGCAGTCCGCGCGCGGGGGAGTGGTGGCCGAGTCCGACGACTACCGTCCCTCCGCCTCATCGAGTCCCGCAGAGGACATCGCGCAGGCGAAGGCGCTCCTCGACGCCGGCGCGATCTCGCAGGGCGAGTTCGACGCCCTGAAGAGCAAGGCGCTCGGCAACCAGTACTTCGGCGCTTGACCCCTGAGAACAGCAGAAGAGCGGATGCCTCGGATTCGAGGCATCCGCTCTTCCGTTTGTGCCGGCCTGCCGGCGTCAGCTGATCTTCTTGCGGTAGATCGCCATCGACGCGATGTACGCGACGACGAGGATGCCGACCAGCCAGGCCATCGCCACCCAGATGTCGGTGCCGACCGGCTCGCCGGCGAACAGCGCCCGCATCGAGTCGACGATCGAGGTGACCGGCTGGTTCTCGGCGAACCACTGCACCGGACCCGGCATGCTCTCGGTCGGGACGAACGCCGAGCTGATGAACGGGAGGAAGATGAGCGGGTACGAGAACGCACTCGCGCCGTCCACCGTCTTCGCCGTCAGGCCCGGGATCACCGCGAGCCACGTGAGCGCCAGCGTGAACAGCACCAGCATGCCGATCACGCCCATCCACGCGCCGAAGCTCGCGCCCGTGCGGAACCCCATCAGCAGCGCGACGCCGATGACGAGGGCGAGCGAGACGAGGATCGAGACGAGCGATGTCAGCACGTGCGCCCACAGGACTCCCGACCGTGCGATCGGCAGCGACTGGAACCGCTCGAAGATGCCGCTCTGCATGTCCAGGAACAACCGGTAGGCCGTGTAGGCGATGCCCGAGGCGATCGTGATGAGCAGGATGCCGGGGAGCATGTAGTCGATGTACGACCCCTTTGCGCCGCCGGTGTCGATCGCCCCGCTGAAGACGTAGACGAACAGGAGCATCAGCGCGATCGGGGTGACCGCGGTGGTGATGATGGTGTCGGGGCTGCGCAGGATGTGCCGCAGCGACCGGCTGGTGAGAACGGCGGTGTCGCCGATGATGTGCGCGGTCATCGTCCTTCCTTTCGTGTCGTGGCGGCGTTCGCGGCGTCGCCGGGTTCTGCGGTCTCCTCTTCGCCGGTGAGGGCGAAGAAGACGTCCTCGAGGCTCGGCTGCTTCTCGACGTACTCGACCTCGGCCGGCGGCAGGAGCTGCTTGAGCTCCGCGAGCGTGCCGTCGACGATGATGCGGCCCTTGTGGAGGATCGAGATGCGGTCCGCGAGCTGCTCGGCCTCTTCGAGGTACTGCGTGGTCAGCAGCACGGTCGTGCCGCCCCGCGCCAGCTCCCGCACCGCATCCCAGACCTCGAGGCGCGCTGCGGGGTCGAGACCGGTCGTGGGCTCGTCGAGGAAGATCACCGGCGGGTCCCCGATGAGGCTCATCGCGATGTCGAGCCGGCGCCGCATGCCGCCGGAGTACGTCGACACCTTGCGGGAGCCGGCATCCGTCAGCGAGAAGCGGGCGAGCAGGCCGTCCGCGATCGCGCCGGGGTCGGGGAGGTGGCGGAGCTGCGCGATGAGCACGAGGTTCTCGCGGCCGCTCAGCACCTCGTCGACGGCGGCGAACTGCCCGGTGAGGCTGATCGTCTCGCGCACCTTCTGAGCCTGGGCGGCGACGTCGAATCCGGCGATGGCGGCGGTGCCGGCATCGGCCTTGAGCAGCGTCGACAGGATGCGGACGACAGTGGTCTTTCCCGCACCGTTCGAGCCGAGCAGCGCGAAGATGCTGCCGCGCGCCACCTCGAAGTCGACGCCGCGCAGAACGTGCAGGTCCTTGTAGGACTTCTCGAGCCCCTGGACCCGGATGGCGGTGTCGGTGGTCATTTCTCATCTCCTCGTTCTGCGTCGTCGATCGCCTTGTTGAGGCGTGCGCGCTCCTTGTCGATCCACTGCTTGCCGGCGTAGGCGGCGGTGAACTCCTCGGCGAACGCCGAGGCGTCCTCGCCGACGATGTCGCGCACGGGGGTGCCGTCGGCGGCCGCGCGCTCCCAGAGGTCGGCCGAGTCGCCGAGCATCTGCATCATCGTGACGCCGTCGGTCATCCCGCCGACGGTCATGAAGTACCTGTCCAGCGCCTTGGCGGCGCCGCGGTAGGGCTCCGGCAGCGCCTCGATGCGCGCCTTGTACTGGCGGTACTGCTTCTTCTGCTCGAGCGAGCCGGTGACGACTTCGTACCACTTGGCGGCCATGATCAGTCCTCTTCCTGGGGGTTGTGGGTGTCGGCGTGTTCGCGGTGGAGCTGTTCGATGCGTTCTGCGAGGAAGCTCCAGGTCCTCCAGAACTCCGCGAGCTGCTCGCGGCCCTGCGCGTTGAGGGAGTACACCTTGCGCGGCGGTCCCTTCTCCGACGGGACCTTCTCGACGTCGACGAGGCCGCGCTGCTCGACCCTGACCAGCAGGGCGTACACCGTGCCTTCGGCGATGTCGGAGAAGCCCTGGTCCCGCAGCCACGAGGTGATCTCGTACCCGTAGGCGGGGCGTCCGGAGAGGATCGCGAGCACGATGCCCTCGAGCGTGCCCTTGAGCATCTCGGTCTCCTGCTTGCCCATGGCGCACCTCCTTCTGTCTGACTACTCAGTCTTGCTGACTACTGGTAGACGGTAACACTAAGTACCAGTACTTAGCAACACCGAATAGCAAAGAAATCTCGGGCAGAGGTGTAATGTCCATCCGTCGCCAATGGAGGCGGCAGCAAAGGACCTTCGATGACCCGATCCAGCTCACCGGTCGCACCCGACGACCAGAGCACCCCTGAGCGTCACGATCTGCAGGCGGGCGGCGTCAGCGCTGCCGGCTCGATCGTGATGGCCGTCGCCGGAAGCGCTCCGGCCTACTCGATCGCCGCGACCACGGCGACCCTCGTCGGCGTCGCCGGGCTCGGCGCCCCCGCCGCACTGCTGTGGTGCGGCATCCCGATGCTCGGCATCGCCTGGGCGTTCCTGTACCTCGGCAGAGCCGATGTCAACGCCGGTGCGGCGTACTCCTGGGTGGCGAGGGCGCTGCATCCGGCGCTCGGATTCCTCTCCGGGTGGGCGCTGGTGATCTCGGCGACGATCTTCATGGTCGCCGGCGCGCTTCCCGCCGGCGCGATGACCGTCTCGCTGTTCGACCCGTCCCAGGCCGAGAACGTGCCGCTCATCACCGGCGTCGGCGCGATCTGGTTCGTCATCATGGCGGCCTGCGTCTACTTCGGCGTGAACATCACCGCGCGCGCCCAGTGGATCATGTCGACGATCGAGGTCGGCATCCTTGTGGTGTTCGCCGGGCTCGCACTCTTCCGCGCCGCCACGACGAGCCACGACGGACCGAACTTCTCCTGGGACTGGCTCGGCTTCTCGCACCTCACCGGACCCGGCATCTTCGTCGGTGCCGCGCTGATCGCGGCCTTCTACTACTGGGGCTGGGACGTCAGCTCGAACCTCAATGAGGAGACCACCAACGGCCACAAGTCGGCCGGCGCGGCAGGACTCATCGGTGTGGGCATCGTCTTCGTGCTGTTCGAGATCTTCACGATCGCGACGCTCATCATGCTGTCGCAGGAGCAGATCGAGGCGAACAGCGCCAACATCCTCTCGGTGCTCGGCGACGTCATCTGGCCGGGCCTCGGGGGCAAGATCCTGATCATCGCGGTGGCCCTCTCGACGATCGCGACGCTCGAGACCACGCTCATCCAGGTGACCCGGTCGCTGTTCGCGATGGGCCGTGACCACACGATCCCGCGCGCGTTCGGTCGCGTGCACCCGCGGTGGAAGACTCCGACCTACGCGACGATCGTCATCCTCGTCGTCTCGCTGCTGCTGTTCGTCGGCTCGAACTTCCTCGGCAGCGTGGGCGACATCATGGAGAACGCCATCCTGTCGATCGGCCTCCAGATCGCGTTCTACTACACGCTCGCCGGCGTCGCCGTCGTCGTGGCGTATCGGAGGGTGCTCTTGCACTCCGTGAAGAACTTCCTGCTGATCGGACTGTGGCCCGCCGCCGGTGCGGCGTTCATGGGCTGGGCGTTCTTCGCGTCGATCCCGAGCAACGACCCGATCGTGAACTGGCTCGGCATCGGGCTCATCGTGCTGGGCATCGTGCCGCTGGCCCTGTTCTACCGCAAGGCGAAGGTGTACTACTCGCGCCGCCCGCTCGAGGTGCCTCCCGAGCTCGACAAGAAGGCTCCTGCCGACATCGATCTGCGCTCGCCCGGGCAGGTCGAGACGCTGCCCGACCCGAACACCTCGGTGATCAAGACTCTCGACGAGGAGTGAGATGAGAAGAGCGGATGCTCCCCACCTCGCGGGTGAGCATCCGCTCTACTCAGCGGTCGCGTCCTGGACCTGCTGCGAGAGTCCGGGGGTGCCGGTGGTGGGAGTCGAACCCACACGCCCTTGCGGGCAACCGAGTTTGAGTCGGTCGCGTCTGCCATTCCGCCACACCGGCCCGCGCGCCATGCCGCGCGTCCGGGATTGACCATACCGTAGGATTCAATGGTGACTGAGCAGGAGCAGACCGCCGCATCGACGGCATCCACCCCCCGCCGCGTCGTGGTCGCCGAAGACGAGTCGCTCATCCGACTCGACATCGTCGAGATCCTCCGCGACAACGGATACGACGTCGTGGGCGAGGCCGGCGACGGCGAGACGGCGGTGGCCCTCGCCACCGAGCTGCGTCCCGACCTGGTGATCATGGACGTGAAGATGCCGCAGCTCGACGGCATCTCCGCCGCCGAGAAGCTCAGCAAGAACCACATCGCCCCGGTCGTGCTGCTCACCGCGTTCAGCCAGAAGGAGCTCGTCGAGCGCGCGAGCGAGGCAGGCGCCCTCGCGTACGTCGTCAAGCCCTTCACGCCGAACGACCTGCTGCCGGCGATCGAGATCGCCCTGGCCCGCTACGAGCAGATCATCACCCTCGAGGCCGAGGTCGCCGACATGGTCGAGCGCTTCGAGACCCGCAAGCTGGTCGACCGCGCCAAGGGCCTTCTCAACGAGAAGATGGGCCTGTCGGAGCCCGAGGCGTTCCGCTGGATCCAGAAGGCGTCGATGGACCGCCGCCTGACCATGCAGGACGTCGCGAAGGCGATCATCGAGCAGCTGGCGCCCAAGAAGGGCTGACCCTCACGACTTCAAGAGAAGCGGATGCCTCGTGACGAGGCATCCGCTTCTTCCGTCCCGGTGCGGGTTCAGACAGGCGGCAGTTCCTTGATGTGGTTCGTGATGCGCACGGTCGAGCAGCGGCGCCCGGCCTCGTCGGTGACGACGATCTCGTGGACGGCGAGCGTGCGACCGAGGTGGATCGGGGTGCAGACGCCGGTCACGATGCCCGAGGTCGCCGAGCGCGTGTGGGTCGCGTTGATGTCGACGCCACCGCGAGCTTGCCCGGACCCGCGTAAAGATTCGCGGCCATCGAGCCGAGCGATTCACCTAGAACCACGTAGGCGCCGCCGTGCAGGAGGCCGACCGGCTGGGTGTTCCCCTCCACCGGCATCGTGGCCACCGCGCGCTCGACGGAGAACTCGGTGAAGACGATCCCCATCTTCTCGGCGAGCGCGCCCATGCCGCGATTCGCGGCCCACGCGAGGCCGTCGACAGGGGAGGGGGAGTGCTCGGGCATGCGTCGCCTTCGGGTGCTGGGGCGGGAGATCGGGTGTCGTCGCCCCTGACTAGGCTTGCAGGGTGACGGACTCCGCAAAGCCTACCCTTCTCGTCGTCGACGGCCATTCGCTGGCATATCGGGCGTTCTACGCCCTCCCGGTCGACAACTTCTCGACGAAGGACGGCCAGCACACGAACGGGATCTACGGGTTCCTTGCGATGCTGATCAACCTGATCAAGGCGGAGAAGCCGACCCACCTGGCCGTGGCCTTCGACACCTCCCGGCAGTCCTTCCGCACCCGCGAGTACACCGAGTACAAGGCGAACCGCTCCGAGACGCCGTCCGAGTTCAAGGGGCAGATCCCGCTCCTGCAGGACTGCCTCGCGGCGATGAGCATCCAGGTGCTCCAGCAGGAGGACATCGAGGCCGACGACATCCTCGCGACCCTCGCGACGCAGGGCGCCGAGAAGGGGTTCCAGGTGCTGGTGTGCTCGGGCGACCGCGACACGATCCAGCTCGTGAACGACGACGTGACGCTCCTCTATCCGAACGTGCAGGGCGTCTCCCAGCTCAAGCGCTACGACCGCGACGCGGTCATCGAGCGCTACGGCGTGCCGCCCGAGCAGTATCCCGACATCGCCGCGCTGGTGGGCGAGACGAGCGACAACCTGCCCGGGGTGCCCAAGGTCGGCGAGAAGACCGCCGTGAAGTGGCTCACCCAGTTCGGCTCCCTCGACGCGCTGCTCGAGGGCGCCGACTCCATCAAGGGTGTCGTCGGCGGCAACCTGCGCGAGCACATCGAGGACGTCCGCCGCAACCGTCGCCTCAATCGGCTCCTGACAGACGTCGACCTGCCCCTGGGCCCCGACGATCTCGAGGTGCAGCCGATGGATGCGCAGGCCGTGCGCGACATTTTCTCGCGCCTCGAGTTCAAGACCCTCATCCCGCGTGTGGCCGAGCTCGCGGGCATCGAGCAGCAGATGGCCGCGGTCACGTCGGCGGCTGCCGAGCTCGCGCCCGTCGCGCAGGAGCTCGCCCCCGCCGACTTCGCGGCCTGGCTCGAGAGCGCGACCGGCGAACTGGGTGTGACGATCGCGGTCGAGGGCGGGCTCCCGGCACGCGTCGGCGTCGCGACGAAGGATGCCGCAGCCGAGGCGTCGTGGACCCCCGAGCTCGCGGCGGCCCTCGCACCGTGGCTCACCTCCGATGCCCCCAAGGTCTTCGCCGATGCGAAGCCGCAGGTGAAGGCGCTGCGGCGTGCGGGCCTGCGCCTCGGCGGGCTCGCTCTCGATGTGATCCTCGCCGGCTGGCTGCTGCGCCCGAGCTTTCCCGACAAGACGCTCGCCGATCTCGTCGACCGCTACCTCGACGAGAAGCTGCCCGAGTCCGACCCGACGCAGCTCGTGCCCGAGACCGAGGGCGCGACGACCGGCCAGCTGTCCTGGTACCTGATGCGCGTGGCGGCGGCGGTGCGCGCGGAGCTGCCCGAGAGCGTGGCAGCCGTCCTCACCGACATCGAGCTGCCGACCCTGCACACGCTCGCCGACATGGAGCTCGCGGGCGTCGCCGTGTCGCACGCCACCCTGTCGCAGTTCTCCGGCGAGCTCGGCACCCGCGCCGACGCGCTCGCGCAGGAGGCGTACGCGGCGATCGGCCGCGAGGTGAACCTCGGCTCGCCGAAGCAGCTGCAGGAGGTGCTCTTCGAAGAGCTGCAGCTGCCGAAGACACGCAAGACCAAGACCGGCTATTCGACGGATGCCGCGGTCCTCGCTGATCTGCAGGAGACCAACCCGCATCCGTTCCTCGACCTGCTGCTCCAGCACCGTGAAGCGACGAAGCTGCGGCAGATCATCGAGTCGCTGGACAGCGCGATCGGCGGCGACCGCACGAGCGGAGCCGACGGGCGCATCCACACGACCTACGTGCAGACGGGCAGCCAGACCGGCCGCCTGTCGAGCACAGATCCGAACCTGCAGAACATCCCCATCCGCACCGAGGAGAGCCGCCGCATCCGCTCGGCGTTCACGGTCGGCGACGGGTACGAGACGCTGCTGACGGCGGATTACTCGCAGATCGAGATGCGCATCATGGCGCACCTCTCGGAGGACCCCGGCCTCATCGAGGCCTTCAACTCCGGAGAAGACACGCACCGTTTCGTCGGCTCGCGCGTGTTCGGCGTCGCACCCGAAGACGTGACACCCGCGATGCGCACGAAGGTCAAGGCGATGTCGTACGGCCTCGTGTACGGGCTGTCGGCGTTCGGGCTGTCGAAGCAGCTGCGCATCGAGCAGTCCGAGGCGAAGCAGCTCATGATGGAGTACTTCGCGCGCTTCGGCGCGGTGCGCGACTACCTGCGCTCGTCGGTCGAGCAGGCGCGTATCGACGGCTACACCGAGACGATCTTCGGCCGCCGCCGACCGTTCCCCGACCTCGCGAGCCCCAACCGCGTGCTGCGAGAGAACGCCGAGCGCGCCGCGCTCAACGCGCCGATCCAGGGCAGCGCCGCCGACATCATGAAGATCGCGCTCTTCCACATCCACGACGACTTCGCGGCGCAGGGGCTCGGCTCGCGCGTGCTGCTGCAGATCCACGACGAGCTCGTGATCGAGGTGGCCCCGGGGGAGTGGGATGCCGCCGAGCAGATCGTGCGCACCCGTATGGGCGACGCCGCGCAGCTGTCGGTGCCGCTCGACGTGCAGATCGGTCGCGGAGACGACTGGGACGTCGCCGGTCACTGATCCGTCGATCCTCGTCGGCGGGCTCACGGCACCGGGATTCTCGTTTGTCGGCACCGCGTCCCATGCCTAGGCTCGGTGCTATGACAGACGAAACCCGCACGCCCACGCAGATCGACAAGATCGCTGATGCGTGGGTCGACACCCTCGCCGAACTCGAGCCGACGCTCGCGACCTACATCGGTCGTTCCGAGTACAACGACCGGTTCGGCGACTACAGCCCGGCCGGCCAGGAACGGCTTGTCGAGGAGGGCCGCAAGACCCTCGCCGCGCTCGATGCCGCGACCGCCGACGACGACGTCGACGTCGTGACGAAGGAGGACCTCTCTCGCGAGATCCAGCTGGAGCTCGACCTGCACGACGCCAAGTGGCACCTCCGCGACCTCAACGTGATCGCCTCCCACGCGCAGAACATCCGCTCCGCGTTCGACCTGATGCCCACCGCGACCGCCGACGACTGGTCGGTCATCGCGAAGCGTCTCGGCGCCGTCTCGGGGGCGGTCGGCGGTTACATCGAGACCCTCCGCGAGGGCATCGCGCAGGGTGTGGTGCCGGCTCGCCGGCAGGTCACCGAGGTGGCGACGCAGGTCGCCCGCTACACCGCCGACAGCGGCTTCTTCGCAAGCTTCGCCGCCGACGCCGCACCTGAGGAGGGACAGCTGCCCGCCTCCCTCGCACGCGACCTCGCCGACAACGCCAACGCCGCTCGCGTCGCCTATGACGAGCTGGCCGCATTCCTCACGAGCGAGCTCGCCCCTGCCGCGTCCGAGAAGGACGCCGTCGGGCGCGAGCTGTACGCGCTGCACTCGCGCCGCTTCCTCGGCGCCACGATCGACCTCGACGAGACCTACGAGTGGGGCGTCGAGGAGCTCGCGCGCATGGTCGCCGAGCAGGAGTCGATCGCGAACGAGATCAAGGCCGGCGCATCGGTCGAGGAGGCCGTCGCGTTCCTCGAGCAGGACACGAGCCGCAAGCTCTACGGCACCGAGGCGCTGCAGAAGTGGATGCAGGAGACCAGCGACCGTGCCGTCGCCGAGCTCGGCAAGACCCACTTTGACATCGCCGAGCCGATCCGAAAGCTCGAGTGCATGATCGCACCCACCAAGGAAGGCGGGATCTACTACACCGGCCCGACGGACGACTTCTCGCGTCCCGGCCGTATGTGGTGGTCGGTGCCCGAGGGCGTCGAGGACTTCGACACGTGGCGCGAGCTCACGACGGTGTACCACGAGGGCGTCCCGGGCCACCACCTCCAGATCGCCCAGGCGGTCTACAACCGCGCGCAGCTGAACACCTACCGCCGCCTTCTCGGTGGCACGTCGGGCCACGCCGAAGGCTGGGCGCTCTACGCGGAGCGCCTGATGGAGCAGCTCGGCTACCTGTCCGATCCCGCCGACCGCCTCGGCATGCTCGACGGTCAGCGCATGCGCGCCGCCCGCGTCGTGCTCGACATCGGCGTGCACCTCGAGAAGCCGCGTCCCGACGGGCAGGGTCCGTGGGACGCCGACTTCGCGCTCGAGTTCATGCTGCGCAACGTCAACATGCCGGACGAGTTCGTGAAGTTCGAGGTCAACCGCTACCTCGGCTGGCCGGGTCAGGCACCGTCGTACAAGGTCGGCCAGCGCATCTGGGAGCAGCTGCGCGACGAGGTCGCCGAGCGCGAGGGCGACGCCTTCTCGATCAAGCAGTTCCACAAGCGCGCGCTCGACCTCGGCGGTGTCGGACTCGACACGCTGCGCTCCGCGCTCTCGCGCTGATCAGGCGCCGGGGTCGTGGCGCAGCAGCGCCACGACCTCGGCGTCCGTCGTCTGGCGGAAGTCGTCGTAGTACTGGCCCACCGCCCAGAAGTCGGCTTCGCGATACGGGCACACGAACACATCGACGGCGTCGGCCGGCGGCTCCCACTGCTCCGGCGCGACAGGAACTGCCAGCACGATCTGCTCCGGGTCGCGGGCACGAAGAGCGCGGCACGCCGCGATAGCGGTCGCGCCGGTGGCCACGCCGTCGTCCACGACGATCGCGGTCCGCCCCGACAGCTCCACGGACGCCGAGCCGAAGGCATCCGTCCGCCGTGCCAGCTCGTCGCGCTCCACGGCCTCGACGCGCTCGAGATCGCGCGAGGACATGCCCGCCCACCGCATCGCGCCGGGCGTGACGATACGAACCCCGTCCGCGATCGCGCCCACGGCGTACTCCTCGTGGCCCGAGGCGCCGAGCTTGCGCACGACGACCGCGTCGAGCTCGAGTGCGAGCGCGTCGGCGACCGCCGCGGCGACCACGACGCCGCCCCGGGGAATGCCGAGGACCACGGCATCCGTACCCCGCCATCGTTCGAGCTCTGCGGCGAGCTCGCGCCCGGCGGACCGGCGATCCGCGAAGGGGATCATGCCTCCACGCTACGCTCGCGGGGTCCCGACGTCTCGGGAATGCCCGGCCCGCTCCGCCGGTTCATGCAAGCGCATAGAAGGAGAAGCACACATGACCTCTATCGATCCCGCCACGATCGAGCTCGGACTCGACACCTTCGGCGACGTGACCCGCGACCCCTCCGGGGAGCTGATCAGCGGCGCGCAGACGATCCGCAATGTCGTCGAGCAGGCAGTGCTGGCCGATCGCGTCGGACTGTCGTTCTTCGGCGTGGGGGAGCACCACCGCCGCGAGTTCGCAGTGTCCAGCCCCGAGATCGTGCTCGCCGCCGCGGCGGCGCGCACGGAGCGCATCCACCTGGGAACCGCTGTCACCGTGCTCTCGAGCGATGACCCGGTGCGCGTCTTCGAGCGGTTCGCGACCCTGGACGCGATCTCGAACGGTCGCGCCGAAGTCATCCTCGGCCGCGGGTCGTTCATCGAGTCGTTCCCGCTGTTCGGCTACGACCTGCGCGACTACGAGACGCTGTTCGACGAGAAGCTCGACCTCTTCTCGCACCTGCTGACCGAGAAGCCCGTCACGTGGAACGGGACGCTGCGGGCATCCCTCGACGCCGCCGACGTGTTCCCCAAGACCGAGAACGGCCTGCGCGCGTGGGTCGGCGTGGGCGGTACCCCGGAGTCGGCGGTGCGGGCCGCACGCTACGGGTACGGCCTCATGCTCGCGATCATCGGCGGTCCTGCAGGGCGCTTCGCGCCTTTCGCAGAGCTGTACCGCCGGTCGCTCGAGACCTTCGAGCAGCCGCAGCTGCCGGTCGGGGTGCACTCGCCGGGCCACGTCGCCGAGACGGATCAGCAGGCGTGGGACGAGGCGTACGAGGGCTTCGAGGCGATGAACAACTCGATCGGCCGCGAACGCGGCTGGCCGACGTACAACCGTCTTCGCTTCCAGCACGACGTCGGGCCCGAGGGCGCGCTGTACGTGGGCTCGCCCGAGACCGTCGCCCGCAAGATCGCCGACACCGTGCGGACTCTCGGCGCATCCCGATTCGACATGAAGTTCTCGACCGGCACGCTGTCGCACGAGAAGATGATGCGCTCGATCGAGCTGTTCGGCACCGAGGTCGCCCCTCGCGTGCGCGACATGCTGTCGTGAGCCCCGCGCGGGTTCCGGCATCCGTAGCATGACGCTATGACGGATGCCGCAACCCGCGCGTCGTCGACGCTCTCGCAGCGTCTCGACCGCCTGCCGTTCACCCGCACGCACCTGCGCGTGCTCACCGGATCGGGGATCGGGTGGGCGCTGGACGCGATGGACGTCGGGCTCATCTCCTTCATCATCGCGGCGCTCGCGGCGCAGTGGAGTCTGACGCCGATCGAGGCGAGCTGGATCGCCTCGGTCGGGTTCGTGGGCATGGCGATCGGTGCGAGCGTGGGCGGACTCCTCGCGGACCGGTTCGGGCGGCGTCAGGTGTTCGCGCTGACCCTCCTCGTGTACGGGGTCGCAACGGGTGCGAGCGCGCTCGTGGGCGGCCTCGCCGCACTCCTCGTGCTGCGGTTCCTCGTGGGGCTGGGGCTGGGCGCCGAGCTGCCGGTCGCGAGCACCTATGTGAGCGAGTTCGCTCCCGCGCGCATGCGCGGGCGCCTGATCGTGATCCTCGAGGCCTTCTGGGCCGTGGGGTGGACCCTGGCCGCGCTCGTCGGCTACTTCGTGATCCCCGCATCGGAGAACGGCTGGCGCTGGGCGTTCGCGCTCGGCGCGATACCCGCGGCGTACGCGCTCATCGTGCGCTGGGGCCTTCCCGAGTCGGCGCGCTGGCTCGAGCGGCGCGGGCGCTTCAGTCAGGCGGAGTCGGTCGTGCGCACGTTCGAGGCTGCCGCCGGCGCCGCAGCGGCACCCGCGTCGGGGCGGCCGGCGGTTCCTCCTGCCGCCGCGACGTCGCTGGGGCAACGACTTGGCAGTCTGTGGTCGGCCGAGTTCCGCGTCCGCACGGCCTGCCTGTGGCTGGTGTGGTTCTGCGTCAACTTCTCGTACTACGGCGCGTTCATCTGGATCCCGTCGATCCTCGTGGCGCAGGGGTACGACCTCGTGCGGTCGTTCGGCTTCACCCTGATCATCACGCTCGCACAGCTGCCCGGCTACGCGGTGGCGGCGTGGCTGATCGAGGTGTGGGGGCGCCGGGCGACGCTCTCGGTCTTCCTCGTGGGTTCGGCGGTGTCGGCGATCTTCTTCGGCACCGCCACCGGAGCAGGCGCCGTCATCGCGGCCGGTATGGCGCTGTCGTTCTTCAACCTCGGCGCGTGGGGTGCACTGTATGCGGTGACCCCAGAGATGTACCCGACGTCGCTGCGCGCGACAGGCTCGGGCTGGGCGGCCGGCGTCGGGCGGATCGCGTCGATCGTGGCGCCGCTGGTCGTACCTCCGCTGCTCTTCGCCGGCAGCGCGCCCGTGCTGTTCGTGGTGTTCGCGGTCTTCTTCGCGGTGGCAGCGGCGGCGGCCTGGGGACTCGTGGATCGGCGCGGCGTCGCGCTCGACGACCGGTGACGCCGGCCGGTCGCACGTCGAGCCGGACGTAGGCTTGAGCCCGTGGCATCCGTTCGATACGTCGCGATCGGCGACTCCTTCACCGAGGGTGTGGGCGACGAGCTCCCCGACGGACACGTGCGCGGCTGGGCCGACCTCGTGGCGCAGGGCTGGGCGAACGCCACCGATCAGCCGGTCGAGTACGCGAACCTCGCGATCCGCGGCAAGCTCGTCTGGCCGATCGTCGAGCAGCAGCTCGAGCCGGCGCTCGCGCTCAAGCCGACGCACCTGTCGTTCAACGGCGGCGGCAACGACATGCTGCGTCCGCGCACCAGCGTCGCTCAGGTGCTCGCGGCCTTCGAGACGGTGCTGCGCCGCTGCGACGAGGAGGGTGTCCAGCTCATCGTGCTCTCGGGGGCGAATCCGACGGCCCAGCTGCCGCTGAAGCGCGTGATCCAGCGACGCGGCGACCTTCTGTCGTACGCCGTCGAGGCACGCCTCGCCGCGCGCACCGACGTCGTGCAGGCGTACAACTGGTTCGACGAGGAGCTGGCCACGCCGCCCTACTGGTCCGAGGACCGCCTGCACATGAACGCACGCGGACACCATCGCGTCGCCGCGCGCGTGCTGAGCTCGCTCGGTGTCGAGCCGGTGCCGGAGTGGTGGTCACAGCCGCCACTGCCCCCGATGGGACCCCGTGGCGCGGCCTACTACCGCGAGCACGTCGGCCCGTGGGTGCGGCGGCGGCTGACGGGGACGTCATCCGGCGACGGCCGCGAACCGAAGTTCGGTCAGTGGACCGAGATCGCCCCGGCCGGCTGGTAGGCGCTCATTCGGCGCCACCGGTCACCGCGTAGGTGAGTTCGGCGAAGGCACCTGCCTGCCGCACCGCGGTGAGCCGCAGCCGGTCGGCACCGATGCTGCGGGGGAGGAGCGGCTTGCCCGACGGCAGCGTGGCGGGCGCGATCGAGACGCGGATCTCGTCGAGGAGGCCCGCGTCGGCGAACTGGCCGGCGAGGTCGCCGCCGCCGACGATCCACACATCGCCATCGCCCGCCGAATCGCGGATCTGCGGCCACGCCTCGCGGACGTCGCCGGAGACGAACCGGATGTCGACGCCCGCGACCACGGGCTGCTGCTTGCTCGTGAACACCCAGGTGGGGCGGTCGCCGTAGTAGGACGGCCACTTCTCGGGGTGCGCGACGAGGTCCTCGTGCTCGAGCACCCACCGGTAGGTCGACGAACCCTGCACCAGCACGCCGATGCCCGCCAGGAACCGCTGGAAGTCGTCGTCGCCACCCTCGCCGCCCGGTGCGGCGAAGAGCCACTCCAATGAGTCGTGCTCGTCGGCGAGGAAGCCGTTGAGCGTGGTGGCGGTGTAGAAGACGACGCGAGGCATGCGGTCACCGTAGCGCGCATCTCGGACAAAGGCTTGACGACATATTCAACCGAGTAGTACAGTACCGAATAGTTGAATACAGGAGGCGAGATGACCGACGCACTGAGCCGCACCTTCGCGGCACTCGCCGACCCCACTCGTCGCGCGATGCTCGCGCGGCTGAGCCAGGGCGAGGCGACGGTGGGGGAGCTCGCCGAGCCGTTCGACATGACGTTCGCCGCCGTGTCGAAGCACCTCCGCGTCCTCGAGGGAGCGGGGCTCGTGACCCGTGGCCGAAACGCCCAGTACCGACCGGCCCGGCTCGACGCGCGACCCCTGGCGGCAGCATCCGTCTGGATCGGGGGCTATGCGCAGTTCTGGGAGGACAGCCTCGGCGCCCTCGAGCAGTACCTCAACGCCCTGCAGCAGCTGGGCGCTCCCCGCACGACACCGACCGGCGGCCCCGCCGCACCCACCGAGAAGGAGAACGACCATGACTGAGTACTTCACCGTCACCCGCACCCTGCAGGCTCCCCGGGAGCTGGTCTTCGAGACCCTGACCAAGCCCGAGCACTTCGCCGTGTGGTTCGGCACCGCGGCCGTCGAGGTGCCTCAGGACAGCCTCACGATGGACGTGCGTCCCGGCGGCGCCTTCCGCGCCGTGATGCTGCTGCCCGACGGCAACCGGATCGACTGGGCCGGGGAGTACAAGGTCGTCGAGCCGCCCTCGCACCTCGCGATGACGCTCACCGACCAGCCCGGCGACGACGCGGGGCTGCCCGTGCTCTTCGACCTGGAAGAGGCCGGCGAAGGCACCGTGCTCACCATCCGCCAGGACCGAAGCGACTTCTCCGACGAGCAGGTCGCCGCGACGATCGCCGGGTACAGCTCATTCATCGACGACATCGAGCGCGTGCTGGAGAGCCTCCAGAGCGCCTGAACGCCGTCACAGCGCGCCCGGGCGGCGCAGCGCGCTCATCGCGAGCACGCTGCCCGCCCGGGCGCTCTCGCGTGAGTCGACGCCGGCCAGCGCCGCCACGATGTAGCCCGCTGCGAAGGCGTCGCCTGCGCCCGTCGAGTCGACCACGTCGTCGACTCTGTCGACGGGCACCGCGGTCGTCTCGCCGTCCGCGGAGACGAGCACGGGCTCCGCGCCGCGCTTGACCACGTACACGCCGGCCGGCGCGACCCCGAGCTCGTCCGCTGCGGCCGCCTCGTCGGCGTTCGCGAAGACGACATCGGGCTCGAGCTCCGCCAGCAGGCGACGCAGCCGCTCGCCGCCCAGCGTGCGCATCATCGCGACACTCGACAGGTCGAGACTCACGCGGGCGCCCCCCGCAGCCGCGCGGGTCGCAGCATCCGTCACCGCCCGCGCGGAGAGGGGCGACGCGAAGCCGTAAAGCGGCAGGTGCACCCAGTCGGCGTCGGCGGTCCACGCCGGATCGATGCGATCGAGCTCGGCTGCCGCGCCACGGTCGCTGATCATGGTGCGCTCGCCCACGGCGTCGACGAGCACCACGATCGAGCCCGTGCGGCCGTGCCGCTGCACCTGGACGTCGACGCCGGCGGCTTCGAGCGCGGCGACGAGCGCGACGGCCAGCGTGTCGTCGCCGACACGGCCGATGAAGCGGGACGGATGCTGCGTCGCAGCCGCGACCGCGACGTTCGCGGCGCTTCCGCCCCGCGTGAGACGCACTTCGGCGGGGTTGTCGGTGCCGCGCTCGAGCGTCGCGCCGCCGAGGACGATGAGGTCGGCGACGAGGTCGCCGATGACGACGAGCATCAGGCGTCGCCGGCGAGCGCCCGCGCGATACGGGCGCCGAGGTCGACGTTGCCGCGGTACACCGCGACGTTCACCTCGAGGCTGCGCCCTGCCGTCTCGCGCTGGAAGAAATCGAGCAGGAACGGTGTGGTGTCGTGGCCCGACACGCCCTCCGCGGCGGCCGCGGCGAGCGCCCGCGTCAGTACGTCGTCGTGCAACGCCGGGTCGAGCTGGCGATCGGCGGCGACGGGGTTCGCGACCAGCAGTGTCGACGAGATGCCCAGCGCGTCACGGGTGCGCGCGATCGCGGCGATCTCGGCGGGGGAGTCCACCGAGTACTCCACGTCGTAGCCCGAGTCGCCGACGTAGAAGCCGGGGTAGTCGGTGGTGCGGTAGCCGACTACGGCGAGGTTCAGCGTCTCGAGCCGTTCGAGGGTCAGCGCGATGTCGAGGATCGACTTGACGCCCGCACTCACGACCACGAGCGGAAGCCCGGCGAGGGTCGGCAGGTCGGCGGACTCGTCGAAGGTCTGCGCGGCACCCCGGTGCACTCCGCCGAGGCCGCCGGTCGAGAACACGCGCACGCCCGCCCGCGCCGCGAGGTGCGCGGTCGCGGCGACGGTCGTGCCCGCGCTGAGCCCCTTGACCACGGCGACGGGAACGTCGCGCACGCTCGCCTTCACGACGCCGTCGGCGGTCGAGAGGCGCTCGATCTCGTCGGGCGACAGGCCCACGGTGGGGCGTCCGTCGACCAGGCCGATCGTCGCCGGCACGACGCCGAGTGCGCGGACGCGGGCCTCGGCTTCGAGGGCGACCGTCAGATTGCGCGGCCGCGGCAGGCCGTGCGTGAAGATCGTGGACTCGAGCGCGAGCACGGGATCGCCCGAGGCGACGGCGTCGCGCACCTCCCGAGCGATGACGAGGGGATCGGACACGGGCACCCTTTCGATCCAGGCAGTTCGTCCGAGCCGGACAAGGACACAGTATCGAGCGGATGCCGCGACCCGCGGGGTCAGCCGCGCGGGCGGCGCCGCGCGCGGGGCGGATCCATTCCGAGGCGGATGCGCGTGCGCTTGCGCTCGATGACGATGAAGACGCTGCCGAGCGCCCAGAGCGGCACCTGCATGAGGAACGCGAGACGGAAGGCATCGAGGTTATAGGTCGCGGGCGTTCCCGCACCCTGGAGGTCGAGCGCGAGGCCGATGAGGAGGATCGCGAGGAGCGCCGCGAGGAAACCGCCCGCGTTCGTCACCCCGGTCGCGGTGCTGAGGCGGTGCGACGGATTGTGCGTGCGGGCGTGGTCGAACGCGATCATCGACGCGGGTCCGCCGGTCGCCAGGGCGACAGCGAGTGCGAGCAGGAGCCACAGCGGCGCTGGCCCCGGGTAGGCGATCACGACGAGCCAGGCGACCGCCTGCACGGCGACGGTGGGCAGCACGAGCGCCCGCGAGCGCAGGTGGGGGATGCGGCGCGACAGCTCGCCCATGATCGGCCCGAGCGCCATGCCCACCACGACGTACAGCGACATGATCGACGCGGCCTCGGCCGTCGTGCGCCCCTCGCCCGCAGTGAGGAAGGGCATGCCCCACAGCAGCACGAACGCGGTACCCGCGAACGGCGTCGTGAAGTGCGACCAGAACGCCAAGCGGGTACCCGGGTGCGCCCAGGCCGCACGGATGCCGACCCCGGTGTCGATCGACGACGTCACGACCCGGATCGCGCCGGTGTCGGTGTCCACCGAGACGTCCTCGTCGCGGTCGGGCGGGTGGTTGCGGATGAGCAGGAAGACGAGGATCGCGAACAGCACGCCGAGCCCGGCGATGCTGCCGAACGTGATGGTCCAGCTGGTGGCGTGCAGCAGCGCCGCGAGCGGGATCAGCGCAACCAGCTGTCCCGCCTGGCCCACGATGCCGGTGAGCTGCACCATGATCGGGCCGCGCTGCGCGGGAAACCACGTCGCGATGAGTCGCAGCACACCGGGAAAGACCGCCGCATCTCCGGCGCCCAGCAGCATGCGCGCGAGGATCGCCACACCGACGCTGGGGGAGATCGCCATGGTCAGCTGTCCCACCGCCATCAGCAGCATCCCGACCGTCATGATCGGCCGCGCGCCATATCGGTCGAGAAGGACGCCGATCGGGATCTGCATCCCGCCGTACACCGCGAGCTGCACCACCGCGAACATCGACAGCGTCGCAGCGTCCGCGTCGAAGCGCGCCGCGGCGTCCACGCCCACGGCGCTCAGCGACGAGCGGTTCGTGATCGCGAGGACGTACGCGGCGACGCCGACGGTCCAGATCACCCAGGCATATGCTCCCGGCCCCGTCGCGCGAGGGCGGGACAGACTGTGCACCCTTCCACAGTAGTCACCGCGACGGATGCTGCCGCTCGCGCCCGCCCATTCACCGGGCCGTCCGGCGGGGGAGCCGAGCAGCGCCTTTGCGGCAGCATCCGTCTCCTGTCAACCCCCTCCCGGATTCAGCTGGGGATGCGGGAGCGTAAGCGCGGGACCATTCGTCCCGATACAGGGGAGGGCCCTCGCCGCGCCCCGGAAAGGACACCTCGCATGAGTATCGGAGCAGGCATCGCCCTCTTCGCCATCGGAGCGATCCTCGCGTTCGCGGTGAACGTGGAGGTCGAGTGGGTGAATCTCGACATGATCGGCTACATCCTCATGGGTGCCGGAGCCGTCATCTTCCTGGTCGGCATCGTGCTGATGGCCCGTCGCCGCCGCACGGAGACCGTCACACGGACCGCCGTCGACCCCACCGTCAACGAGCAGGTCACACGCCGGAGCACGAGCACGACGGACGACGCCGCCGGACTCTGAACAACGGCTCTCCGGCCGCGGGCGCTGCGGCGCCCGCGGCCGGAATCGTTTCAGGGCGAGGCGTGCTGATCGTCAGGGTCGGCGGTCGCCTGTATCGACGCTCGGAACGCTTCGACGCCACGCATCTCGATGGGCGCGCCGAGGGTCGCGGCATGATCGCCGCGAAGAGACCCCCAGCGCTCGCGCGACATCACGAAGCGGTTGTGCAGCACGGCGACGCCTTCGCGAGCCACATTCAAGGCGCCGTCTGACTCGTAGCCCACACGCCGTGACACGGCGTTGGACGGACCGTTGTCGACGAAGGCGCCCGTCGTCGCCTCGCGCGCCCCGAGGCCCTCGAAAGCGAGATGCAGGGCGAGCATGCGCATACGGGTGCCGATCCCGCGCCCCTGGTGAGCGCGCCCCAGCCACGATCCTGTCGTGACACGGCGCAGCACCGGCCACTCATTCGCCGTCAGACCCTGAACGCCGGCGGGGATGCCGTCGTGCAGGACCGCGAGCTCGAGCACGAACGCATCGGGGGAGACGCGGCCTCGGATGCCCCATTGGAACGACAGCACGCTCCGCGCCACATCGTCGGCTGCGCCTCGCGACCACGGGTGATCGAACGGCATCATCTCAGGATCATGGATGCCTCGACCCGCCAGTTCCGCGAGCTGCACGAGGAGTGCGTCGTCGATCCAGCGGAGCTCGAGGTCGCCCGCACGCACCGACACCGCCGAGGCGGGCCAGAGCCGGGCGAGCGCGTCGGTGTGCGGCATCCCGGAAGTCTGCCAGACGGCTGAATCAGGAGATAGAGTGACCATGCGCCCATTATTGATGGGCGATTGCCCATTAGGAGTGGAATGCCGACCGGTCATGCGCTTCAGGACGCCCGCGGAGTCTTGCTGGACGCAGGACGAGATGTTCTCGCGACGCACGGCGCTGCCGCGCTCACCAGCAGGTCGGTGACCGAGAAGTCCGGCGTCGCGAAGGGTGTCCTGCACCGCCACTTCGAAGACTTCGATGCGTACGTCGCGGCATTGGTCGCGGGCGAGGCCGTTCGCATCCAGGCGATCGAGCCGCGTGTGGCGGACTCCGCCGCGGCGGCGACGACGGATGTGATCGAGCAGACCTTCACCTCGACGATGCTCGGGCTCGTGAGCCTCGTCATCGGCCGCGCCAGCGTGCGGCGGCGCGTCGGGGATGGCTCGCCCGGCATTCCGCTCCTGGGCGATGCGACGACGGCTGTCGCCGACGTCCTCGCCGCGGGGCGCGAGGTCGGCTGGATCCGGGAGGACGCCGACGTTCCCGTTCTGGCGTTGGCGCTCGCAGGCAGCGCCTATCTCCTGTCCGCGGGGGCATCGGGCGCCCTTCCGGATCACGAAGCGGTGCGAGAAGTCGTCGAGTCGATCCTCGCAGCCTCTCTCTGAACCCAGCCGGAGTTCGACCCGGCCCTACTCGCGCTCGACCGGAAGCCAGAGCTCGCACGTCGCGGTACTGAAGTCGGGGGAGCGGTCGAGCACCGCCACGATGGACGGGCCCGGGCGCAGTCGCCAGGGGTTGGAAGGGAACCATTCGCTCGCCGTTGCGGCCCAGGTCGATTGAAGTGCGGCGGGGTATGGGCCTTCCGTGCGGAAGACCGCCCACGCGCCGGCCGGAACCTCGATCACATCGAGATCATCGGGCGGGGAGACGTCCTCACCGACCGCGACGCCGTGGAGGTAGGTCAATTCGCTTCCCTCGGTGTAGTCGGCGTCCACGTCGGCGCTCACCTGCAGCAGCCCAGCCGGCTCGGTGCTGCTCAGCTCCTTGAGCCGGGCGTGCTCGGTGACGGACAGAGAGACGATGTGGGCCTGGATGTGCGGATTGACGCCTTCGTGGATGAGAGGCACGCGTGCGGCATGACCGATCAGCAGGAAGGCCGGTCGGTCGGCGATACGGGTGTCCATGGGTGTGTTCCCTTCTACGGTCAGGCGGAACCTGAGCTGCGGTTGCGATCGAAGGGGACCGCCGTCGCGGCGCACATCAGCGGGGCTCGCACCGTGCACCGCCCGGAACGCACGACCGAACGCCTCGGTGGAGCCGTAGCCATGGCGCACCGCGGTGTCGAGCATCTCGCCGTCGCCGAGCACATCGGCAGCCGCGACCGTCATTCGCCGACGCCGGATGTACTCCGAAAGCGGCATGCCCGCCAGCGACGAGAACATGCGACGCACGTGGTACTCGGTGGTGCCGAGGCTCGCGGCGAGCCCGGCGAGGTCGACGTCGTCCGACAAGTCGGCTTCGGCGACCTCGATCACCCGGTTGAGAATCGCGATCACGGTTCCTCCCTCCACACCAGCCTCGTCGGGCGCGCACGGAGGCGCCCGACTATCGCGGTTCGATTCGATCGTGCCGCACCGGACGTCAGAAGGGCGGGTTCTCCGGCGGTTCTGCGATCCGCTCGAGCAACGCGCGGACGCGTTCTCGCAGACCCGCGAACGGGTTCGTGGTGTGATGCCCGCTGGGAAAATCAACCTCGATGCTGCCGTCCTCCCGCCTCTGATGCCGGAGCAGCGTGGTGTCTTTCAGCGCGTGGTCGGGGTCGCACAGCGGATCGAGGTTCGCAATGTCGGTCACGCCGCGACCAGGACCGTGATAGGCGCAGTGGTGATCGATGTCTCCGTCGATCGCGAGGCGGTCGCAGCCGTCGCGTGCGCACGTGCCATGCACCAGAGCCAGCCACTCTCGTTGCGCAGGGGTGGCCTTGCGGGATCGGCGGTCCATATCGAGGATGACGCCGGTCACCGGCTCGGTGATCACCCTTGTGAATGCGCCGGCGTCGAGCAGCAGCTGCCGGGCGGTGGCATCGTCGATCGTTCCGATTCCGGGGATCAGGCAGTCACTGTTCAGATCCAGACCCGCCACCCCGGTGGAGGTCGCCGGGACGCGCACGCTCGCCCTCGCCGCGGGAGCGAGCCGGTCGAATGGAACAGTCACGAGCACCTTTGACTTCACTCGAGTGACGTCGCCGCCGATCAACATTTCAGCGAACAGATCCGCACGGATCTGCCCCGTCGTGCGACCGTTGCGCTCGACCGCAGGCATCTGCTTCGCCGTCAGCGAGAGTTCGCGGTCGAAAGCGTGTGCACGATCTGTTGTGACCATCGCGTATACCCACGACATGCCGTCGGCGACGTCCTCGACGTACACCGTGCGTCGAGCGAAGGCGGCTGCGTGCCGCTGCGTGCGGGTGCACGCCGTCAGCCGGTCGGCGACCTGGCGAGCCTGCCGGCGGGTGCCGCTGACCGTGGACGACACGGCGATATCGCGCATCAGCTCATCGAACCCGCCGCTCGCATCGGGCACGCTCTCGATCAGCGGCATCTGGGCGAGTACGGCCTTCACATGCGCGATCGATATCAGCCCATCGCGCGCGGCCTGCCAAACGCGGGGGAGTTGCGCGAGCGCCCGCTGCGCCACGGCCGCCGACGACCGCACTTCGCCCTCCGTGAGGCGCAGCCGCGACGACGCCTCGAGAGCTGCGCACCGCTCCGCCAGCGTGGCATCGCCGCCGAGCGATGGAAACCCTCCGGCCAGGCGCGGATCGAAGTCCACGTTCACGTACAGCTCAGGATGTGCGCGCGCGAAGTCGAGTACCTCGGCGAGATGCTCGCTCTGCCGCGCCGCACGCCGGTTCATCTCGAACTGCGCTGACTCCGCGTCCCCGAACAACTCCCTGAGCACGAACGCATGGCCCACATGGCCAACGGTCGGCGAGAGGGCTTCCATGAATCGAGTTTAGTACTTATCTTCGATTCTGCATAGCCCCAACGTGATCTTCGATCGAAGATGCGGCACACGGTCGCGCCGAACAGGCCGGCCGGAGAGACTCTGCGTCGCGTCGCGTGCTTCCAGCATGTGGGGACGACGGCGCCCGTGACACTCGCTGTGTCGTCCGCATCCAACGCGTGCACACGACACCGCAAGCTGAACGCCGACGAAGTCGATCTCACAGTCCCGGCTCAATAGGTATTTCAGGGGAGCCCGTGAGATTCCCGCGTCCCGCGGTCTCCGGGCGAGTTGACATAATGTGCATTATCGGCGCGATCAGGAAGCAGCGCAGAAGGAACCCCTTCCGGACCCTCGTTCCAGAAGGGGTTCCCGGAAGGGGTCCTTCACAGAGGTTCGCCCCATACGTTCCGCGTCGCGCGCTCGACCGCCGCGCGAAGCCACAGAGTCAACCGGATGACTTTCCCCGATGGCGTTACAACGCTGTAGTTCCGTCGCACGCCGCGGGTCGCAGCATCCGCCCTCATCCGGCGAATTCGCGGATGAACAGCGTCTGGGCGACGATCATCCGCTCGATCTCCTTCGGATCGACCGATTCGTCGGACGCGTGGATGCGCGCGTACGCGGTGTCCTCGGCGCCCCACAGCACGATGGCCGCGTCGGGAGCGATCTTCTTGAACGACGCCACGAGCGGGATCGACGCGCCGCTGCCGATGGGCTCCACGTCGGCGCCGTACGCCTCGCGCAACGCGTCCTCTGCGGCGACGATCGCCGGGTGCGACTCGTCGACGGCGAACGGATGCCCCACCTTGACCTTCTCGACGACCACCTCGGCGTTCCAGGGCCGCTGTGAACGGAGGTGCGCCATGAGCGCCTCCAGCTGGGCGTCGCCGTCGGAACCCGGGATGATGCGCATCGACAGCTTCGCCTTCACCTCGTTCAGCAGCACGTTCGACGCCTCGGTCGTGTTCGGCACGTCCATGCCGAGGACGGTGACCGACGGCTTCGCCCAGATGCGGTCCGACAGCGAGCCGGTGCCGAGGAACTCCACGCCGGGCAGGATCGCCGACCCGCCGCGGTACACGTCCTCGTCCATCTCCGCGCCGTCCCAGTGGCCGCTGCCGACGCCCGGGATCACCGTGTCGCCGTTCTCATCGTGCAGCGAGTCGAGGATGCGGATCATCGCGGTGAGGGCGTCGGGCGCGGCTCCCCCGAACTCCCCCGAATGCACCGGGTTCGCGAGCGTCCGCACCGTGACGGTGCACGCGACATCGCCGCGGAGTGCCGTGGTGAGCCCTGGCCGACCCGGCGCCTGGGGACCGATGTCCGCGATGACGTACGCGTCCGCCGCGAACTTCTCGGGGTTCGCCTCGACGAAGGCTTCGAGGTGCGAGATCGTCTCCTCCTCCCCCTCGACGAGGATCTTCACCCGGCACGGCCGGTCGGCGCCGAGCAGCTTGAGGGTCGCGTAGTGGATGACGAGCCCGGATTTGTCGTCGGCGGCGCCGCGGCCGTAGATGCGCCCGTCCTCCTTCCTGACCGGTTCGAACGGCGGGGTGGACCACCGCTGGCTGTCGGGCGCCGGCTGCACGTCGTAGTGGGCGTAGAGCAGCACCGTCGGCGACCCCGCGGGTCCGGGAAGGTCGGCGAAAACGCAGGGATATCCATCAGGGACCTCGACGAGCGACACGCCCTTCGCGCCGGCCGCTTCGAAGAGCTCGACCACGGCTCGACCCATCTCGTGAACGGGCTCGGGATCGAAGCCCGGGAAGGCCACAGAAGGGATCCGCACCAGGGTCTCGAGGCGATCGATCACTTCGGGCATGAGCGCGGCGGCGCCCTCCGCGATCTCGTTCGTGTCAGACATGCTTGCCCCTCTCCGCGCGCGGACGCGCTCTCAGACGCCGTGGACCCGGCGGTTCACGCCGGGATGATGAGCTGGATGAGCAGACCCGATGCCACGACGGCCACCCAGGACACGAGCATCGGGATCGTGAAGGAGTGCCAGACAGGCACCTGGGTGAGCTTCGTCGAGCCGGTCTGGTCGGTCTCGACCGACGCGATCTGCGAGCCGTTCGCCGGGAACAGCCAGACGCCGATGAGCGACGGCCACATCGCCGTGATCACTCCCGGCGCGAGCCCGGCGGCGAGCGCGATCGGTATCAGGGTGTTCGTCGTGGCGGATTGACTGGTCGTGAGACCGGCCATGAGGAACAGCGCGACCGCGAGCAGGAGCGGGTTGGATTCGATCATCTTTCCCAGCGGCTCGATGATGGTCTCCTCATTGGCCGAGATGAAGGTGTCGGCCATCCACGCGATGCCGAACAGCGCGACAGCGGCGACATAACCGGCACGCAGCAGCGGCTGCTCGACCACGACCGACGGCTTGACCTTGCGCACGAGGATGATCACGAGGGCGACCGTGAACATCACCATCTCGATGACCGGCGACATCCCGATCGGCACGAGCTCGCCGTCATCGTTCGGGAACGCCGGTCGCAGCGAGGGGAACAGGCCGAGCATCACGACCAGCAGCGTGCCGGCGATGAAGATCCACGCCGCCGTCGCCCCGCCCGGAGGCACGGGGTGATCGACGGGCCCCGCCTTCTCGACCGCTCCGCCGACGGGGGCGCCGAGGCTCGACGTACCCGCGCCTGCGCTGCCGCCGACCTTCGCGGCGTATGCGGCCTTGAGCGGCGCCGGCACCTCGACCGTGCCCTGCTCGACGCGCGCGAGGAACACGGGGTCGTCGAGCAGGTTCTTGCCGATGCGCTGCTGGACGAACGAGGTCGCGATGCACGCGACGATCGCCGCCGGCACCGTCACCGCCAGTATCTGCGGCAGGCCGTACCCGGTGCCGTCCATGAGCACGAGATAGGCCGCCATCGCCGCAGACACGGGGCTCGCGGTGATGCCGAGGCCGGAGGTCACGGTCGACGCCGCGAGAGCGCGTTCGGGCCGCTGCCCGTTGCGGTAGGCGGTCTCGTAGATCACCGGGATCAGGGCGAAGAAGATGTTCGAGGTTCCCGAGAGCACGGTGAACACGAAGGCGACGAGCGGCGCGACGAAGGTCAGCCGGGCGGGATTGCGCTGGATGATCTTCGAGGCGATCGCGACGAGGTAGTCGATGCCGCCGGCGGCCTGCATCGCGGACGACGCCGTGATCACCGCGATGATGATGAAGAACGCGTCCACCGGCGGCGAGCCCGGCTCGAGTCGGAAGACGAAGACCAGGATTGCGGTGCCGACGACACCCCAGAGCCCCAGTCCGATCCCGCCCGTGCGCACGCCCATGACGATCGCGCCGATCACGACACAGGCCTGCAGGATGACGATCACTGTCTCCATCGAAACCCCCGAGTCGACTGCCCTTGGCGCCGACGATAGCGACGCGCGGCACGCGCGTCGAGAGAATCGCAGGAAGTGTCCTCCGTCACTCAGGCCAACCGCGACCCGCTGAGCGGTGTGGATCAGATGACCCAGTCGCCGTCCCGCATGAGCACGCGGCCGGCCAGCTCGTTCGACTCGCGCCAGGCCTGTATCCGCGTCGGTCGCAGCACGAGGAAGACGTACCCGGGCAGCCCGCGCGGGTCCCAGTCGGCCTGCGCCGCATAGGCCTCGCCGAGCGATGCGTCGTCGTCCACTCCCGTCGACCGCTCGAGCACGACGTCGATCATCGCGACATCGCGCGTCGGGCCGACCGCGAGGCGCGCGACCCCGGACGCCCCGAGGTTGCGCGCCGTCACCGAGCGGCCCTCCAGTGCGATGACGGCCTGGTCCCCGATCCACGCCAGCGACAGCGGCACGAGATGCGGTGCCGCCCCGGGAGATGCCGTCGCCACCCAGACGTCAGCCGCCGGAGCAGTCAGCGCCGTGAGCAGATCGGCCTTGCGGGTGACGCGGTCACGGGGTTCAGGCATCCGTTGCTCCCTTGATTTCGGCGGGAGTCAGTCTGTCAGACGGTGACGCGCGATTCGCTCCCCAGAGAACGATTTCCTAGGCTCGAAGCATGCTGGAGTCGCTCACCGGGTTCGTCGTGGTGGGCGTGGCGATCCTTGTGGGGTGGATCCTCGGTCGCATCGACCTGCTCGGCGAGCACGCACGTCCCGTGCTCGCGCGCCTGACCTTCTTCGTGCTCTCGCCGTTCCTGCTGTTCGTGGTGCTGGCGCAGGCCGACGTCCACACGCTGTTCTCGGCGCTCCTCCCGGTGTCGGCGATCGCGGCCGTGGCGGTCATCCTCGTCTACGCGGTCGTCGCCCGTCTCATCTGGCGGCGCTCCGCCGGCGACACCGTGATCGGCGCCCTCAGCGCGGGTCAGGTCAACTCGAACAACATCGGCATCCCGCTGTCGCTGTATCTCCTCGGCAGCGCAGCGTATCCCGCGCCGGTGATCCTCATGCAGCTGCTTGTGTTCACCCCGATCACGATGGCGATCCTGGATGCCGTCACCACCGCGCGCGCATCCCTCTGGCGGGCCGTGGTCCGGGTGGCGACCAACCCGATCGTGGTGGGCTCGGTGCTGGGCACACTCGTCTCCGTGCTGGGGATCGAACTGCCGCCGGTCGTGATGGAGCCGGCGATGCTCATCGCGAACGCGTGCGTGCCGATCCTCCTGATCGCCTACGGCATCTCGCTGCACGGGCAGCGCGTGCTCGGCGCGTCGGGGCGCCGACGCGACATCGTCCTCGCGACGACCCTCAAGCTCATCGCGATGCCGGTGATCGCCTGGGCGGTCGCCGAGTTCGTGTTCGGCCTCTCGGCGCACGACGTGCTCATCGTGACGGTGCTCGCCGCGCTCCCGACAGCGCAGAACGTGTTCAACTACTCGCAGCGGTACGACGTCGGAGAGACGATCTCGCGCGACACCGTGTTCCTCACGACGATCGGCTGCGTTCCGGTGCTGATCCTGGTCACGCTGCTGCTCGGCTGATCCGCCTCGCCGGGCTACGGACGCACGATCTCGTGCAGCATGCCCAGCACGAGCCGCGTCCCGTCCCCGTCGCGCAGCACCGTGAAGAGCGTGTGGGTGCAGGCTCGGCAGCGGACGATCGCCGCCGTCTCGTCGAGTTCCACGACGGCCGCGGCGACCGGTGAGGCATCGCCGCAGCCGCCGCACACGCCCACCAGCGCGGTGACGTCCGCGTCGAACACGTCCCACAGCATCCCTGCCGCGGCATTGCCGTCGACGACGCTCGCGGCGTTCTCGGCACGCATCATGCACCTCCGAAGCGTTCGGTCCTGATCCGGGCGGCCGGATGGCCCAACCCGACGAGCGCGTCGGCGACGTGCTCGACGAACCCCGTGGGTCCGCACACGTACACGATCGGCTCCCGCCCCGGCTCCCAGGTCGCGGCGCGCAGTGCGTCGTCGTCCAGCCGCCCGACCGGATCCGTCCACCCGTCGGGCGCCGCGCGGGTGTACCGCCACGTGACCCCCACTCCCCCGTTTCCGGCCAGCCCATCGAGCTCATCGCGATATATCGCGTCTGCCGCGGTGCGGACGGAGTAGAGCAGACGGACGGATGCTGCAGCCCCGGCATCCGTCGCAGCCCGCACCATCGCCATCAGCGGCACGATGCCCGACCCGCCGGCGATGAGCTGCACGGGCGCCTCTCCCCCGGGTCGCCACACGAAGTAGCCCCCGAGGGGTCCCTTGACCTCGAGTTCGTCTCCGGGCAGCACGTCCTCCACGAGATACGGCGACACCTCACCGTCGGGGATCTCGTCGATCGCCAGCTCGATCGTCTCGGCAGGGCCGTACGAGCCGAGCGAATACGACCGCACCGCCTGGTAGCCGTCCTCCGCGGTGAGCCGGATGTCGACGTGCTGGCCCGCCGTGTTGCCCGGCCACCCCGGGACCTGAAGGCGCAGGATGCGCGCCGAGGGTGTCGCGGGCAGCGCCTCGACGACGCGGCCGGGCCGCCAGCCGCCGACCGTCACCAATACCGCTCCTCGGTCCACGGATCGCCGTGCATGTTGTAGCCGTTCTGCTCCCAGAATCCGGGCTCGTCGTCCTGCATGAGCGTGAGCCCGCGCACCCACTTGGCGCTCTTCCAGAAGTACAGGTGCGGCACAAGCAGCCGTGCCGGCCCGCCGTGCTCGGGGTCGAGCGGCTCGCCCTCGAACTCGAACGCGACCCACGCCTTGCCGCCGAGCAGGTCCTCCATCGGCACGTTGGTCGTGTAGCCGCCGTAGGAGTGCGCCATCGCGTACTCGGCGTCGGTCTCGACCGTGTCGAGCAGAGTGTCCAGCGACACGCCGCGCCAGGACGTGCCGAGCTTCGACCATCGCGTCACGCAGTGGATGTCGGTGTCGACGTCCTCGATCGGCAGGGCCATGAACTCGTCCCACGTCCACGAGACCGCGTCGCCACCCTCGGTGCGGATGCCGAAGCGCCAGTCGTCCTGCTCTATCCGCGGCGTCGGCCCGGCCGACAGCACCGGGAAGTCCTCCGTCAGGTACTGCCCGGGCGGCAGTCGCGGATCGCTCTCGCGGCGACGCGCTCCGAATCCTCTCGACACGACGGCCATCGAAACCCTCCTCCTGCACGCCACACCGGGCGCGCACGCTCACGGTCACGCACGCTCACGCTAGCGCGCTGCGGGCCGCGAAGGCGATGGGCATCGGGCAACACACGTTTCACGGTCGCTTGCAAGTTCGATGTGGGGTCTAAGCTTTAGCCGCACCACGTACAGGGAACTCTCAGAAAGGCCCCTCATGTCCACTGCATCCGAAGCCGAGAAGTCGGCCGTCAACGGAATCCGCACGGCGCTCGGCGTCGGCGGCGTCCTCGCCATCATCGTCGGCATCCTGATCCTGGTCTGGCCGGGCAAGACCGCCGCGGTCATCACCGCGATCATCGCGATCTACGCGATCGCCGCCGGCCTGGTCTACGCCGGTCTCGGGATCTTCTCGAAGACCAAGGGCGGCTGGGCTCGCGTCGGCCACATCGCGCTCGGCATCCTGTTCATCATCGCCGGTGTCGTCGCCCTCTTCAACCTCGGTCAGACCACCGCGTGGCTCGCGCTGTTCCTCGGCATCCTCATCGGAATCATGTGGATCGTCGAAGGCATCGTGGCGCTGTCGACGCTCGGCGACGCGTCGTCGAAGGGCTGGTCGATCTTCTTCGCCATCCTGAGCATCATCGCCGGTATCGTCGTGCTCTTCGCGCCGGTCTGGGGTGTCGCGATCCTCTGGTGGATCCTCGGCATCTCGCTGGTCGTGCTCGGTGTGATCAACGTCGTCCGCGCCTTCACCTTCAAGGGCGACATCTGATCCGCGACGGAAACGTCATCGGCCCCGGGAGCGGAAGCTCCCGGGGCCGACTCGTGCCTGTGATCGGATCAGCCGACCGGCAGGTGCCGGTTCCACCAGTCCAACACCGCGTCGAAGCGCTGGACGCGGTGCCGCGGCTGACCGGCCCGCGTGAGCTCGTGGTTCTCTCCGGGGAACACCAGCAGTTCGGCCTCGGTCCCCTGGCGCTTGAGCGCCGAGTAGTAACGCGTCGCCTGCTCCAGCGGGCAGCGGAAATCGAGCTCGGAGTGCATGACCAGGGTCGGGGTCGTGACCTGGTCGACAACGGCCATGGGGCTCTGCCGCGCGATGTCCTCCACCGAGACGCCGACGTACTCGTCGCCGAAGAACGAGCCGATGTCGCTCGTTCCCTGGAACGAGAGCGGCTCGAGGAAGCCGCGCTCCACGATCGCCCCGGCGAACCGGTGGTCGTGCGCGATGACCCACGCGGTGAGGTATCCGCCGTACGAGCCGCCCTGCACGCCGACCCGTTCTCCGTCCAGGCGCGTGTCGTCCGCGATCGCCCCCTCGAGGAAGTCGATGACGTCGGCGAAGTCGACGGTGCCCATCTGCTGACGGATGCTGCGCCCATGCGCCCGCCCGTAGCCCGCGGATCCGCGGGGATTGGAGTAGACGACGGCGTAGCCCGCATCGACCAGCACCTGCGTCTCGTCGAACAGGTGCACCCCGTACGAGGCGAAGGGTCCGCCGTGGATCTGCAGGATGACCGGGAACGGACCCTCGCCCTCCGGCGTCGCGACCCACCCGTGCACCGGGTAGCCGTCGCGAGCGGTGACCGTCAGCTCCCGCGGAAGGGCGATGCCGGATGCTGCGGCCCGAGCCCCGAACGCGGTCAGCGTCCGCGCGGCACCGTCCTCGATGAGCACGAGTTCGCCGAACGAGTCGGGCTGGGACACCGCTGCCACGATGCGGCCGCCACCGGTGGCGTGACCGCCGACCTCGACGTCTCCGCCGAGGAGCTCTGTGACCCCGCCGTCACGCGTGACCCGCAGGAGTCGCACGCGACCGCGTGCGGCATCCTGCACGAGGAAGCCCTCGCCGTCCACCCGAAGGTGCCCCTCGCCGAGGTTCAGCGCATCGGCGTCGGTGACGCGCCTGGCGCCGCTGTGCCCGACGAGCCACAGTCCGACGCCGGGGGCGATGAAGTCCACGCCGTCGCCGACCTCGTGCGCGAGGAGGGCGATCGTGCCGTCCGGCGAGACGACCGCTTCGTAGATCGCGATGCCCGCATCGGTTCCGAGCACCTCGCGCTGCCCGGAACCGTCCACCGCGAGGGCGATGATGCGGTCGCGCAGATCACGACGGTCCGACTCGATCTCGTCGGGGACGGTGAGGATCTCGCGTCCGTCGGCGGTGAAGACGACCCCGCCGTGGGATGCCGCGCCCTCCGTCAGCTGGCGCGCCTCGGCGGCGACCAGCGTCTTCTTGGGCGGCGTCTCGTCATCGGGGCGCACCGCGGATGCGGGCTCGTAGAACGGCTCGGCGTCCACTGCGGGAGCGGCGATCACGAAGACGTGGGCGGGGCGGTCGCCGATGTAGCCGAGGCCGTTCGCGTGCCAGCGCACGCCGGTGATGTGCCGCGGCGCCTCGGCCGCGGCATCCAATCCCTCCACGCTGCCGTAGCGGCCCTTCTCGGGCACGCGCGCGACGAATGCGATGCTCGCGCCGTCGGGCGACCAGGCGAAGTCCTCGACGCCCAGCACCGCGTCGGTCGCCTGCACCGGCTCGCCGCCGGCCGCGGCGACCACGTGCACCTGCGGCTTGCCCTTGGCGTCGCCGCGCACGAACGCGATGCGCGTCGCGTCGGGCGAGAGCTTCGGGGCGCCGTCGGCGGTGCCGCGCGTGAGACGGCGCGGCGTGCCGTCGGGCAGATCGACGCGCCACACCTGGCCGACGTTGCGGTTGGCAGCGATGTCCGGGCGCGAGGTCGCGAAGACGGCGAACGAGCCGTCGGCGGCGATCTCGGGACGCCCGACCGAGACGAGGGTCTCGATGTCGTTCGCCTTCATCGGCTCACTCCGTCCCGAACGACGAGACGTCGCCGACGAGTCGGGTGTTGTCGGCCGGCACCGGGTCCAGCGCCGCCTGCGCGACCTCGGCGGCGAACTCCGACACGTTGTAGAGCTTGCCCGCGTCCTCACGGCGGGCGGCGATCGCGCCCGGGTTGGCCCGCTCGAGCAGCGTCGCCGTGATGGTGCCCTCGATCATGTCGCCGGAGACGACGACGAACTCGACACCGCGCTCGGTGAGAGCGGGGATGCGCTCGCGCAGGGCGTCCTCGCCGGCGCGCTTGGACAGCGCGACCGGCTCATACTCCGGCATCGTCGGGGTCGTGCGGATGAAGTGGGCCTGGTGGCTCGTGACGAACACGACGCGCGAGCCGTCGCCGAGCAGGGGCAGCGCGGTCTCGAGCACGTTCACCTGCGCGTCGCGGTTAAGCAGGAGCGCGTAATCCTCGGCCATGCCCGACTCCATGCCGCCCGACGCGTTGAGCACGAGGATCTCGAGCGAGCCGAACGTGCTCGCGACCTCGTCGAACATCGCCTGGACCGAGGCGGGATCGGTGAGGTCGGCACCGACCACGAGCACCTGGACGCCCAGCTCGCGCAGCTCGCCGGCGAGCTTCTCGGCGCGCGGAGCCTTGTTGCGGTAGTTGATGACGACGTTCGCTCCGGCCTGTGCGAGGTAGCGGGCCGTGTCGGCGCCGATGCCGCGGGACGAACCCGTCACGAGGGCGGTCTTGCCGCTCAGCGAGCTCTCGGGAAGCGGGGTCAGAGTCTGAGTCACGTGTAGACCCTACCTGCTAGGTTCGAGCTGAGGAGGCGCACCGTGGAGCTCATCGAGGTCGTCGAACAGTGGGCATGGATCGGCTGGCTCGTGCTGATCCTGGTCTTCCTCGTGATCGAGATGCTGACGCTCGACTTCACATTCCTGATGCTCAGCATCGGCGGACTCGCGGGCCTGGTCACCGACCTGCTCGGCGCTCCGATCTGGCTCCAGGTGATCATCGCCGCCGGCGTCGCCGCCGCCCTCGTTCTCCTGCTGCGTCCGCCTCTGCTGCGACGATTGCGCCGCGGAGAGGATCCGACGCCGTCGAACGTCGACGCCCTCATCGGCCTGGGCGGCACGGTCGTCTCGTCGGTCGGCGCGCATGGCGGTCAGGTCAAACTCGCCAACGGCGACGTCTGGACCGCGCGCTCCGAGGCCGGCGACCTCGAGCCCGGAGCCCGGGTGCGCGTCAGCCGCATCGACGGCGCGACCGCGATCGTCCGCTCCGACTCCCCCGACCCGCTCACCCCCGCACCGGAGGACCCGCTCGCATGAACGACTTCACCTCGGCCATCCCCACGGCGATCGGGTGGATCCTCGCGATCGCCGTCTTCATCTTCGTGCTCGTCGTCATCTTCCGGTCCATCCGGATCATCCCGCAGGCCAGCGCCGGCGTCGTCGAGCGCCTGGGCCGGTACCACAAGACGCTCACCCCCGGGCTGAACCTGCTCGTCCCTTTCATCGACCGCCTGCGACCACTGCTCGACATGCGCGAGCAGGTCGTGTCGTTCCCGCCGCAGCCGGTGATCACCGAGGACAACCTCGTCGTCTCGATCGACACCGTCGTCTACTTCCAGGTGACCGACGCCCGCGCAGCGACGTACGAGATCGCGAACTACCTGGGCGCCGTCGAGCAGTTGACGACGACCACCCTCCGCAACGTCGTCGGCGGGCTGAACCTCGAGGAAGCGCTGACGAGCCGCGACAACATCAACGGCCAGCTGCGCGTGGTCCTCGACGAGGCCACCGGCAAATGGGGCATCCGTGTCTCCCGCGTCGAGCTCAAGGCCATCGATCCGCCGCACTCGATCCAGGACTCGATGGAGAAGCAGATGCGCGCCGAGCGCGAGCGGCGCGCCACGATCCTCACCGCGGAGGGCTCCAAGCAGTCCCAGATCCTCGAGGCCGAGGGCCGAAGGCAGGCCGAGATCCTCAAGGCCGAGGGCGACAAGCAGGCCGCTGTCCTCCGCGCCCAGGGTGAGGCCGAAGCGATCCAGACCGTGTTCGACGCCATCCACTCCGGCAACCCCGACGACAAGCTGCTGGCGTACCAGTACCTGCAGACGCTCCCGAAGATCGCCGACAGCGCATCGAGCAAGCTCTGGATCATCCCGAGCGAGTTCACCGAGGCGCTCAAGGGCCTGACGGGCTCCTTCGCGGGCGTGATGACGGATGCCGCGGCCAAGGGTCGCGCGTCTGCCGCAGGAGGACCCGCGCCCGGCGGACCGCCGCCCGCTGTCACCCCGCCCACCCCGTGACCCACCCCTGGTTCGAGGGCGTCGCGACGCCGCGCGTCCTCGCCCACCGGGGCCTGGTCACGCCCGATGCCGCCCGCGCCGGCATCGTCGAGAACTCCTTCGCCGCGGTCGCCGCGGCGCACTCGGCCGGCGCGCACTATGTCGAGTCGGACTGCCACCGCACCGCGGACGGTGTCGTCGTCCTGTTCCACGACGACGACCTGTCGCGCGTGACCGGCGACCCGCGGCGGATCTCCGATGTGACGGTGCGCGAGCTCGAGCACCTGATGGCAGCGCGGGGTGGGATCATCACGCTGGCGCAGGCCCTGAACGCCTTCCCGACCGTGAGGTTCAACCTCGACGTGAAGGCGACGGATGCCGCGACCGCCGTCGGCACCGCGATCGCGCCGTTCGCCGACCGGGTGCTCGTGACGAGCTTCTCGGACGAACGGCGCCGCGCCGCGCTGGGCGCGGCGCGGGCCGTGGGCGAGGCGTCGGGGCGCAGCATCCGTCCCGCCACCTCCGGTGGCCGCGGCACCATCGGACGCGTGCTGGCCGCCGTGTCGGCGCGCTCGGATCGGCTGGTCGCGCGGGCTCTGGCCGGGGTCGACGCGCTCCAGGTCCCCGAGCGGCAAGGCCGCCTGCGCATCGTCACACCTCGGCTCGTCGCGGCGGCGCACCGGCACGACGTCGAGGTGCACGTGTGGACCGTGAACGCCCCCGACGACATGGTCAGGCTGGTCGAGATGGGCGTCGACGGCATCGTCACCGACCGCGCGGACGTCGCGCTCGCCGCCCTCGCCTAACATGGGGTGGTAACGGTCCGCATCTCCCCCTGTGCATCGACTGTGAAAGGTCGATGAACAGGGCCCCTTCGGATGATCCGCTCAGGTCACTTCGTTATACCTGTACAGCGACGAGAGGACCACAAAATGGCAGACCGCAGCCTGCGCGGCATCCGACTCGGCGCCCAGAGCCTACAGAGCGAAGAGGGCGTCGTGTTCCATGAGCGCGCACAGCACATCTACTCGTGCACGTCGTGTGGACGTGACACGACTTTGACCTTCGCGGCCGACGCCGAGGTTCCGCCCGCCTGGGAGTGCCGCACGTGCGGTGCCGAGGCGCTGCTGCGGGTCGGCGACGGCACCGCGACCGTCGACCACTCCGGCGACAAGACGCCTCGCAGCCACTGGGACATGCTCCTGGAGCGCCGCACGATCCCCGAGCTGGAAGAGCTGCTCGAGGAGCGCCTCGCTTACGTCCGCGCCCGCCGCGGCGCCGGCGAGGCCGTGACGGTGGACAAGCTCAGCGCCTGACCCGCGCTTCGCGCGACGCCGGCCCTACGGGGCCGGCGTTTTCGCGTGCCCGCGGGAGCGGCGCCGCACGATGATGCCGAGCCCTGCGAGCACGATCACGCTGCCCCATGACAGCAGCGCGTTCAGCGACGACCCGATGAGGACGGCGGGCGTGAGACCCGTCCGCAGGGGCACGTCGGTGAGCATGTGTCCCGGTTCATCGGCCGGGAGTCCGTCGATCGTGGATCCGTCGGGCGCGATCACCTGACTCGTGCCCACCGTCGACAGGTTGACGACGGAGCGGCCCGTCTCGATCGCGCGCAGCCGCGCGACCGCGAGCTGCTGCAGGTTCTCGTCGGTGCCCCGGAAGTCGGCGTTGTTCGTCTGGAAGAGGTAGACGCGCGCACCGTCGCGAGCACCCTCCCAGACGAGCGCGTCGTAGATGACGTCGAAGCAGATGGCGAGCCCGACGAGGGTGCCGTCGACGTCGAACACCGGAGGCGTCGTACCGGGCGTGTAGTCGCGGCCGATCATCCCGATGAGATCGGGGGCGATGGACGCGTAGAACTCCCGGTCCGGCACGTATTCGCCGAACGGCACCGGATTGCGCTTGTCGTAGGTCTGCTCGATGCCGGTGCCCTCGCGCCAGAGGAACGACATGTTGAAGTACTCGTCGCCGCGCTTGTCGATGCGGTTGGCGATCAGCGGCGCGCCCACCTGCCTGACCACGCGGTCGAGGGCGGCTGCGACGACGGGCGACCCGGCGGGGTCGACATCCACGCTCCCCTCCGGCCAGAGCACGACGTCGACGTCGTCAGCGCCGAACAGCGGCGTCGTCGCGTCGTACTGCGAGGCCAGGATGTCTCCGGCCTCGCGCTCGTCGAAGTAGCCGGCGGGGCCGTTCCCCTGCACGCTCGCGACGCGCATCGAGCCCGCGGGAGTCGTCGCCCACGCGGGAACGACCACGAGCGCGGTCGCGACGAGGGCGAGCACACCGACCGGGAGGAAGGGACGGATGCCGCCACCCCGCGCCCGCCGCGGAGATCTGACGAGTTCCACCGCGGCGGCGACGAGCGCGACGATGAGGAAGGTGAGCCCGGCGGTGCCGGTCCACGAGACGACCTCGGCGAACGGGCCGTTGACCTGGGAGGTGCCGACGCGCCCCCAGGGGAATCCTCCATACGGGAAACCGCCGATGATCGCCTCTTTCGCGGTCCACAGCCCCGCGACGAGCACCGCAGTCAGCAGAATCCGCCCGCGGCGGGGAACGACCTGCGGCACCCAGCGATAGGCCAGCGAGATGAGCACCGCTCCGCCCGCGACGAACAGCGCTTCGAGGACCGAGAGCGCGAGCCACGGAAGCGGCCCCACCCACTCGGCGGTGAAGTCGACGTTGAGCAGATAGAACGCGAGACCGTAGGCGAGCCCGGTCAGGAACGCTCCCCCCGCCCGCCGCCCGATGAGCGTCAGGAGCGCCAGCGCGACCGACACGAAGGCCATCGGCCACCACGCGACCGAGGGGAAGGCCAGGTCGAACAGCACTCCGGCCAGCACCGAGAGGGGGACCGCCGCCCACAGCGGGAAGATCGGGCGAGGTGGCACGGGATCAGCCTAAGCGAGCGGAACGGCCATCCTTCGCCGCGTCGGCGTCGCTAGACGCCGGAGTACGCGACGATGCCGCGGCGCACGGCGTCCAAGGCCTTGCGGGCCGTGCCCGCGATCGGCTGATCGGCGACGATCGACAGCTGATCGAGCAGGTCGATGGTCTGCTTGGACCAGCGCACGAAGTCGCCGGCCGCCATGTCCGCCTCGATCAGCACGCGATCGAGCATGCCGCCGCGGGCCCACGTGTGCATGGCCTGTGCGAGACCGGCCGAGACCGGCTCGGTGCCGGGCAGCCTGTGCTCCTGCTCGAGGTCGTCGAGCTCCTGCCACAGCGACAGCGTCGCCTCGAACGCCGGACGGAATGCACCGCGCGGCAGCCCTCGCTCCCCCGGGCCGCCGTCGTCGCGCCTCGGCTCGTACACGAGCGAGCAAGCCAGCGCGGCCAGGGATGCGGCATCCAGGTCCTTCCAGATGCCACGCCGCAGCGATTCGGCGACGAGCAGGTCCCGCTCGCCGTAGATGCGACGCATCGTGCGGCCGGCGGGGGTCAGCGTCGTCGCGCCGTCCTCGGCGATCGACACGTACTCGAGCGCGCCGAGCACGTCGACGACACGGTCGAAGATGCGCGCGACGGTGCCGGTGCGCGTCTCGATCTGGCGTCGAAGCTTGTCGATCTCGCGCTTGAGCTTCCAGTACCGCTCGGCCCACCGCGCATGGTGCTCGCGCTCGGGGCACTGATGGCACGGATGCCGCTGCATCTGCCTGCGCAGAGTCTCGATGCGGCGCAGCCGCTCGTCGCGGGTGCGCCGCGACGCGTTGGCGTCCTTGCGGTTGAGCTTCTCGACGTCGCTCAGCTCACGGCGGATCCGCGAGTACTCGGCGAAGTCGCCGCGATCGCACGTCATCGCCTTCGCGTACCCGGCGAGCGACTCCTCCTGCTCCTTGACCTGCCGGGCGAGCCCGACGACGGCACGGTCGGCCTGGAACTGGGCGAACGACGACTCGAGGATCTCACGCGCCTTGGCCCGGCCGAACTGGTCGATGAGGTTGACGGCCATGTTGTACGTCGGCCGGAAGCTCGAGTTGAGCGGGTACGTGCGACGGGAGGCCAGCGCGGCCACGGCCTGCGGGTCGAGGCCTTCGGTCCACTGGATGACCGCGTGGCCCTCGACGTCGATGCCGCGGCGACCGGCACGACCGGTGAGCTGGGTGTACTCCCCCGACGTGATGGCGACACGGGCTTCGCCGTTGAACTTCTCGAGCTTCTCGAGCACCACGGTCCGTGCGGGCATGTTGATGCCGAGCGCGAGCGTCTCGGTGGCGAAGACGACCTTCACGAGCTTGCGCTGGAAGAGCTCCTCGACGACCTCCTTGAACGCCGGCAGGAGTCCGGCGTGGTGAGAGGCCACACCACGCTCGAGGTTGTCGCGCCACTCCCAGAACCCCAGCACGGCGAGATCCTCCTCGAGGAGGGTGCGCGTGCGCTCCTCGATCACCGCGCGGATCTCGCGACGCTCCTCCTGAGAGGTCAGCCGCACACCGGCGCGGCGCACCTGCTGCACCGCGGCATCGCAGCCGGCTCTGCTGAAGATGAAGAAGATGGCCGGCAGCAGGTTGGCGCGCGCGAGCAGGTCGACGACCTCCGGGCGGTCGAGGCGCTCGATCCGCTGCACGTTCGCGGACCGCACGGGCCGCTTGCCGCCGCGGTTCGGACGGCGACGGGATGCCTCGTACCCTGCCTGCCGCGCGCTGTTCGACGCCTGCACCCGATGATTGCGCTCGAAGTTCTGGCCCTTGAAGGAGCGGATGCGCATGAGCTCCTGGTTGACCTGGGCCGTCGCGATGCCGGCGCGGTCATCGAAGAGCGGCAGCAGGTCGCCGCGCACGAGCACGTGCTGCTCGAGGGGTACCGGGCGCGTTTCGGAGACGATGACTTCGGTGTCGCCGCGCACGGTGTCGAGCCAGTCGCCGAACTCCTCGGCGTTCGAGACGGTGGCCGACAGCGAGATCAGCCGCACGTCAGGTGCCAGGTGGATGATGACCTCCTCCCACACCGCGCCGCGGAAGCGATCGGCGAGGTAGTGCACCTCGTCCATGACCACATAGCGGAGTCCACGCAGCGCCGGTGAGTCGGCGTAGAGCATGTTGCGCAGCACCTCGGTCGTCATCACCACGATGCGCGCATTGCCGTTGATGTTGGTGTCGCCGGTGAGCAGGCCCACCTCGTCGGGTCCGTAGACCTCCTGGAGCTCGCGGAACTTCTGATTCGACAGCGCCTTCATCGGCGTCGTGTAGAACGCCTTGTCGCCGGGCTCGCGCATCGCCAGGTGCACCGCGAACTCGCCGACGATCGTCTTGCCGGCGCCGGTGGGCGCGGCCACCAGGACGCTGCGGCCTTCTTCGAGGGCGCGGCATCCTTCGAGCTGGAAGGGGTCGAGCGTGAACCGCTGGGAGGCGGCGAAGGCGGCCGTGATCGGATGCGTCCGATCGAGGCGTGCCGACGCGCTCGCTCGTGCGTAGCGGTCGGCGGGAGCGGCGTCGCTCACGAGACCTCGGGAGGCAGCAGGCCGGCTGCGCGCTCGCGCTTGGCCTTGCGACGGTCGAACAGCATCGACAGCCCCACCGCGGCGAAGTAGAGCACGCACAGGATGCCCGCGAGCAGCAGCATGGAGGTGACGTCGGCGGCAGGCGTCGCGGCGGCGGCGAAGACGGTGATCACGATGATGGCGACGCGCCAGCCCTTGAGGATGCCGCGCCCCGACACCACGCCCGCCAGGTTCAGCGCTACCAGGAACACCGGCGTCACGAACGAGACACCGATCACCAGGAGCAGCTTGAAGACGAAGTCGTAGTACGTGGCGTAGTCGTAGAACTGCGCGATGCCCTGGTCGTTCGGCACGAAGTTGGCCATGAGCACGACCATGTGCGGCATGATCAGCCAACCGACGTAGAGCCCCGCGACGAAGAGCGGGATCGCGGCCGCCAGGAAGCCGACCGTGTAGCTGATCTCTTTGCGCGTGAGGCCGGGCATGATGAACGCCCAGATCTGCCAGAGCCAGATGGGCGCGGAGATCAGCAGACCGATCGCGAACGCGATCCGCATGTGCAGGTCGAAACCGCTCGAGACGGTCGTGAAGTTGAGCGCGATGTACTGGTCGCCCCGCTCTCCCGCGATCTGCACGATCGGCTGCGACAGCAGGTCGATGACCCAGCCGCTGATGAGGAAAGCGACGACCATGCCGACGACGAGGCCGGCCGCGGCGATGAAGAATCGCCGACGCAGCTCGCGCAGGTGCCCTCCGAGGGACATGCGCTTGTCGCGCCGAGGCTGCTCAGGCTCCTCGATACGCGGTGGATCCGTGGTGACCACGGTGGGTCAGGATGACGGGTCTGCGGTGCTGCTCGAGCTCGCGGGGGTGTCGGCCTTGGGAGTCTCCGACGCCACGTTCTCGGCCTTCGGCTTCGCCGCGGAGTCGTCCTCCTTCATCGCCTTCATCTCGCCCTTGAAGACCCGGGCGGACTGACCGAGGCTCTTGGCCAGAGCCGGCAGCTTCGCAGCCCCGAACAGGAGCAGGATCACCGCGAGGATGATCAGAAGGTGCGGCCATCCGAATGCGCCCATGCGGAATCTCCTTGTCGGTGCGGATGTGCGTCCAGTGTAACCCGACGGCGAGGGGTCATGACGGCCCTCACCGGTATTGCGCCAAGCCCGCTTCGGCCCAGTCGGCGACGGCGCGGCGTGCGGCCGCGGGCTCGAACACCTCCACGAGTCCGCCACGGCGTGCCGCCAGGCGCCGGAGGCTGAGCTCGTCGGCGACGCGCATGGTCGCGACCGTGACGCCTTCGGCGGTCTCGAGTGCCGCACGGTCGAGGTAGTCGCCGAGCAGCGGCGCGACGTCTTCCGCGAAGCGGATGCGCGCGACCACGTCGCCTGCGTCGGTGTCGAACCAGTCAGGGGCCTGTTCGCCCGCGTGCGTGCTCGGGATGCCGGTGAGCTCGAGGTCGCTGACGCGGTCCAGGTGGAACGTGCGCATCGCCTCGCGGAGGTGGCACCAGCCCTGCAGGTACCACTGCCCGCTCGCGATGTGCACCTTCACCGGGTCGACGGTGCGGGTCGTGGGTGCCGCGTCGGGCGCCTTGTAGGTGAAGGAGACCGCCACTCCGCGCCGCAGCGCATCGGACACGAGGTCGCGCACCGCATCGACGGGCTCCGTCGCGAGGATCACCTCGGCCGGGATCCCCGAGGCCCCGCGCGCGAGCTTGGCGAGCAACCCGGCGTAGAGCGCGGTGTCGCCCACTCCGGGGATCGACCGCGCCAGCTGCAGACCCGCGAGGAGGGCGGCCGCCTCGCGCGCCGTCAGCTTCGGCGCGCGTTCGAGCCCGACGGAGTTCGTGATGACGATGAGGTCGCGCTCGTCGAGCAGGTCCCAGTCGATGTCGAAGAGGTCGTTCGCCATCTGCCAGTACCCGCGATCGCCCGGGAGGCCGATCACGGTGAGCTTCTCGACCATCGAGCGCATCTGCTCGGGCGAGACGTCGAACTCGTCAGCCGCCTCGGCGAGGGAGACCTCGCCCTTGCCGATCAGGTACGGCACGAGCTGCAGCATGAGGGCCGCGCGATCGGTCGCGACGAGCTGGCGCCGGACGCTCATCGGGTCCCCCCGTGGAGGTCGCGGGTCGCCGCGAGCCGGTCGATGACGCGATCCCGCAGATCCGCGGGCTCGACGACCCGCACTTCGGGGCCGTAGGAGGCGAGCTCGTCGGCGAAGATGTGCACGTCGACGTACGGGACGCGGATCCCCTGCTCTGCCGGCTGAGCGCGGCGCGCAAGGCGCAGCGAGGCTTCGGTGCCGGGGTTGACCTCCAGCAGCGCCGAGTTGCGCGCGGCGACCTCGTCGAGACCTGCGAGCGCCCGGTCACCTGCGCCCTCGCGCAGCGCCGGGTCGAAGGACGCGCGGGTGAGGGCGACGGGCCCGACGATGCGGGCGAGAAGGAACGTGCGGTCGTCGCGGACGTCGAGGTCGATGCCGAACACGTGCCATCGACCCTCGTACTCGACGAGGGCCAGCGGCTGCACCCGCCGAGTTCGCGGTGCGGCCTCCCCCGGCTTGAGATAGGGGAAGGTGACGACGCGGCTGGACTCGATCGCCTGCTGGAGGGCCGGGAATGCGGGGTCGCGCAGACTCAGCCGCGGCGAGAAGCCGATGATGGGCTCGTCGACCAGGTCTCCGAGGGCGCGGATCTTGCGCAGGCCGCTGCGAGCGTCGTCCGACAGCGAGCTCTCGCTCCAGACCCCGCCGGCGAGGGTCAGCAGCGCCAGCTCTGCCGGAGTGAACTCGATGTCCTCCGGCAGCTCGTACTCGGCGCTCGGCACGCGGTAGCGCGCCTCGCGGAGATCGTCGGGGTCTGCCCAGTCGCCGATCGTCTCGATCGGAACGCCGAGTCCCCGCAGCGACTCCTTGTCGCGCTCGAACATCTTCTCGAGCGCGTCCTTCGACGCGCCCGCCTCGCTCTGCTCGCGGTAGCCCGCGACCGAGGTCAGGATGGTGTCCTTCGTGAGACCCTGATCGGTCGCGATGAGAGCCACCACGAGGTTCACCAGACGCTCCTCGGGCGGGATCTTCGCGGCGGCAATGGCAGGCACTCGCCTATCCTATGGCCGCCCGCGTCGGCGTCGTCGAACCCCCGGCTACTGCGCCGGCACCGCGTCGAGGCCGAGGATGTCGATCACGTAGACCAGGGTCGAGCCGGCCGGGATGCCGCCCTGCGCCTGGTCGCCGTAGCCCTGGTCGGGCGGTACGACGACCATGACCTGCGACCCTACGGTCTGCCCCTCGAGCGCCTTCGCGAATCCGGGCACCACGCCGTCGAGCGTGAGCGATGCCGGCTCGCCGTCCCAGGTCGTGTCGAACGGCTCGTTCTCGCCCCAGACCACGCCGGTGTAGTGCACGCGCACCGGCTGGTCGCCGGTGACCTTCTCGCCGTCGCCCTTCTTGAGCGTCTGGATCGTCAGGTCGCTCGGTGCCGCACCGTCGGGGATGATGAGGCCCGGGCGGCCGTCGGGCGCACGCACGACGCTGGGCAGCCCGAAGCCGCTGTTGAACTGGTTCTGGCCGTCGGCGGCCGCGAGGTACACCTTGCGGAGGTCGATGACGGCGACGAGGGCGTCTCCGTCGTCCAGCCCGGCCTGATCCGCGACGCCCTCGGCGAGGTCATCGGATGACAGCGCGACGGCCACGCGGGATCCCTCGGTGGCGCAGTGCAGGGCGTCTTCGAAGCCGGGGAAGTTGGCGAACTGCGCGACCGAGCCCACCCGCGACATGTCGCCGTCGTACGGGGTCGCGGCGAGCATCTCTCCGTTCGTACCGCTGAACAGCGCGACATCGATCACCAGCGGCTGGTTCACCGAGGTGATGGCGGTGCCGTCACCGGTCACCACGTCCTCGTAGGCGAGCTCCGCAGCCTTCACGGGCGTGTACAGATCGACCTCAGGCTCGTCCTGGGTGTCGCCGGTGACGGTGATGAGGTCCATCACGTCGGGGTTCGAGACCTCGGGACGCGAGCAGTCGGATGCGGACGAGCCGGGCAGCGAGCATCCGGCCAGGCCGACGGTCACGAGTCCCAGGACAACCAGGGCAACGGGGATCTTGCGCACCGGGCTAGTTTAGGCGGACTCGTCGGGCGCGTCGGACCGTCCGGACGCCTGGCGGGCGCCCTCGGCCGCGCGCTCCGCTTCGCGGACGCGCTTGCGCAGGTTCTTGTCGGTGATCTGGCGGTCGCCGACGGCGCCGGGCGTCCACAGCTCCACATCCTCGTCGCCATAGCTCGACTTCGACGCGCGGCGCTTCACCTCGGGTGGGATCGCCCCGGGAGCGAGCCGTCGCGCCCACACGAGGAAGCCGGTGTGCGCGACCATGCGGTGGTCGGGGCGCACAGCGAGGCCCTCGACGTGCCAACCGCGCACCATGGTCTCGTTCGCGTCGGGCTCGGTGAACAGCCCGGTTCCGCGGATGTACTCCGCGACGCGGCTGAGCTGGGTCGCCGTCGCGACGTAGCAGACCACGACGCCGCCCGGCGTGAGCGCCTCGGCCACGGCGTCGATGCACTCCCAGGGCGCGAGCATGTCGAGCACGACACGATCGACGGATGCCTCGGCCACCGTGTCGTTCAGCTCCTCGGCGAGGTCGCCCACGACCACGTCCCAGTTCGCCGGCACGTGCCCGGTGAATGTCTCGACGTTCGCCCGCGCGACCGCGGCGAAGTCGTCGCGGCGCTCGAAGGAGACGAGCCGTCCTTCGTCGCCGATCGCGCGGAGGAGCCAGAGCGACAGTGCTCCCGAGCCCACGCCGGCCTCGACGACCGTGGCACCGGGGAAGATGTCGGCCTCGGCGAGGATCTGCGCGGCATCCTTCGGGTACACGATGGCCGCGCCGCGCGGCATCGACATCACGAAGTCGCGGAGCAGCGGACGCAGCGCCAGGTACTCGTGTCCGCCGCTGTTCGCGACGACGGACCCATCGGGCTGGCCCACGAGCTGCGCGTGCCGCAGCACGCCGTGGTGGGTGTGCAGCTCACCCCCCTCGCGCAACGTGATGGTGTGCAGACGGCCCTTGGGTCCGGTGAGCTGCACGCGGTCGCCGAGGCGGAAGGGGCCGCTCGGGCGCCCGCCGGCGAGTTCCTGGTCGTCGGTCATCGGGCGGTCTCCTCGGCGGGGTTCGGGGTGTGGACGCGGGCGCGATGCGCCGCGTGGAACTCGGCGACGTCAGCGGCCGTACGACCTTCGAGGCTGTCCCAGAGCGTGTGGGCGCCGGCACCGGTGAGCGAGACCATGAGCGGCACGCCGATGACGGACGCGCCCGAGGCCACGGCGGAGCGCAGCCCGTTGGGCGAGTCCTCGATGGCGACGACCTCGTCGGGCGTGACGCCGAGCGCCTCGCACGCCTGCAGATAGGGGTCGGGGAAGGGCTTCGGCCGCGTCGCATCGTCGCCGGCGACCACGACGTCGAACGCGTCGAAGTCGATGAGGTCGACGACCGTCTGCGCCATGCGGCGCATCGACATCGTCACGAGTCCGGTCTTGACGCCGGCCTCGCGCAGGCTGGCCAGCAGCTCGCGCGCGCCCGGCCGGAACGGGACGCCGGTGGCGGACAGCTGACGCATGACGTCCTCGGTGAGGTGGTCGATGATCGCGTCGGTGCTCATGCGCACGCCGGTGCCCTGCAGGATGCGGGCGGAGTCCTCGAGCCCGAGGCCGACCAGTCCGAGCGCCTGCTCGTGGGACCACGTCCCGCCGAAGCTCTCGATGAGGGGCGTCTCCGCCGCCATCCAGTAGGGCTCGGTGTCGACGAGGGTGCCGTCCATATCCCACAGGACGGCCGAGAGTCTGGGCGCATTCACCGTGCAATCCTACCGAGGGGTCTCCGGCCCTCCGCGGGGGCAGGGGCATATCCTGGAGGGAACCCGCAGCGGGTGCGGGTGAAGGGGGTCTCGTGGACGGACTGGGTCGTCGTGTTCTCGTCGCAGCGTTCGACGGCTGGAACGACGCGGGCGAAGCCGCGTCGTCCGCGATCACGCAGCTGCGCGAGGGCGGCTCCTACGAGACGGTGTTCTCGGTCGATCCCGAGCTCTATTTCGACTACCAGTACACGCGTCCGCACATCGCCGCTGACGGCGACGGACGACGCACGCTCCGCTGGCCCGAGGCCACGCTCCTGCGCCCCGCGCAGGCGACGCGCGGCACCCAGCTGTGGCTGCTCACCGGCGTTGAGCCCGCACGCGCGTGGCAGGCGTTCTCGTCCGAGTTCATCGACATCGCCCTTCGCGAGGACATCACCGGGTTCGTCGCGATCGGCTCGATGATGTCGGATGTGCCTCACACCCGGCCGATCTCGGTCTTCTCCGGCAGCGACAACGAGAACCTGCGCACGGCGCTCGAGCTCGAGCGCAGCACCTACGAGGGCCCGGTCGGCATCCTCAGCGTCCTCGGCGACGCCGCCGAGCGCGCCGGGATCCCCACGGCGAGCCTGTGGGCGAGCGTGCCGCACTACGTCGCCGGGCACACGCCCTCCCCGAAGGCGACCCTGGCGCTCCTGGACCGGCTCGAGGACCTGACCGGCGCGCCTGTCCCCCGTGGCGACCTCGCCACGGAGGCCGCGGCATGGGAGGCCTCCATCGACGCGGCCGCGGCCGACGACGAGGAGATGACCGAGTACATCCACCAGCTCGAGCGCACGCGCGACACGTGGGACTCGCCCGAGGCCTCGGGCGACGCGATCGCGCAGGAGTTCGAGCGGTACCTGCGCCGCACCGACGGCAAGCCGGGCGACGGGCCGAGCAAGCCGGGCCGCGACGACCCGCGCCGCTGAGCGGCATCCGTCCCCCGCGTCAGGGGTTGATGACGCCCATGCTCAGCAGCACCAGCAGGAGTGAGCCGACCGCCACGCGGTAGACCACGAACGGCAGGAAGCTGTGCTTGGAGATCCAGTTCATGAAGAACGCGATCACGCCGAGCGCGACGATGAACGCGACCGCCGTCGCCACTGCGGTCTCGCCGAGGGTGAACAACCCGGGCTCGTCGAGGCTCTTGAACAGCTGGAAGAAGCCGCTGCCGAAGACGGCCGGGATCGCGAGCAGGAACGCGTAGCGCGCGGCGGCGGCGCGCTCGTAGCCCATGAAGAGGCCGGCCGTGATCGTTCCGCCCGAGCGCGACACACCCGGGATCAGTGCGAGCGACTGCGCGAAGCCGTAGATCACGCCGTGGCCGATCGTGATGTCCTGAAGCTTGCGCTTCTTGGCGCCGACGTGGTCGGCGATGCCGAGCAGCACGCCGAAGAAGATCAGCATGCCGGCGGTGATCCAGAGCGATCGCAGCACCGTCTCGATCTGGTCCTGGAACAGCAGGCCGAGCACCACGATCGGGATCGAGCCGACGATGATGAGCCAGCCGAGCTTCGCATCGGGGTCGTTGCGCGGGATGCGGCCGAACAGCGCCCGGAACCAGTGCCCGATGATCCGCACGATGTCGCGCCAGAAGAAGACCACCACGGCCGCCTCGGTGCCGATCTGGGTGATCGCGGTGAACGCCGCGCCCGGATCCTGTGCCGACGGCAGGAACTCGCCGAGGATGCGCAGGTGCGCGCTAGACGAGATCGGCAGGAACTCGGTCAGTCCCTGGACGAAGCCGAGGATGATCGCTTCGAGAAGCATGGGCGCCTTTCAGCCGTGCGGTGACGGATGCCGGGGGACGAGGCATCCGTCGATGAATCAGTAGGTGCGGAGCAGATCGGTGAGGACGGCCTGGCCGAAGACCAGCGCGTCGATCGGCACGCGCTCGTCCACGCCGTGGAACATGCCCGTGAAGTCGAGGTCTGCGGGAAGGCGCAGCGGCGCGAACCCGTAGCCGGCGATGCCGAGCGTCGCCAGCGCCTTGTTGTCGGTGCCGCCGCCCATCAGGTACGGCACGACGGGCGCGCCGGGATCGTGGCGGCCGAGCGCCGCGACCATGGCGTCGACGAGGTCGCCCGAGAACGGGACCTCGAGGCCGATGTCCTGGTGGACGATCTCGACCTCCACGCCGTCGCCGACGATGCGGCGGATGTCGGCGAGAGTCGAGTCCTCGGTGCCGGGAAGGGTCCGGACGTCGATGAGCGCCTCGGCCCGGTCGGGGATCACGTTGTGCTTGTAGCCGGCCACGAGACCGGTCGGGTTGGTGGTGGTGCGCAGCGTCGAGCGGAGGAATCCGGATGCTGCGCCGGTGGCTGCCGCGACGGCGTCGGGGTCGCCCGCGGGCTGGCCGGTGAGCTCGGCGAGCCGCTCGCTCATCTCGCGCGAGGTGTCGGTGAGCGTCACGGGCCACGCGGTGCGCCCGAGCGCCGCGACGGCCTCGGCGAGCCTCGTCACGGCGTTCTCGTCGTGCAGCTTGGACCCGTGCGCGGCGCGGCCGCGCGCGACGAGGCGGATCCAGATGAGCGCCTTCTCCCCCACCTGCAGCAGGTAGGCGTGGCTGTCGCCGATCGGGATGGAGTAGCCGCCGACCTCGCTGATCGCCTCGGTGGCGCCGTCGAACCACTCGGGGCGGTCCTCGACCACGAGCGCGGATCCCTCGACGCCCCCGTTCTCCTCGTCGGCGAAGAACGCCAGGACGAGGTCGCGCTCGGGCTGCTCGCCGGCGCGGAGGATGTCGGCGACCGAGGTCAGGATCATGGCGTCCATGTCCTTCATGTCGACGGCGCCGCGACCCCACAGCATCCCGTCCTTCACGACGCCCGCGAACGGGTCGACGCTCCAGTCTTCGGCGATCGCCGGGACCACGTCGAGGTGGCCGTGCAGCACGAGCGCGGGCTTGTCGCGGTTGCGGCCGGGAACCCTCGCCATCACGTTGGTGCGGCGCGGAAGGGGCTCGTAGAACTCGGGCTTCAGGCCCAGCGTCTCCAGGTACGCGCCGACGTACTCCGCGGCCTCCCGCTCGCCGGCGGCGCGGCCCCCGCCGTGGTTCGTCGTGTCGAAGCGGATCAGATCCCGCGCGAGCGCGGCGACCTCCGGAAGTCCGAGATCGGATGAGGGCATGGGCTCAAACCTACCGGTCACTCGTTTCCTGTCCGTTTCCGCGAGGAGCGCGCGACACCGAAGGACTCAAGGTCCCGCGGGGACGAAAGAAGGCCCCCTTTCGGGGGCCTTCTTCACTGTGCGCGAGGGGGGACTTGAACCCCCACGCCCTATACGGGCACTAGCACCTCAAGCTAGCGCGTCTACCTATTCCGCCACCCGCGCAGGTGGTTTTCGGTTTCGCAACCGAGGAATGACATTACCACGTCACCGGAGGTTCAACGAATCGACGGACGCCCGGGCGCGTCATCCCATCGAAACGCCGAACAGCAGGCCCAGGAGGTACGTCACCGCGGCGGCGCCGAAGCCGATCGCGAGCTGGCGGAGCGCGCGCTTGAGCGGCGGTGCGCCCGACAGCAGGCCCACGGCGGCACCGGTCGACATCAGCGCGATCCCGACCAGCACGAGCGCGACGACGACGGCGGCGGGGCCGGACAGGCCGAAGATCCACGGCAGCACCGGGATGATCGCGCCGGACGCGAAGAACAGGAAGCTCGACAGCGCGGCGGCCCAGGCGCTTCCCACGACCTCTTCGTGGGGGGCGACCGAGATCGGGCCGGTGTCGGCGCGTCCCTGACCCAGCGCGTGCGCGGCCTCGACGACGCGGCGGGCGCGCGCGGACGCCTCGGCCTCCGGCATCCCGCGGGTCCGGTAGACGAGCGCCAGCTCGTTGGCGTCGATGTCGAGGTGCGCGATGGCGCCGTCGGCGTAGTCGCTCGGCTCCGTGGCCGCGAGGAGCTCCCGCTGCGAACGGACCGACACGAACTCCCCCGCGCCCATCGACAGCGCGCCCGCGAGCAGGCCCGCGATGCCGCTGAAGAGCACGAACTGGCTCGACACCCCGGTGGCCCCGATGCCCATGACGAGCGCGAGGTTCGAGACGAGGCCGTCGTTCGCGCCGAAGACCGCGGCACGGAACGTGCCCGACAGCCGGCGGCGTCCGCGGGCGGCGAGCCCGCGCACGACCTCGTGGTGGATCCGCTCGTCTGCCGCCATCGTCGGCGTAGCGAACGGCTCGTCGTCGTAGGGCGATCGAGCTTCGGCGTTCTGGGCGAGTGCCAGCACGAAGATCGAACCGAAACGCTTGGCCATCCAGCCGAGCAGGCGGGTGCGTACATCGGCGCGGGGCAGTCGTGCCGGCTCGCTGCCCAGCAGCTGCAGCCAGTGCGCCTCGTGCCGCCCCTCTGCCTCGGCGAGCGCCAGGAGGATCTCACGCTCCTCCCCCGTGCGTCGACCAGCGAGCTCGCGGTAGACGTGCGCCTCCGCCCGCTCGTTGACGAGGTACCGCGCCCAGCGGCGTCGATCGCGGTCGGTCGGTGCGGCGGGCGCGCTCACTCGGGCCTCCAGTCAGGGGTGCGGGACTCGTCAACGCTAGCCAGCGCCAGAGGCCCCGCAGGCCCGAAACCGAGGATTGCCAGCATTTCGGGGATCCGAACCTCACTGCCCCCGAGAGCGGCGCGCGGACCGCGTCCGAGGCGTCAGGAGCGGACGCGCTTGCGCAGCACGTCGATCCGGGACTGCAGCTGGGTCACCGTGGCGTGTGACACGGCAGGGCCGCCGCAGATCCGGCGCAGCTCGGCGTGCACGAGGCCGTGGGCCTCGCCCGTCTGGCGGGCGTAGAGGCCGACCAGGCTGTTGAGCAGCTGACGCTGCTCCTTGAGCGTGCGGTGCAGCGCCTGGGGAAGCGCGGGCTCCTCCTCGGGCGCGGTCGCCTCCTGCGCCTCGCGCGCGCTGCGGTGTCGCGACTGCCGCGAGACCCGCGACATCAGGACGTCGTGCACCTGGTCGGGTTCGAGCAGGCCCGGGATGCCCAGGAACTCCTCCTCCTCGGGCGTGCCGGGCACGGCGAGCTGGCCGAACTCCTGGCCGTCGAACAGCACGCGGTCGAAGTGCGCGAGCGAACCCAGCGCCTGATAGGAGAACTCCTCCTCGAGCGCATCGGACGCCTTGTCCTCGCGCTCGGCGGCGTTCATCAGGTCTTCTTCGGCGTTCCACTCGTCCTCGCCGTCGGAGTCGCGGTCCAGCGCGTGGTCGCGCTGGCGCTCCATCTCGTTCGCCAGGGCGAGCAGCTGCGGCACGTTCGGCAGGAACACGCTCGCGGTCTCACCGCGGCGGCGCGCCCGCACGAAGCGCCCGATGGCCTGCGCGAAGAAAAGCGGCGTCGATGCGCTCGTCGCGTACACGCCGACGGCGAGGCGCGGCACGTCGACGCCCTCCGACACCATGCGCACCGCGACCATCCAGCGGCTCGTCGACTTCGAGAACTCCTCGATGCGGCTGGAAGCCTCAGCCTCGTCCGACAGCACGACGGTGGGCGCCTCGCCGCTGATGTCCTGCAGGATCGCGGCGTACGCCCGCGCGGCCGTCTGATCCGTCGCGATCACGAGGCCGCCCGCATCGGGAACGTGCTCGCGCACCTCGGTGAGCCGGCGGTCGGCGGACCGCAGCACAGCGGGGATCCAGTCGCCTTCAGGGTCGAGCGCGGTGCGCCACGCCTGCGAGGTGATGTCCTTGGTGTTGTCCTGGCCGAGCTGCGCCTCCATCTCCTCGCCGGTCTTGGTGCGCCAGCGCATCTGGCCGGCGTAGACCATGAAGAGAACGGGACGCACGACGCCGTCTTCGAGCGCTCGGCGGTAGCCGTAGGCGTAGTCGGTGCGCGAGACGCGGATGCCCTTGGTGTCGGGGTGGTACTCGACGAACGGGATGGGCGCGGTGTCGCTGCGGAACGGCGTTCCGCTCAGCAGCAGCCGGCGGGTCGCCCGCGCGTACGCCTCGCGCAGCGCGTCGCCCCAGCTCAGCGCATCGCCGCCGTGGTGCACCTCGTCGAGGATCACGAGCGTCTTCGCGTCCATCGTCAGGCGCTGATGGACGGATGCCTTGACCGCGACCTGCGCGTACGTCACGGCGACGCCGTGGTACTGGCGGGCGGGCGCGAAGTGTCGGTTGCTGAAGGCGGGGTCGAGGCGGATGCCCACCCGCGCGGCTGCGTCGGCCCACTGCGTCTTCAGGTGCTCCGTGGGAGCGACGACGACGATGCGGCTGACGATGCGGCGCCGCAGCAGCTCGCTCGCGAGGCGGAGGGCGAACGTGGTCTTGCCTGCGCCCGGGGTGGCCGCCGCGAGGAAGTCGCGGGGTCCGCCCCCCGGGCCGTCGGGGCCGTCCAGTCCGAAATAGAGGTCGAGCGCTTCGGCCTGCCACGCGCGCAGCCGCTGCGCGGTTCCCCACGGGGCGCGCTGCGGGTACGTCGGCGACAGGTGCTCCGCGGCGAAGCTGCCGATGTGCGGCTCAGCGCCATGCGGACCGGTGGCGAGACGGCCTTCGGCGGAGGATTCGGTGAGGAGGTTCTCTGGGTGGGCCGGCGGCGATTCGATCGTCGTTTCGTCCGTCACCGATCACACCTCCCCCGTAGACAACGAGTCACCACGATAGACGACGCGCACGACATCGCGGGCCGGGGCGTCACCGGGCTGCCGCATCCGCAAAGGTCGCCCACCGCGATAGCCTGGCTGTCGGTCACAAGCCGAGGAACGGAAGACGGATGCCCCCGAGAGAAGATCCCCGAAGCCCGTACGTCGCGAACCTCCAGCCGCACCCGTGGCGTCGCTACGTCGCGCTCGGCGACTCTTTCACCGAGGGCGTCGGAGACCCCGAGCCGTCTGCGCCGAACGGGTATCGAGGGTGGGCCGACCGCGTCGCCGAGGTGCTCTCCGAGCAGGTCGACGACTTCGCCTACGCGAACCTCGCGATCCGCGGACGTCTCATCGGCCAGATCGTCGACGAGCAGGTGGCGCCGGCGATCGCCCTCAAGCCCGACCTCGTCACGTTCTCGGCCGGCGGCAACGACGTCATCCGGCCCAACGCCGACCCCGACCGCGTCGCGCAGCTGTTCGAGGACGCCGTCGTGCGCCTGTCGCGCGACGGTGCCACCGTCGTGGTCTTCACCGGCATCGACACGGCATTCACCCCGGTGTTCCGCGGCATCCGGGGCAAGGTCGCGATCTACAACGAGAACATCCGCGCGATCGCCGACAAGTACGACTGCATCGTCGCCGACCAGTGGGCGCTCAAGGAGGTGCAGGACATGCGCTTCTTCGACGACGACCGCCTGCACTACAACGCTCTCGGCCACCACGAAGTCGCACGGATGGTGCTGCGCGCCCTCAACGTGCCGAACGACCTCCAGCCGATGCAGCCCGATCCGCTGCCGATCCGCACGTGGCGCGAAGCGCGAGCGGTCGACGTCATGTGGGCCCGCGAGTATCTCGTGCCGTGGGTGCTGCGGCGCCTTCGCCACCAGTCTTCCGGCGACCAGGTCACGGCGAAGCGACCCGACCCGCTGCCGGTGATCACGATCGTCCCTGGCGCGGAGCCCGCGGCGCCGCGCGGCGACGAGGCCTGACGTGGCGACGCACCTCGTCACCGGCGCCGGTTCGGGCATCGGCGCGGCGCTGACGGAGCGGCTCGCCGCCCGCGGCGACGACCTTTGGCTGCTCGCCCGGGACGCCGGACGCGCGGCGCAGCTGCGCCGGCGCTTCCCCGGCGCGCAGACCCTCGTCGGCGACCTCGCCGACCCGGCACGGCTGTCGTGGGCGTTCAGCCACCAGAGCGTGCCGCCGCAGCTCGACGCGCTCATCCATGTGGCCGGCGTCGTGGAGCTCGGAGCGATCGGCGACACGCCGGTCGCGACGTGGCAGCACCAGCTCAACGTCAACGCCGTGGCACCGGCGGAGCTGACCCGGCTCATGCTCCCCGCCCTCCGCACGGCCCGCGGGCGCGTCGTCTTCGTGAACTCCGGTGCCGGCCTGCGCGTGAACCCCGAGTGGGGTTCGTACGGCGCGAGCAAGTTCGCAGTGCGCGCCGTCGCGGATGCCCTCCGGGAGGAGGAGCGCGCGAACGGTGTCCGCGTGACCACCGTGTACCCGGGGCGCACGGCGACACCCATGCAGGAGAAGGTGCACCAGCAGGAGGGCGCCGACTACGACGCGTCGCAGTGGATCGACCCGGCCTCCGTCGCGACGGCGATCCTCGCTGCTCTCGACCTGCCCCGCGACGCGGACCTCACCGAGCTGATGGTCCGGCCGGGCGCCTGACCGCGCCGGCGCGGCCGCGAGCGGGTCAGCGCGCCCGCAGCTCCCACAGCGCCACGGCGCTCGCCGCGGCGACGTTGAGGGAGTCGACGCCCCCGGCCATCGGGATCGTGACGACGGTGTCGGCCGCCTCGAGCGCCCGGCGTGACAGCCCGTCGCCCTCGGCGCCGAGCATCAGGGCGACCCGTTCCGGGCGGCGCGCGCTGAAGGCGTCGAGCGAGACGGCGGCGTCCGACAGGGCGAGCGCTGCGAGCTCGAAGCCGGAATCGTGCAGCACCCCACGGGCCTCATCCCACTCGGGCAGCCGCGTCCACGGCACCTGGAAGACGGTGCCCATGCTCACCCGGACGCTCCGCCGATAGAGCGGGTCGGCGCACCTCGGGCTCACGAGCACCGCGTCGGCGCCGAGACCGGCGGCCGCGCGGAAGATCGCGCCCACGTTGGTGTGGTCGACGATGTCCTCGAGCACGACGACGAGTCGCGCGTCCGCGACGACCTCGGCGACCGATGGGAGCTCGGGCCGGTGCATCGACGCCAGCGCGCCGCGATGCACGGCGTACCCGGTCAGGGACTCGGCGATCTCGGGGGCGACGACGTACACCGGGGTCGCGGCATCCGTCACCAGCTCCTCGACGTCGGGGACCCATTTCTCCTGCACGAGCAGCGAGCGGGGGCGGTGGCCGGCCGCGATCGCGCGGCCGATCACCTTCGCCGACTCGGCGATGTACAGGCCGCCCTCCGGCTCGATCACGCGCCTCAGCGCGACGTCGGTGAGATCGCGGTAGTCGGTGAGCCGCTCGTCGGAGGCGTCGGTGATCTGGATCGCGTGCATCGCGTCCCATCGTCGCACGCAGCTCAGGCCGCAGTGCCGACCGCCGTCCAGGCCCGTGCCGTCACCGTGAACGCACCGTCGCCGAGCTCGTCGCGCAGCGCCCCCTCCAGGCGCGCGACGTCCCCGCGATCGAGGGTGGCGACATACCGGCCGGCCGGCCCGACGCCGAGCAGGAACGGGTCCCACCAGTGCGCGAAGTCCCTGAACGACACGGCGCACTCGACCACCGTCTGCGTGACGTGCGCCAGTCCCGCGCGGCGGAAGATGTCGACCAGCTGCCCGGGTGCGGCGCCGCTGAGGCCGGCCTCGCCGCGCACCCCGTCGTCGAGTCGGCGCGCCACGCGCCAGAACGTCGAGAGCGGTCCGCCGTCGCCGGCGTGATCCCACACGCACGCCGAGACGCGGCCGCCGGCCGCCGTCACGCGACCCATCTGCGTCACACCGCGCACCGGGTCCGACATGAAGTGGACGACGAGCTGAGCCAGCGTCGCTGCGAACTCTCCGTCGGCGAACGGCAGATGCTCGGCTTCTGCGACGCGCACGTCCACGCCGGGGCACAGCTCCTCGGTCGCTTCGACGAACGCCGGTTCGGGATCCGCGGCGCTGACCGCCGAAGGCCCGAGCCGCTTCACCAGCTCGAGGGTCAGCATCCCGGGTCCGCAGCCCACGTCCAGCACGTGGGCGCCCGCGCCGACGCCCTCCAGCCCGACGGTCGCGAATTCGACCGCCAGCGGGGTCGAGAACCGGCCCATGAAACGCGCGTACTCCTCGGCGCTCACGCCCCCGAAGCTGCCCACGCGCTCATCCTGGCACGCACTGCCGCTCCGTAACATCCCCGAAAACCGCGGGGCCTACACTCGACGCGAAGGGGGTGCGCCGTGACGACGATCTCGACCGGAATGGACGCCCGGACGACGGATGCCGTGGCTCAGGCCATCGCCACGCTCTCGGGCAGGCGGATCGCCGTGCTGACCGGGGCGGGCGTCTCGACGGACTCCGGCATACCGGACTACCGCGGGGCAGGCGCTCCGGTGCGGACCCCGATGACAGTCGAGCAGTTCCTCTCGAGCGATGCGTCGCGCCGACGCTACTGGGTCGGCAGCCACCTCGGGTGGCGGGCGTTCGCGTCCGCCGAGCCGAACCCCGGGCACCGCGCGATCGCCGACCTCGAAGCTCGAGGACTCGCCACCGGCGTCGTGACGCAGAACGTCGACGGGCTCCACGTCCGCGCCGGCAGCCGCCGCGTCGTCGAGCTGCACGGCACGATGCGTCGCATCTTCTGCACCCACTGCGGCCAGGTCTTCGACCGGCGTGACCTCGCCCGCCGCGTCGAAGACGACAACCCGTGGATCCGCGTCCCCGAGAACGTCGCACTCGGACCCGACGGCGACGTGCTCCCCGAGAGCACCGAGGGCTTCCGCATCCCGGAATGCAGCGTGTGCGGCGGGATGCTGAAGCCCGATGTCGTCTTCTTCGGCGAGTTCATCCCCGCCGAGAAGTTCCGCGAGGCGGAGCAGCTCGTGCACACCAGCGAGGCGCTCATCGTGGCGGGGTCCTCGCTCGTCGTGAACTCCGGCATCCGGCTGCTCGAGCGTGCGCGACGCCGCCGCCTGCCCGTCGTCATCGTGAACCGCGGCGCCACGCGCGCGGACGCCCGGGCGACGGTGAAGATCGACGCCGGCACCAGCGAGGTGCTGCGCGCGCTCGCCGACGGGCTGCCCTCCCTCGGCTGAGCGGCTGACGCCCAGGCGGCCCGGGTAGGGTCGAGAGCATGACCGCGCTCACCCTGATCCGCCACGGCGAGACCGATTGGAACCGCGACCGGCGCATCCAGGGGTCGACGGACATCCCCCTCAACGACACCGGTCGCGCACAGGCCCGCGCGACCGCGCAGGTGCTGAGCGAACGCCTCGACGGCGGTGCTCCCGTGACCATCGTGTCGAGTGACCTCGCCCGTGCTCGCGAGACGGCGGAGATCATCGCCGCCGAGCTCGGCCTCGCGGCGCCGCGCACGTACGCCGGTCTGCGCGAGCGCGCGTACGGCGAGGCCGAGGGAGTCGGCATCGACGAGTTCCGCACCCGGTGGGGTGACTGGTACACGGCCGAGGTGCCCGGCGCCGAGCCGTGGTCCGATCTGCGCACCCGCGCCATCACGGCGCTCGGGAGCGTCGTGCGGGACCACCGCCGCGCCACCGCTCCCGCCGCGGCCTCGCTCATCGTCGTGAGCCACGGCGCGCTCATCCGCGAGGTGATGCGCCACGCGACGGCAGGCGCGCTGCCGTTGGAGGGAGAGCGCCTCGCCAACGGCGCCACGCACGATTTCGTCTATGAGCGCGATCACCTGCGTCTCGTGACGTACGCGGGCCTGGTGACCTAGGCTCGGCTGGAGTCGGCGATCGCGCCGCCCTACCGCGCCGAGAAGGACTCCGCGGTCTTCCCGCACTCCGAGGATGTGCCGTACGAGCTCATCGGTCGCGTCGCGCGCGAGATCGCGGACGAGCGCGTCCGTCAGTCCGCGGCGGGCTGAAGCGCCCTCAGGACTCCGCTCATGCGCCCGCGCGGGCCAGCACGCCGCGCGCGTGGCGCAGCACCGGCTCGTCGACCATGCGCCCGTCGTACGAGAACACACCGCGCTCACCGTCTGCGGCGGCGAGGACGGCGCGCGCCCACGTCACGGTCTTCTCGTCGGGACGGTAGGCGGCACGGATGACGGCCACCTGACCGGGGTGGATGCAGGCGGTGGCGCGGAAACCGGATGCCGCAGCATCCGCCGCCTCGATGGCGAGGCGCTTCGCGTCCGCGATGTCGAGGTGCACGGCGTCGATCGCGGCCTTGCCGCGCGCGCCGGCTGCCAGCAGCACGCGAGACCGCGCATAGCGCGCGATGTCTCGGTAGCGGCCGTTGGGCTTGCGACTGGAGGTGCCGCCGATGCTCGCGACGAGGTCCTCCGCGCCCCACATCATGGCCACGACGTTCTCGAGTGCGGCGATGCGGTCGGCCTGGGCGACACCCTTCGCCGTCTCGCACAGCGCGACCACCTCGAAGCGTGCGTCGATGCGCCCGATGCGCTTGGGCGACTCGGACTTCGCGACCATGATGCGCCGGTAATCCGTCTGCGACAGCGTCGCCAGGTCGGCGACGAACGCGTCGCTCTCGGGCGGATTCACGCGCACGATGACCCTCGCCGGGTCGAGCTCGGATTCGATGAGGTGCCCGCGCGCCGCGGTCTTGTCGGCGGGCGCGACCGCGTCCTCGAGGTCGAGGATCACCGCATCTGCGCGGTCGAACGCCTTGGCGTACCGCTCGGGGCGGTCGGCCGGGCAGAACAGCAGCGCGGGGCCGAGGTCGAAGCTCATCGGGTCTCCTCCGGTGTCTGGGGTGCGCACCACATCAGCGCGGTCCGGCTGGCGAGGGCGACGACTTCGCCCCGCTGGTTGCGGCCGGTGTGACGCAGCGTCACGATCCCCTGGCCCGGTCGCGACGCCGAGAGCCTCTTGTCGAGCACTTCGGTCTCGGTGTACAGCGTGTCACCGTGGAACAGCGGCGCCGGAAAGCTCACGTCGGTGAGGCCGAGCTGAGCGACGAGCGTGCCCTGCGTGATCTGCGAGACGGATGCCCCCACCATCGTGGCGAGCGTCCACATCGAGTTCATGAGGCGCTGGCCGAACGGCTGGGTCTCGGAGAACGCGGCATCCAGGTGGAGTGCCTGCGTGTTCATCGTGATCGACGAGAACACCACGTTGTCGGCCTCGGTCGCGGTGCGACCGGGGCGGTGCAGGTACCGTGCGCCGACCTCGAGCTCGTCGTAGTAGAGCCCGCGCTGCACGATGTCTCGCGCGGCCTCGGCCGGGGCGTCGTCGGGAGCGTCGGGGATCACCTCTGTCACGCTACCCTCACGCCACGCCGAGTGCCCGCGCGATCACCAGGAGCTGCACCTCGTTCGTGCCCTCGCCGATCTCGAGGATCTTGGAGTCACGGTAGTGCCGCGCGACCGGGTACTCGTTCATGAAGCCGTTGCCGCCGAAGATCTGGGTCGCGTCGCGGGCGTTGTCCATGGCGGCGTCGCTCGCGGTGAGCTTCGCCATGGCCGCCTGCGTCTTGAAGGGCTTGCCCGCATCCCGCAGTCGCGCCGCGTGGTGCCACGCGAGCCGCGCGACATGCACGCGCTGCTGCATGCGGGCGAGGAGGAACTGGATCCCCTGCCGCGTCGAGAGCGCGTCGCCGAACACGGTCCGCTTCCTGGCGTAGTCGACGGCCGCGTCGAGGCATCCCTCCGCCGCGCCGGTGGCGAGCGCGGCGATCGCGATGCGTCCCTCGTCGAGGATGTGGAGGAAGTTCGCGAAGCCGCGCCCCTCGGTGCCGAGCAGGTTCGCCGCGGGAACGCGCACGTCCTGGAAGGTGAGCGGGTGCGTGTCGGACGCGCGCCAGCCGACCTTGTCGTAACCGGGTTCGACGGTGAACCCGGGCGTGCCGTGGGGCACGACGATGGTCGAGATCTCCTTGCGGCCGTCGGTCTCGCCCGTCACCGCCGTGACCGTGACGAACCGCGTGATGTCGGTGCCCGAATTGGTGATGAACTGCTTAGAGCCGTTGATGACCCACTCGTCGCCGTCTCGGCGCGCGGTGGTGCGGGTGGCGCCGGCATCCGAGCCCGCCTCCGGCTCGGTGAGGCCGAACGCGGCGAGCGCGCGGCCGGCCAGCAGGTCGGGCAGGAGGTCCTGCTTCTGCTCCTCGGTGCCGAACCGGAAGACCGGCATGGCCCCGAGGCTCACACCCGCCTCGAGCGTGATCGCGAGCGACTGATCGACGCGGCCGAGCGCCTCGATCGCGAGGCACAGTGCGAAGTAGTCGCCGCCCTGACCGCCGTACTCCTCGGGGAACGGCAGGCCGAACAGCCCCAGCTCCCCCATCTGCGCGACGACGTCCATCGGCAGGGTGTGCGTGCGGTCGGCCTCGTACGAGACGGGCGCGACGACCTCGTCGGCGAACTGCCGCACCAGCGCGGCGAGCTCGCGCTCGTCCTCGCTGAGGTCGTAGGTGTCGTAGCTGTCCATTGCTGCTCCTCGGGTGTCAGGAGGTCGGCGCGGACGCCTCGTGGGCGTCCGCGGTGGAGTCGTCGGGAGAATCGGATGCCGCAGCCGCGTCGACCAGCGCGACGTGCGCGAGCACCTGGTCGCGTCGCACCTGTTCGCCGACCGCGACGTCGACGCGCACGACCCCGTCGTGCGGGGCGAGGACGGGGTGCTCCATCTTCATCGCCTCGATCGTGACGATGCGGTCGCCGGTGGCGACCGTCGCGCCGTCGGTCACATGCACGGCGACGACCGCACCCGGCATGGGGGCGCGCAGTTGCGGATCGGATGCCGCGGCCGCACGCTCGCGGGCCGCCAGGCGTCGATGCATGGCGGCGCGGCGGCCGAGCGGGCGGAGACGGTGCGTCACGCCGTCGGCATGCACCCAGACCCATCCGTCGGCGTCACGGGCGTCGATCGCACCGCCGGACGCGCCCGGCGCAGGTGGGACAGCCACCGCGATCACGTCGCCCTCCGCGGTCTCCACCGAGACCGCGCGGGCGGGCGGAGTCCCACCCGAGCGCCAGCCCGATCCCGCGCGCCACAGCGCGCTCGCCCGCCGCTCTGCTCCGGGGTGTTCCGGACCCGTGGGATCGAGGGCGGCGGCTGCGACATCCAGCGCTGCCGCGATCGGCGCGCCCGCCGTGTACGGCGGCATCCGGTCGATGAGTCCGGTGTCCATGTCGCCCGTCTGGACGCCGTCCTCGGCGAGCAGGGCGCGGAGGAAGCCGATGTTGGTGTCGAGCCCGAGCACGACCGTCTCGGCGAGCGCGCCGTCGAGACGCGCGAGCGCCTCCGCTCGGTCGGCGCCATGTGCGATGACCTTCGCGATCATCGGGTCGTAGTCCGCCGTCACGGCGCTCGCGCTCTCGACCGCCGAATCGGTGCGGACACCCTCGGCGGGCCGCCACACCAGCACCTCGCCGGTGGCGGGGAGGAAGCCGCGCTCCGGCGTCTCCGCGTACACACGGGCCTCGATCGCGTGGCCGTCGAGGCGCACGTCGTCCTGCGCGAGCGCGAGCGGCTCCCCCGCGGCGATCCGCAGCTGCTGCTCGACCAGGTCGAAGCCGGTCACGAGCTCGGTGACGGGGTGCTCGACCTGGAGGCGCGTGTTCATCTCGATGAAGAAGAACTCGTCGGGCTGGGAGGCTGCGACGAGGAATTCGACCGTGCCGGCACCCCGGTAGTCCACGGATGCCGCGGCCGCGCAGGCCGCCGCGCCCAGGCGCGCGCGGGTGTCGGCGTCGACTGCCGGCGACGGCGCCTCCTCGATGACCTTCTGGTGGCGGCGCTGCAGCGTGCACTCGCGCTCGCCGAGGTGGACGACGCTCCCGTGCGCGTCGGCCAGCACCTGCACCTCGATGTGGCGCGGGCGCTCGATGAGGCGTTCGAGCAGGAGGGTGTCGTCGCCGAACGCGGCTGCGGCGACCCGGCGAGCAGTCGCGAGGGCGTCGGGCAGCTCTGCGGCCGAGCGCACCACCTGCATGCCCTTGCCGCCGCCGCCGGCCGACGGCTTCACCAGGAGGGGGAAGCCGGCACGCTCGGCGGACGCCGCGATCTCAGCATCCGTCATTCCCGCCGCGCTGAAGCCGGGGACCGTCGGCACGCCGTGCGACGCGACGTGCTCCTTCGCGCGGATCTTGTCGCCCATCACCTCGAGCGCGCGCTCGCCGGGACCGATGAAGACGACGCCTGCCTCGGCGCACGCGCGGGCGAACGCGACGTTCTCCGACAGGAAGCCGTAGCCGGGGTGCACCGCCTGCGCGCCGCTCTCAACGGCCGCGGCGACCACGGCGTCGATGTCGAGGTAGGACTGCGCGGCGGCAGCGGGCCCGATGCGAACGGCGTCGTCGGCCTCGCGCACATGGGGCGCGCCGGCGTCGGCATCGCTGTAGACGGCGATCGAACGGATGCCGAGACGCCGAAGCGTGCGGATCACCCGGCGGGCGATCTCGCCGCGGTTGGCGACGAGGACGGTGTCGAACCCTTCTACGGGCTCAGGCAGGGGCATTTCGTCTCGCTTCGCTCGCTCGATGACCGGGGGCATGGTTCGCACTTCTCCCTCTCACATCCGGAAGACGCCGAAGCGCGGTTCGGGCAGCGGCGTGCGCGAGACGACATCGAGCGCCAGGCCCAGGAGGTCCCGGGTGTCGAGCGGGTCGACGACACCGTCGTCCCACAGCCGGGCGGTCGCATAGTACGGGTCGCCCTGCTCCTCGTACCTGGCGCGGATCGGGGCTTCGAACTGCGCCTGGTCCGTCGTGGACCACTCCTCGCCGCGCGCCTCCAGCTGGTCTCGCTTGACGGTCGAGAGCACGGAGGCGGCCTGGTTGCCGCCCATGACCGAGATGCGACTCGCCGGCCACGTCCACAGGAATCGCGGCGAGTAGGCGCGCCCGCACATCGAGTAGTTGCCGGCGCCGAACGAGCCGCCGATGACGACCGTGAGCTTCGGCACCCGCGTGGTCGCGACGGCCGTGACCATCTTGGCCCCGTCCTTCGCGATGCCGCCCGCCTCAGCGTCGCGCCCCACCATGAAGCCCGAGATGTTCTGCAGGAACAGCAGCGGCACCCCCCGCTGATCGCACAGCTCGATGAAGTGGGCGCCCTTCTGGGCGGACTCGCCGAACAGCACGCCGTTGTTGGCGACGATCCCGACAGGGTGCCCGTGGATGCGCGCGAACCCGGTGACGAGCGTGTCGCCGTACTCGCGCTTGAACTCGTGCAGCTCACTGCCGTCGACGAGCCGCGCGATCACCTCGCGGACGTCGTAGGGCTGGTTCACGTCGACCGGCACGACTCCGTACAGATCGGATGCCGGGGCCACGGGTTCGACCGCCGGGATGACGTCCCATGCGGGCTCAGCCGGCGCCGGCAGGGTCGCGACGATGTCGCGCACGATCTCGAGCGCGTGCTCGTCGTCCTCGGCGAGGTGGTCGACGACGCCGGAGCGGCGGGCGTGCAGCTCTCCCCCGCCGAGCTCCTCGGCGGTGACGATCTCGCCGATCGCGGCCTTCACCAGGGGCGGACCGCCGAGGAAGATCGTGCCCTGGCCGCGCACGATGACCGTCTCATCGCTCATCGCGGGCACGTAGGCACCGCCGGCGGTGCAGGAGCCCAGCACCGCGGCGATCTGCGGGATGCCCGCGGCCGACAGCCGGGCCTGGTTGAAGAAGATGCGGCCGAAGTGGTCGCGGTCGGGGAAGACCTCGTCCTGCATCGGCAGGAACGCTCCCCCCGAATCGACGAGGTACACGCACGGCAGGCGGTTCTCGAGCGCGATCTCCTGCGCCCGCAGGTGCTTCTTGACGGTCATCGGGTAGTACGTTCCGCCCTTGACCGTCGCATCGTTGCACACCACCATCACGTGCCTGCCGTGCACGAGCCCGATCCCCGCGATCACGCCGGCGGCAGGGGCGTCGCCGTCGTAGAGTCCCTCCGCGGCGAGCGGCGCGACCTCGATGAACGGGCTCCCCTCGTCGAGCAGGCGGGTGACCCGGTCCCGCGGCAGCAGCTTGCCGCGCGCGACATGCCGCTCGCGCGACGCTGCAGGTCCGCCGACGGATGCTGCGGCCAGCCGCTCGCGCAGCTTCTCGGCCAGGTCCCGCTGGGCGTCGCGCGTGCGCGCGAAGTTCTCGTCGTGCACTGCGGCCGTGCTCAGCACGCTCATCCGGATCTCCCGCGCATCTTCCTCGACGTCACGATCGGATCACGTCCGTTGTCGGGACGCGATCGGATTGGTTAGTGTTCACTAACTGAGGTTCAGGTTAGCGAGCCTTAACTGGATTTACAAGCGGAGCAGCAGATGACGAACGGTGTCACCGATCGCGATCGCGCGAAGGCCGACCGCCACGCGGCGATCCTCCACGAGGCGGCCGCCCTCTTCGCCGAACGCGGCTTCAGCGGCGTCAGCCTCGAAGACATCGGCGGAGCGGTCGGGGTGAGCGGCCCCGCCCTCTACCGCCACTTCGCGAACAAGCAGGCCCTGCTGGGCGCCATCCTCGTCGAGGTGAGCGAGCGGCTGCTGGCAGGCGGGCGCACCGTGATCTCGGCTCATCACGAGGCGACCGACCAGCTGGACGCGATCATCGCGTTCCACGTCGAGTTCGCCCTGCGCGATGCGGACGTCATCCGGGTACAGGACCGCGATCTCGCGAGCCTCAGCGACGACGACCGCCACACCGTGCGGCGTCTGCAGCGGGAGTATGTGGAGGTGTGGATCGGCATCCTCTCGACCGTCCACCCGGAGCGTGACGAGGACGACCTCCGCGTGCGCGCGCACGCCTGCTTCGGCCTCATCAACTCGACGCCCCACACCGTGCGGGCGTCGCGGTCGCGCCCCGGCGAGCGCGATGTGCGCGGCATCCTTCGCACGATGGCCCGCGCCTCCCTGACCGCCTGAGGTCGGCGAGGGCCTAGTCTGGACGGACCATGACGGGGCATGGACGGCACGACGACGCCGGGGCGGGGCACGTCGACGGCACCGAGACGTCCGCTGATCCCCGTGCGCCCGGCCAGGGCGACGCGAGCTCGCGTCGGGATTTCCTGAAGCTCGGCGGTGTCGCCGCCGCGGGCCTGGTCGTGGGCGGCGCGGTCGGTGCCGCGGCCGGTGCCTCCCTCGGTCACACGATCGGGTATCGCGAGGGGTCGGTCGATTTCGGCGCCGTGCCGCCGCGATCCGAGCCCGGCTTCGACCACGTCGTCGTGCTGATGGGTGAGAACCGGTCGTTCGACAACCTCCTGGGATGGCTCTACACGCCCGAGAACCTTCCCGAAGGCGCCACCTTCGATGGGCTGGCGTTCGGCGACTACGCCAACACCGCCCCCTCCGGCGAGCGCGTCGCCGTCCACGCGTATTCGGGGCCCACGGACGACGTGATGGCGCGGCCCGACCCGGATCCCGGCGAGGAGTTCCCGCATGTCAACACGCAGCTGTTCGGCGTCGTCGACCCGCTGGACAACGCCGCGCGCCAGGTGGGCGACATGGCCGCGCCGTTCAATGCGCCACCGTCCGGCACTGCGCCGACGATGGAGGGCTTCCTCCACGATTACTGGAACAACCTGACACGGCTGAGACATGGCAAGGAGCCCACGATCGAGGAAGCGTCGCACATCATGGGCGGCTTCTCCCCCGAGCAGCTTCCGGTGCTGTCGACGCTCGCGAAGGGTTTCGCGGTCTTCGACGCGTGGTTCGCGGCCGTGCCGTCGCAGACGTACTGCAACCGCTCGTTCTTCCATGCGTCGACATCGCACGGCTTCGTCACGAACAAGCACGGCGGGGGCTACGACAAGTGGCTCGACGCGGCGCCGATGCCCACGATCTTCAACCGGCTCGAGGACGCGGGGATCCCGTGGAAGGTGTATTTCGACGAGATGCAGTTGGTCTCTCTCACCGGCATCCTGCACGCGCCGGTGCTGGAGAAGTACTGGCGAACGGGCCGATTCGGGCACATGTCGGAGTTCTTCGACGACGCGAAGGCGGGCAGGCTCCCCGCGTACGCGTTCATCGAGCCGCGGCTGGTGTACAACCACAACGACTTCCACCCGCCCTTCGGCGCGCTCCGCGAGAGCGACGTCGACGGCTCCGCGGTGGTGGACTCGGCCGTGTCGGACGTGCGCGCGGGCGAGAAGCTGGTGGCCGACGTGTACGACGCGATCAAGCAGAGCGCGACACCGGGCGGATCGAACGCGATGAACACGCTGCTGCTCATCACGTTCGACGAGCACGGGGGGACGTACGATCACGTGCCCCCGCCGTCGGCGACCCCGCCTGTCGCCGACGACGACCCGGGCGAGATGGGGTTCGCGTTCGACCGTCTCGGGGTGCGCGTGCCGGCGATCGCGGTGTCGGCCTACACGCGGGCCGGCACGATCGTGCACGACGAGATGCATCACGCGGCGGTGGTCGCCACGCTGGCCCGACTGCACGGGCTGCGTCCGCTGACGAGGCGCGACGCTGAGGCGCGCGACCTGTTCTCGATCGTGAACCTCGACACTCCCCGCGACCCGGCGAGCTGGCCGGTGGTGCACCCGATGTACGTGCCTCCCAACCCCGCCGAGGATCAGCCGGCCGACCTCAGGGACGGGCCCCACAGGCACAAGCCCCTCAGCCCGCCGGGACGCGGCCTGCTGGGGCTGCTGCAGGCGCGGTACGCCGCGGCCGATTCCGCGGAGCCGGAGACATACGCCGAGGCGTACGACGTGCTGCAGAAGCACGGCCTCGGACTCTTCTACCCGAAGGAGGACTGACCGGCCGGCCCCCAAGGTGCCGGCCGGCCAGCGGCCTCGTCAGCGCATCAGCATCGCGCGCCCGGGCTCCCGGAGGATGTCCGCGACGTCCACCAGGAAGCCCGATCCCTGCTCGCCGTCGACCAGCCGGTGATCGAACGACAGGGCGAGCGTCATGACGTCGCGCAGCGCGATCTCTCCGCGATGCTCCCAGGGCTGACGCCGCACCGCGCCGAGGGCGAGGATGCCCGCCTCCCCGGGGTTGATGATCGGCGTTCCGGCGTCCACGCCGAACACGCCGACGTTCGTGATCGAGAACGTGCCGCCCATCATGTCGGCCGGCGACGACTTGCCCGCACGTGCGGTCTCCGCGAGCCCGCGGATCGCGTCGGCCAGTTCGACCAGCGTCAGCTCCTGCGCATCGCGGATGTTCGGCACCACGAGCCCGCGCCCGGTCGCCGCGGCGATCCCGAGGTTCACGTAGTGGTGCTCGACGATCTCCCCCGCCTCGTCGTCCCACTTCGAGTTGAGGCCGGGGTGGCGGCCCAGCGCGAGGCACACGGCCTTCGCGGCCACGGCCATGATCCCGATCCGGTGCTCCTGCAGGTCGCGGTCGCCCTTCAGTGAGGCGATGAGCTCGCTCGTCGCCGTCACGTCGACCGTCAGGAACGTCGTGACGTGCGGCGCAGTGAAGGCGCTGCGCACCATGGCGTCCGCGGTCATGCGCCGCACCCCGCGGATCGGCGTGCGCGTCGTGCGCTCTCCCGCTGGGGCCGGCAGGGGCATCTCGAAGGTCTCGACGGGCTCGGCCGCAGCCGGCGCGGTCGCCGTGGCGCCCACGCGCGTCGCATACGCCTCGACGTCGGCGCGCGTGATGACCCCGGACGCACCGCTCGCCTCGACGAGCGCGAGGTCGATGCCCAGCTGCTTCGCGAACTGCCGCACGGGCGGTGTCGAGCGCGGGCGCTCCACGGGGCGCTCCACGACGTCTGCGAACTGGATCGCGTCGTGCGGAGCCGCCTCGAGGACGGCGGTGTCGGATGCTGCGGCCACCGAGCCCGCGACACGCGTGCGGCGCTGCGGGCGCCCGGCCCCCTGGGGCGTGGCGCCGTAGCCCACCAGGTTGGGCTCGGATTTCGCCGCCACGGCAGACGCGCTCGCCGCAACCTCCGGGGCGGAGGCCTGGGACTCCGCGGCGGGCGCCGGCGGTGCAGCTGGGCCCACGCGCCCGGAGGCTCCGGGCGACGCGCCCGCGACGCCTGGAGGGGGCGTGGGGACCGTTCCGCCGAGGTCGAAGGAGATCAGCACCGAGCCGACCGCGACGACATCGCCCGCTTCGGCGTGCAAGGCCGTGATGGTGCCGGCGTACGGGGACGGCAGCTCGACGACGGCCTTCGCGGTCTCGACCTCGGCGATGGTCTGGTTGAGAGTGACCGTGTCGCCGACGGCGACCAGCCACTGCACGAGCTCGGCTTCGGGGAGTCCCTCACCGAGGTCGGGGAGCCTGAAGTCCTGCGTCATGAGTCGAGCACCCCCGAGAGGCTGTTCGGCCGGTCCATGACGCGATCTACGGCGTCGAGGATCCGGTCGAGGTCCGGCAGGTGGTGCTTCTCGAGCTTCGCGGGCGGGTACGGGATGTCGTGCCCGGTGACGCGCTGCGGCGCCGCCTCGAGGTAGTTGAAACAGCGCTCGGTGACGCTGGCGACCAGCTCGGCGCCGACGCCCGCCTCGCGGGCGGCCTCGTGGGTGACCACGACGCGCCCGGTCTTGCGGACGGAGGCGGTGACCGTGCGGTAGTCCACCGGCGAGATCGAGCGCAGATCGATGACCTCGATCGAGACGCCGTCGTCCTCAGCGGCGGTCGCGGCGTCCAGGGCCGTGAGCACCTGCGAGCCGTAGGTCAGCAGCGTCACGTCGCTGCCTTCGCGCGCCACACGGGCGAGGCCCATCGGCGGAGCGTCCGCGAGCTGGACGTCGAGGTCGACCTCTCCCTTGGTGTGGTACAGCCTCTTCGGCTCGAAGTAGACCACCGGGTCGTCGGACGCGATCGCCTGTCGCAGCATGACGTAGGCGTCCTGCGGGTTCGACACCGCGATCACACGCAGGCCCGACGTGTGCACGAAGTACGCCTCGGGCGACTCCGAGTGGTGCTCCGCGGCGCCGACGCCACCCGCCCACGGGATGCGGATCGTGATCGGCATCTTCACGTTGCCGCGCGTGCGGTAGTGCAGCTTGGCGACCTGGCACACGATCTGATCGAACGCCGGGTACACGAAGCCGTCGAACTGGATCTCGACGACGGGCCGGTAGCCGCGGAACGCGAGCCCGACGGCGGTGCCCATGATGCCGGCCTCGGCGAGCGGCGTGTCGACCACGCGCTGCGCCCCGAACTGGTCGAGGAGGCCGTCGGTGATGCGGAAGACGCCGCCGAGCTTTCCGATGTCCTCGCCCATGACGAGAACCTTCTCGTCGTCCGCCATCGAGCGACGGAGTCCCTCGTTGATGGCCTTCGCCATCGTCAACTGCGTCACCGTCACACCCCCTCGGCTGCCGGGGCGAACCCGTCGAGGTACGCACTGAACCGCTCGCGCTGCTCAGCGAGGCCCGAGTGGGGCTCCGCGTAGACGTTGTCGAGCACTGTCAGCGGGTCGCGGGTCTTCGCGGTCATCGCCGCCTCGCGCACCGCCGCGGCGAGAGCATCGGCGTCGGCCTCGACGCTCGCCACGAACGCCTCGTCGAACTCGCCGCGCGAGCGCAGCAGTGCCTCGACGCGCGCGATCGGGTCGCGGCGGCGCCACTTCTCGACCTCCTCCTTGTCGCGGTACCGCGTCGGGTCGTCCGACGTGGTGTGCGGGCCCATGCGGTAGGTGACCGCCTCGATGAACGCGGGGCCGTTGCCGCGGCGCGCGTTGTCGAGCGCCCAGCGCATCGCAGCGAAGCACGCCAGCACGTCGTTGCCGTCGACGCGCATGCTGGGGATGCCGAAGCCCGGCGCACGCCCGGCGATCGGGAACTTCGCCTGCACAGTGACGGGCTCCGAGATCGCCCACTGGTTGTTGGTGCACACGAACACCACAGGCGCACGGAAGGAGGAGGCGAACACCATCGCCTCGTTGACGTCGCCCTGGCTCGACGCGCCGTCGCCGAAGTAGGCGACCGACACCTGGTCTGTGCCGTCGCGCTGCACGCCCATCGCGTAGCCGACCGCGTGCAGCGCCTGCGCGCCGATGATGATCTGCTGCGTGGCGGTGTTGATGTCGTAGGGGTTGTAGGTCGAGTGCTCCTCGCCGCGCCAGGCGAGCACGAAGTCCGCGGGCTTGCCGCCACGGGCGTAGACGACGCCGGTCTCGCGGTAGCTCGGGAAGGCGAAGTCATCGGCGCGGAGGGCGCGGGCGGTGCCGATCTGGGTCGCCTCCTGGCCCTGGCACGGCGGCCACAGGCCCAGCTGACCCTGCCGCTGCAGAGCGACGCCTTCGGTGTCGATGCGCCGCAGGAGAACCATGTCGCGGTAGAGGCCGCGCAGAGTCGCGGCGTCGACGTCGGCCACCCAGCGATCGAGCTCGGGGTCGGCGATGCGCTCGCCGTCGGGGGTCAGCAGGCGCGCGACATCCTCGATGTCGGTGGCGAGATCCGCTGTGGGTGTCAGGGTGTGCGTCATCGTCATCACTCCTCGTTGCGGGCCCCCTCGTGAGGAGCCGCTTCGCGTGCGCCGGCCACTTCGCCGGCTGCTTCAACGGTACGTCCGCATCGCACCTCGCTCAAGCATTCGAGGACTTCTTGAGCATGTTGACAACTCAAGCCCACCAAAGGCGTGCTAACGTTTCGCACTATGAGTGCCCTCGATCACGTCGACCTGGAGCTGCTGGCAGCGCTCTCCGCCGACCCGCGCGCGACCGTCGTCGCACTCGCCGAACGGCTCGGCCTCTCGCGCAACACCGTCCAGGCGCGCATGTCGCGACTGGAGAAGGCGGGGGTCTTCCTGTCGTACGAGCGAGCCATCTCGTCCGCCTCGCTCGGGTTCCCGATCGAGGCGTTCATCAGCGTCATCGTGCGGCAGGCCGATCTGCCCCGCATCGCCGTCGAACTCGCCCGCGTCCCGGAGGTCGTGCAGGCGCACGGGCTGTCCGGTCAGGTGGATCTGCTGGTGCGGGTCGCGTGCCGCGACACCCAGCACCTCTTCGACACCGACGCCCGCATCCTCGCGATCGAGGGCGTGGAGCGCACAGAGACGTCCCTCGTGATGGGCGAGGTCATCGCCCACCGCGTGACGCCCCTCATGGAGCTGGCACGACGGGAGTCGTAGCCGCCGGCCCTTTCGGGTTTCCGGTCGAGGAGGCGTCGGCGCGCACGAGAACCACGCCGACGAGGATCAGCGCCCCGCCGATGAACTGGATGGGCGCGGGCACCTCGGCGAGGAAGATCCACGCGAACATGAGGGCGAACAGCACCTCCGAGAGCCCGACGAAGGACGCGACCCGCGAGCCGATGCGCGGGACCGCCATCACGCCCAGCGCGTAGCCCAGCGTCGTCGCGATCGCCGCGACCCAGCCGAGCGGTATCCACCACGGCACCGCCACGCCCGCGAGGACCACGTCGACCGGCGGCGCCTGGAAGGGCATGATGCCGGCGAGGCACAGCGCACCCATGACGACCGCACCGGTCAGCAGGCCGCTCGCGGCCAGCGCGAGCGGCGGCAGGTCGTCGCCGGCCCGCTCCGAGATCACGAAATAGGCGCACACGCACACCGCTGCAGCGAGGGCGAGCAGCGTCCCGATCAGGTCGAAGGAGGCGCCCGAGATGTCGACGACGAGCACCAGACCGACCATCGCGACCGCGGAGCCCCACAGCACGAGCGCCGACGGCGCTGTGCGCGTGCGCACCCACACCGCGACGACCAGCATGACCGGGGCGAGGTACTGGATCAGCAGCGCCACGGCGACCGGCATCCGCTGCATCGCCGAGAAGAAGAAGAGCTGACATCCGAGCACCGGCATCAGGCCGAAGCCGACGATGAGCCGCCAGTGCCGCTTGAGGAAACCCCGCTGCCGCATGATCGCCAGGAACAGCGCCGGCGAGAGCACGAGGCCCGCGACTCCCATGCGAACCAGCAGCGCCGCGCCCAGCGACCAGCCGGCCTCGAGCAGGGGCTTCACGAAGGGGCCGCTCGAGGAGAACGCCAGTGCCGAGGCGACGCCCATCACGAGCCCGCTGGTGCGCATCCGCGCCTTCGTGCGCAAGGACGCGCTCGGGGCGATGACGGGAAGGGACGCGGTCGAGACGGTCATGGGCGACATCCGGCTGTCAGGGGTGAAGTGTGCTTACACTGGTGACAGTAGCGAACGGCATGTCAGGAGTCAACATGGTTTTCATCCGTGACACGGAGCTGAGCCTCCGCGCGGCCGCCCACCTGGTCAACACGTTGCCCGGCTACGACGACGAGGACACGCTCACCACTCTCGAAGCGTTCGACGAGTACCTGATGGTGAACCCCTACACGGGGCTCATCCGGCGCGATGGGCAGGAGCTCGCTGCGATCCGTGCTATCCGCCCGCGTCTGCGGCAGCTGTGGGAGGTCGACCGCGACGGCGCCGTCCCGCTCGTCAACGAGATGCTCGCGGACGGCAGCGCACTGCCCCGCCTCGTGCGCCATGACGGCTTCGACTGGCACGTGCACGCCACCAGCGACGAGGCGCCACTGGCGACCCGCATCCTCGTCGAGGCGGCGATGGCCTTCGTCGACGTCATCCGCTCCGACGAGTACGACCGCGTGCGCATCTGCTCCGCGGACGACTGCGACTCCGTCTACATCGACTACTCGAAGAACGGCTCCAAGCGCTACTGCGACACCGGAAACTGCGGCAACCGCATGAACGTCAACGCGTACCGGCGTCGGAAGGCGCGAGAAACCGCGTGATCGCGTCGCCGGCGGCCGCCGGCGTCTCGTAGTGGATCAGGTGCCCGACGTCGGGGATCTCCACCAGCTCGCCGTGCGGGAACATCGCCCTGAGCTTGCGCTCGGCCTCGATGGGCGTGATGTCGTCCCTCACCGCGGCGACCAGCAGCGTCGGCTGCGCGATGCGCGGCGCGAACGCGCGCACGTCGTTCGACACCGACGCGACGAAGGCGTCACGCAGCACGTCGCGGTCGGCGAAGCGTGAGAAGTACGTGTCGTGCTGATCATGCACGAATCGACGGATGCCGGAGTCCTTGGTCTTCGCCATCGAGACGCTCATCACCCGCACGATGAGCCCGTTGCGCAGCAGGGCCTCGCCGAGGCGCCTGGGCAGCTTCGCACCCGCCCAGTAGTAGAAGACCGCCAGTCTCGTGAGGATGCCTCGCGGTCCCTCCAGCGCCGGAGCGCCGATCGGGTTCACGAGGATCACACGCGACGTCTGGAGGCCGGCGGCCACCGCCGCCGCGACGACGATCGAGCCGAACGAGTGCCCGAGGATCACGGCGCCCGGTGCGACGGCCGTGGCGAACTCGCGGAGCCACTTCGCGTAGAGGTCGAGGTCGTGGGTGCGGCCGGGAACAGGCGCCGTCTCGCCGAAGCCGGGGAGGTCGGGCGAGATCACCCGCACGCTCGGCAGGTGCGCGACGACGGGCTCGAGCCCGTGGTGCTCGCCACGGAAGCCGTGCACCGCGACGATGGTCGTCTCCGCGTCCGCGGGCCCGTACACCCAGTACGCGGTGGTGCCGCCGAGCACCGCGACCTCGTGCCGCTCGACGGGGATCTCGTCGAGGAGCGGGGCGTACGGGTTCGGCGCGGTCACCCGTCGAGTCTACGAGGACTCCCCCGGTCCAGGCTGTGCGCGGAGCGCCTGCAACGGATGTCGGAGGCGACGCATACCGTGAACGGCATGAGCCGCCCGCATCCCGAACAGCTGCCGCTGTGGGATGTGCCGGACTGGGTGCGCATGGTCGGGGTGTTCGACCTGGAGACCACCGGCATCGACGTCACCGGCGACCGCATCGTGACGGCCCACGTGGGTCTGCTGGACGCCTCGGGCCGCGTCATCCGTGCCCGCGACTGGCTGGCCGATCCCGGCGTCGAGATCCCCGAGGGCGCGAGCGCGATCCACGGCATCTCCACGGCGCACGCACGCGCCAACGGCCGACCGGCCGCCGAGGTGGTCGCGGAGGTGGTCGCCGCCGTACGCGCCCTGCTCGATGCCGGCATCCCCGTCGTCGCGTACAACGCTCCGTTCGACTTCTCGCTGCTGAAGTACGAGTCGCTGCGGCACGGCGTCGCACCGATCGAGGATCCGTCTCCCGTGATCGATCCTCTCGTGGTCGACAAGGCGTACGACCGGTGGCGCAAAGGCAAGCGCACGCTGGAGGTCGTCGCGGCGCACTACGCCGTGAGGCTGGACTCCGCGCACGAGGCATCGGCGGACGCGGTCGCTGCGGGCCGCGTCGCGCAGGCGCTCGCGGAGCGATTCGCCCCGTGGCTGCCCGACACCGTTCACGAGCTGCACACCCGCCAGATCGGCTGGGCCCGCGCCCAGGCGGAGAGCCTGACCGAGTACTTCATCCGCATCGGGAGGATCGATCCCGACGACCGACTCGACGGTCGCTGGCCGATCCGCTGACAGGCGTCGCCCACCCGGCCGGGAAACGCAGAAGACCCCGCCGAAGCGGGGCCTTCCGGGGTGACTGCTTACTTGGAGCCGCCGAAGTTCTTGAAGCGCTGGTTGAACTTCTCGACACGACCGGCCGAGTCCATGATGCGCTGCTTGCCCGTGTAGAACGGGTGCGAGGCGGACGAGATCTCGACATCGATGACGGGGTACTCGACACCGTCGAGCTCGATCGTCTTGTCGCTGGTCACCGTCGAACGGGTGAGGAAGGTCTCGCCCGAGCCGAGGTCACGGAACACGACGGCCTGGTAGTCCGGGTGGAGGTCAGTCTTCATGATGGTCCTTTGAGGATGGTGCCCTGGATTTTGCCAGGGCGGTCAAAGTCTGGAGTGCGAATGCACCAAAGAGAGATTCTACCAGTCTCCGAGGCGGACGCCGAACCGGCCGCTCTCGGGGCTCAGTGGGCGGCGCGTGCCGCGTAGCGGCCGCCCTCTTCGCTGAGGCGGATCGGCACGCCGAACGTGTCGGTGAGCGCCTCGGCGGTGAGTGTCTCGCGAATCGGACCGGATGCCACGGCCTGGCCGTCGCGCAGCAGCAGCACGTGCGTGAAGCCGATGGGGATCTCCTCGACGTGGTGGGTGACCATGACCATCGCCGGCGTGGTCGGCGCCTGCGCGTAGCCGCCCAGCAGGATGAGCAGCTCTTCGCGCGCGCCGAGGTCGAGGCTGGCGGTCGGCTCGTCCAGGAGGAGCAGCTCGGGGTCGGTCATGACGGCACGGGCGATCTGCACGCGCTTCTGCTCGCCGTCGCTGAGGGTGCCGAACGTGCGGTCGGCCAGGTGGTCGAGCTTCCATTCCGCGAGCACGCGGAGCGCCCGGCGCTCGTCGATGTCCTCGTAGTCCTCGCGCCAGCGGCCGAGCACGGAGTACGCCGCCGTCAGGACGACGTTGAGAACGGTCTCCTCCGGCGGCACCCGACGCGCCATCGCGGAGGAAGCGAACCCGATCCGGGGCCGCAGTTCGAAGACGTCGGTGCGGCCGAGACGCTCGCCGAGGATGGTCACGACGCCCGAGGTGGGATGCAGCAGCGTGTCGGCCATCTGGAGCACGGTGGTCTTGCCGGCACCGTTCGGCCCGAGGACCACCCAGCGCTCGTCGTCGTTGATGGTCCAGTCCAGGTGATCGACGATGTTCCGGGCGTTTCGGCGGACGACGACGTCGGAGAACTCGAGCACCTGGGGCATGCTGACAGCCTATCGGCCGCCGGAGACCACCTCCGCGTACAGCGCGGCCGTCTGGTCGGCGATGCGCCGCCAGCTGAAGTCCTCGGTCGCGCGCCTGCGCCCGGCGGCCCCGTACTCTCGCGCGCGCTCCGGATCGCTCACGACCTCGGTGAGCACGCGGGCGAGATCCGACACGTACTGCTCGGGGTCGGTCGGGGTTCCGGTGCCGTCCTGCACCTGCTCGATGGGTACGAGGCGACCGGTGACACCGTCCAGCACGACCTCGGGGATGCCGCCGGTCGCCGTCCCGACGACGGCGGCGCCGCAGGCCATCGCCTCCAGGTTCACGATGCCGAGCGGCTCATAGACCGACGGGCAGACGAAGGTGGTCGCGGCGCTCAGGATCGTGCACAGCTCGTGGCGCGACAGCATCCGATCCAGCCACACGACGCCCTCGCGGGTCTCCTGCAGCCCGCGGACAAGCCCCTCGACCTCCGCCATGATCTGCGGGGTGTCGGGTGCGCCGGCGGCCAGGATGACCTGCACGTCGGCCGGCAGGCGCTCGGCGGCGCGGAGGAAGTACGGCAGGCCCTTCTGCCGCGTGATGCGGCCGACGAAGACGACGGACGGCTTCGCCGGGTCGATCCCGAGCTCCGCGAGCAGCGCGGGGTCCTCGACGGGATGCCACGCCTCGACGTCGATGCCGTTGTAGATCACGCGCACGCGGTCGGGATCCAGCACCGGGTAGCTGCGCAGGATGTCCTCCCGCATGCCGTTGCTCACCGCGACGATCGCCGCCGCGCTCTCGTACGCGGACTTCTCGATCCAGCTCGAGACGGCATACCCGCCGCCGAGCTGCTCGGCCTTCCAGGGGCGCAGCGGCTCGAGACTGTGGGCGGTGACGATGTGCGGGATGCCGTGCAGCAGCGACGCGAGGTGCCCGGCGAAGTTCGCGTACCAGGTGTGACTGTGCACGACGTCGGCGCCTGCGACATCCGTCACGATCTCGAGATCCGTGCCGAGCGTCTGCACCGCGGCGTTGGCGGCGGAGAGCTCCGAAGGCACGCCGTACGACGTGGTGCCCTCCTCGTCGCGGGCGGCTCCGAACGCGCGCACCCGGACGTCGATGCTCGAGCGGAGCGCCTTGACGAGCTCCGTCACGTGCACACCGGCGCCGCCGTAGATCTCCGGCGGGTACTCCTTGGTGACGATGTCGACTCGCATGTGTCGAACGCTAGTACACGGGCCGGAACGCGTCATAGTGTGGGTCGCATGCCAGCTGCACCCAAGGTCTTCGGAATCATCCTCGCCGGCGGCGAAGGGAAGCGGCTGATGCCGTTGACCGCGGACCGCGCCAAGCCGGCCGTCCCGTTCGGAGGGCAGTACCGGCTCATCGACTTCGCGATCTCGAATCTGATCAACTCGGGCCTGAGACAGATCGTGGTGCTGACGCAGTACAAGTCCCACAGCCTCGACCGCCACATCTCGCAGACGTGGCGGATGTCGGCCCTCCTGGACTCCTACGTGACCTCGGTGCCCGCGCAGCAGCGTCTGGGCAAGCGCTGGTTCTCGGGATCGGCGGACGCCATCCTGCAGAGCCTCAACCTCATCAACGACGAGCAGCCCGACATCGTGGTCGTGATCGGCGCCGACCACGTCTACCGCATGGACTTCCGGCAGATGCTCGCCGCGCACATCGAATCGGGCGCGCGGGCCACGGTCGCCGGCATCCGGCAGCCGATCTCGCTGGCGAACCAGTTCGGCGTGATCGACGTCGAGTCCGAGGACCCGATGCGCATCCGCGAGTTCCTCGAGAAGCCCCAGAACGCGGTCGGCCTGGCCGACGCTCCCCATCAGGTGCTCGCGTCGATGGGCAACTACATCTTCGACACGGACGCGCTCATCGAGGCCGTCGAGTCCGACGGGGAGCTTCCGACGTCGAACCACGACATGGGCGGCGACATCATCCCCTACTTCGTGGGCCGCGGCGAGGCCGGCGTCTACGACATGAACCGCAACGATGTGCCGGGGTCGACCGATCGCGACCGCTACTACTGGCGCGACGTGGGAACCATCGACTCGTTCTTCGACGCGCACCGCGACCTCATCTCGACGCTGCCGGTGTTCAACCTGTACAACATGGATTGGCCGATCCACTCCCAGTCGGTCAACTCCCCGCCCGCGAAGTTCGTGCGCGACTCGGTCGGCCGCATCGGCAACGCGATCGACTCCATCGTGTCGCTCGGGTCGGTGCTGTCGGGCACGCACCTCGAGCGCAGCGTGGTCGGCCCGTGGACGCTCGCCGGCGGTGGCTCGACGATCACCGACTCGGTGCTCTTCGACCACGTGCAGGTGGGCGCCGGGGCACGCGTGCACCGGGCGATCCTCGACAAGAACGTGGTCCTCGACGACGGCGCCACCGTCGGCGTCGACCGCGAGAAGGACCTCGCGCGCGGCTTCACGATCACCGACAGCGGCATCACCGTCGTCGGCAAGGGGTTCCGCGTCGAGCGCTGACACACGGCGGGAAGCGGCATCCGGTCCCGCTAGCGTGGGAGCATGCCTGTCGCCCCCGCCCGCTTCCTCGTCGTGCTCGACGCCGACTCCACGCTCATCCGCAACGAGGTCATCGAGCTGATCGCCGACGAGGCAGGGCGCGGCGCGGAGGTCGCGGCGGCGACGGAGGCCGCGATGCGGGGCGAGGTGGATTTCGCGTCCAGCCTGCGCTCCCGTGTCGAGGCCCTCGAGGGGGTGCCGGTGGCGGCGTTCGCGCGCGTGCTCGCGCGCATCGAGCCGACGCCCGGCGTCCGCGAGCTGATCGCAGCCGTGCATGAGCGCGGCGGTGCCGTGGGTGTGGTGTCGGGCGGATTCCACGAGATCCTCGACACGGTCGCCCCCAACCTCGGTGTGGACGTGTGGCGCGCCAACCGCCTCGCGACCCGCGACGGCGTGCTGAGCGGCACCGTCGACGGCGCGATCGTGGATGCTGCGGGCAAGGCCGCCGCCCTCCGCGAATGGGCCGACGAGAACGGCGTGCCCCTCACCCGCACACTCGCGATCGGCGACGGCGCGAACGATCTCGAGATGATGGCGGTCGCCGGGCTCGGCGTCGCCTTCAACGCGAAGCCCGCGGTGCGCGAACGCGCCGACCTCGTCGTCGGTCCGGTCGACCTCGCGGAGGTCATCCCGCTGCTGCCGTAGGCGCATTTCGCGACCCCCACCCGGGCTGTTCCGATGTCGGGCGCCGTCGGTAGCGTCGGAGCATGCACATCATCCTCGTTCCCGGGCTGTGGCTCGACGCGTCGTCGTGGGGCGACGTCGACCCCGCCCTCGAAGCCGCCGGCCACCGCACGCACGCACTCACCATGCCGGGGGTCGGCGCCTCCGCCACGGAGTCGGCGGGCATCGGCATCGCCGACTGGATCGCCGCGACCGTGGCGCAGATCGATCGCCTGGACGGGCCGGTCGTGCTCGTCGGCCATTCCGGCGGCGGCAACGTCGTCTACGGCGCCGTCGATGCGCGGCCCGACCGGGTCGCCCGGGTCGTGTTCCTCGACACGTTCCCGCCGGGCGACGGCGGCTCCATCTCCGAGTTCCCCGTCGTCGACGGTGTGATCCCGTTCCCAGGCTGGGACTTCTTCGACGAGGCCGACATCGTCGACCTCGATCCCCAGACGCGGACGGAGGCCGCGGCGCGCGCGAAGTCGGTGCCCGAGCGGGTCCCCACCGATCCGATCCGGCTCACCGACGAGCGACGGCGCGCCGTTGCGGCGACGATGATCACCGGAACCGTTCCGGAGGCGCAGATCCGCGAGATCATCGCGGCGGCACCGCCCTGGGCGGCCGAGCTGGCCGCTCTGGAGCACCTCGACATCATCGAGCTCGGTGCCCCCGAAGACCCGGCGGGCCATTGGCCGCAGTTCTCGCGGCCCGGCGCGGTCGCCGAGGCGATCCTGCAGGCGATCTCCTGAGAACGCCGACGGGCTCAGCGGCCGGTCGCGGTCGCTGAGCCCGCCTAAGCACGCCGAGCCCGCCCAAGCACGCAGCGGTGGGCGGTCAGTGCCCCATGCCGAGTCCGCCGTCGACCGGAATAACGGCGCCGGAGATATAGGCCGCGTCATCCGACGCGATCCACGTCACGACGCCGGCCACCTCGTCGGGGGACGCGAAGCGCCCCGCGGGGATGCTCTTCTTGTACTCGGCCTGCGTGTCGTCAGAGAGCTCGGCCGTCATGTCGGTCTCGATGAAGCCGGGTGCCACGACGTTCGCCGTGATGCCGCGGGCTCCCAGCTCGCGGGTGAGCGAGCGCGCGAAACCGACGAGCGCGCTCTTCGATGCGGCGTAGTTGATCTGACCGGCCGAGCCGTACAGCCCGACGACGCTCGAGATCAGCACGACGCGACCCCAGCGGGCGCGCAGCATCCCCTTGGAGGCGCGCTTGACGACGCGGAACGCGCCGCCGAGGTTGGTCGAGACGACACTGTCGAAGTCGTCCTCGGTCATGCGCAGCAGGAGGGTGTCCTTCGTGATGCCGGCGTTCGCGATGACGATCTCGACCGGGCCCAGCGTGTTCTCGACCTCGGTGAATGCGGCGTCGACGGCTGCGGCATCCGTCACATCCGCTCGCACGGTGAGGGTGCCCTCGGGACCCTCTCCGGAGCGCGCGGTGACGGCGACCTTGTAGCCCTCGGCGACGAAGCGCTCCGCGATGGCGCGGCCGATGCCGCGGTTTCCGCCGGTGACGAGGACGACGCGATCGGTGGACATGGTGGCACTCCCGGGGTTGTGGCGGATCCGCACCAGCCTACCGGCGGCGCCCCGATCGACCGGCGTGTTTGACACCCCCGCTGCGGCGCTGGGACTCTGGTCCCAGACATCGAAGAAAGGCCGCCCCGTGAGCGACAACATCCCGCAGGACCCCGCACCCGAGCCGGGCTCGTACCCGCCGGTTCCGCCCGCTCCGGCAGCGGACCAGCCCACCCAGCCCGCCCCGGGCGCTTACCCGCCGCCGGCTCAGGGCGGCGCCTATCCCCCGCCGGCATACGGCTCGCCCGCGGGCAGCGCGCCCACCTACGGCGCGCCGGCCTATGGCTCCGCGCCGGCGTACGGCGCCGCCCCCGGGTACGGCTACGGCGCGCCCGCGAAGACGAACACGCTGGCGATCGTGTCGCTCATCGCGTCGATCTCGGCTTTCGTCATCCTCCCGTTCATCGGCTCGGTCGTGGGCGTGATCACCGGCCACATGTCGCTCAACCAGCTCAAGACGAGCGGCGAGCAGGGGCGCGGCATGGCGCTGGCCGGCACCATCGTCGGCTGGGTCGGACTGGGACTCGCGATCCTCGGGACCATCGCGGCGATCCTGTTCTTCTCCTTCCTCGCGGGGATGTACGGCCAGTACGGCACATACTCCTGAATCCGCTCGCCCCGGGACCCGTTCCCGGGGCGATGACGCGGTGCAACCGGCGTACCCTGGAAGTACCGTGAAGAGTTCGAGCCACGCCCCGTCGGCGACATCACTGCCGCGTTCCCCGCGCGACGACGTCGACGCGCGCTCGACGCGCTACCTGATCACGATGGCGATCCGCGTCGCGTGCTTCATCCTCATGGTGGTCATCACGCCGTACGGCTGGTACACGTGGCTCTTCGGCGCCGCGGCGATCTTCCTGCCCTACATCGCGGTCGTCTCCGCGAACGTCGGCCAGGAGGCACGGCGCAACCGCCGCGAGGATCCCGAGCCTGCGCTTCCCGCCACCCCCACGACCGCTGCGACCGGAACCCCGGTGATCCGCATCGAGGAGACCCGGGCGATCCCGGCGGACGGCGAGCGCACGGACGAGAAGCCCGCCGACGAGGCGGACCCGCCCGCATGAGCGACGCCGGACCCGACCAGGTCGCCGACGCGGTCTGCTCGCGCGCAGGGTGCCGCGCGACCGCGCGCTGGCGCATCGATTGGCGCAATCCCCGCATCCACACCGAGGGCCACCGCAAGACCTGGGTGGCGTGCGACGAGCACGTGGGGTACCTCCGCGAGTTCCTCGCCGCACGAGACTTCCCCGTGGCGGTCGCCCCGCTCGCCCCGACGGAGGCCGCCCGGTGAGCCCCCGCTCCGTGAGCATGCAGAGCCTCCCCCGCGCGGGCCGCTGGGCGATCTACATCGCCCTCGCCGTCGTGTTCGCGATCGCGTGCGCCTTCCTGTCGAACTGGCAGTTCACGCGCAACCAGGAGCGCTCCGGTCAGCTGGCGCTCGTCGCCGAGAACTACGACGCCGTCCCGGTGCCGCTGGCCGAGCTCCTCCCCGCCGACGGAGACTTCTCCCCCGGTGACGAATGGCACCCGGTGACCCTGACCGGGACGTACCTCACCGACGAGCAGCTCCTGGTGCGCAACCGCCCGCACGGCGGAACCTCGGCCTTCGAGGTGCTCGTGCCCTTCCGACTCGACGACGGCCGCGTGCTGCTGGTCGATCGTGGCTGGGTGCCGCCGGGTCAGGACCAGCCCGTCCCCGACGCCGTCCCCGCTCCCCCGACCGGCGAGGCGACCGTGATCGTGCGCCTGCGCCCGGGCGAGCCCCTGCCGTCGTCGGGCCGCTCGGCGCCCGAGGGCCAGGTCCCGACGATCAACCTGGGCCTCGTCGCCGACACGATCTCACCCCCCGCGGGCGAGGCCCTCGAGCAGAGCGCCTACGGTGTCATGGTGTCGGAGGACCCGGCCCCTGCGACGGCGCCGAGCGCCCTCGAGCCCCCGTCCGACGACCCCGGTCCCCACCTCTCGTACGCGATCCAATGGATCCTGTTCGCGGTGATGGGCTTCGTCTTCATCGGCTACGTCATCCGCACCGAGCGCCGTCATCGTCGCGAGGATGCGGAGGACGCCCCGTCGGAGGCAGGCGGAACGGATGCCTCGGCACCCGCGCCGCCGGCACCGCGCCGTCGCCGCGACCGTGACGCCGAGGACGAGGACGCCCTGCTGGACGCCGCCGGCCGCTGACCTCGAGCCGGCGCCGGCTTACGCGAGAGACACGAGGTCCGCGTAGTCGCGGCCCCAGATGTCTTCGACGCCGTCGGGGAGGATGAGCACGCGCTCGGGGTTGAGCGCCTCGACGGCCCCCTCGTCGTGCGACACGAGCACCACCGCGCCCTCGTAGTGGGCGAGCGCCCCGAGGATCTCCTCACGCGAGGCGGGGTCGAGGTTGTTCGTGGGCTCGTCGAGCAGCAGCATGTTCGCCGACGACACCACGAGGGTCGCGAGGGACAGGCGGGTCTTCTCGCCGCCGGAGAGCACGCCGGCGGGTTTCAGCACGTCATCGCCTGTGAAGAGGAACGACCCCAGCACCTTGCGCGCCTCGGTGGCTGTGATGTCGGGCGCGGCCGACATCATGTTCTCGAGCACCGAGCGCGACACGTCGAGATTCTCGTGCTCCTGGGCGTAGTAGCCGATCTTCAGCCCATGGCCGGGCTCGAGCTGCCCGGTGTCGGGCTGGTCGACGCCGGCGAGGATGCGCAGCAGCGTCGTCTTTCCGGCACCGTTGAGGCCGAGGATGACGACCTTCGAGCCGCGGTCGATCGCGAGGTCCACATCCGTGAAGATCTCGAGCGAGCCGTAGGACTTGGACAGGCCCGAGGCCATGAGCGGCGTCTTGCCGCACGGCGCGGGCTTCGGGAACCGCAGCTTCGCGACGCGCTCCTCCTGGCGCACTTCGTCGAGGCCGGCGAGCATCTTCTCGGCGCGCGCCACCATCTGGTGGGCGGCGGCCGCCTTGGACGCCTTGGCTCCGAACCGGGCTGCCTGCTGCTGCAGGACGGTGGCCTTCTTCTCGACGTTGGCGCGCTCCTTCTTGCGGCGCTCCTCGTCGGCCACCCGCTGGCGCAGGTAGTTCTTCCAGTTCATGTTGTAGACGTCGATGACCTGGCGGTTCGCGTCGAGATAGAAGACGCGGTTGACCGTCTCTCCGACGAGCTCGACGTCGTGCGAGATGACGATGAGCCCGCCCTTGTAGCCCTTGAGGAATTCACGCAGCCACACGACGCTGTCGGCGTCGAGGTGGTTGGTCGGCTCGTCGAGGATCATCGTCTGCGCGTCCGAGAACAGGATGCGCGCGAGCTCGATCCGGCGGCGCTGACCGCCCGACAGGGTCTTGAGCGGCTGGTCGAGGATGCGGTCGGGCAGCGAGAGGTTGTGGGCGATGGACGCCGCCTCGGCCTCGGCCGCGTAGCCGCCGAGCGCCTCGAAGCGCTCGGTGAGGTTCGCGTACTTGCGCATCGCCCTTGCAGCGATCGCCTCGTCGTCGTCACCCATCGCGAGGGATGCCTCGTGCATGCCGATCGCGAGCGAGCCGAGGCCGCGCGCGTCGAGGATGCGCGTGCGGGCCAGCATCTCGGGGTCGCCCGAGCGGGGGTCCTGCGGCAGGTAGCCGAGTTCGCCGGAGCGCTCGACCTTGCCGTCCGCGGGGATGAGATCGCCCGCCAGCACCTTGGTCAGCGTCGTCTTGCCGGCGCCGTTGCGGCCGACGAGACCGATCTTGTCGCCGTCCGAGACGCGGAAGGAGACGTCCGACATGAGCACGCGGGCGCCCACGCGGATCTCGAGGTCGTGCACGGCGAGCACAGCGGAAGTCCGATCCGTCGATGGAGATGGGGAGGTGGCCGACCGGCCAGCCTCCCAGTATACGGGGCCGCTCTCATCGGCGATCGCCCGAATGCCTCCGCAGAGGGATCCGGTCGATACCCCGGAGGGATGCCCTGTGCGGCACCGCGGCCATACCGTTCCCGGGTGGATGTCATCTCCGACCTCGTGCTGCAGGCCGTCGCCTCCCCGTGGCTGTACCCGGCGATGTTCGCCGTCGCGTTGATGGACGGGTTCTTCCCGCCGGTGCCGAGCGAGACGGTGCTGGTCGCGTCGGCGGCGGTCGCAGCATCCGGCGACCGTCCCGATCTTCTCGCCCTCGGCCTCGTCGCCGCCGCGGGGGCCGCGGCCGGTGACAACATCGCGTTCGCCATCGGGCGGCGCGCGGGCACCTCGCGGTTCGCGTGGATGCGACGGCCGCGCGTCGCCGGAGCCCTCGGATGGGCGGGCGCCGCGCTCGACCGACGGGGCGCCGGGCTCATTCTCGGGGCGCGTTTCATCCCGGTGGGGCGCGTGGCCGTCAACCTCTCGGCCGGCGCGCTCGCCTACCCATGGCGGCGGTTCGCGATGCTCAGCGTCGCGGCGGGGCTGTGCTGGGCCGCCTACAGCATCGCGATCGGACTGCTCGCCGGCGCCTGGCTGAAGGATCAGCCGCTCGTGGGCGCGGCCCTCGGCATCGTGCTCGCCGTGGGCATCGGACTGCTCGTGGACCGCCTGCTCGCGGTACGGGCACGCCGGGTCGCGGCATCCGCGTGAACCTCGACGACTGACAGGATGACATCGTGCGCGACACCTCCTCCCCTGTGACGTCCGGGTCCCGGACGCGTCGCAGGTTGAGCAATCCGGCGATCGCCTTCGGCGCCCTCGCTCTGGCGACCGTCGCGCTCTTCTCCGTGCTCGTGCCCGTGCACATCGCGCTGTACCTCCAGCCGGCGCCCCTCGCCTTCCTGTTCGGGGCGATGCTGTGCGCGTCCCCGCTCGTCGCCGTGCGGTTCCCGCGCTGGTCGATCGCGATGTGCACCGTGGCGGCCGTCGCCCTGCCCCTGCCCGTCGGCGAGCCCGCGACGACCTGGCCGTGGCCGTGGTCCGTGCCGGCCATGCTCGCCTTCATCCTCTTCGTCGGCGTCCTCGCGGTCCTGCACGGCTGGCGGGTCGCGCTTCTCGCCTGGCTCCTCGGCATCGGCGGCACGCTCGCGGTCGTCATCGCGCTGGCCGCAACGGTGCCCGTGGTCGCGGGGATCGTGAATCTCGTCATCGTCACGTCGGTGTCGGGCGCCGCCCTGCTCGTCGCGGTGCTCGCGGCCAGTCGTCTTCGCGTGGGCGCCGAGCTCACCCGCGAGCGCGAGCTGACCGCCCTCGAGCAGTCGAGACGCGTCCTCGTCGAGGAGCGCGCGCGCATCGCCCGCGAGCTGCACGACGTCGTCGCGCACGGCATGTCGCTCATCCAGGTGCAGGCGTCGACGGCCCGGTACCGCGTGCCCGGGCTGCCTGACGAAGCGGGACAGGAGTTCGACGAGATCGCCCGGACGGCGCGCGAAGGGCTCACCGAGATGCGCCGGCTCCTCGGAGTGCTCCGCACCGAGGATCAGCAGGCCGACCTCGCACCGCAGCAGGGGCTGCGCGACATCCCGGATCTCGTGCAGGCACTGCGACGCGCCGGGGCCGAGATCGACGCCGCGCTCGCCCCGGTGCCCGAGGCGGTGCCGAGCGCGGTCGACATCGCCGCCTTCCGCATCGTGCAGGAGGCGCTGAGCAACGCGGTCCGGCACGCTCCGCAGGCTCCGATCGAGCTGGCCGTGGAGACGGATGCCGCCACCCTGCGCCTGCGTGTCCGCAACGCTGCGTCGAGCGGGGCGCCGAGTCCTGATGCGTCCACGTCGCTCGGACACGGTCTCCTCGGCATGCGCGAGCGCGCGGCGCTCGTCGGCGGCACGGTCAGCGCGGGCGCCCACGCCGACGGCGGATGGATCGTGCGCGCCTCACTCCCCCTCGCCCCGCTCCCGCCCGACCCGACGCCCGGAGGCGCAGCGTGACCATCAGTGTTCTCATCGCAGACGACCAGGCCATGGTGCGGGCGGGATTCGCCGCCCTCCTCGATGCGCAGGACGACATCCGCGTCGTCGGCCAGGCAGCGGACGGGAAGGAGGCGGTGACGCTGTCGGCGCGCCTCGACCCCGATGTGGTGCTCATGGACGTGCGGATGCCCGAACTCGACGGCATCGCCGCGACGCGACGCGTCCTCGGTCCGGACTACCCCGCCGCCCATGTCCCGCGGATCCTGATGCTGACCACGTTCGACATCGACGACTACGTGTACGACGCCCTCGAGGCGGGTGCGAGCGGGTTCCTCTTGAAGGACGCCCTCCCGGAGGATCTCGTGCACGCCGTGCGTGTCGTCGCCGCGGGCGATGCGCTGCTCGCACCGAGCGTGACACGACGCATGATCGAGCACTTCGCCGCTCGCCGGCCCCGTGCCGGGCGCGCGACCGCGGCCCTCAGAGAGCTCACCGAGCGCGAGCGCGAGGTGCTCACGCTCATCGGCCGCGGGCGCTCGAACACCGAGATCGCCGCAGAGCTGTTCATCTCGGAGCAGACCGTGAAGACGCATGTCGGCAAAGTGCTGTCGAAGCTCGGCGTCCGCGACCGCGTCCAGGCGGTGATCTTCGCCTACGACGCAGGGCTGGTCGAGCCCGCCCCCTGATCCCTCCACGGGGTGATGCCACGACGGCACCGTAGAGCGATGCGACCGCACACACGGCCTCCTTAGCCTTCCCGGGACGCACCCCGAGGAGGGCCTCATGACCATCGTCCGCATCGCCGCCGCGGCTTCGCCCCGCATCGACGCACCGGTCAGAGACCGCGCCATAGACCTCGTCCGCACCCTGTGCATCGCGGGGGTGGTCGTGCTCCACGCCATGATGGTCGGTGTCGCCGTGACCGACGCCGGCCCCTCTTTCGTCAACGCGAGCGACGGCACCTGGTGGATCGTCCCGCTCAGCTGGCTGCTGCAGGTGATGCCGCTGTTCTTCGTGATGGGCGGGTTCTCGGGCGCGACCGCCCTTCGCCGTGCGCGGCGGCGCGGCCGGGACGGCATCGATTTCGTCGGCGGGCGGATCCACCGCCTGCTGCTGCCCGCACTGGTGACGATCGCCACTGTCGGTGCACTGCTCGCCCTGCTCACCGCCGCGGGTGTACCGGCGGAGCTCGTCGCACTTGCGGGATTCCGCTTCGCGCAGCCGCTGTGGTTCCTCGGCGTCTTCCTCGTCTGCCAGGCGCTGCTGCCGGCGCTCCTCCGTCTGCACGAGAGCGCCCCGGTGCGGACCATCACGATCCTCGCGGCGGCGGCCGGGGTCGTCGACCTGGTCCGTCTCAGCACCGGCGTCGACGCGTACGGCTTCCTCAACCTCGCGTTCGTGTGGCTCGCGCTGCAGCAGCTGGGATTCTTCCTGGCCGACGGACGGATCGACGCACTCTCGCGGCGCTTGCGGGTCATGGTGGCCGCAGCGGCGACCGCCGCACTCGCGATCTCGTTCGTCGCGGGGGTGCACTCACCGGACCTCGTGGCCAACATCAACCCGCCGACGACGGCGCTGCTGTTCGTGGGCATCGCGCACACGGCGCTGTTCTCCCTCCTCCGCGGTCGGCTGGAGGGCCTGGCGGAGCGCCCGGCGCCCGCGCGACTCATCGAGGCCGTCACACCACGCGCGATGACCGTCTACCTGTGGCATATGCCGGTCCTGCTGTGCCTGGCCGGACTGACGGCCGTCGGCGCGATGATCACCGCACTGCCGCTTCCCGGGATCGACGGCCCGTGGTGGTGGCTCTCGCGGCCGGCGTGGTTGGCGCTCGCGCTCGCAGCGACGGCTGTCGTCGCATGGCCGCTCGCCCGCATCGAGGCGGTCGCGTCGCCGCGCAGCACGCGCTCGGCCTGGCGGCTGGGCCTCGCGACCGGGGCCGGCACGGCAGCCGTCGCCCTCCTCCTGGTGAGCGGCACGAACGTCCTCACCGCTGCCGCCGCTGCCGCACTCCTCGTCGCCGCGCTCCGGCTGGCACGCGCGCCGCAGCCGTGGGCTCGTAGGAGCCGGACAGCGGATCCGTCGATCATTCGTGGATCCCGTCCAAGAACCTGCCCCCACCTCCCCCTAGGCTGAGAGCCATGTCATCCATCGCCGCCGCTCCGACCGCCTCCGCCGGCACGCGTCGCGTCCTCGCCGACGTCATCGCCCGCCCGTCCTCGCGCGCTCGCGCGTTCGCCCTCGATGCCGGACTCGTCATCGCCGGCGCGACCATCGTCGCCCTCCTCGCCCAGGTAGAGATCCCGCTGTGGCCCGTGCCGATCACGGGTCAGACGCTGGGTGTCATCGTCGTCGGCGCCGCACTCGGCGCGTGGCGCGGTGCCGCGGCCCTCACGACCTACATGCTCGTCGGCCTCGCGGGGCTCCCGGTATTCGCCGGCTTCACGGGCACCGTCGCCGCGGTCGGCAAGCCCAGCTTCGGGTTCGTGATCGGCTTCATCTTCTCGGCGTTCGTCGCCGGCTGGTTCGCCGAGCGGGCGTGGGACCGCCGCCCCGGACTCGCGTTCCTCGGCTTCGCCGCCGCCAGCGTCGTGCCGTTCCTGTTCGGCATCCCATACATGGCCTTCATCCTCAACGTCGTGATGGGCCTGGACTACTCGTTCGGCGAGCTCCTCGCCGTCGGCCTCCTGCCGTTCATCCTGGGCGGCCTCATCAAGGCGGCACTCGCCGCCGCGATCATCCCCGGTGCGTGGGCGCTCGTGCGCAAGGCGGACCAGAGCAAGAACTGAGGCGGATGCCTCCATCCGAGACATCCGTCCATCGAGAAAGCCCCCGCACAGCCGGGGGCTTTCACGTTCGCGCAGCGGTGACGCGACCGATTGGCAATCTGGGAAACGGCTGGGTAAGGTTGGCCTTACCGCGCCCTGCTAAGGGCATCCTTACCTAACAACTCCCGGAGGATTCCGTGCGCCTCAACCGCCCTGCCGCCGCCACCGCGATGCTCGCCGTCGCCGCGATCGCCCTCGCCGGATGCGCGACCGCTGCCGCCGACGGCACCGACGACACCGACGACGCAGCGTCGGGTGCCGGCTTCCCGGTGACGATCGAGCACGCCTACGGCGAGACGGTGATCGAGTCCAAGCCCGAGCGCGTCGCGACCGTCGCCTGGTCGAACCAGGAGGTTCCGATCGCGCTGGGCGTGGTGCCCGTCGGCATGGCGGAGGTCACCTGGGGCGACGACGACGGCGACGGCGTGCTGCCGTGGGTCGAGGAGAAGCTCGACGAACTCGGTGCGGAGACCCCTGTGCTGTTCGACGAGACCGACGGCATCGACTTCGAGGCAGTCGCAGACACGCAGCCCGACGTCATCCTCGCCGCATACTCCGGACTCACGCAGGAGGAGTACGACACCCTGTCGAAGATCGCGCCCGTCGTCGCGTACCCCGAGGTCGCGTGGGGTACGTCGTACGAGGACATGATCCGTCTCAACTCGCAGGCCCTCGGGCTCGCCGAGGAGGGCGACGCCCTCATCGATGAGCTGCACGGCGAGGTCGACGCGGCGCTCGCGAACCACCCCGACCTCGCCGACGCGCGCGTGCTCTTCTCCTACATCGACCCGTCGGACTTCAGCCAGATCGGCTTCTACACCAGCCTCGACACGCGCCCCGGCTTCCTCGAGGGCCTCGGCCTCCCGGTGCCGGCCGTCGTCGAGGAGGAGTCGGACGGCGTCGAGTTCTACACCTCGGTCAGCGCCGAGGAGGCCGACCGCTTCGCCGACGTCGACGTGTTCGTGACCTACGGCGACGCGAGCGGCTCGATCATCGCCCAGCTGCAGGCCGACCCGCTCCTGTCGCAGATCCCGGCCATCGCGGAGGGCCGCATCGCGATCCTCGAGGAGTCGACGCCGCTGGCTGCCTCGGCCAACCCGTCGCCGCTGTCGATCGGCTGGGGCGTCGACCAGTACTTCGCGCTGCTGAGCGACGCCCTCACGGCCGACTGACAGAGGCCAGGAGCTCGATCGGGTGACTGTCACCGAGACGCGTACACCGCTGCCGGACGCCGCAACCCTGCGGCGCCCGGCGGCGATGCGACTGATGTGGCTCGCGGTGTCGTTCGCGGTGCTCGCAACGCTGTCCGTCGCGAGCGTGGCCTTCGGCGTCCGCGACGTCGCGCTGAACGACATCCTCGCCGGCCTGGGCGGCGACACCGGCGGGGTCGCGCAGGCCGCCGTGGTGGCCCGGGTTCCCCGCACCGTGCTCGCGATCCTCGTCGGCGCCGCGCTGGCGATGTCGGGCGCAGCGATGCAGGCGGTGACCCGCAATCCCCTCGCAGACCCCGGCATCCTCGGGATCTCGGGCGGTGCCGCACTCGCGGTTGTCGTCGGCATCGCATTCTTCGGCATGTCGGACCCCTATGCCTTCATCGCGGCCTCGATCGTCGGCGCGGGCGGCGCCGCCGTGTTCGTCTACACGGTCGGCTCCCTCGGCCGGGGCGGAGCGACGCCGCTTAAGCTCGCGCTGGCGGGCGCTGCGACTTCGGCCGCCTTCATGTCGCTGGTGAGCGCCGTGCTCCTCCCCCGCGTCGACCTGCTCGAGACCTTCCGGTTCTGGCAGATCGGCGGGGTGGGCGGCGCGACCTGGGATCGCATCGCGACGATCCTCCCGATCCTGACGGCCGGTGCGGTGATCACGCTCGTCTGCGCACGCGGCATGAACTCGCTCGCGCTCGGCGACGACGTCGCGACCGGCCTCGGCGAGCACGTCCTGCGCACCCGGCTCATCGCGTCGGCGGGCGCCGTCATCCTGTGCGGTGCGGCCACCGCGATCGCCGGCCCGATCGCGTTCGTCGGCCTGATCATCCCGCACCTCTGCCGCCTGCTCGTCGGCACCGACCACCGTTGGCTGCTCCCGTTCTCGGCGGTCGCCGGTGCTGTTCTGCTCGTCGCCGCGGACATCGTGGGCCGCGTCATCGCACGCCCGGACGAGATCGAGGTCGGCATCCTCACGGCGCTCATCGGCGCCCCGTTCTTCATCTGGATCGTCCGCAGGCAGAAGGTGCGCGAACTGTGAGCACCGACACCCTTCTCCGTCCCACTGCGCAGGCCGTCGTCACCGGACGGCGGCGCCGCGGCCGCCGACGCGTCGTCGTGACCGCCTCCCTCGCCGTCGGCGTGGTGCTGGTCTTCGTCGCATCCCTCATGATCGGGCAGACGTTCTACGGCCTCGACGAGATCGTCCGCGTCATCCTCGGCCAGACCGTGCCCGGCGCCTCGTTCACGGTCGGGGAGCTCCGTCTGCCGCGCGCGGTTCTCGCGATCCTCGCGGGATTCGCGTTCGGCATCGCAGGCGTGACGTTCCAGACGATGCTGCGCAACCCGCTCGCGTCGCCCGACATCATCGGCATCACCGCCGGCGCGAGCGCGGCGGCGGTGTTCGGCATCGTCATCCTGTCGCTCAGCGAGTCCGCCGTGTCGGTCCTCGCCGTCGCGGGCGGCCTCGCGACCGCCCTCGCGATCTACCTGCTCTCGAACAAGGGCGGCTTCGCCGGCACGCGACTGATCCTCATCGGCATCGGCGTCGCCGCCATGCTCGATGCTGCGGTCACCTACGTGCTCTCCAAGGCCCCCGCCTACGACCTGCAGGCGGCGATGCGGTGGCTCACCGGCAGCCTCAACGGCGCGACGTGGTCGGCCGTGCTCCCGCTCGCCATCGCGAGTGTCGTGCTCGCCCCGGCCCTGCTGTCGAAGGGCCGGGACCTGAATGTCATGCGCCTCGGCGACGACGCGGCCGCGAGCCTCGGCATCCGTCTCCAGAGCACCAGGGTGGTCGTGATCGTCGCGGCCGTCGCGCTGCTGGCGTTCGCGACCGCCGCCACCGGCCCGATCGCATTCGTCGCGTTCATGGCCGGCCCCATCGCGGCACGCGTCGTCGGCCCCGGTGGCTCGCTGCTGCTGCCGTCGGCGCTCGTCGGCGCGCTCCTGGTGCAGCTGTCGGACCTCTTGGGACAGTTCGCTTTCGACAGCCGCTACCCGGTCGGGGTCGTCACCGGCGTGCTCGGCGCTCCCTTCCTCATCTACCTCCTCATCAGGACGAACCGCTCCGGAGGCTCGCTATGACCGAATCCCACAGCCTGTCGGCGGAGGGCCTGACGCTGTCGTACGGCGACCGCACGATCGTCGAGGGTCTCGATCTCGTGATCCCGCCCGGTCGCATCACCGCGATCGTCGGAGCGAACGGATGCGGCAAGTCCACGCTTCTGCGTGCGCTCGCGCGCCTCATCGCACCGCGCGACGGCCAGGTGATCCTCGACGGCAAGGCGCTGCACGGCCGCGCGACGAAAGAGATCGCGCGCACGCTCGGTCTCCTCCCGCAAAGCCCGATCGCCCCGGAAGGCATCGCTGTCGCCGACCTCGTCGGCCGGGGACGGCACCCGCACCAGAAGCTGCTGGCGCGCTGGAGCTCTCACGATTACGAAGTGGTCGGGCAGGCACTGGCCGCCACGGGGATAGAGGAGCTCGCCGACCGTTCCGTCGACGAACTGTCGGGCGGACAGCGCCAGCGCGCATGGATCGCGATGGCCCTCGCGCAGGAGACCGACATCCTGCTCCTCGACGAGCCCACCACCTTCCTCGACGTCGCACATCAGGTCGAGGTGCTCGACCTCCTCACCGATCTCAACCGCGACCGCGGCACCACGATCGTGATGGTGCTGCACGACATGAACCTGGCCGCGCGCTACGCCGACCACCTCTTCGCGCTGCGGTCCGGCCGCGTCGTCGCGAGCGGCGATCCCGGCGACGTCATGACCAGTGAGCTCATCCGAGAGGTCTTCGACCTCGATGCGCTCGTCGTGACCGACCCCGTATCGGGCTCGCCCATCGTCCTGCCCCGGGGCCGTCACCACGTGTCGGCCCCCGTCTCCGACCCCGCAGCCCCGCTCGCCGCGGCGCTCACTCCCCTGCCGACAGGAGCCTGAAGATGACCGACGCCGACGTGCCCTACCGCTTCTTCCGCGCCCGTGTGACCGCTATCGCAGACGTGACGCCCAGCTTCCGCCGCTTCACCTTCGGCGGCGACGACCTCGCCGACTACGGTGACCCGGGGCTCGACCAGCGAGTGAAGATCGTCTTCCCCACGCGCACGCTCGGCCTCGACGCGATGCCCCTCGGCGACGACTGGTACACGCAGTGGCGCGAACTGCCCGAGGAGCAGCGCCTGCCGTTCCGCACGTACACCACCCGCTACGTCCGCAACCACCTCAGCGAGGTGGACGTCGACATGGTCTCGCACGACGTGATCGGGCCGGCTTCGGACTGGATCGACCGCGCCGCGGTCGGCGACGAGGTACTCATCTTCGCACCGACCGCCGCCCACAGCGGCGTGAGCTTCGGCATCGACTTCGTGCCGCCGGCCCGCGTCGACTCGATCCTGCTCGCCGGCGACGAGACGGCGGCACCCGCGATCGCCGCGATCCTCGAGCAGCTCCCCCGAGACGCCAGCGGAGTGGTCGCGGTCGAGCTGCCGCACGCCGACGACGCAGCGTACTTCCCGCAGCATCCCGGATTCGAGTACCGGATCGCCGCGCGCGCGGACGGCGAGCGGCACGCTCACCTCGTGAAGTCGGTGACGGATGCCGCGGCCCGCCTCGCGCCCGCCGGCGCCGGCGCCGACGTCGAGGAGATCGACATCGACACCGACATCCTGTGGGAGGTGCCGCGCACCGCCAAGGGGGGAGCGGCGCTGAAGAGCGCGCGCCTGTACGCGTGGCTCGCCGGCGAGGCGGGCGCGATCAAGGCCCTGCGCCGCCACCTCGTGGCCGAGCGCGGGGTCGACCGTCGCGCCGTCGCGTTCATGGGCTACTGGCGCCTCGGCCGCGCCGAGAACTGACGCGTTCCCGCCGCCTCAGGCCCGACGCGGCGCCTCGTGCGCGTGCCCGAGCCGGAGGCCCGGGATCAGCGCGCCGAGCGCGAGCAGGACAGCGATGGCGAACACCGCAGGGAAGCCGGCATCCGTCCCCACGAGCGCGGTGAAGACGAGGCCCATGACCGCGATCGAGGACGCCGAGCCGACGGCGTCCGAGATCGACAGCGCCGACGAGTTGAAACCCTGGTTCTGCGGCGTCGAGTACGCGAGCGTGAGGACGGTCAGACGCGGGTACATGAGACCCATACCGCCTCCCGCGAGACCCCACCCCGCGATGAGCACCGCGGGATGCAGTCCGAGCAGCGCGGTCGCCGCCGCGACGAGCAGCGCCGTCACCAGCAGCGCGGTGCCGGTGAGCGTGATGCGCGCGTTGCCGAGGCGGTCGCCGAAGCGGCCCTGCACGTCGGCGGCGACCGCCCACGCCAGCGCGGCTGCCGTGAGCCCGAGCCCCGCCCATGTCGGCGAGAACCCGTAGCCGTCGATCAGCAGGTACGGCACGTAGATCTCCGCGCCGAACAGCGCACCCGCGATGAGCCCGCGCATCAGCACCACGCTCGGCAGTCCTCTCGCGGCGACGAGCGTGCCGCGCGGCAGCAGCGGCCGCGATGCCAGGCCGATGACGACCACGGATGCTGCCACCGCCGCCCATGCCCACGCGCCGAGCTCGCCCGCCAGGCTGAGCCCGAGAGCGCCCACGGCCACGGCGACCGCGCACGCGAGGCGCGGTGCGATGCGTGCCTTCGAAGGCTCATCGGTGTCGAGCGGAAGTCCGTGCAGGCGGGCGACCACCATCGCGAACGCCACGACGGTGAGCGCCGCGACGCCGAGGAACACCCACCGCCAGTGCAGGAACTCCGTCACCGCCCCGGCGAGGAAAGGGCCGATGAGCGACGGCACGACCCACGCCGCTGAGAACGCGGCGAAGACCCGGCCGTGCATCGCGCCCGGGTACACGCGGGCGACGACCACGTAGAGCGCCACGGTCTGCCCGCCCGTGCCGAGGCCCTGCACGAGGCGGCCGGCGACCAGCGCCGGCATCGTGAGGGCGAATCCGGCGATGAGCAGGCCGACGACGAACAGGGCGACGGCAGTGCTGAGCGGCGCGAGCACGCCGCCGCGGTCGCACCACGCGCCCACGGCGACCATCCCGATGACGCTCGTCGCGAGCGTCCCCGCGAACGCGACGGCGTACAGGCGCTCGCCATCGAGGTCGGCGCTCACCACGGGCATCACCGTGGTGACGGCGAGAGACTGCATCGCCGCCAGGAAGATGAGCGCGACGGCGCCGACGGTCACCCAGAGGAATCGACCCTGCCAGATCCCGATGGGCGCGGACTCCGGCCCGGCGGTCACGATCGCGCCAGCGCGCCGACGCGCTCCACCGCCTCGCGGAGCAGGTCGGGGTCGCAGCCGAAGTTGATGCGCACGTAGCCCTTGCCCTCGGTGCCGAACAGCGGACCGTGGTGCAGCGCCACCTTCGCATCGCGCAGAACCTTGACAGCCGGGTTCTCACCCCACCCGTACGCGGAGAGGTCGACCCACGCCAGGAAGCCGGCATCCGGGGGAAGGTAGCGCGCCTGCGGCAGGTGCTCGGCCAAGAGGTCGGCCAGCAGCATCCGGTTCGCGTCGAGGGCCGCGAGCAGGCTCGCCAGCCACTCGTCGCTGTCGGCCGAGTAGGCGGCGACGTTGGACAGCGCCCCGAACAGCCCGGTGCGCCACTCGACCTCCCAGGGCAGGGCACGCAGTTCCTTCGCCTGGGTGTCGCCGCCGGCCACCATCACTGCGCACTTGAGGCCGGCGAGGTTGAATGTCTTGCTCGCGCTGGTCACGGCGTAGCCGACACGCCCTGCGGAGTCGGATGCCGAGAGGAACGGCGTGAACGGCCTCTGCGCGTAGGCCAGGGGCCCGTGGATCTCGTCGCTGATGACGGTCGCTCCGAACCCCTCCGCGATGTCGGCCAGCGCGGCCAGCGTCTGTCGCGAATGCACGGTGCCCGTGGGGTTGTGCGGGTTGCACAGCAGCACCGCCCGCGCGCCGCCGGCCAGAGCGGCCTCCACGCCCAGAAGGTCGATCTCCCACCCGTCGGCCGTTTCGATGAGCGGCACGCGATCGACGACCCCGCCCGCTTCCTCCACGGTGTCGTAGAACGGCGGGTACACCGGGGGCATCACGACCACGCGGTCGCCCGGCTCGATCACGCGTCGGAGGATCTCGACGACGCCCATCATCACGTCCCCGGTCCAGAAGACGTGGGACGGGTCGACCTTCCAGCCCCAGCGACGCTCGGCGAAGCCCACGAACGCCTCGCGCACGCCGGGCTCCGGTGGGGTGTAGCCCGTGTCGCCGAGGCGCACGGCCCGCGTCAGCACCTCGGTGATCGCCGGCGCCAGGGCGTAGTCCGTCTCGGCGACGAAGAACGGCAGCACGTCCTCTCCGTACTTGCGCCACTTCGTGCTCGTGCGCTGACGCAGCTCGTCGATGGGCAGGGCTCGAAGGGGGGTGACGCTCACCCCTCGACCCTACCGATCCGGCGGCGTGGCGCCCCCGAGTGAGTCACCGTGTGAAGGTGCCGAGGTCGTGCTGGTCGAAGTACTCCAGAACGAGGGTGTCCCCGTCGAACGTCGCCTTCGAGATCGACCCCGGCGGGGCGTTCTCGCTGAACGGGCGGAAGACGAACTCGTCACCCGACCAGTGCTCGAGCGCCCACCGACCGGTGGGTCCGAGCGACAGTTCGAGCTCGTCGCCCACCAGCTCGACGGTGGCGGGACCGAAGTAGTCGTTGGCGTACTCCCCCGTGTAGGCCTCGAAGGCCTGCGCGGGATCCGGATCCGTCGGCGCCGTCTCGCCGACGAGCGAGCCGAACGGCTCCGACTCCCCCGCGAAGACCTGCATGAACAGCGGCAGCCAGTCGCGGCGCTCGGAGCCGTACTGCGCGATGTCGAGGAAGCGGGCCGCGATGCCCTCCGCCACGCCGTTGGCGGAGGCGTTCGACAGCACGACGATGCCGAGACCCGCGCCCGGCAGCAGCTTGAACACCGTTCCGGCACCCAGGAGGAACGCCCCGGAGTGGTTGACGTCGACCAGGCCTCCGGGCGTCGTGCCGACGTTGAACCCGTAGCCGTAGTATCCGGCCCGCGATCCGAACGAAGACGGCGCCGATCCGACGATCTGCGGCGACATCGCGGGAATGAGCGAGGACGCGTCGATGAAGGGCTCCCCGTCATGTTCGCCGCTCGCCAGCAGCATCGAGAGCCAGGTCGTGAGGTCGGTGACGCTCGAGCTGACGCCGCCCGCCGGCGACTGCTCGTCGGGCCGGCGCTGGTCCGGCGTGACGACCCACTCGCCGTCCAGCTGGATGTGACCGAGCGCGCGGTTGTCACGCGATTCGAGGTCGGCGTAGCGCGAACTCGTCGACGTCATGCCGAGCGGCTCGTAGAGCAGTCGCTCCGACAGGTCGGCCCAGTCCTCCCCGGCGGCGCTCGCGACCGCCTCGCCCGCCGCGGTGATGTCGAAGTTGCCGTACGCATAGGTCGCGCGCCACGGTGCGAGCGGGATCAGGCTCAGCCTCTCGAGGATCGTCGCACGGTCGTAGCCGATCTCCTCGAGCTCGTCGCCCGCGTGCTTGTAGAGCCCGGACCGGTGCGCGTACATGTCGGCGATCGTCACGTGCGAACCGACGTACGGGTTCGACAGGGCGAAGCCGTCCAGGTGGTCGGCCACCGGGGTGTCCCACGAGACGTAGCCCTCGTCGATGGCGCGGGCGACGACGCTCGCGCCGATGGATTTGGAGACAGACGCGAGCGCGAACACCGTGTCGGCGTCGACGGGGTCTTCGCTGTCGATGTCGCGCACGCCGAAGCCCTCTGCGAACAGCACCTCGCCCTCGTACACCACGCCGATGGACAGTCCCGGGGTGCCCGAGGCATCCATCGCCGTCTCGACCGAGGATGCGAGGTCGTCGATCGCCGCGTCGACCCGCTCACGCGTGACCGTCGCCAGCGCGTCAGCCCCCGGGTCGGGGTTGACGGTCGGGGTGGAGCTCGGCGAGGCCTCCGACGCGGCACCGGCGAAGGTGCACCCCGTGGTCCCCGCCAGGATCAGAGCGGCTGCACCGACCGCGGACAAGACACGCCTGCTGTTCCCCGACATGCGCCGAGTGTGGCACACCCTCATGGGGCCGCGTCAACGACCGCCGGGCGTCGGGGAGGTGTCAGATCGCGAAGCCGAGCGCGCGCATCATGTCGCGCCCGTCGTCGGTGATGCGTTCAGGCCCCCACGGCGGCATCCACACCCAGTTGATGCGGAACCGCTCGACGATGTCGTCGAGCGCCTGGGCCGTCTGCTCCTCGAGCACGTCGGTGAGAGGGCACCCGGCAGACGTGAGAGTCATGTGGATGACCAGCGCATCGTTCTCGTCGTCCCACGCGAGATCGTAGATGAGGCCGAGGTCGACGACGTTGATCCCGAGCTCGGGGTCCATGACGTCCTTGAGAGCCTCGGTCACCTCGTCGTACTTCTCAGGGGTGAGGGTCGCCGTCATAAGGTCGATCCTACGCTTCGCTGACCACGGGGGCTTCGGCCGGCTCTGCTTCGCCCGCAGGCAGGAAGCGGTCGTAGCCCTCGTCCTCGAGGCGGTCGGCGAGCTCCGGGCCGCCCTCCTCGACGATGCGCCCGTTCACCATGACGTGCACGAAGTCGGGGGCGATGTAGCGCAGGATGCGGGTGTAGTGCGTGATGAGCAGCACACCGAGGCCGGACTCCGCCTTGGCGCGGTTGACACCCTCAGAGACGATCTTGAGCGCGTCGACGTCCAGGCCCGAGTCGGTCTCGTCGAGGATCGCGATCTGGGGCTTGAGGAGCTCGAGCTGGAGGATCTCGTGGCGCTTCTTCTCGCCGCCGGAGAAGCCCTCGTTGACGTTGCGCGAAGCGAACTTCGGGTCCATGCGCAGGTTCTTCATCGACGCCTTGACGTCCTTCGTCCACGTGCGGATCGACGGCGCCTCGCCGTCGATCGCGGTCTTCGCGGTGCGCAGGAAGTTGGTGACGGTGACGCCGGGGATCTCCACCGGGTACTGCATCGCGAGGAACAGGCCCGCGCGCGCACGCTCGTCGACCGACATCGCGAGGACGTCCTCGCCGTCGAGCGAGATGGAGCCGCTCGTGACGTTGTACTTGGGGTGTCCGGCGATCGTGTAGGCGAGCGTCGACTTGCCGGAGCCGTTGGGGCCCATGATCGCGTGGGTCTCACCCTTGCGGATCGTGAGTGTCAGACCGTTGAGGATCGACGTGGTGCCGGCATCCGTCTCGACCGTCACGTGGAGGTCGCGGATCTCGAGAACAGACATTCTTCAGTACCTTCTTCAGTTCACTTCGAGCTTGACGGTCGCGTCGATGAGCACGTCATCGCCGTCGACGGTGACCGCGAAGACCGGGACCGGCTCGTACGCGGGGAGATTGAGGGGCTTGCCGGTGCGCAGCGAGAAGGCCGAGCCGTGGGCCCAGCACTCCAGCGATTCGCCGTCGACGAAGCCCTCCGACAGAGAGATGTCGCCGTGGGTGCAGACGTCGCCGATCGCATGCACCTCGCCGTTGGAGTCGAGCACGACGGCGATCGCGACACCGTCGACCTCGACGCGGGTCGCCTCGTCCTGGACGAGGTCGCTGAGGGCGCACACACGCTGAGCGGTCACAGGCCGGCCTCCTTGGCGAGTTCTTCCTCGATGGCGGCGAACAGCTCCGCTTCGAGGTCTTCGACACCGATCTTCTGCACGATCTCGGCGAGGAAGCCGAGCACGACCAGCCGTCGGGCTTCGTCTTCGGTGATCCCGCGGGCCTGCAGATAGAACAGCTGCTCGTCGTCGAAGCGCCCGGTGGCGCTCGCGTGCCCGGCGCCGCGGATGTCGCCCGTCTCGATCTCCAGGTTCGGGATGGACTCGGCGCGCGCGCCCTCGGTGAGGACGAGGTTGCGGTTGGCCTCGTACGAGTCGGTGCCGACGGCGTCCGGTCCGATGAGGACGTCGCCGATCCAGACCGTGCGCGCCGCAGCGCCCTGCAGGGCGCTCTTGTACAGCACGTCGCCGGAGGTCTCGGCGCCCTTGTGGTGCAGGTACACCTGGCTCTCGAGGTGCTGCCCCGAGTCGGAGTAGCTGAGTCCGTAGAGCTCGGCGCGCGAGCCGGTGCCCGCGAGCTCGACGCTCGGGTTGACCCGCACGACGTCCCCGCCGAAGCTGACGACGACGTGACGCAGGGTCGCGTCGCGCTCGACGCGGGCCTGGTGCGACGCCAGGTGCACGGCGTCGTCGTCCCAGCGCTGGACCGTCACCAGTTCGAGGTGGGCGCCGTCGCGCACGATGATCTCGACGTTCTGCGCGTGGTGCGCGGTGCCGGTGTGGCGCAGGACGACGGTGGCGTGCGAGTTCGCCTGCGCCTCGACCACGACGTGGGCGTGGGCCACGCCGCCGGTGCCGTTCAGGGAGACGACGATCGGCTCGGCGTACTCGGCGCCGGCAGGGATGCGCAGCAGCGGGGCTTCGGTCTCCTGCTTCCACGCGATCGCGCTGGGGAGATCCTCGGGACGGAACACCTCGCCGCGGGGCGCGCTGCCCACGCGGAGGCGCTCCTGAACCAGGCTGTCGGGCGCGTCCACGTCGACCTCGATGACGCCATGGCGCCCGGTCTCGTCGGACAGCAGCGCCTGGAGCTTCGCGATGGGAGTGTGCTTCCAGTTGACCTCGCGGCCCGTCGGCGCCTCGAAGGCGGTCGGGTCGAACGACCAGGGTCGCTCGGAGCGGGTCTGCACGGGTACGAAGGCACCGGCGCCATCGGTGTGGCCCTTCGCGCCGGGAACGGTGGGGGCCTCGGTGGTGGGGCTCATCTAGCCGACGGATCCTTCCATGCCCATCTCGATGAGCTTGTTGAGTTCGAGCGCGTACTCCATGGGCAGCTCGCGCGCGATCGGCTCGATGAAGCCGCGCACGATCATGGCCATGGCCTCGTCTTCGGGCATGCCGCGGCTCATCAGGTAGAAGAGCTGCTCCTCGCTGACCTTCGAGACCGTGGCCTCGTGGCCGAGCTGCACGTCGTCGACGCGGATGTCGATCGCGGGGTACGTGTCGGAGCGCGAGATCGTGTCGACCAGCAGCGCATCGCAGCGCACGGTGTTGGCCGAGTGGTGGGCGTTCGCGTCGACGCGGACCTCGCCTCGGTAGCCGGCGCGGCCGCCGCCGCGGGCGATCGACTTCGAGACGATCGACGACTGCGTGTACGGCGCCATGTGGATCATCTTCGCGCCGGCGTCCTGGTGCTGGCCAGGGCCGGCGAAGGCGACCGAGAGGGTCTCGCCCTTCGCGTGCTCGCCCATCAGGAAGATCGACGGGTACTTCATCGTGACCTTCGAGCCGATGTTGCCGTCGATCCACTCCATCGTCGCGCCCTCGTGCGCCACGGCGCGCTTGGTGACGAGGTTGTAGACGTTGTTCGACCAGTTCTGGATCGTCGTGTAGCGAACGCGCGCGTTCTTCTTCACGATGATCTCGACGACCGCCGAGTGCAGCGAGTCGCTCTTGTAGATCGGCGCCGTGCAGCCCTCGATGTAGTGCACGTAAGAGCCCTCGTCGGCGATGATGAGCGTCCGCTCGAACTGGCCCATGTTCTCGGTGTTGATGCGGAAGTAGGCCTGCAGCGGGATCTCGACGTGGACCCCCGGGGGCACGTAGACGAACGAGCCGCCCGACCAAACCGCCGTGTTCAGCGCCGCGAACTTGTTGTCGCCGGCGGGGATCACCGTGCCGAAGTACTCCTCGAAGAACTCGGGGTGCTCGCGCAGCGCGGTGTCGGTGTCCATGAAGATGACGCCCTGCGCCTCCAGGTCCTCACGGATCTGGTGGTAGACGACCTCGGACTCGTACTGGGCGGCGACGCCCGCGACGAGGCGCTGGCGCTCCGCCTCGGGGATGCCGAGCTTCTCGTACGTGTTGCGGATGTCCTCGGGGAGATCCTCCCACGACTGCGCCTGCTTCTCGGTGGAGCGCACGAAGTACTTGATGTTGTCGAAGTCGATCTCGCTGAGGTCCGCACCCCAGGTCGGCATCGGCTTGCGACCGAAGAGCTGATAGCCCTTCAGCCGGGTCTTGAGCATCCATTCGGGCTCGCTCTTGAGCGCCGAGATGCCGCGCACGACCGACTCATCGATGCCCCGCTTCGCCACGGCGCCCGCAGCGTCGGCATCGTGCCACCCGAACTCGTAGACGCCCAGGCCATCCAGCTCCGGGCGATCGATCAGCACATCAGACATCGTCATGTTCTCCTCCGGGCCCTGGCGGTGTCATCCGTCCCGGCATCCGTGTTCTCCGGTGGAGATACCAGAGGGGGGATGCCGCTTCTCGGGCCCTCTCAAGCGGCGCCGACCATCGCGCCTAGACTGTCAGTGGTACGCGGCGCTGTGAAGTGCGTGCGCAACCGACCCCTCGATTCTACAGGCTCCACCCCGCCGCGGACGCGCCACGTGACGTCACGCGCAGCGCGTGGGAGCCTTTTCCCCAGGAGGCGACCCCCCGCATGTCCGCGCCACAGTCCACGACCACCGCCCCGGGAATCTGGCAGCGCTTCTGGCAGTGGCTCCCCGACCGCGTCGACAAGCGGATCCGCGTGTTCGCGTGGCTGTCCTTCATCGCCGAGGTGACGATCATCGGCACGGGCGGCGCCGTGCGCCTCACCGGTTCGGGCCTCGGCTGCCCCACGTGGCCGACCTGCACGCCCGAATCCCTTGTGCCCACTCAGGAGATGGGCATCCACGGCCTGATCGAGTTCGGCAACCGCACGATGACCGGCTTGGTCGGCATCATCGCCGCCATCGTGCTCGTGCTGGTCCTGAAGCTGCGCCACGAGCGCCGCGACCTCTATGTGCTCGCCGTCGTCGTCCTCGGCGGCGTCGCCGCACAGGCGATCGTCGGCGGCATCACCGTGCTGACAGGCCTGAACCCCTTCATCGTCGGCTTCCACTACGTCTCGTCGCTCGCGCTGGTCTGCGTCACCGCGGCCTTCCTGGTGCGGATGTCGCAGCCCGCCGGACCGCGCACGCTCGTCGTCCCGCGCTGGCACGCGGTGCTGGCGCATGTCACGACGCTCGCGATGGCGCTCACCATCGCGTTCGGCGTGCTGACCACCGGCGCCGGACCGCACTCCGGCGATGCTGATGCGGGCCGCAACGGCTTCAACGCCGAACTGCTCGAGCACATCCACGCGTGGCCCGGCTACGCGCTGTTCGCCCTGACTGTCGCGCTCGTGGTCGCCGGCTGGCGGGCGCGCGGGGCCGCTCCGGCGCTGCTGCGCTGGACCGTCGTCCTCCTCGGCGTCGAACTCGTCCAGATCGCGGTCGGGCTGTACCAGGCCCGCAACGGACTGCCCGAGCTCGCGGTCGGCGTCCACATGGTCCTCGCCGCCCTCGCCGCCGCCGCCATGACGACCGTCGTCCTGCATCTGAAGGCACCCGCGACCCAGGCCGTCCACAGCTGATCCATAGCAACCCGATTGGCGTCGCACGGACTCCTTTGCGAGGGTGGGATGCCGCGACCACCCGGGTCGCGCATCCCGAGGAGTGATCGACACATGCCCACCCGCCCCCGTCTCGTCCGCAGCATCCCCTTCTGGGGCCTCGTCGTCGTCTCCGTGGCGACGATCGCCGGCGGCTGGTACATCACCACCGACAAGCTCGGCTCGATGACCACGACCCTGACCGACGGCTCCGCGACCGGCGTCGACGTGTACGTCGGCCAGTCGATCGCCCAGCTCGGCTCGATCCTCATCGGCGCCGGCATCATCGGCGTCCTGCTCGCGCTCGGCGTCGCCGCCGTCTCGACGCTGCGCCCGCACGCGCCGGTCGAGGTCGTCGAGTCCATCGACTGGAACTCGGAGGCCGAGACCGCCGCCGAGGAGCCGCAGGCCGCCGAGGCCCAGACCGACGCCGCCCCCGCCGAGACCGCTGAGCCGGTCGACGCCAAGGCCGAGGCATCCGTCGCCGCACGCTGATCCACCCCGCACGAAGAAGGCCGCCCGGTTCGCCGGGCGGCCTTCTTCGTATCTCGCGTCTGGGTCAGAACGGGAGGAGCGGATCGACCGCGATGGCGACGAAGAGCAGCGTGAGGTACGTGATCGAGGCGTGGAAGACGCGCATCGGGCGCGGCTCGGTGCCCCGCACAGCGCGGTTGTAGAGCACGTGCGACTCGTAGATGAACCAGCCGCCGAAGACGAGCGACGACACCGTGTAGACGAGACCCATGTCGGCGACGGGGATGAGCAGGAGCGAGCACACGACGGTGGCCCATGCGTACAGGATCACCTGCAGGCCCACCTGAGAGCCGGCGCGCGTCGCGCCGAGCATCGGCACGTCGACCTCTTCGTACTGGTCCTTGTACTTCATCGACAGCGGCCAGTAGTGCGGCGGCGTCCACAGGAAGACGAGGGTGAACAGGATGACCGGCGGCCACGCGAGCGAGCCGGTCACCGCGGTCCAGCCGATCAGCACCGGGAAGCAGCCCGCGATGCCGCCCCACACGATGTTCTGCTCGGTGCGGCGCTTGAGGATCATCGTGTAGATCACGACGTAGAAGAAGATGGCGGCGGCAGACAGGGTCGCGGCCAGCCAGTTCGTGGTGACCCACAGCCATGCGGTCGAGAACACCGCGAGCGACCACGCGAAGATCAGCGCGCCCCGCGGCGAGACCTCGCCGGTGACGAGCGGGCGGTTCACCGTGCGCTGCATGTGCGCGTCGATGTCGCGGTCGAGGTACATGTTGAACGCAGCGGCCGACCCAGCGCTCGCGGTGCCGCCGATGACGGTCGCGACGACCAGCCACACATCGGGGAAGCCCCCCTGCGCGAGGATCATGACCGGCACGGTCGTCACCAGGAGCAGTTCGAGCACGCGCGGCTTCATCAGCGCGATGTACGCGCGGACGGTGCGGCCGAAGGTCTGACGAGGCCGGCTGGAGCCGTCGACGGATGCTACGGTCCCGGCCGTCTTCGTGCTGTCCATGGCCCCCGCAATCGCCGCCTGCAGATTCGTCCCAAGTCTAGGGCATCGGCGTGTCGCGCCCGGCCCGCCGGCGGCGCCGGGTGCTGGGCGGGGCGGGACGCCGGGGATGGTGACGGATCACATCGGGCAGGCCGCGAGCGTGAGCAGAACGTGACTCCCACGACACCGGGATGTCACCGGCGACGCCTCGGGCTTCGCAAGACTCTGTCACATACACAGCTCTCATGGCCTCGGCGGCATGCCCCTTCGCTATGCTGAGAAACACGCGCGCCCGTCGCCGATTCCCCCTTCTCCGTCCGGAAGGGCCGCGAGCCGGCCACACTCTGGGCGCACACTCCTCGAGAAAGGCGCCTGGTGTCGGAACTGCGTTGGGATGAAATCGATCGGCGCGCGGTGGACACCGCGCGCGTGCTGGCAGCGGACGCGGTGGAGAAGGTCGGCAACGGCCACCCCGGCACTGCCATGAGCCTGGCGCCGGCGGCATACCTGCTGTACCAGCGGGTGCTGCGCCACGACCCCACGGACACCCACTGGGTCGGCCGCGACCGGTTCATCCTGTCGGCCGGCCACTCCTCGCTCACCCAGTACGTGCAGCTGTATCTGGGCGGATTCGGGCTCGAGCTCGACGACCTCAAGGCGTTGCGCACGTGGGGGTCGCTGACCCCTGGTCACCCCGAGTACGGCCACACCAAGGGCGTCGAGATCACGACCGGCCCGCTGGGCCAGGGCCTCGCCTCGTCGGTGGGCTTCGCGTACGCGGCCCGATACGAGCGCGGCCTGTTCGACCCGGAGGCCCCCGCCGGTCAGTCGCCGTTCGACCACCACATCTACGTGATCGCCGGCGACGGCGACCTGCAGGAAGGTGTCACCTCGGAGGCGTCTTCGCTCGCGGGTCACCAGGAGCTCGGCAACCTGATCGCGATCTACGACTCGAACCAGATCTCCATCGAGGACGACACCAACGTCGCCTTCACCGAGGATGTCGCCAAGCGCTACGAGTCCTACGGCTGGCACGTGCAGATCGTGGACTGGAAGAAGACCGGCCAGTACGTCGAGGACGTCGCCGAGCTCTATGGCGCAGTCGAGGCCGCGAAGGGCGAGACCGCCAAGCCGTCGCTCATCATCCTGCGCACCATCATCGGCTGGCCCTCGCCCGGCAAGCAGAACACCGGCAAGATCCACGGCTCGGCGCTCGGCGGCGACGAGCTCGCCGCGACGAAGAAGGTCCTGGGCTTCGACCCCGAGCAGTCGTTCGTCGTCGCCGACGACGTCATCGCCCACACGCGGGCGCTGAAGGACCGCGCCGCCGAGGAGCGCGCCGTCTGGCAGGAATCGTTCGACGCCTGGGCCGCCGCCAACCCGGAGCGCAAGGCGCTGTTCGACCGCCTCGAGGCCGGCGATCTGCCCGAGGACGTGGCATCGGCTCTCCCGTCGTTCGAGGCGGGCAAGGACGTCTCGACCCGCGCAGCATCGGGCACGGTCATCAACGCGCTGGCCGCGGTGCTGCCGGAGCTGTGGGGCGGCTCGGCCGACCTCGCCGAGTCGAACCTGACCACCATCAAGGACGCGAAGTCGTTCATCCCCGCCGAGTGGTCGACCCACGAGTGGTCGGGAGACCCGTACGGGCGGGTGCTGCACTTCGGCATCCGCGAGCACGCCATGGGCGCGATCGTCAACGGCATCAAGCTGCACGGTCCCACACGTCCGTTCGGCGGCACGTTCCTCATCTTCAGCGACTACATGCGCCCGTCGGTGCGTCTGGCCGCGCTGATGGACATCCCGTCGATCTTCGTGTGGACGCACGACTCCGTCGCACTGGGCGAGGACGGCCCCACCCACCAGCCGGTCGAGCAGCTCGCGACGCTTCGCGCCATCCCGAACTTCACGGTGGTGCGCCCGGCCGACGCGAACGAGACCTCGGCCGCGTGGCTCGAGATCGTCCGCCGCCAGGGCGGTCCCTCGGGCATCGCGCTGACCCGCCAGAACATCCCCGTGTTCGCACGCGGCGAGGGCGAGGCATCGGGTGACGTCTTCGCGTCGACCGACGGCGTCGCCAAGGGCGCGTACATCCTCGCCGAGGCGCCGAACGGCACCCCCGACGTGATCCTCATCGCGACCGGCTCCGAGGTCCAGCTGGCGGTCGCCGCCCGCGAGACCCTCGCCGCCGAGGGCATCAACGCCCGCGTCGTGTCGGCGCCGTCGCTGGAGTGGTTCGACGAGCAGGACGCCGCCTACCGCGAGAAGGTCCTCCCCGCCGCCGTCAAGGCGCGCGTGTCGGTCGAGGCCGGCTCCGCGCTCACCTGGCGCGGCATCGTCGGCGACGCCGGCCGATCCGTCGCCATCGACCACTTCGGTGCGTCGGCCGACTACAAGACCCTGTTCCAGAAGTTCGGCATCACCGCCGAGCACGTCGTCGAGGCCGCCCGCGAGTCCCTCGCGGCCACGGCAGCACTCGAACTCGCAACGGCGAAGTAAGCACGAGGAGAAGGCAGAATGAGCACCCCCACTGAGAAGCTGGTCGCCGAAGGCGTGAGCATCTGGCTCGATGACCTGTCGCGCGAGCGCATCACGTCGGGCAACCTGACCGAACTCATCTCGACGCGCAACGTCTCGGGCGTCACGACGAACCCGACGATCTTCCAGGGCGCGATCGGCGGCGGCGGCCACTCGTACGCCGACCAGATCGCCGAGCTCGCCAAGGCAGGCGCGACGGTGGATGACGCGATCTTCGCCGCGACGACCGACGACGTGCGCGACGCGGCCGACATCTTCCGTCCCGTCTACGACGCCACGAACGGCGTGGACGGCCGCGTGTCGATCGAGGTCTCCCCCGACCTCGCCCACGACACCGACGCGACGATCGCGCAGGCCAAGCAGCTCTGGGCGAAGGTCGACCGGCCGAACGTGCACATCAAGATCCCCGCGACGAAGGCCGGCCTGCCCGCGATCACCGCGGTGCTCGCCGAGGGCATCTCGGTCAACGTCACGCTGATCTTCAGCCTCGAGCGCTACGCCGAGGTCATCGAGGCCTTCCTCGCGGGCCTCGAGCAGGCGCAGGCCAACGGCCGCGACATCTCGCAGATCCACTCCGTCGCGTCGTTCTTCGTCTCGCGTGTGGACACCGAGGTCGACAAGCGCCTCGCCGCGATCGGCACCGACGAGGCCGAGGGCCTGAAGTCGCTCGCCGGCGTCGCGAACGCGCGCCTCGCGTACGAACTGTACGAGAAGGAGTTCGCCACCGACCGCGCGAAGGCGCTGACGGATGCCGGAGCCCACGCCCAGCGTCCGCTGTGGGCATCGACCGGCGTGAAGGACCCGAACCTCCCCGACACGCTCTACGTCACCGAGCTCGTCGCCCCCGGCACGGTCAACACCATGCCGGAGAAGACCCTCGAGGCGACCTTCGACCACGGCCAGATCGCCGGCGACACCGTGACCGGCACCTACGAGGCCGCGCACCAGGTGTTCGCCGATCTCGCGGCCGCCGGCGTCGACTTCGCCGACGTCACGCAGGTGCTCGAAGACGAGGGCGTCAGCAAGTTCATCGCCTCCTGGCACGATCTGCAGGGCACCGTGAAGGCGGCCCTCGAGGACGCACTCCAGGCCACCCGATGAGCTTCGACATCCACCTGTCGGGGCACGTCAAGTCGGTCGTCGACGCGACGCTTCCCGGGCTCGTCGCGAGCCTGGTGGCGTCGGGGATCACCGGCGGCGACTCGTCGCTGTGGGGTCCCGAGTCGGAGGATGAGGCATCCCGTCGACTCGGGTGGACCGAGGCCGTCAGCGTCTCGCGTCCGCTCGTCCCCGAGATCCTCGCCCTGCGCGAGCGTCTGCACGCCCGCAACGTGACCCGGTTCGTGCTCGCAGGCATGGGCGGTTCGTCGCTCGCGCCTGAGGTCATCACGCAGACGTCTGGGGCGCCGCTGGTGATCCTCGACTCGACCGCACCGGGCCAGGTGCTCGCCGCGATCGACGGCGACGCACAGGCCGGCGACCTCACGCGCACGGCGCTCGTGGTGTCGTCGAAGTCGGGCTCGACCGTCGAGACCGACTCGGCCAAGCGTGCGTTCGAGGCCGCGTTCCGCGACCTGGGCATCGACCCCGCCGAGCGGATCATCGTCGTCACCGACCCGGGCTCGCCGCTGGATGCGGAGGCCCGCGCCGACGGGTACACGGTGTTCAACGCCGACCCGACCGTAGGGGGCCGCTACTCGGCGCTCACCGCGTTCGGGCTCGTGCCGGCCGGTCTCGCGGGCGCCGACATCTCGGAGCTCCTCGACGAGGCCGAGGCGTCGCTGCTCGAGGTCTCGATCGACAGCCCCGACAACCCGGCACTCGTGCTGGCCGCGGCGATCGCCGGTGGCGAGCCCCGCAAGGACAAGCTCGGCCTCATCACCGACGGCACCCATATCGTGGGGCTCCCGGACTGGATCGAGCAGCTCGTGGCCGAGTCGACGGGCAAGGAGGGCACCGGGATCCTGCCGGTCGTCCTGCTGCCGGTCTCCCCCGAGGTCGAGGCGAAGCCCGCCGATCTGCAGATCGTGCGCTTCGTCGACGAGGCCAAGAAGTTCCACCTGTTCGAGCATCACGAGGGCGAGATCCTGGTGAGCGGCTCGCTGGGCGCGCAGTTCGTGGTGTGGGAGTACGCGACGGCGATCGCGGGACGGATGCTGGGCATCAACCCGTTCGACCAGCCCGACGTCGAGTCCGCCAAGGTCGCGGCCCGAGGTCTGCTCGACGCGCGTCCCGAGCCCACCGCCCCGGCGTTCGCCGTGGAGGGCGTCGAGGTGCGCGTCTCGGACCCCGAGCTCGCAGCATCCGGAACCGTCGCGGGTGTGCTCGACGCGCTCTGGGCGCGCCTTCCCGAGGACGGCTACGTCGCGATCCAGGCCTACGTCAACCGCCTCGAGCTCGGCCAGCTCTCGGGCCTGCGCGAGCTCGTGGCCGCGGACTCCGCTCGCCCGACCACCTTCGGCTGGGGCCCCCGGTTCCTGCACTCGACGGGCCAGTACCACAAGGGCGGCCCGGCGAACGGCGTGTTCGTGCAGATCCTCGAGCGCACCGATGTCGACCTCGAGATCCCCGGCCGGCCGTTCACTTTCGGTCAGCTGATCCAGGCGCAGGCCGCGGGCGACGCGGCCGTGCTCGCCGAAGGCCACGGCCGTCCCGTCGTGACCCTGACCCTCACCGACCCCCAGATCGAAGTGCTCTCGCTCTTCGAAGCGGCACAGTAGGAGTTCGATCCCCACATGACCGTCGAGATCTCGCGCGGGCACAACCCGCTGCGCGACCCCGAAGACCGTCGCCTCAACCGCATCGCCGGCCCGAGCGCGCTCGTCATCTTCGGCGTCACGGGAGACCTCTCCCGCAAGAAGCTCATGCCCGCCGTCTACGACCTCGCGAACCGCGGCCTGCTGCCTCCGGGCTTCGCGCTCGTCGGCTTCGCACGGCGCGACTGGGAGGACCAGGACTTCGCCAAGGTCGTCTACGACGCCGTGCGCCAGCACGCGCGCACCGAATTCCGCGACGAGACATGGCAGCAGCTGCTCCAGGGCATCCGCTTCGTCTCGGGCGAGTTCGACGACCCGGACGCCTTCCGCCGCCTCAAGGAGACCGTCGACAAGCTCGACACCGAGCGCGGCACGATGGGCAACCACGCGTACTACCTCTCGATCCCGCCGAAGGCGTTCCCGCTCGTGGCGGAGCAGCTGAAGGCGTCGGGCCTCGTGGACGACACGGCCGACCAGCCCGACCGCTGGCGCCGCGTCGTCATCGAGAAGCCGTTCGGTCACGACCAGGAGTCGGCACGCGCTCTCAACGACGTGCTGCGCTCGGCGTTCCCGACGGACTCGATCTTCCGCATCGACCACTACCTCGGCAAGGAGACGGTCCAGAACATCCTGGCGCTGCGCTTCGCGAACGAGCTGTACGAGCCGATCTGGAACCGCAACTACGTCGACCACGTGCAGATCACGATGGCGGAAGACATCGGGGTCGGCGGCCGTGCCGGGTACTACGACGGTGTCGGCGCCGCACGCGACGTCATCCAGAACCACCTGCTGCAGCTCATGGCGCTCACCGCGATGGAGGAGCCCATCTCGTTCGACGCGAAGGACCTCCGCGCCGAGAAGGAGAAGGTCCTCGCGGCCGTCACGCTCCCGGCCGACCTCGCGCGTTCCACCGCCCGTGGTCAATACGCGGGCGGATGGCAGGGCGGCGAGAAGGTGCTCGGCTTCCTCGAGGAAGACGGCATGAACCCGCAGTCCACGACCGAGACATACGCCGCCGTCACGCTCGAGGTGAACACGCGTCGCTGGGCCGGCGTGCCGTTCTACCTGCGCACCGGCAAGCGCCTCGGCCGCCGCGTCACCGAGATCGCCGTGGTGTTCAAGCGCGCCCCCGAGCTGCTGTTCTCACGCAGCCAGACCTCGGGTCAGGGGCAGAACGCCCTCGTGATCCGCGTGCAGCCCGACGAGGGCGTCACGATCCGCTTCGGCTCGAAGGTGCCGGGTGCCGGCGCCCAGGTGCGCGACGTCACCATGGACTTCGGCTACGGCCACGCGTTCACCGAGGCCAGCCCCGAGGCCTATGAGCGCCTCATCCTCGACGTGCTCCTCGGCGACCCGCCGCTGTTCCCGCGGCACGAAGAGGTCGAGCTGTCGTGGAAGATCCTCGACCCGATCGAGAAGTTCTGGGACGCCCAGGGCGGACCGCTCGAACAGTACTCGCCCGGGTCGTGGGGCCCGGATTCCGCGGACGAGATGCTCGCCCGCGATGGCCGCACCTGGAGGCGCCCGTGATCGTCGACCTTCCCGACACCACCGTCAGCAAGATCTCCCGCGCACTCGTCAACGTGCGCGAGGAGGGCGGGGCGGTCGCACTCGGCCGCGTGCTGACGCTCGTCATCCTGACGCGCGAAGGCGCCGTCGAAGAGGTCATCGAGGCCGCGAACGACGCGTCGCGCGAGCACCCGATGCGCGTCATCGTGCTCATGATCCCGGACACCGACGACGGCGAGTCCCGCCTCGACGCGCAGATCCGTGTCGGCGGCGACGCCGGCGCGAGCGAGGTCGTCACGCTGCGCGCGTTCGGAGACGCCGGCCGCTCGAACCTCGAGAGCCTCGTGACCGGTCTCCTGCTCCCCGACGCCCCCGTGGTGGTGTGGTGGCCCAACCGGACCCCCGACCACATCTCGAAGACGTCGATCGGCCGCATCGCGCAGCGCCGGATCACGGATGCCGCGACCAAGTCCGACCCGTCGGCCTGGGTCGCGGACCTCGGCGAGCAGTATGCGCCGGGCGACACCGACCTCGCGTGGACGCGCCTGACGCGCTGGCGCGAGCAGCTGGCGGCGATCCTCGACCAGCCGCCGTACGAGCCCGTCGTGGGCGTTCGCGTGCGCGGGGCGTCCGATTCTCCCTCCACCGCGCTCCTGGCGGCGTGGTTGCGTCTCACCCTCGACGTGCCCGTCGACTGGGCCTACCTCGACGCCGAAGAGTGGCCGCACGGCATCAAGTCGGTCGCTCTCGTGCGCCCGAGCGGCGAGGTGCTCCTCGAGCGCCCGACGCCCGGTGTGGCCATCCTCACGCAGCCCGGTCAGCCGACGCACGACCTCGCGTTCCCCCGCCGGACGCTCCGCGAATGCCTCGCGGAGGAGCTTCGTCGTCTCGACCCGGACGTCCTGTATGGTCGAGTCATCACCGAGGGTTGGGAGCTGCTCGACCCCCCGGCGACGAAGGAGACGCAGGCCTGATGAGCGGTGCGCGGGTGACGAACGGAACGCAGACGGATGCCTGAGGGCTGGGCCGAGAAACGCGTCGTCATCAGCTCCGATCCCGCCGCATTGGCCGAGTCGGTCGCGCCCCGCTTCCTGAGTCGGGTGAGCAAGCGGATCGACGAGGGAAAGCTCGCGCACATCTCGCTCACCGGCGGTTCGATGGGTGCGGCCGTGCTCGCCGCCGCCGCGCGCAATCCGCGCGCGGCGCGCATCGACTGGTCGCGGGTGCACTTCTGGTGGAGCGACGAGCGCTTCGTTCCGCTCGGCCATGCCGACCGCAACGATCGCCAGGCCCGTGAGGCGTTCCTCGACGGTCTCGAGATCCCCGAGGAGAACATCCACGCGACCCTGGGCAGCGACGACGGCGCCGGCCTCGACGACGCCGCCACGGCGTACGCCGAGGAGCTCGCGCGTTTCCCGGGTGCCGAGGGCGCGTGGCCGTCGTTCGACGTGTGCTTCCTCGGCGTCGGGCCGGACGGGCACATCGCGTCGCTGTTCCCGGACCGCTCCGAGATCCAGATCACGGATCGCGCGGTGGTCGCGGTACGCGACTCCCCCAAGCCGCCGCCGGAGCGCATCACCATGACGCGCCCGGTGATCAACAGCTCGAAGCGGGTGTGGCTCGTGCTGGCGGGCGCCGACAAGGCGGCCGCCCTCGGCCTCGCCCTCGCGGGGGCGAGCTACGCGAGCGTGCCGGCCGCCGGCGCGAAGGGCCGCAAGCGCACGACGTTCTTCGTCGATCAGGCGGCCGCCGCACAGGTGCCGCCGGACCTGATCGACCGGGAGTATTGACGCGGCTCCGCGGACGGACCCCCCGAACATACGAGAAGAGCGGATGCCTCGGCATCCGCTCTTCTCGTATGTCTGTACGGGGACTCAGTCCTGGCCGCGGCGCTCGCGCAGCTGCTTCAGCGCGTCGTCGAGGAGGGTCTCGGCCTCTTCCTCGGTGCGGCGCTCCTTGACGTAAGCGAGGTGCGTCTTGTACGGCTCGGCCTTCGCGACGGCGGGAGGATTCTCCTTGTCGCGGCCGGCCGGCAGGCCGGAGTGCGGCGAGTCGATCGTGTCGGGGATCTCTTCCTCGGGGATGCCCGCCGCGAAGTATCGCACGGTCTCGTTGCCGAGGGCGTCCCAGTAGGAGACGGCGACACGCTCGGCGTGGAAGCCGTGGTCCTGCTCGCCCATCGGTCCGGCACCGACGCGGGTGCCGCGGATCGCGTTGCCTCCGGTGGCCATCAGAGGGCCTGGAACTTCGTGATCAGGCCGAGCGCGACGATCGAGGCGAACCACACCAGGGCGAGGACCACCGTGAATCGGTTGAGGTTGCGCTCGGCGAGGCCCGAGGAGCCGAGCGCCGAGGTCATGCCGCCGCCGAACATGTCGGACAGGCCGCCACCGCGCCCCTTATGGAGCAGGATGAGGAGGGTCAGCAGGAGACTCGTGATGCCGAGAAGCACCTGCAGGACGAACTCGAGGATCTGCACAGTCGTTGAAGCCTTTCGCTGCGATCGTTCGCCGATCGCACAAGGGTCAAGTATACGTGTAGGCCGGCGGGCGGTGAGGAATCCTCACCGCCCGCCGGTTGCGGGGTCAGACCCCGACGTGCTTCTGATAGCGGATGATCGCGGCGAACTCGTCGACGACGAGGCTCGCACCGCCGACCAGGGCGCCGTCCACGTCGGGTTCGCGCATGAAGCTCGCGATGTTCGCGGACTTCACCGACCCGCCGTAGAGCACACGCGTGCGTGCCGCCGCGTCCGCGCCGAGCTTCTCGCCGATGACCTCGCGGAGCTTGGCGCACACATCCTGCGCCTGCTCCGGCGTCGCGGCCTGGCCCGAGCCGATCGCCCAGACGGGCTCGTAGGCGACGACGATGTCGGCGTCCGCCTTCAGCCCTTCGAGGGCGACCGACAGCTGGCTGACCGGCACGGCGCTCGCGCCGAACTTCTCCAGGTCCTCGCTGGTCTCGCCGACGCAGATCACGGGCACGAGGCCGTGCTTGAGCGCGGCCTTCACCTTCGAGCCGACGATCTCGTCCGTCTCGTCGTGATACTGCCGACGCTCGGAGTGCCCGATGATGACGTACTTCGCGTCGAGCTTGGCCAGGAACGCGCCCGAGATCTCGCCGGTGTACGCGCCCGAGTCGTGCGCCGACAGGTCCTGCGCGCCGAGGGCGAACGGGATCTTGTCGGCGTCGAGCAGCGTCTGCACGGTGCGCAGGTCGGTGAAGGGCGGGAACACCGCGACCTCTACCGATCCGTCCTCATGTTTGGCGTCCTTCAGGGTCCAGTGCAGCTTCTGCACGAACGCGACCGCCTGCAGGTGGTCGAGGTTCATCTTCCAGTTGCCCGCGATGAGCGGGGTGCGGCCTGCTACTGCCATCCGAGGACCTCCAGTCCGGGGAGCTTCTTGCCCTCGAGGAACTCGAGGCTGGCGCCGCCGCCGGTCGAGATGTGACCGAAGGCGTCGTCGGCGAACCCGAGCTGGCGGACCGCCGCGGCGGAGTCGCCGCCGCCGACGACCGACAGACCGTCGACCTCGGTGAGAGCCTGCGCCACTGCCTTGGTGCCCGCGGCGAACGGCGCGAGCTCGAACACGCCCATCGGGCCGTTCCAGAACACCGTCTTCGAGTCGCGTACGACGGCTGCGAAGCGCTCGGCGGTGTCGGGACCGATGTCGAGTCCGAGGCCCGAGGCCCCGAACGCCGTGTCCTCGATGCCGTCGGCGCTCGTCACCACGTGCTCCGCGTCGGCGCCGAACTTCGAGGCCACGACGACGTCGGTGGGCAGCACGAGCTCGACGCCCGAATCCTCGGCGCGCCGCATGTACTCGCGCACGGTGTCGAGCTGGTCGGCCTCGAGGAGGCTCGAGCCGACCTTGTGCCCCTGCGCCGCGAGGAAGGTGAACAGCATGCCGCCGCCGATGAGCAGACGGTCGACGCGCGGCAGCAGGTGGTCGATGACGCCCAGCTTGTCGCTGACCTTCGAGCCGCCCAGCACGACCGTGTACGGCCGCTCGGGGTTCTCGGTCAGGCGGTCGAGGACGTCGACCTCCTTCTCGATGAGGAACCCGGCTGCCGACGGCAGGATCTCGGCGAGGTCGTAGACCGACGCCTGCTTGCGGTGCACGACGCCGAACCCGTCGGAGACGAGGACGTCGCCGAGCGTGGCGAGCTCCTCCGCGAACGCGCGACGGGTCGCGTCGTCCTTGGCGGTCTCGCCCGGGTTGAAGCGGAGGTTCTCGATGATCGCGACGTCGCCGTCCTCGAGGGCTGCGACCGCTTCTCGGGCCGACTCCCCCACCGTGTCGCGCGCGAACGCGACGGGCTTGCCGAGGAGCTCCGAGAGGCGCTGGGCGACCGGCTCGAGGCTGTACTTCGGGTCGGGAGCGCCGTCGGGGCGGCCGAGGTGCGAGCAGACGATGACGCGGGCGCCCTGGTTGATCAGGGCGTTGAGCGTGGGGAGCGTGGCCCGTACACGGCCATCGTCCGTGATGACCGCGTCCTTGAGGGGGACGTTGAGGTCAGCACGGACGATGACACGCTTGCCGGCCAGCGAACCCAGCGTGCTGAGGGTGCGCAGAGCCATGGGGATCAGAGCTTCGAGGCGACGATCTCGGTGAGGTCGACGAGACGGTTGGAGTAGCCCCACTCGTTGTCGTACCAGCCGACGACCTTGACCTGGTTGCCGATGACGCGGGTCAGGCCGGCGTCGAAGATGCAGGAGTGGTCGTCGGTGACGATGTCGCTCGAGACGATCTCGTCCTCGGTGTACTTGAGGATGCCCTTGAGGGGACCCTCGGCGGCAGCCTTGTAGGCGGCCTTGATCTCGTCGACCGTCACGTCGCGCTCGAGCTCGACCGTGAGGTCGGTCGCCGAGCCGGTGGGAACGGGCACGCGCAGCGCGAAGCCGTCGAGCTTGCCCTTGAGCTCCGGCAGCACCAGGCCGATGGCCTTGGCGGCACCGGTCGAGGTCGGGACGATGTTCAGCGCGGCGGCGCGGGCGCGACGCAGGTCGCTGTGCGGGCCGTCCTGGAGGTTCTGGTCGGCCGTGTAGGCGTGGACCGTCGTCATGAGGCCCTTGACGATGCCGAACTCGTCGTTGAGCACCTTCGCGAGCGGCGCGAGGCAGTTCGTGGTGCACGAGGCGTTCGAGATGATGTGCTGCGTCTCGGGGTCGTAGGTCTCCTCGTTCGCACCGATGACGAACGTGCCGTCCTCGCCGGAGGCGGGAGCCGAGATGAGGACCTTCTTGGCGCCGCCCGCGATGTGCTTCGCGGCGTCGACGGCCTTGGTGAAGCGGCCGGTCGACTCGATGACGATGTCGACGCCGAGCTCGCCCCAGGGCAGGTTGGCCGGGTCGCGCTCCTCGAAGACCTTGATGGTCTTGTCACCGACCGTGATCGAGTCCTCGGTGTACGAGACCTCCTGGTCCAGGCGTCCGAGGATCGAGTCGTACTTGAGCAGGTGCGCCAGCGTCTTGTTGTCGGTGAGGTCGTTCACCGCCACGATGTCGAGGTCCGCGCCCTGCGCGAGAGCCGCGCGGAGGTAGTTGCGTCCGATTCGGCCGAAGCCGTTGATGCCGATCTTGACAGTCACGGAGTTTCTCCTGAGATGTGTCGTGCGCGAATGCGCGGTTGTTGCGATGCGAACGAGGACAACGGCGTCCCGGCGGGCTGTCCCGCCGGGACGGCCGCGCTAACTAGGACAGTACCAGCAGGCCAGAGGTCTTCTGACGGGCGGCGTCGAGGCGCTGCGCGACGTTCTGCCAGTTCGCGATGTTCCAGACGGCCTTGACGTAGTCGGCCTTCACGTTGAGGTAGTCGAGGTAGAAGGCGTGCTCCCACATGTCGAGCTGGAAGATCGGGATCGTGCCCTGCGCGGTGTTGCCCTGCTGGTCGAACAGCTGCTGGATGATGAGCTGCTCGCCGATCGGGTCCCAGCTGAGGACGGCCCAGCCTGAGCCCTGGATCCCGTTGGCCACGGCGGTGAAGTGCGCCTGGAACTTGTCGAAGCCGCCGAAGAACTCGTCGATGGCGGCCTTCAGCTCGCCCTCGGGCTCACCGCCGCCCTCGGGCGAGAGGTTGGTCCAGAAGATCGAGTGGTTCACGTGACCGCCGAGGTGGAACGCAAGGTCCTTCTCGAGCTTGTTCACGTTCGCGAGGTTGCCGGACTCGCGCGCCTCGGCCAGCTGCTCCAGCGCGGTGTTCGCGCCGGTCACGTACGCCTGGTGGTGCTTGCTGTGGTGCAGCTCCATGATCTTGCCGCTGATGTGCGGCTCGAGTGCGGCGTAGTCGTAAGGGAGGTCGGGCAAGGTGTACTTCGCCATGTTCTCTTCTTCCTGTCGGCGCGCGCCGAAGTCCCCGGCGCAGCGAGGGTGACGGATTCATCCTACTGAGCGGCAACGCTCCCGCGGCGGGGTTGCTTCCGACTGTGACGTGTGGAAGCACGGTCCCCACGACCCTCCACGCATCGCTTCGCGCTGGGCCGAGCCTCGGACGCGTGGGCCCAGCTGCGGCCCGCAGCATCCGTGAGGGATCTCAGTCCTCCATGCCGGCGGGGACCGCCGCCTCGGTCCCAGGGAGGCCCTCGGCTTCGGCCTTCTTGTCGGCCATCGCGAGGAGCCGGCGGATGCGACCGGCGACGGCGTCCTTGGTGAGCGGCGGGTCGGCGTGGTGGCCGAGCTCGTCGAGACTCGCGTCGCGGTGCGCGAGACGGAGGTCGCCCGCCTGACGGAGGTGGTCGGGCACCTCGTCGCCCAGGATCTCCAGCGCACGCTCGACGCGCGCGCAGGCGGCGACGGCGGCCTGCGCCGAACGGCGCAGGTTGGCGTCGTCGAAGTTCACGAGCCGGTTGACGCCGGCGCGCACCTCGCGGCGCTGACGCATCTGGTCCCACTCCGCGGCGGCGCGCACGGCGCCCATCGCGGCCAGGGCGGCGCGGATCGCCTCGCCCTCGCGCACGACGACGCGCGGGATGCCGCGCACCTCGCGCGCCTTGCCGGCGATGCCGAGGCGGTGTGCGGCGCCGACGAGCGCCATCGCGGCCTCGGACGAGGGACAGGTGATCTCGAGCGCAGCCGAGCGGCCCGGGTCGCTGAGGGTGCCGGCGGCGAGGAACGCCCCGCGCCAGATGGCGGCCAGGTCGCCACGCGATCCGGTGGTGAGCTTGTTGGGGAGTCCGCGGACGGGACGTCGTCGCTGGTCGAGGAGGCCCGTCTGACGGGCCAGCGTCTCGCCGCCTTCGATCACGCGAACCGCGTAATGGCTGCCCGACCGGGCTCCCGAGCCCTGCACGTGGACGAGCTCCGGCCGCACCCCGTAGAGCTCGACGAGATCGCGGGCGGTGCGGCGCGCGAGCACGTCGGAGTCCAGCTCGGCCTCGACCGCGACGCGGTTGGCGATCGAGTGCAGGCCTCCCGAGAATCGCAGCAGCGACGTGAGCTCGGCCACCCGTGCCGTTGGGCGCGGATCTCGCACGGTGATCAGCTCGGCCTTCACGTCAGCGGTCAGCGACACGGGTCTCCTTCATGGGTCTTGCGGGAACGACCGTCAAGCCTACCCGGCCGCTCCGGCCGGGCGGGCTCGTCACTCGCGTCCGAGATCGCGGTGCGTCACACGGACGGCGACGCCGGGCACGCTCGCGAGACGCTGCGCGAGCTCGCGCACCATCACGACGGAGCGGTGCTTCCCACCGGTGCAGCCGATCGCGACGACCGAGTGGCTCTTGTTCTCCCGCTGGTACCCCTCGAGCACGGGACGCAGCGCCGCGCTGTACGCGTCGAGGAATTCCTGTGCGCCCTCCTGGCCGAGGACGTATTCGCGGACCTCCTCGTCCTCCCCCGTGAACGGGCGCAGCCGCTCGTCCCAGAACGGGTTCGGAAGGAACCGCATGTCCGCCACGATGTCGGCGTCCGGCGGCAGCCCGTACTTGAAGCCGAAGCTCTGGAGCGTCACCGTGTGGCGCGCGGCGCCTGCTTCGCTGAAGAGGTCGGCGACCTTGGTGGCCAGCTGGTGGATGTTGTACGACGACGTGTCGATGATGACGTCGGCGCTCTCGCGGACCGCCGCGAGGCGGCCGCGCTCGCGGCGGATGCCGTCGAGGATCGTGCCGTCGCTCTGCAGCGGATGAGGGCGCCTCACGGCCTCGAAGCGCCGCACGAGCACCTCGTCCGAGGCATCCAGGAACAGCAGCCGGATCTGGCGGCGCTCCCGGAGCGAGCGCATCGCGTCGGGCAGGTCCGAGAAGAGGTCGCGCCCGCGCACGTCGACCACGACGGCGACCCGCGGCAGCACGCCGCCGGCGAGCTCGGTGAGCTCGAGCAGCGGCTTGAGCATCTGCGGCGGCAGATTGTCGACGACGTACCAGTCGAGATCCTCCAGTGCGTTCGCCGCGGTGGACCGTCCGGCGCCCGACATCCCCGTGACGATCAGCACTTCTCCGACGTCGTGACGCGTCGCCTCGCCCATGACCACCCCCGTCCCGACAAGCCTAGTCATACCGGACCACCGCTCGGCGGCGCGACGGGCGCTATGACGCGTCGGAGAGAGCGACCGGCTGGGCGAGGTGGGCGTGGATGGCCGACGCGAGCTTCGGACCGACCCCCGGAAGCTCGGCGATCTCCTCCGGCGTCGCCTTCTTCAGCGCCGACACCGACCCGAAGTGGCGCAGCAGCGCCTTGATCCGCGCGTCGCCGAGGCCCGGCACCTCCGCCAGCACACTCTGGATGTCGCGGCGGCGGCGCTTGCGCTGATGCGTGATCGCGAAGCGGTGGGCCTCGTCGCGCAGCCGCTGCAGCAGGTACAGCGCCTCCGACGTGCGGGGCAGGATGACGGGGTACTCCTCCCCCGGCAGCCACACCTCCTCGAGGCGCTTGGCGATGCCGCACAGCGCGATCTCCTCGTGGCCGGCATCGCGCAGCGCCCGCGCCGCGGCCTCGACCTGGGGCTTGCCGCCGTCGACGACCAGCAGCTGCGGCCGGTACGCGAAGCGCGGGCGACGCCGCTCGGTCACCACCTCGCCGTCCGCGGTCGGGTCGGCCGAGGCACCCGGCTCGTTCTCTTCCGGACGATCGAGGTACGCGAGCCGGCGCGTGAGCACCTGGTAGAGCGAGTCGGTGTCGTCGGTGGTCTCGGCGACGCCGAACGAGCGGTACTGGTCTTTGCGGGGCAGGCCGTCCTCGAAGACGACCATCGACGCGACGACGTTCGTGCCGCTCAGGTGCGAGACGTCGAAGCACTCGATGCGCAGCGGCGCCTCGACGAGGTCGAGCGCCTCCTGCAGGTCGGTGAGCGCCTGGCTGCGGGCGACGTAGTCGCTGGTGCGGCGGGTCTTGTGGAGCATCAGCGCCTGCTGCGCGTTGAGCGTGGCGGTGCGCATGAGGTCGGCCTTGCGGCCACGCTGTGCGATCTGGATCGTCACGGCCTTGCCACGGCGCCCGCGAAGCCACTCCTCGAGGTCGGCGGCGTCGTCGGGCATCGTCGGCACCAGCACCTGCTTCGGGATGTCGGCGCCAGCGGCGTTTCCGTACGTCCGCTGCAGCACCTGGTCGACGAGTTCGCCACCGGTGATGTCGAGCTCTTTCTCGATCGTCGTCGCGCGCACGCCGCGCACGCGGCCGCCGCGGATCACGAAGTGCTGCACCGTGGCGGCCAGCTCGTCCTCGGCGATGCCGAAAAGATCGGCGTCGGTGTCGGCGGCGAGCACGAGCGCGCTGCGGTTCAGCACGGCGTCGATCGACTGCAGCCGGTCACGGTACACGGCGGCCGCCTCGTAGTCCATCGCGGCGGACGCCTCGCGCATGCGCGCGGTGAGCTCCCTGGTGAACCGTTGATCGCCGCCTGACATGAACGCGATGAAGTCGTCGACGATCGCCCGGTGCTCCTCGACGGTGACCTTCATCGAGCACGGCCCGCCGCAGCGCCCGATCTGCCCCGGGAAGCACGGGCGCCCGGTCGCCATCGCCTTCTTGTACGACGCGTCGCTGCAGGTGCGGATCGGGAACACCCGGATCATCAGATCGATCGTGTCGTGGACCGCCCACACCTTCGGGTACGGGCCGAAGTACTTGGCCCCCGGGATGCGGCGGTTGCGCGTCACGATGACGCGCGGTGCCTCGTCGGCGAGCGTGATCGCCATGAACGGGTACGACTTGTCGTCCTTGTAGCGGACGTTGAACGGCGGATCGAACTCCTTGATCCACTGGTACTCGAGCTGCAGCGAGTCGACGTCGGTCGCGACGACCGTCCACTCGACGGACGCGGCGGTCGTCACCATCCGCCGCGTGCGCTCGTGGAGCGTGTGCAGCGGCGCGAAGTAGTTCGACAGGCGGGCGCGGAGGTTCTTCGCCTTGCCGACGTACAGCACGCGCCCGTCGCGGTCTCGGAAGCGGTAGACCCCGGGATTCGTCGGGATCTCGCCCGGCTTCGGCTTGTACGGGACGGTGGGAGCAGAGCGCGCCATGCCGCTCAGCCGGCCTTGCGGGCCTCGACGAGCTCGGTGACCGCGTGCGTCGGGGCGCGGAGCCCCAGCACCTCGGCGAGGAACGCGCCGGTGTGGCTGCCCTCGGCGCGCGCGACCTGCTCGGGCGTGCCCGTCGCGATGATCTGGCCGCCCCCGGATCCGCCCTCGGGACCGAGGTCGATCACCCAGTCGGAGGATTTGATGACGTCGAGGTTGTGCTCGATGACGATGACGGTGTTGCCCTTGTCGACGAGCCCGTTGAGCACTTCGAGGAGCTTGCGCACGTCTTCGAAGTGCAGACCCGTCGTCGGCTCGTCGAGCACGTAGATCGACCGGCCGTTCGTGCGCCGCTGCAGCTCGGTGGCGAGCTTCACGCGCTGCGCCTCGCCGCCCGACAGCGTCGTGGCGGACTGGCCGAGCCGCACGTAGCCGAGACCGACGTCAACGAGCGTCTTCAGGTAGCGGTGGATGGCCTGGATCGGCTCGAAGAACTCGGCTGCCTCGGCGATCGGCATCTCGAGCACCTCGGCGATGTTCTTGCCCTTGTAGTGCACCGCGAGGGTGTCGCGGTTGTACCGCTTGCCATGGCAGACCTCGCAGTCGACGTACACGTCGGGCAGGAAGTTCATCTCGATCTTGATCGTGCCGTCGCCCGAGCAGGCCTCGCAGCGGCCACCCTTGACGTTGAAGCTGAACCGGCCCGGCTGGTAGCCGCGCACCTTGGCCTCGGGCGTCTCACTGAACAGCGTCCGGATGCGGTCGAACACCCCGGTGTAGGTCGCCGGGTTCGACCGCGGCGTGCGGCCGATCGGCGCCTGGTCGACGTGCACGACCTTGTCGAGGTTGTCGAGCCCGGTCACGCGCGTGTGCTTGCCGGCGACCCGGCGGGCGCCGTTGAGACGCGTCGCGAGGACCTGGTAGAGGATGCCGTTGACCAGCGAGGACTTGCCCGAGCCGCTGACTCCCGTGACCGCGGTGAGCACACCGAGCGGGAAGTCGGCCGTCACGTTCTTGAGGTTGTTCTCGCGCGCGCCGACGACCGTCACCTGACGCTTCTTGTCGATCTTGCGGCGCTTCTTCGGGGTGGGGATGGAGCGCCGGCCCGACAGGTAGTCGCCGGTGATCGAATCCGGGTCGGCCAGCAGCTCGCCGATCGGGCCGGAGTGCACGACCTCGCCGCCGTTGACGCCGGCGCCGGGGCCGATGTCGACCACCCAGTCGGCGGCGTGGATCGTCTCTTCGTCGTGCTCGACCACGATGAGGGTGTTGCCGAGGTCGCGCAGCGCCACGAGGGTCTCGATGAGACGGCGGTTGTCACGCTGGTGGAGGCCGATCGACGGCTCGTCGAGCACGTACAGCACGCCGGTCAGGCCGGAGCCGATCTGAGTCGCGAGCCGGATGCGCTGCGCCTCGCCGCCGGAGAGCGTCGCTGCGGCGCGGCTCAGGCTCAGGTAGTCGAGGCCGACGCGGATGAGGAAGTCCAGCCGGAGGCGGATCTCGCGCAGCACCTGCGCGGCGATCGTCGCCTCGCGGTCGGTGAGCGTGAGCTTGGCGAAGTACTCCCGCGCCTCGCCCAGGCTCAGGCGCGAGGCATCCGCGATGGAATGCCCGTGCACCTGCACGGCCAGCACCTCGGGCTTGAGCCGGGCGCCGTCGCACACGGGGCACGGCACCTCGCGGAGGTACTCCGCCCAGCGCTGACGCTGCGTGTCGGACTCGGCCTGCGTGTACTGCCGCTCGATGTAGGGAACGACGCCCTCGAAGCCCGACGAGTAGCGCATCTCGCGGCCGTAGCGGTTCTTCCACCGCACGGTGACCTTGTAGTTCTCACCGCGCAGCACGGCCTCGCGGACCTCGGACGGAAGCCTCTTCCAGGGCGTGTCGAGCGAGAAGGCGAGATCGTTCGCGAGTCCTTCGAGCAGGCGCTCGTAGTACTGGAAGAGTCCCTTGCCCTGGGTCGTCCACGGGATGAGGACGCCCTCGCGGATCGACAGGTCTTCGTCGCCCAGCATGAGCTCGACGTCGACCGACATGCGCGTGCCGAGACCCGAGCACGCGGGGCACGCGCCGAACGGCGCGTTGAACGAGAACGTGCGCGGCTCGATCTCGGTGAGCTGCAGCGGGTGGCCGTTCGGGCACGCGAGCTTCTCGGAGAAGGACTGCCACGCGGCATCCCCCTCCTCATCGACGAAGTTGACCTGCACGACGCCGCCCGCGAGCGACAGCGCGGTCTCGACGGAGTCGGTGACGCGGTCCAGGATGCCGGGAGCCGCGACGAGACGGTCGACCACGACCGCGATGTCGTGCTTGTAGCTCTTCTTGAGCGCCGGCGGCTCGGCGAGCTGGATCAGCTCGCCGTCGACGATGGCCCGGGCGTAGCCCTTCGCGCCGAGCTCCTTGAAGAGGTCGACGAACTCGCCCTTCTTCTGTGTGACGACGGGGGCGACGATCTGGTAGCGGGTGCGCTCGGGCAGCTCAATGAGCTGGTCGGCGATCTGCTGCACCGTCTGGCGCTGGATGACGGCCCCGCACTCGGGACAGTGGGGCACGCCGATCCGCGCCCACAGCAGACGCATGTAGTCGTGGATCTCGGTGATCGTGCCGACCGTCGACCGCGGGTTGCGGTTCGTGGATTTCTGGTCGATCGACACAGCGGGACTCAGGCCCTCGATGAAGTCGACGTCGGGCCTGTCGACCTGCCCCAGGAACTGCCGGGCGTAAGCGCTCAGCGACTCGACGTAGCGGCGCTGGCCCTCGGCGAAGATCGTGTCGAACGCCAGACTCGACTTGCCCGAGCCCGACAGGCCGGTGAAGACGACGAGCGAATCGCGCGGGATGTCGAGATCGACATCCTTGAGGTTGTGCACGCGGGCACCGCGGACGCTGAGCTTTCCGCCGGCACCGCCGACGGAGTTTCCGGGCATGTTCGCGGGCAGGGCGACAGGGACGATGGGCACCCGACAAGTCTAGGTGGGGCCTCCGACACGAGGGCTGGGAGCTGTTCGCCGTAGGCGAAGGGGCGGTACCGCGGGCCCCGGATCAGCGGGCGCCGGCGAAGGGCTGCAGCGCGTCCCGGAGCGCCAGGAGCGCCGCGGCATCCGTCCCGACGCTCGCCATCACCTTGCCGGGGACCTCCAGCGCCTGGGCGCGAAGACGCCGGCCGGCCTCCGTGAGGCGGACGTCGAGCACCCGCTCGTCGTCGTCGCGACGCGAACGGGTGACGAGGTCCTGCGCCTCGAGGCGCTTCACGAGGGGCGACAGCGTCGCGGGCTCCAGCGCGAGCTCGGCGGCGAGCTCGCGCAGCGAGCGGGGCGACCGCTCCCACAGCGCGAGCATCACGAGGTACTGCGGGTGCGTGAGGCCGAGCGGCTCGAGGATCGGCCGGTACAGCCCGACGACGTTGCGCGCCGCGGTCACGAGCGCGAAGCAGACCTGGTTGTCGAGCTTGAGCAGGTCGTCGGGGCTGAGTTCGGCATTCGTCACCCGATGATCCTATCGCCCACTAATCGTTAGTACACTAAGGAACATGCCAGACACGGATGCCCCCACCCCCGACCGCCGTCCGCTCCGCGAGCGCGTGCGCGAAGCGGGCGGCTGGTACGCGTTCCTGAACACGAATCTCATCCGTGTCGCCGGCCCCGCCGCCGTCGGCCCCTACGAGACGACTCCCCCGCCGAGTCAGGCGGAACGGGCCGAGCGCGCGTGCCCGCTCTGCGGCGCGCCGATCTCGCAGCACACGTTCGACCGCTCGGGGCCGAAGCCCCTCATGCACTGCCCGTAGTCCTGGGCGGTCTTCGAGCCACGTCGAAGGCGCGGCCTCAGGCGTGACCCGCGCGCTCCATGGCGCGCAGCTCCTTCTTGAGGTCCTGCACTTCGTCGCGCAGCCGCGCGGCGAGTTCGAACTTCAGTTCGCCGGCCGCCGCGAGCATCTGCTGGCTGAGGTCGGCGATCGTCGCCTCGAGCTGCTCCGCGCCCTCGGCCGCGATGCCCTCGCGCCGCAGCTGGGGGGTCGGGCTCTTGCCGACACCGGACTTGGTCTTCGCTGCCGCCTTGCCCCGCAGCATCCGATCGGTGTCGGACGCCTCGCGCGCGAGCACCTCGGTGATGTCGGCGATGCGCTTGCGCAGCGCCTGGGGTTCGATGCCGTTGGCGGTGTTGTAAGCGATCTGCTTCTCGCGACGCCGGTCGGTCTCTTCAATGGCCTTGGCCATCGAATCGGTCACCTTGTCGGCGTACATGTGCACCTGACCCGAGACGTTGCGGGCCGCGCGACCGATCGTCTGGATGAGCGAGGTGCCGCTGCGGAGGAACCCCTCCTTGTCGGCATCGAGGATCGACACCAGCGAGACCTCGGGCAGGTCGAGGCCCTCGCGCAGCAGGTTGATGCCCACCAGCACGTCGTAGACGCCCGCTCTCAGCTCGCTGAGCAGCTCCACACGGCGCAGCGTGTCGACGTCGGAGTGCAGATAGCGCACGCGCACGCCGTGCTCGCCCAGGAAGTCGGTGAGCTCTTCGGCCATCTTCTTGGTGAGCGTCGTGACGAGCACGCGCTCGTCGCGCTCGACGCGGAGGCGGATCTCTTCGAGCAGGTCGTCGATCTGCCCCTTCGAGGGCTTCACCACGATCTCGGGGTCGACGAGGCCCGTCGGGCGGATGATCTGCTCGACGACGCCGTCGGCGATGCCCATCTCGTACCGGCCCGGAGTCGCCGACAGGTACACCGTCTGCCCGACGCGGTCCTTGAACTCGTCCCACCGCAGCGGCCGGTTGTCGAGCGCGCTGGGCAGCCGGAACCCATGCTCGACGAGTGTGCGCTTGCGCGAGGCGTCCCCCTCGTACATCGCCCCGATCTGCGGGACGGTGACGTGGGACTCGTCGATCACCATGAGGAAGTCGTCGGGGAAGAAGTCGAGCAGCGTGTGCGGCGGCTCGCCGGGCGCGCGCCCGTCCATGTGGCGCGAGTAGTTCTCGATGCCCGAGCAGAACCCGAGCTGCTGCAGCATCTCGAGGTCGAAGGTCGTGCGCATGCGCAGGCGCTGCGCCTCGAGCAGCTTGTTCTGCGACTCCAGCTCTTTGAGCCGGTCCGCGAGCTCGTCTTCGATCGTGCCGATCGCGCGCTGCACCGTCTCGGTGCCGGCGACGTAGTGCGACGCCGGGAAGATGGGCACGCTGTCGAGCCGCTGCACCACATCGCCGGTGAGCGGGTGGAGCATGAACAGCGCCTCGATCTCGTCGCCGAACATCTCGATGCGGATCGCGTACTCCTCGTAGACCGGGATGATCTCGATGGTGTCGCCGCGCACGCGGAAGTTGCCGCGCGAGAAGTCCACGTCGTTGCGGTTGTACTGCATCGCGATGAACTTGCGGATGAGCGCGTCGCGGTCGTAGACCTCGCCGACCTGCAGCGCCACCATGGCCCGCAGGTACTCGTCGGGCGCGCCGAGGCCGTAGATGCACGAGACCGTGCTCACCACGACGACATCGCGGCGGCTGAGCAGCGAGTTCGTCGTCGAGTGGCGCAGCCGCTCCACCTCGGCATTGACGGATGAGTCCTTCTCGATGAAGGTGTCGGTCTGCGGGACGTACGCCTCGGGCTGGTAGTAGTCGTAGTAGCTGACGAAGTACTCCACCGCGTTGTGCGGCATGAGCTCGCGGAACTCGTTCGCCAGCTGCGCGGCCAGCGTCTTGTTGTGGGCCAGCACGAGGGTGGGTCTCTGGACGGCCTCGACCAGCCACGCCGTCGTCGCCGACTTGCCCGTGCCGGTCGCGCCGAGCAGCACGACGTCGGTCTCGCCGGCGTTGATGCGCGCCGCCAGCTCGGCGATCGCCTGGGGCTGGTCGCCCGACGGCGCGAATTCGCTCACGACCTCGAACGGCCGCACGGATCGAGTGGTCTGCACCAATCCAGCGTAGGCGCGACCCCCGACATCGGGGCGGCGTTCGCGACCAGCGGATGCCGCGGACTGCTGTCCGCGCGGGACTCAGCCGCCGAAGCCCCCGCCGCCGTCGAACCCGCCGCCGAAGCCCCCGGCGTCGAATCCGCCGCCGAAACCGCCCCCGTCGAACCCGCCGCCGCCGTCGAACCCGCCACCACCGCCGTCGTAGCCGCCCGAGCCGGGGTCGTACGTGTCGCCGATCCATGCGGGACCGTCGCCCAGCTGCAGGGATCCGGCACCGACGGTGTAGTACGCGGCCACCGAGCTCGACAGCAGGAACTGGTTCGCCACGATGATCAGTGCGCCGGCGTTCACGAGCATCGAGCGCACATCGACGTCGTCGCGCGGGTCGCGGTCCAGGGCGTCGACCGCCGTGCGGGCGGGGTCGGTCACGGCCGCGGCCGCCGCATCCGCTCCCCTGCTCTCGCCACGGCGCGCCTTGTGCTCCTCGGCTCGGCGGACCAGCCGCGCGATGACCGTCGGATCCTCGGCGGCGGCATCGCGTTCCGACTCCGCGAGGAACGGCCGCAGCCGCTCGAACATCTCGCGCCGGCGCTCCGGAGGCACGTCGGCGAAGGCCGACGCATGGGCGCTCTCGATCACGGACGCGGGGAGGGTGTTGAGGAGATAGACGTAGCGCGCGATGCGCTCCTCGTCGGTCGTCGCACCATAGGGCGTCTTGCGGCGCCGGAACCTCGAGAACACGGCCATCGGGTACCTCCTCGATCCGTCTCCAGGCTACGTTCGTGCGGTGCGCTGCGCGACGTGCTCGTCGAGCGAGTCCCACAGCGCGTCGACCTGGCGCCGGGTGCTCTCGAGCGAACCCGCGGTGTCGATCACGACATCGGCGATCCGCAGGCGCGCGTCGTCGGGCACCTGCGACGCGAGGCGGGCGGTCGCGTCCGTCTCGGTCATGCCGCGCAGCTCGACGAGGCGCCCGAGGCGGACGTCCTCGGGCGCGTGCGCCACGACGATGAGCTGCCAGGGGTCGTCGACACGCGCCTCGACGAGCAGCGGCACGTCGTAGACGACGACAGCGTCGGGATCGGCGGCGAACGCCTCCTCGAAGCGGCGCGCCGACTCGGCTCGGACGGCGGGGTGGACGATCCGGTTGAGCTGCGCGATCGCCGCTTCGTCGCCGAACACCCGGCTGCCGAGGGCCGCGCGATCGAGGGATCCGTCGGGGCGCAGCATCCGTTCCCCGAAGGTCTCGGCGATCGCAGCCAGCACGGGAGAGCCCGGCTGCTGCACCTCGCGGACCAGCTGATCGGCGTCGACGACGACGGCGCCGTGCTCCGCGAGACGACGGGCGATCGTGGACTTTCCCGAGGCGATGCCTCCGGTGAGGGCGACGAGCGGCATGGTTCGAGCATGCCACGCCGCACTGAAGCGGCGGGGCGCGGTCCCCTGCAAGCCTGCGCGGTTCCTGAGGCGGGCCTGAGCGGGCGTTGAGGCACCGGAGGTAGCCTCGGGGCACCCGAAGGACAGATCCACCCGTGTGGCACTGGGGAGGGCGGGAGATGAACGCCGGACGCGACATCGTGGCGCCCGACGCGGCACCGCCCCGCTGCACCAGCCGGATCGTCTTGAGGTACGGAAGGGCCGCGTGCGTGGGGACGATTGCGGCCCTGGTCCGTGCACGGAGGACGCGCGCAGGGCGGGTCGTGGGGAAGACTCCCGCCCTCCGCGCGGCCCGTCCAACCGGCGGGGCTGCGGACGCCCGCGAGCAGAGGCACCTGGCCCGAGCCGCCCACGGTCGCATTCCGTGATCGTCGACGGCCTGCCGCACCCGTTCCGAAGCGCGTTCTGGGATATCATGACCGACGTCCATGGTCCGTCGACGGCACCGGACCCGGAGGGTGCATCGGTGGAAGAAGCGCGCGTCGCGGTGGTGATCGAGGACGAGGAAGACATCCGTTCTCTCCTGTCGACCGTGCTCGCCCAGGCGGGCTTCGAGGTGCACGGCGCGGCCAACGGCGCGGACGGCGTCGAACTCGTTCGCGAGCACCGTCCGCTGGTGACCACGCTCGACGTGAACATGCCCGGCATGGACGGCTTCGAGACCGCCAAGCGCATCCGGGCCATCAGCTCGACCTACATCGTGATGCTCAGCGCCCGTACCGAGGAGATCGACGCCCTCCAGGGCCTCGAGGCGGGGGCCGACGACTACGTCGCCAAGCCGTTCCGTCCGCGCGAGCTGCGTGCCCGCATCGACGCCATGCTGCGCCGGCCGCGGCACGTGGCGCCGGCCGACCCCGACGGCCAGAGCGAGAACGCCCCGCCCGAGGGCGTGTGGATCGAGCACCACGGGCTGCGCCTGAACGCCTCGACGCACCTCGTCACCGTCGACGACGAGGATGTCGAGCTGACGCGCAGCGAGTTCGACATCCTCGCCGACCTGCTCATGGCGGGCCGGCGCGTGCGCGCGAAGTCCGATCTCGCCCTGATGCTCCGCGGCGACCAGTACGCGGTCAGTGACTTCGTCTCCGACAGTGACGCCCGCGCGATCGAAGTGCACATGGCGAACCTCCGGCGCAAACTCGGCGAGTCGCCCTCGCAGCCCCGGTGGATCGAGACCGTCCGCGGCGTCGGCTATCGGCTCACCGCCTGACACGTGCTCCGCGGCGGCGCACGGATGCCGCTACTCGCCCTCGTCGACGAGCACCGACGTCTCGACGTTCGCGGCTGCGCGGCTCGCCGCCTCGCGCGCGACGCGGATGAGCTCGGCGGAGTCGTAGCCGGCCGTCTCGCTGAGCGCGACGCCGACGCCGACAACGGGGATCACTCCCCCGCCGACCTTGCCGAGGTCGTCGAAGAGGCCTCGGTAGATCGCGCCCGCCTGCCGGCGCGCCTCCTGCGCGGACGAGACAGCCAGACCGACGACGAGCCCGGTGTGGCCGTCCTGCCCCACGACGGCGTTCGTCGGCGCGTGGTCGCGCACGCCGGTGCGCCACGTCGCCGCCAGTGCCCCGGCGACGTCGCTGCCGAACGCCGTGGAGATCTGGTCGAGGTCGTCCAGGCGCACGGCGGTCACCGCGATCGGCTCCAGGCGCCGCTCGGCACGCCGGCACATGCTCTCGAGCACGACAGCGAAGGAGCCCTCGGTGAGGATGCCCTGCTCCTCGTCCACGGCCCGGGTCTCTCGCAGGTACCCGCGCATCGGAGCACGGCTCGCCCGGAGCACCGAGGTCACGACGACGGCGACGATCGTGAGGGTCACGGTGAGGTAGCTCGTGCTGATCGTGCCGAACGCGGTCTCGAACAGCGCGCTGTCGGGGCCGGAGGTCACGAAGGCCGTGGTGCGCGACACGTAGTACAGCGACTGGAATCCGAGGACCGCCCCCAGCACCCACGCCGTCCGCGACTCCCGCATGTCGCCGCGGAGGCACTCCACCGCCCCTGCGCCGGCGAAGGCGAGCAGCGGCACGAACATCCACAGTGCGCCCGCCCAGTCGCCGCCTGCCCCTCCCTCGACGGCGACGGCCGCGGCCGCGGCGGTCACCGCGACGGCCACGAGGATCGCCGACCAGCGCATGTCGCGCCCGTTGAAGCGGCGGCATCCCAGCCACATGCAGCCGGTGCCCGCGACGAACGCCGCGTTGCCGACGGCGATCGCCCACCACGCGCCCTCCGACTGCACCCAGATCGTGTACGCGAGGGTGGTGAGCATCGCCGCGAGGAAGGCGATCGCCCAGATGCGCCCCGCGCCCTCGTCCCGTCGCAACAGCGTCTCGAGGATGAACAGCACGCCGCTGACGTTGACGACCAGAGCGGTCATGATGAGCACGCTCGCCAGATCGAGGGTCATCCTTCTTCTCCTTCCGGGGCGACCGCGGGCAGCTTCACGATGAAGGTGGAGCCGACGCCGGGCGCACTGTGGAGCGCGAGCTCGCCGCCGTGCGCGCGCACGATGTCGCGGGTGATCGCGAGGCCGAGGCCGGTACCCGATCTGCGCTCGCCTCCCGCCTTGTAGTAGCGCTGGAAGAGACGCGAACGGTCGGCGTCCGAGATGCCCACGCCGGTGTCGCGCACCAGGATCCAGCTCGACGTGCCGTCGGTCGTCGTGCCGACGAACACCGTGCCGCCGTCCTTGTTGTAGGCGATGGCGTTCGACACGAGATTGTCGACGACCTGCCGCAGCCGCAGCGGGTCGGCCCACGCGGTCGCGGGCTCGAGGCCCGTCTCGTCGATCGTGATCGCCCGGGCGGCGGCCCGCGGGAGGGCGTCGGCCGCCGCGCCGCGCATGAGGTCTCGCGCATCGAGGAGCTGAGGGGCGAGGGATGCCTCGACCGACGACGGCGACGAACTCGACGCGGCGAGGATGTCGGCCACGATGCGCAGCAGTCGCTCCGCGTTGCGCTCGGCCACGTCGAGGCTGGCGCGCACCGCGTCGGGGGTGTCGGGATCCTCGATGGCGAGGTCGAGATAGCCCAGGATCGAGGTGAGCGGCGTCCGCAGCTCGTGCGACACCGAGGCCACCAGGTCGTCGCGCGCGCGGAGGGCGCTGAGCTCGGCGGTCACGTCGCGCGAGACGACCACGGCACCGGCGTCGGCGCCGTCGGGATCGATGAGGCGACGCGCGGTGATCGTGAGCGCCCGGCGCGGTCCGGGCTCTGCCCCGAACCACACCACCTGGTCGTCGAACGCCTCGCCGCGGCGCGCACGTTCGAGGGGGAGCTCGTCGGGCGGCAGCGGGGAGGTGCCGTCATCGCGGAAGGCCGGCACCTCGATGCCGTCGGGGTCGAGCTCGAACCCCTGCAGGAGCCTGCCGTGGGCCTCGTTCGTGACCGCGACGCGGCCGCTCGTGCCCATCCGCACCACGCCGAAGTCGACGGCGTCCAGCACCTCCGTGACGACCTGCTCCTGACGCCGGGTGCGCGCGAGCACGCTCGCCAGCAGTGCCGACTGCTTGGCCAGCAGCATGCGCTGCGCGTCCGACCGGCGCGCGTTGAGGTGGCTGGTGGCGGCGACGGCGACGATCACGAGCGGCAGCAGGAACGTCCGGTACGTGACCTCGGTGGCGCTGAGCGCCGTCAGCACGCTGACGATCCCCGCGATCGCCACGATCACGCCGAACAGCCCGAGCAGCCCGAACCCGCCGGCGAGCCAGGTCGCGGGGAAGATCCACAGCAGTCCCAGCACCGTGTCGGGCGCTGCGATCTGCATGAGGGTGATGGCGACGATGTCGACGGAGGGAACCACGGCGACCCACCCGTACGGCAGGCGACCCCAGGGCACCACGAGCGTGGCGGCCGTCACTGCGACCACGAGGACGACCCCCAGGAAGAACAGCAGCTGCTCGCCGCCGAACGGCCCGATCGCCACGAGCACCCCGAGGACGAACACCACTGCGGTCAGCAGCAGCTGGTTGAGCATCGCGGTGCGACCGCGCGTGCGGTCGGCTCCCTCCGGCGCGGTCCCGCCCGTGCGGGATCGCGCCGCAGGCGCTCCCGGCTCGCCCGGCGTCGCGGCGCTCATACCGCGACGGTAACGGATGCCGCACCCCTGCGCCCGAACGGCGCGCTCGGCGCCGCCCACCGGGTGCGCGAACGCGGGGCCCGATCGCCCGGCGCCGGGTCAGAAGCCGAAGTCGCCGAAGTCCCCGAATCCGCCCATGTCGCCGGCTGCGGCGTCGCCGCCCCAGCCCGAGCCCGGGTCGCCGCCCCAGCCGGCCCCCGAGTCGGCGCCCGCGTCCGCGGGGCCCGTCTCGCCGGAGCCGCCGTCGGCGGTGGAGGCGTCCTCGTAGCCCTGGTCGTCGGCGAAGCCGGGCGCCAGGAACGAGCTCACCAGAGCCGAGCCGATGACGTAGCCGACCACCGTGCCGAGGATCGACGAGCCGAGCATGGAGCCGAAGGAAGGACCCTGGCGCTGAGGACCCAGCGTGCGCTCCATGAAACCGGGGTCGGTGTACTCCGCGCGGGTCGCCGCGCGGGCCATCGCCCGCGGATCCGTCGAACGCGGCTGCTCCTGCCGAGGGAGCCCCGCCGAGAGCTCGGCGAGCACCTGCTGGCGCTGCGGCTCCGTCAGCTTCGCGAAGGCCTCGGCGTGCACCTGCTCGATCGTCTCGGGCGGCGCGGTCTTGAGCAGGTACCGGTAGCGCTCGATGGCGATCTCGTCCTCGCTCCGGGGCGGCTGCATGCCCGGCCCCTGGGCGCCGTAGCGGTTCTGCGGAACGGGCGGCGCCTGGCGCGCGTCATCCGTGCTTCCGAACAGTCGGTCGAGGAATCCCATGTGCTGCTCCGTCGTCTGCGAGTGCGGGGTGGATCCTCACGCTAGGCGCGCTTCCTCGGAAGGTGCTGGAGGATCCTCCCTCGTTCTCGCAGAGCGTACGGCGTCACCCGCGTGCCGCGAGCGCCTCGCTCAGCCACCGCGCATGCAGCTGCCACGGATCGTCGACGCCGGCCGCGAGCACGGCGATGTGCGCGGTGAGCGCGTCGGAGCGACGGAACCACTCCGTGCCCGGGAACCGATCCGCCGCGAACTGCACGTGCCGCCGCTGCTCGAGCGCGCGCCCGCCGCGCTCGAACGCCAGCAGCTCGTCATGCCAGATGGCGCCGAAGCGCTGCCGTGGATTCCCGCTCGTTCCGATCTTCACGCGGTCGTCGTAGCGCAGGTAGTACACGACGTCGACGCGCGGCGGTGCGATGTCGTCGTCGGGCAGGTCGCCGTAGCGCCACTCGCACACCGCGCACAGCCAGCCCGACGGATAGCGGACCCCCAGCCGCGAGCCGCACAGCCGGCACGGCGAGGGCAGCGCGTCGGTGACGCCGTACTGGGCGTCCGCCCACTCCCCCGCCGCCGCGAGGTGCGCCTCGCACAGCGCGACCGGCGCATCCGCAGCCACGGGACCGCGGCAGCCGTCGTCGTCCACGAGACATCGCGCGGCGTGAGGATTCACTGGCACAGAGCGACGGTACCGGGGACCTCCGACGCCCGGAAACGCGAAAGGCCGCCACCCCCGCAGAAGCGGTGGTGACGGCCTTTCGAACCAGACGGTTCAGCGAACCGGGCGGCTCAGCTCAGGATCAGCGACCCGAGAGCTTCTCGCGGAGGGCGGCGAGGGCCTCGTCGTCAGCCAGCGTGCCCGCGGGGCCGCTGTCGGACGAGTACGAGGACGCGCCGGTCTCGACCGGAGCGGCGGCCTCGGCCTCGAGGGCCTTGATGACGGCAGCCTTGTGGGCCTCCCAGCGAGCGTGGGCGGCGGCGTACTCCTGCTCCCACTTCTCGCGCTGCTCGTCGAAGCCTTCGAGCCAGGCGTTGGTCTCGGGGTCGAAGCCCTCGGGGTACTTGTACTCGCCGTGCTCGTCGTACTCCGTGACCATGCCGTAGAGGGCGGGGTCGAACTCGGTGCCGTGCGGGTCGACCGACTCGTTCGCCTGCTTGAGCGAGAGCGAGATGCGGCGACGCTCGAGGTCGATGTCGATGATCTTGACGAAGACCTCTTCGCCGACCGACACGACCTGCTCGGCGAGCTCGACGTGCTTGCCCGACAGCTCCGAGATGTGCACGAGGCCCTCGATGCCGTCCGCGACGCGGACGAACGCGCCGAACGGAACGAGCTTGGTGACCTTGCCCGGCGCGACCTGACCGATCGCGTGGGTGCGGGCGAAGACCTGCCACGGGTCCTCCTGCGTCGCCTTCAGCGACAGCGAGACGCGCTCGCGGTCGAGGTCCACCTCGAGGATCTCGACGGTGACCTCCTGGCCGACCTCGACGACCTCGGACGCGTGCTCGATGTGCTTCCACGAGAGCTCCGAGACGTGGACGAGACCGTCGACGCCACCGAGGTCGACGAACGCACCGAAGTTGACGATCGACGAGACCGTGCCCTTGCGGACCTGGCCCTTGTGGAGGTTGTTGAGGAACGTGGTGCGCGACTCGGACTGCGTCTGCTCGAGCAGGGCGCGGCGCGACAGCACGACGTTGTTGCGGTTCTTGTCGAGCTCGAGGATCTTCGCCTCGATCTCCTGGCCGAGGTACGGCGTGAGGTCGCGGACGCGGCGGAGCTCGATGAGCGATGCGGGGAGGAAGCCACGCAGGCCGATGTCGACGATCAGACCACCCTTGACGACCTCGATCACGGAGCCGGTGACCACACCGTCGTTCTCCTTGATCTTCTCGACGTCGCCCCACGCACGCTCGTACTGAGCGCGCTTCTTGGAGAGGATGAGGCGGCCTTCCTTGTCCTCCTTCTGGAGAACGAGGGCTTCGACCTCGTCGCCGACCTTGACGACCTCGTTGGGGTCGACGTCGTGCTTGATGGAGAGCTCACGCGAGGGGATGACGCCCTCGGTCTTGTAACCGACGTCGAGGAGGACCTCGTCGCGGTCGATCTTCACCACGGTGCCCTCGATGAGGTCGCCGTCGTTGAAGAACTTCAGGGTCTTCTCGACCGCGGCCAGGAAGTCCTCGGCAGATCCGATGTCGTTGATCGCGACCTGCTTGGTGGCCGGGGCGGTCGTTGCGGTAGTCATGTAGTGGGTTGTCCTTGTTGGGGTTGTGTGTCGGGCCCCGGCTTTCAGCGGCTTCCCCCCGCGCGAGCGCGAACGGATGCCTCGAGCCGAGGCGAAGCGGATTTTCTTGCGATGCCACTCGGACCCTTGCGGGCCCGGTCACCGGCGCGAGCCGGCACTCAGGCGTGGCGAAACAGCCACACGAGTGACGCTCCAGGGTATCAGAACGACCGGGTCGCTCGCGATGTTCCCGATCGCCCCGAAATGCCCGGTCCCTCGCCCTCGGCATCCCGCTCGGATCAGCGGGGAAGCTCGATCGGCGCGGTGTTCGTGCGGTCGGGGTCGAAGGGCGCCGGCGACGAGGTGGCCTCTCCGCGCAGCTGAGCCAGCCGCTCATCCTCGCGGCGCTGCGCATCGGCGAGCCAGTCCCACCCCGATGTCGTGGACCCGTGCCGCACATCGGGAACCGGAGCGGTCGGGTTGCGGTCGTCGGAGACCGGCACGACGGTGATCGATGCCGGGGGCTCCGGTCGCGGCGGTGCCGGGGCAGCGAACGGCGCACCGGCGAACTGGTCGCCTCGACCCGCGGCGCCGCGCAGGCCCGCCTGCTGGATCACGCGCTGGATCGTGAGACCGCGCTGGTCGGGATCGCCGACGTACTTGATCTCACGAAGCCCCTGTTCCTGCGCGGCCGACTCGAACACGAAGTGGCCGTAGCCGAAGATGCGGCCGACGAGGGGCTTGTAGACGGAGATGTCGAGGATCCGCGCGAGGGGCATCGTCGCGATGCGCTGCGACAGGATGCCGTGCACGCGGAAGACCCGCATGTTCGTGATGACGAAGCGGTCGGTGTGCTGCTCGAAGATCCGCCAGATCGCGTGCACGGTCACCGCGCCGCCCAGCAGCGCCGGCACCCACCACGCCTGCGCCGGCACGAAGAAGCCGAGAAGGAGCACGACGATGCCGCCGAACAACTCGAGCACCGCCGAGACCGTGGCGGCCCAGTGCTTGCGGACCTCGTCGACGACGTGCTCTCCCTGATCCGAGATCAGGTGCTTCTCGATCCGCGGATCGAACATGCTCAGCCCTGTGCGAGAGCCGTCAAGAAGTCGACCACGGCGACACCGGCGCCCCAGACGGCGCCGACCGCGCCCTGCACCGCGTTCGCCGCGTCCTGCGGGCGGGTGATGAGGTAGAACGCCGCGAACGCGATGACGAGCACCACGACGATGCGCTTGATCAGCTTCACGGTCCGGGTTCCCTTCGACTTCCTGCTGTTCTACCGCACGAACACCCTCCCACACGCAGGCGCGCGGGCGCGTCGCGAATCGCGGCCCCGTGTGCCGACGGGCCGCGAGACGCACTCAGGGCCGCAGCAGCACCTTCGTCGCGCGGCGCTCGTCCATCGCAGCATAGGCCTCCGCGGCGTCCTCGAGCGGGAGCTCGAGGTCGAACACGCGGCCCGGTTCGATCGCGCCCGAACGGACGTCGGGGAGCAGCTCCTCGATGTAGCCGCGCACCGGTGCGACGCCGCCGTTCACGCCCACGTTGCGGTTGAACATCTGCCGTACCGGCAGCTCGGGTCCGCCGTTCGGCACGCCGACGTAGCCGACCATCCCGCCGGGGCGCGTCGAGCGCAGCGCCTGGTCCATCGATTCCTTGGTGCCGACGCACTCGAGCACGCGGTCGGCCCCGATGCCGCCGGTGAGCGCGCGCACCGCCTCGACGCCGGCGTCGCCACGCTCCTCGACGACGTGCGTGGCGCCGAATTCGCGCGCGAGCGCCTGCCGCTGCGGGTGCCGCGACATCGCGATGATCGTGGTGGCTCCGAGGCGCTTGGCCGCGATGATCGCGCAGAGGCCGACTGCGCCGTCGCCCACGACGGCGACCGAATCGCCCGGACCGACGCCCGCGGAGACCGCGGCGTGATGGCCGGTCCCCATGACGTCGCTGAGGGTCAGCAGGCCCGGGACCTCGGCATCGGCCACGGGCCCCGGAACGACGGCGAGGGTGCCGTCGGCGAGCGGGACGCGCACGCGCTCGCCCTGGCCGCCGTCGGCGAAGCCGCCGAAGCGGTCGTCGCTGCCCCACCATCCGCCGTTCAGGCACGACGTGCTCACGCCGTTGCGGCAGTTCGCGCAGGTGCCGTCGCATACGTAGAACGGCGCGATCACGAAGTCGCCGGGGCGCACCACCTCGACGTCGGCGCCCACCTCCTCGACGATGCCGACGAACTCGTGGCCGATGCGGTGCGGTTCGGGCGTGGGCGTGACGCCGCGGTACGGCCACAGGTCGGAGCCGCACACGCAGGCGGCCACGACGCGCACGATCGCGTCGGCGCCGGTGGACAGGGCGGGGTCGGGGACGTCCTCGACACGGATGTCCCGGGCAGCGTGGATGACGGTGGCGCGCATGACACGAGCCTAGAACGGCGGGCGCCTGCCGAAGGCCGCTGGCACGATGGACCCATGTGGATCGGATGGATGGAGTTCGACCTGCTGCTCGGCGACGTCCGCTCGCTCAAAGAGAAGCGCAGCGTGCTGCGCCCGCTCATCGCCGAGCTGAGCAGGCGCACCGAGGCGGCCGCCGCCGAGGTCGGCGAGCACGACCTGCATCGCCGAGCCAGGATCGGCGTCTCGATCGTGGCGTCGGGGTCGTCGCACGTGCGCGACGTGCTCGACCACGCCGAGCGCCTCGTCGCCGACCACCCCGAGGTGACCCTGCTCTCGGCCCGCCGCGGCCTGCACTCCAGCGAGGACTGATTCAGCCCGCGATCGCGTGGCCGATGACCTCGTCGCCGCCGCCGAACCGGATGGTCCGACCGATCGTCGTGTCGTCCGCGATGGTCGCGGCGATCACCGCGGCCACGTCGGCACGCGCGACAGCGCCGCCGTCATCCGGATCGAGCGCGATGCGCCCGGTGGGCGGATCCGGCGTGAGCGTACCCGGCGCGAGGATGGTCCAGTCGAGCGCGCTCGCGGCGAGATGTGCGTCGGCCGCCCACTTGGCGTCGGCGTACGGGAAGAACGACGCGTCCGGCGCGATGCCGTGATCGGCCCGCGAGCCGATCCACGACACCATCACGTAGCGCAGCACGTCGGCGGCCAGAGCGGCCTCCATCGAGCGGATGGCGGCATCGCGATCGACCGCATATGTGCGCAGCGGGTTGCCGCCGCCGGCCCCCGCGGACCAGATCACGACGTCGTTGCCGGCGACGATGTTCGTGAGCTGGTCGACATCGAGCGCCTCGATGTCGGCCGCGAGCGGCTGCGCGCCGGTCGCGGCGACATCGGCCTCGTGGTCGGCGTTGCGGATGACGGCCGTCACGGTGTGCCCCTGCGCCGCGAGCAGCGGTTCCAGCAGCAGCGCGACCCGGCCGTGGCCGCCGAAGATCAGGATGCGGGCCATGAGTCCCCCTTCGTCGTGCGCTCCACGCTACGCCGCGGCCGCTGTGTCGCGCATCACGCGACGAGCGCGGCGATGCCCGCGATGACGGACGCCGCCGCCAGCGCCAGCGCGATGGCGATGAGCACCGCGTGCACGACGAGGAAGCGGGTCGCCTTGCCCTGCGCATCGTGGGCGCGGGGGTCCTTCGCGACCCGGCGGTAGAACGTCGGCCAGACCAGGATGTTGAAGGCGGCGTTCAGGAACAGCAGTACGGCGAGCAGCGTCACACCCTCGAGCCTAGGCGGCGAGCGCGACGGGATCGGCGACGATCGCACGGACCGCGTCACGGCCCGCGCGGTTCGCACCCACCGTCGACTGCGACGGGCCGTAGCCGATGAGGAACAGGCGCGGCTCGTCGATCGAGCGCCCGTTCTCGACACGGAATCCGCCCTCGGGCGTGCGCAGGCGCAGCGGCGCGAGGTGGTCGAGCGCGGGCCGGAACCCGGTGGCCCACAGGATGACGTCGGCGCGCTCGAACGCGCCGTCGGGCATGCGGACCCCGTCCTCTTCGATCGAGGCGAACATCGGATGCCGTACCAGCACGCCGCGCGCCTCGGCGGCCCGCGCCCACGGCGTCCAGTGCATGCCGGTCACCGAGATGACGCTGCCGGGCGGGAGGCCACGGCGGACGCGATCCTCGACGCCGGCGATGGCGGCCACCCTGGCCGGGATGTCGAAGTCCTCCTCGGCCCATTCCGGTTCGCGGCGCGTCACCCAGAAGGTGTCGGCGACATGGGAGATCTCGTCCAGCAGCTGCACCGCAGAGACTCCCGCGCCGACGATGACGACGCGCTTGCCGCGGAACTCCTCGGCCGAGACGTAGTCGCCGACGTGCAGCTGCCGTCCGCGGAACCGCTCCTGACCGGGGTACCGCGGCCAGAACGGACGCGTCCACGTACCCGTCGCGTTGATCACGAAGCGCGTGGCCCACGCGCCGCGGTCGGTCTCCACCACCAGCCGGCCGCTGGGGTCGTCGTCGGCGCGGCGCACCGCCTTCACCTGCACCGGCCGGAGCACGTCGAGAGCGAAGCGGTCCTCGTACTCCGCGAAGTACGCGGGAAGGATGTCGCGGCTCGCGGCCGTCGGGTCCGCCGGCGGCACCGCGAACCCGGGCAGCTCGTGGATGCCGTTCACCGTCGCCATGCGCAGCGAGGGCCAGCGATGCTGCCACGCTCCCCCGGGCTCCGGGTTCGCGTCGACCACGAGGAAGGTCTGATCCGTGGCGTCCGCGCGCTCGAGCGGGACGAAGCCGCGGCGCTGCAGATGATAGGCGGCGGAAAGTCCTGCCTGCCCCGCGCCGATCACGACGACGTCGACGGGTGCGGCCTCCATGCCGGGCACAACGGCGATCGGCCCGCGGGGATTCCCGCGGGCCGATCGGACGAGGTACGGGTCAGTTCAGCGCGCGCGTGGAGGCGGGGATGACGCCGTCCGCGTAGAGCTCGGCGGCGACATCCTGCAGCGCTGTCAGGGCGACGCGCTGCGTCATGGGGCCGTACGAGATGCGGGCGACACCCAGCGCCTCGTACTCCCTCGCCGACAGGGCGCCGGGCAGGCCGATCACGCTGATCTTGCGCTCGCCGATCCCCTCGACGAGCTGCCGGGTGATGTCGGCGTTGAGGATGCCGGGCACGAACACGAGGTCGGCACCGGCGGAGAGGTAGGCGCGGCCGCGTTCGATCGCGTCGGCGATCGACTCCTCGAGCGGGCGCTTGCCGGCGCGCACGAACGCGTCCGTGCGGGCGTTCAGGACGAAGGGCACGCCCTCCGCGGCACCGGCCGCGATGATCGCCTCGACGTTGGCGACGGCTTCGGCGAGCGGCACGAGGCGGTCCTCGACGTTGGCGCCGACGACGCCCTTGCCGATGGCGCGACGCACGGTCTCGCCCGGATCGCCGTACCCTGCGTCGAGGTCGGTGCTCACCGGCAGGTCGCCGACGGCCTCGACGATGCGGCCGACCATGTCGAGCATCGTCTCGAGCGGGATCTGCCCGTCGGGGTAGCCGAAGGTCGCGGCGATCGAGTGGCCGGCCGTCGCGATGGCGCGGGTCTCGGGGAGGGCGGCGACGGTGCGGGCCGACACCGCGTCCCACACGTTCACCACGCGCAGGATCTCGGGGGCGGCGTGCAGTCGGGCGAGGGTCTGTGCTTTCTCAGCCTGAGTGGTCATGGTTGCCACGCTATCGGCGCTCGGGACCCTCGGGACGGGTCAGGTCGGATCGATCCGGCCGTCGAGGTACCACCAGCGCCCGTCCTGCCGCACGAAGCGGCTCCGCTCGCGCAGCACGCCGCGGTCGCGGCCGTGGCGCCAGGCAGCGCGGAACTCGACGACACCTCGCTGGTCGCCTTCGCCCCCATCCACGGCGTCGACGATCTCGAGCCCGCTCCAGCGCTGCTGCGGGTCGAGCGTCAGCTCTGCGGGGCGCGTGCCCGGGTGCCAGGTGTCGTGCAGATACACGGCGTCGCCGACGACGAATGCCGTGTAGCGCGAGCGCATCAGGCGCTCAGCGGTCGGAGCCGGTGTTCCGCGAAGCGCGGGGGCGCAGCATCCGTCGAAGCGATCGCCGCTGCCGCACGGACAGGGATCCGCATCCGCGACGCGCGGGAAGCCGTCACGGGCAGCACGGGATGCCGCGGCGCCGAACGACACGTCAGACGCCGGCCTTCTCGGCGCACGACACGCAGCGGGTCGCGAACGGACGCACGCGAAGACGCGCGATCGGGATCCCGCGACCGCAGTCGACGCAGACGCCGTAGGTGCCGTCCTCCCAGCGCCTGACGGCCTCGTCGATCTCGGCGATCTCCCGGCGTGCGGCCTCCTCGAGGGCGACGGCCCGCGACCACTCCCCCGACAGGGTCACGCCTTCGGGGTCGTGCTCGTCGTCGGCGACGTCGGAGCCCCGATCGGCGCGCAGCTCCTCGAGGGTCTCGTCGATCGCGGCGATGCGCACCATGGCCGCGTCGTGCAGCTCGTCCAGGAGCCCACGAAGCTCGGTCCGGCTCGCGGCGGAGGTCATCGCATGAGACTACGCCCGGATGCCGGCTCCCGGCCGTAGCCGTGCCGCATCAGCCGGCGACCTCCACGGTGAAGGTGACGTCCTGGATGCCGCCGTCCTCGTTCGACAGCACCACCTTCGTCGATCCCTCGGCGAGCCCTTCGACCCCCGGGTTGTACGTCGCACCGCCCTCCTCGCGACCAGCTGTGAACTCCGCGACGGACGGATCGGAGACGACGCCGCTGTAACTGTCGACGGCGAGGTCGCCGGTGTCGATGTTCAGCACCTGCCCGACCTCGAGTTCGACGGTCTGGCCCTGAAGGTCGCCTACCTCGCGGGTGACCGGCGCGATCACGGGCTGGGACGACGCGCAGCCGTTCAGCGCGGCGAGCGAGGCGACGAGCACGAACGAGGCGACGGGTCCGGCGAGGCGCATGGCGTCATGATGACAGCCCAGCGGCTGCACGGCCAGCGCCCGGCGTTCGTATGGCCCGGCGATAGGGATCTCCCAGGACGGCCTTCTAGCCTGGACGCATCGCGGTGAAGGGGAATCCCGGTCCCCTCCGCGAAACCCCTGCAGGCGATGAGTCGCCCGGGACCGCCCCTCGTGCCCGACGCCCGGAGGGCACGAGGGGCGGTCTCACCGACCCGCCCGGAGCCGGCGATCCGCGACACCCCCCGGACGCGATCGCCGGCTTCTTCGCACGCGCTGTGGATAACTCGGTCGGAGCGTCGACGCCGGCGGCTACCGTGGGGGCGTGACGACTCGGGTGACGGCGGCAGTGCTCAGCGGGCTGCTCGCACTCGCCCTCGCCGGGTGCACCACACCGGAGCCGGTGGAACCCACGCCGACTCCCGCGTTCTCGAGCGAGGAAGAAGCGTTCGCGGCGGCGGAGGAGACGTACCGCGCGTACGTCGATGCGCTGAACGCGCGACATGCGGATCCCGCAGCAACTCCGTCCCCGACCGACTTCCTGATCGGGCAGGCACTGGAGTCGGAACTGGACACGCAGAGTATCCTCGCGGAGCAAGAACGCTCGATCGTCGGCGACGCAGAAATGACCCGATTCGCTGGAACGAACTTCGCGAACGATCTGGGTGAGGTCACTGCGGTGGTATGTCTCGACGTCTCCAACTCTCGCGTCGTGGATTCTGACGGCACCGACGTCACCCCTTCGGACAGACCCCCTGTCCTGGCACTCGAGATCGTGTTCACCCCAATCAACGACGGTCTAGCAGTGTCCGCGAGCGCCGTGGCGGACGATCAGACATGCTGATAGTTGCGGCAATCACGACATTCGCACTGTCACTCGCGCCAGCCATGGGATCCGCTACATCCAACGGCTGCACAGCCTCCCAGCTGCAAGCGGGCCTCTGCTCGTACACGACGGACAAGGAAGCGGTCGTGTCCGGCACTGATACACAAAAAGGCTCTGGCGGTGAAGCAGTCGACAATGAGCCTCGATCCAACCCAGGCGCTGCCCCCCGGCCCGAAGCGCCTGCGGAGCCGGAGGACTGCGGCCCGCTCAACCGGTGTGAGAACTACGTCGTCGCCGGCCCGCCGGACGTGACCCTCGCTGATCTCGCCTCCTTCCGGCCCGCGCAGCCGACGCTCGGCGGCGAGCCCGCCGGCTTCGGCGTGGTCGGCATGCCGACGAACCTGCTGGCCTCGGCATCCGAGCAGCGCATCCCGGGCACGGTCCTCGGCTGGGACGTGACGGTGCGGTTCGTCCCAGTCGCCTACGTGTTCGACAACGGCGACGGCACGACCACGCGCGCGAGCACGGGGGGCGCGTCGTGGACGGCGCTCGGGCAGGGGCAGTTCACGCCGACCGCGACCAGCCACGCGTACCGGGCCCGCGGGACGTATCCGGTGTCGGTGACGGTCGAGTACGAGGCATCCGTCGATTTCGGAAGCGGCACGTGGCGGACGGTTCCGGGCGTGGTCCGGGCCGAGGCGGCCGGCTACGGCGTACGGGTCGTCGAGGTGCGCACCGCGCTCGTGGACCGCACCTGCGTCGAGGATCCGACCGGCCCCGGCTGCTGAACCGCTCCGGCGAGCCGGCGGCGCGCCCGCTTCGCCAGCCGCGCCACGGCGCGAAGCGGCACACCTACGGCGTAGGCGACGGCGCCCGAGGCGGACGTGTCACTGCGGCCGAGGGCGACCTTTCGCTCCCACGCGTCGCGCAGCGCCCCGCCGCGGCGCACCACAGCCGCGCGCGCCGGAAGCCGCCCCGCCGACCGCTGCGCGAGCAGCGCGTCGACCTGCGCGGTCCAGTCGTCGGCCTCGGGGGCGTGGAAGTAGTTCTCGTCGAGCCACTCGGGATCCGGATGCCGGAACCGCCGTGCGACGACGTCCTCCTCGCTCGCGAGCAGGTCGGCATCGGCGAGCGTCTCGTTGATGAGGCGCGGTGAGACGCCGAACGTGTCGAGGGCGATGACGGGGATACCGCGCGCGATCGCCTCGATCGCCGCCGTGGAGCTCACGGTGACGAGTCCCCCGGCCGTCGCCAGAGCAGTGCCCATCGACTGCGTCGAGGTGACGAGGTTCGCCGGCAGCGGCCCGAGCGAGGCGAGCAGCTCGGGGTAACCGTCGAGCTCGGCGTGCGTCTGGTGCTCGCCCGACGCGGCCCGCAGCTTCACCACGACGCGCCGTGACGGATCCGCCGCGGCCGCGCGCACGAGCATGCGCGAGATGCGCAGCCGGTCCTCCCGCTCGGCCGGGACCTTCGCCTGGGCGGCGAACACGAGGTCGGTGCCCTCGACATCCGGGCGGGTGCCGCCGGCCGTCACGGCACCCCGGGCGAACGGCAGCGTCGCGAGGGCGTAACGGTGCGCGTACCCGGTGCGAGCCGACAGCGCGCCGAACTCCCGCACCTCGCGGCGCGAGTGCACGACGAACAGGTCGGACTGCAGCCGGTACACGACGGCCTTGCGCGTTGCGGGGATCGAGATGCCCGGAAGCCCCGTCACCACGACCGGCCGCGGCTCGAGAGCCGCGAGATCGCGGGCGAGCACGCGCACGAGCGGTCCGCGTGCCCCGATCACGACGACGTCCGCCCGCAGCTCGGCGAGCCGGGCCGCCAGGACCGCGTACGCGATCCGCTCGACGCGGTCCTCCCCCAGCCCGCTCCCGCCGAGCGCGGAGGCGAGCTGGGCGTCGCTGACCACGAGCGGCGTCTCGAGCACGAGGAGCGAGGCATCCCATCGCTCTCCGACTCCGCCGAGGAGGGCGGCCGCCCACTTCACGTAGGAGTCGGTGTCGGCGATCGCGACGACGCGAGGCCGCCCGCCGTCTGACGTGCCGGGACTCACGCGGGAACGCGACGCAGCTTCGCCATGGGCGCGAGCTCGCCCGGGTACACGCGCTTCACACCGTCGCCGAGGGCCGCCTCGATGACACGGATGTCGCGCACCAGGTGCTGCAGGCCCGCGGGCTCGAGCGAGGCGGCGTGGTCTGAGCCCCACATGGTGCGGTCGAGCGTGATGTGCCGCTCCACCGCGACGGCGCCGAGGGCGACGGCCGCGAGCGAGATCTGGAGGCCGCGCTCGTGGCCGGAGTAGCCGACGGGCACGCCCGGGAAGCGGTCACGCAGCGCCGGGATCATGCGGAGGTTGGCCTCCTCCGGCTCCATCGGATACGTCGAGGTCGCGTGCAGGAGCACGAGGCGGTCGGTGCCGAGGACGTCGATCGCGGCGTCGATCTGGTCGATCGTCGACATGCCGGTCGACAGGATGATCGGCTTGCCGGTGTCGCGCAGCGCCTGGAGCAGCTCGACATCGGTGAGCGACGCGGACGCGACCTTGTGCGCGACGACGCCCAGGTCTTCGAGGAACGCGACGCTCGGCACGTCCCACGGCGACGCGAACCACTCGAGGCCGCGCAGCAGTGCGTGATCGGAGATCTCGATGTACTGCTCGCGGTCGAACTCGACGCGGCGCCGGTAGTCGAGGTATGTCATGCGACCCCATGGGGTGTCGCGCGGCATGTCGCGCATGTGCTCGGGCGTGGCGATCTCGGGGGTGCGCTTCTGGAACTTGACCGCATCGGCGCCGGCGTCGGCCGCCACGTCGATGAGTCGCTTCGCGAGGTCGACGTCGCCGTTGTGGTTCAGTCCGATCTCGGCGATGACGTACGCGGGGCGTCCGCCCCCGACGACGCGGGATCCGATGGTGACGGTCATGAGGCCTCCTGTGGTGCTGCGGGGTGATCGGATGCTGGGGCTCGCACCGGCGCGACGGAGGGCCGGAGCGCGGTGGCGACCGCCGTCGCCGACCTGCCGGTGAGCACGCGCTCGGCGAGGTCGCGCACCGCGCCGGCGCCGCCGGGGCGGTCGAGCACGACGCGCGCGCTGGAGAGGACGAGGGGGTGTGCGTCGGGAACGGCGATGGGCCAGCCCACGAGCTCGAGGCACCGCAGATCGTTGACGTCGTTTCCGAGGTACGCGATCCGCGCCAACGGGATGCCCTGCTGGTCGGCCCACTCGCGCAGGACGGCCGCCTTGTCGGCCGCGGCCTGTCGCACGTCCACGCCGAGCTTGCGCGCGCGGGCGGTGACGACGGGGTTCGACTCGGTCGAGAGGATGAGGAACGGAATTCCGGCGGCTCGCAGCATCCCGACCCCCATGCCGTCGGATCGGCTCACGGTGACGGATTCGACGCCGTTCTGGTCGACGTGCACGGTGTCGTCGGTGTGGACGCCGTCGAAGTCGGTCACGACGGCGTCGACGGGAATCGCCCCCGCGCGGGCGCCGAACGCATCGCGGTCGACGAGGGGCGCGAGAGTGCGCGCAAGCTCCAGCTCGTCGAGGGTGTCGATCTCGATCGCGGTCCGCGGCGCCACCTCGGCGATGCCGACGCTGCCGAAGAAGCGGTGGTTCGCCGCGCGGAACCCCGCCGCCCGCATCACGTAGAAGCCGCCCGTCTCCAGGTAGTGCGGTTCGCGGTCCTGGCGACGCGGGCGCACGTCGATCTCGTGGCCTATCGGCTCAGCGGCACTGCCGACGCCCTTCTCCCACAGGAAGCCGTACGTCTCGACGGCCGAGAAGACGCTGTCGCGGCGGCGCGAGCGCACGAGCTGCACGGCCGCGGTGAGCGCGTCGACGTCGATGAACGGCGAGGTCGCCTGCAGGAACGCGAGGACGCCGACGTCGACCTTGCGCGCCTCGAGTGTCTCGAGGGCGTGCACGAGTGCGCTCTCGCTGCTCGCGAGGTCGCCGGAGAGGTCGGCCGGACGCTCGACGACCTCGGCACCCCATTCGGCCGCGACCGCCGCGATGTGGGCGTCGTCGGTCGTCACGACCACCCGGTCGATCGCGGAGCAGCGCCGCGCAGCGTCGACCGCGCGGGCGACCAGCGGCACACCGCCGACGCGCTGCAGGTTCTTGCGCGGGACGCCCTTCGAGCCTCCGCGCGCGGGGATGATGGCGACGACCTCGCTCATGCCGCCCCCGTCCGGGCCGAGCGCCGGGCGCGACCCGTGCGCACGGTCGCTCCCGTGCCCGCGAGCACGAGCGGGAGCGTCGTCGTGGTGCTCGACGGCAGCGTGTGCACGTCGAGCGGACCACGGGCGCCGGCGAGCACGAGCTCGACGGGCAGTCCGCTCTGGTGGATGCGCAGGCCCGGCACGGTCGAGACCGCGTCCAGCTGCTCGGCCGTCTCGCGACGGTGCGGGAGATACACGGCGCCGTCGGCCGCGGCATCCCGCACCCACCGCACATAGTCGAGCAGCAGCATCCGTCCATCGACCGGCAGCGCACTGCCGAGCACGACGCGGCGGCCGAGCTCGGGCGAGGCGGGCGCGCTCCGACGCGTCCACGAGAAGTCGTGGCGACGGATGCCGAACCCGTGGTCCGCGAGCGCGTCGAGGCGGTCGGCGCCGAGGTCGAACGCGGTGAACATCCCCGCGCGACGCGCGGCGGCGCGGCGATGCACCAGCTCGGCGGCGAACGGAGCGACGATCGTGGTGAGTCCCCGCTCCGCGATGTTCGGGCGGGCGTACGGACGGCGACCGAGCAGCGTGTCGGCGTACGCGACCGCGTGGGCGCCGTCGTCGAGGAAGGTGATGCGGCCCGGGCGGAGCACCGAGGCGGCGAGCCGGAACTGACCCGAGAAACCGTCGCCGACGAGCCAGTGACGGTGGCGGGCGAGCAGGCTCCACGGGATGCCGAGATACGGCTCGAGCTCGCCGAACTGCGCGCCGCGCGACAGCAGCTCGTCCGCGGTGGCCGAGATCTGCGGGGTCAGCCGTCCCGCGACAGGGATCGTCATGCGGTGGGCTGCCGCCCACTCCGCGGCGCCGACGAGCTGCAGCGGCGACTCGACCCACGCCAGCACATCCTCGCGACCCATGCGGCGCCTCCTCCCGGCTGGGCCTCACGATCGGGCCCAGCGCTGTCTCCCCACGGTGAGCGGCGGACGTGAACGCGATGGGTCCCGCCGTGCGACCGCGGCTGGTCCGGCAGGTGAACGGAGGGTAGCGGGGCGCGTGAGAATCGCGGCCGGGCCGCCCGCGCCACCGGCCGTCGCGTTCACGTGGCCCGGGTGCACGTCGGCGGCGCATGCCAGGATGAACGCGTGACCGACCGCCTCATGCTGCTCGACTCCGCATCCCTGTACTTCCGCGCGTTCTACGGGGTGCCCGACACCGTCCGCGCGCCGGACGGCACACCCATCAACGCCGTCCGCGGGTTCCTCGACATCATCACGCGGCTCGTCACGACCTACCGCCCCACACACCTCGTCGCATGCTGGGACGACGACTGGCGACCGCGGTGGCGCGTCGACCTCATCCCGACCTACAAGACGCATCGCGTCGCCGAGGTCGTCGCGGGCGGACCCGACGTCGAAGAGGTGCCAGATCCGCTCGAGGTGCAGGTTCCCGTCATCCGCGCGGCGCTCGACACCCTCGGAATCCGCATCGTCGGCGCCACCGCCCACGAAGCCGACGACGTCATCGGCACCCTCGCCTCCGCCGCGACCATGCCGGTCGACATCGTCACGGGCGACCGCGATCTCTTCCAGCTCGTCGACGACGAGCGCGATGTCCGCGTGATCTACACCGCGCGCGGCATGAGCAACCTCGAGGTGCTCACCGATGCGTCCGTGGTCGCCAAGTACGGCGTCCTTCCTTCGCAGTACGCGGACTTCGCCACACTCCGGGGTGACTCGTCCGACGGGCTGCCCGGCGTCGCCGGGATCGGCGAGAAGACCGCCGCCGGGCTCCTGGCGACCCACGGCGATCTCGCCGGGATCGTCGCCGCGGCCGAGCTCGGTGAGGGCATGTCCGCGGGCGTGCGCTCCAAGCTGCTCGCGGGCCTGCCCTATCTCGCCGTCGCGCCTCAAGTGGTGGCCGTCGTGCGCGACCTCCCGCTCGACGTGCCCGACCCGCGTCTGCGACCACTCACCGAGCCGGGCAAGGCGGATGCCGCATCCCTCGCTGAGCAGTGGGCGCTGGGCGCGTCGATGAACCGCATCATCGACGCCCTCGACACCGTCTGACCCCTTCGCGCGCGCCGCGCGTACTCCCCGGGGAGTACGCGCGGGGCTCCCGCGGTCAGATTCCTCACAGAGGGGCGCGGCGTAGCATCGTGCGCATGCCCGGGCCCGTGCGTCACGATCCGAGTGCGAGCCGTCACCGGCTCCGCGCCTCGAGCACCGACGAGTTCGGCCCGCGCTTTCACCCACCGGCGGCCGTCGTGCTCCTCGTCCCGGTCTTCGTCTCGCTCCTCGTGCAGGTGCCCGGCACCATCGCGCTGTCGTGGTGGCAGCGCGTGCCCGTCGCCGCCGCGGCGACGAGCCTGACGCTGGCCGCAGCATCCGCTCTCCTCCTCCTGGCGGCGCGGCGACTGCCCGGGCCCACCGTCGCGGCCGTGGCCGCGCTGAGCGGCGTCGACCTGCTGATCGCGCCCGTGGGCGGGCCGCCGCCCGTCGCCCTGGTCTTCGCGATCGTCGGCGCCGTCGTCCGCGGCGCGCGGGTATGGGCGCTCGTCTCGGTCGGCGTGGCCTGGCTCGGCGTCGTCGTCGGGGCGGACTTCGTCGGTGTGTCGTGGCACCCCGCGCGCATCGCCTTCGCCACCGTGGGCCTCGCGCTGTGCTTCGTCGTCGGCGAGGGAGTGAAGGCGCGCATCCGCGGCGCCGAGGAGCGCCGCACGCAGCTGGTCGCGCGACGCCGCGCCGCCGAGCAGGAGGAGCGCTCGCGCATCGCCCGGGAGCTGCACGACGTGCTCGCGCATTCGCTGAGCCAGATCGCCGTGCAGTCCGGGATGGGGCTGCACCTCTTCGACCGCGAGCCGGAGCGGGCACGTGAGGCGCTCGGGAACATCCGCACCCTCAGCGCGACCGGCCTCGACGAGGTGCGCGGCGTGCTCGCGTTCCTGCGCGGCGACGAGATCGGCGCGCCCGACACCGCGCCGCTCACGCCGCAGCCGCAGCTCGCGCAGCTGCCCGGCCTCGTCGCCGGCCGCACCGGGCTGGGCCTGAGCGTCGCGCTCGACGACCGCCTCGCAGGAGACACGCCGCCCAGCGCGGTGCAGACGACGGCCTACCGCATCGCGCAGGAGGCGCTCACCAACGTGGTCCGCCATTCGGCGGCCTCGCACGCCACGGTGACGGTCGAGCACGACGCCGACGACCTCGTCCTCACGGTCGCCGACGACGGTGCCGGCATCCCCGCGACCGCGTCCGAGCGCGGGGGCCTGCGCGGCATGCGCGAGCGCGCCGAGCTCGCGGGGGGCTTCCTGACCGTCGACAGCGGCACACGCGGCACCGCCGTGGTCGCGCGTCTTCCCTGGCAGGGCGCGGCATGATCCGGGTGGCCCTCGCCGACGACCACCAGCTCGTGCGGGCAGGGTTCCGGGCGCTCCTGGACTCGGAGCCCGACATCGAGGTCGTGGCGGAGGCATCCGGCGGCCAGGAGCTGCTGCGCGCGCTCCGCACGACAGACGTCGACGTCGCGCTCGTCGACATCCGCATGCCGGACGGCGACGGCCTGTGGGCCGCCGAGCAGATCGCCGCCGACCCTGACCTGGCCGGTGTGCGGGTCGTGATCGTGACCACCTTCGAACTCGACGAGTACGTGATCCGTGCGGTGCTCGCCGGCGCCAGCGGGTTCCTGGTGAAGGACACCGAGCCCGCCGACCTCATCCGCGCGGTCCGCGCCGTGGCCGCCGGCGACGCGCTCCTGTCCCCCGGGGTCACCCGCACGCTGCTCGACCGGGCCGCGTCGGGCCTGCGCGCGATCCCCGATCCCCGGCTCCTCGAGACCCTCACCGAGCGCGAAGTCGACGTCCTGCGCCTCGTCGCCGAAGGGCTGACGAACGACGAGATCGGCGCCCGCCTGCATCTTTCGCCGCTCACCGCGAAGACGCACGTGTCGCGCATCATGCAGAAGCTCTACGCCCGGGATCGGGTGCGTCTCGTGATCATCGCGTACGAATCGGGGCTCGTCGGCTCACAACCCCGGTGATCGCGGCTGCGGTACTCCCCCGAGAGCAGTCGAGATCGCTCCGACGGTCGGATTCACGGATGCCGCCACCCGCGTTGACTCGAGGCATCCGGTCGCCCTCCCCGGCGGGGCCGGCTCCGAGAGAGGAATCCGCATGTCCATTGCACTCGCCACCGTGCTCGATGCCGGCTCAGGGATCGTGGCCACCCACTTCGCCGCCCCGTGGGGGTTCGGCTGGTGGTTCCTTCTGATCCCGCTGTTCTGGATCGCCCTGTTCGCGATCCTCTTCGCGGTCTTCGGCCGCCGCTGGCGGCGCTCAGCCGCGGAGAACGGATACGGTCCGTACGGCCGCAACCCCGCCCGTCAGGCCGAGACGACGCTCGCCGAGCGTTTCGCAAAGGGCGACATCGACGAGACCGAGTACCGCGCTCGCCTCGAAGTGGTCCGCGCGAACGCGGCCCAGTGAGCGCCCGGGCGCGACTGTCGCGCTGGATCCGTCACAACGGACTCAGGCGCCGCGGTCGCGTCCGGTCCACGCGCGCAGCTTGTCCAGCGGCCACGTCGTGACGATGCGCTCGGGCGGCACGCCGATGCGCTCGGCACGCTCGGCGCCGTAGTCCAGCAGCGAGAGCTGGCCGGGCGCATGGGCGTCCGAATCGATCGAGAAGAGGCATCCGATCTCCAGCGCCAGTGCCATCAGGTCGTCCGGCGGGTCCTGCCGCTCCGGCCGGGAGTTGATCTCCACCGCGACGCCGTGGGCCTCGCAGGCCTCGAACACGGCCCGCGCATCGAAGGTCGAAGGCGGCCGCGTTCCGCGCGACCCCTCGACGAGGCGGCCGGTGACGTGTCCGAGCACATCGATGTGGGCGCTCGACACCGCCGCGACCAGGCGCCGCGTCATCGGACCGCGCTCCATGCGCAGCTTGGAGTGGGCGGATGCGACCACGACGCCGAGTTCGGCGAGGAGGTCCGGTTCCTGGTCGAGGGTGCCGTCCTCGAGGATGTCGACCTCGATGCCCGAGAGGAGCGTGAATCCGTCGCCGCTCATGCCCGCGACGACCTCGAGCTGGGAGCGCAGGCGCTCGGGCGACAGCCCGTTCGCGACGCGCAGCCGCGGCGAGTGGTCGGTCAGGGCGAGGTACTCGTGGCCGAGTGCTCTCGCCGCGTCGACCATGAGGTCGATGGAGGTGAGGCCGTCGGACCAGTCGCTGTGCGAGTGCAGGTCGCCCCGCAGCAGCGGCCGGAGGGTCGATGTGCGCTGCACCCCCGCCCGCGCGCGCAGGTCGACGAGGTACCCCGGCACCTCGCCTGCCAGCGCCTGCTGGATCACGGCGAAGGTGGAGTCGCCGATCCCCTTGCGGCGACGCAGAGCCGCGGTGTCCCGCAGCTCTGCGTCGCTCAAGCCGTCGATCGCGTCCGCCGCCGCACGGAACGCCTTCGACTTGTACCGGGACGAGCGCTCACGCTCGAGGAGCGTGGCGATCTCGGTGAGCGCGTCGTAGGGGTTCACGTGCGGCGGGGCTGCCGATCAGGCGACGGTGGAGCGCCGGATCACCACCGGCACGCTCGCCAACCGGTGGATGGCCCAGCCGAACAGGATCGCGAGCACGCCCATTCCGGCGGCGAACAGCGCGACGCCATAGGCGACGACCGAGGTGAAGAGGGAAGCGCGCAGGAACGACGCCTGCATCACGGTCGCCCGCACCGGGTCGTCCTGGTCGAGCTCCGCGTACGTCTTGCCGCCCGACGCCTCGAGAGCATGGGTGTTGATGATGTCGGCCTGCACGTACGCGGTGAAGGGACCTGTGACCTGCTGGCCCTGGAAGGCTGCCGCATCGTCCGGGATGGTGATGTTCTCGGCCGTGAGCTGGGTCGTCACGCCGATCCACGCGATGATGCCGACGACGATCAGCAGGATGCCGCCGATGATCCCGATGATGCCGACCGCCTTCACCAGGCCGACCTTCTTCTCGGGGGGCTCGATCACGTCGGTGGTGCGGGGCTCTTCCTCACTCATGCGTCCTCCTCGGATGCGGTCGTTGAGCCACACGCTAGCGGCGCGGCGCGGCGCGGCGGAAGAGCGCGCGCCGGAGAAAACCCCCGCACGGCGCCGGATTCAGGAGGCGAGTGCGCGCGTCGTCTCGACCCAGCGGTCCAACGTGGCGGTCGCTGCGCCGCTGTCGATCGCGGCGGCGGCGTCGTCCCTTGCTTCGGCGAGGCGCTCGAGGATCGGCCGCTGCACCTGTGCGGCGTCGCGGAACAGCCGGTAGGCGACGATGCCCGCGGCCGCGTTGAGCAGCACGATGTCGCGCACCGCGCCCTCCTCGCCGCCGAGCACCCGCCGCACCACGTCGGCGTTGTGGGCCGGGTCGCCGCCCAGCAGGTCGTCGATGTCGGCGAGCGGGATGCCGAGGTCGCGCGGGTCCAGATCGTGCTCGTGGATGTCGCCGCGGCTGACTTCCCACACTCGGCTGTGACCGGTCGTCGTGAGCTCGTCGAGACCGTCGTCGCCGCGGAACACCAGCGCCGTCGCGCCGCGCGTGCGGAACACGCCGGTGATGAGCGGCACGCGGTCGAGATGGGCGACGCCGACGGCGTTCGCCTCGGCACGCGCCGGGTTGCACAGCGGGCCGAGGAAGTTGAAGACCGTGGGGACGCCGAGCTCGCTCCGCGTCGCCGCGGCGTTCTTGAACCCGGGGTGGAACGCGCCCGCGAACGCGAATGTGATGCCCGCGCGGGAGAGGGTCTCGGCCACGGCGTCCGGGGACAGCGCGAGGTCGACCCCGAGTGCGCCCAGCACGTCCGACGAGCCCGATGAGGAGCTGGCCGCCTTGTTGCCGTGCTTGACGACCGGGATCCCGGATGCTGCCGCCACGAGGGCCGACATCGTCGACACGTTCACGGTGCCGAAGCGGTCGCCGCCGGTGCCCACGATGTCGAGGACGGCCGCGTCGACGGGCAGCGGGAGCGCGGCCTCGAGGATCGCGTCGCGGAAGCCGACGATCTCGTCCACGGTCTCGCCCTTGGCCCGCAGCGCGACGAGGAATCCCGCCAGTTGCGAGGGGGTGGCGGTGCCCGACATGATCTGCCGCATCGCCCACGTCGACTCCGAGACGGTGAGGTCGCGCCGCTCGAGCAGCGTGGTGAGGATTCCCGGCCAGGTGTACAGCTCCGCCATAACCGAGAAGCCTAGCCGGGCTCGGGAATCGGAACCGTTTCGTGACACGGCGGCCCGCGCGGGGCGATTCTGCGTCTTCACCACGGGTTCACGGCGAAGTCGCAGTGTCCTTTTAGGCTCCCCTAAGTTCCGGAGCGGGCGAAGTCATGCCCTCCGATGCGAAAATCGCGGCTTCGAATCGGCCATAATGGGGAGCGTGACGACCTCCACAGCGACCTACTCCCAGGCCATGCGGTCCGTCAAGCGGCCGGATCCGGTCGCTGTCGGAACCATCGTGTGGCTCGGCAGCGAGGTGATGTTCTTCGCGGGCCTCTTCGCGATCTACTTCACCCTGCGAAACACCTCGCCCGAACTGTGGGCGCAGGAGACGCAGCTGCTGAACATCCCGTACGCGACCGTCAACACGATCATCCTCGTGCTGTCCTCGGTCACGTGCCAGATGGGCGTGTTCGCCGCAGAGCGCTTCCAGCCCTACTCGACGAAGAAGCGCGGCTGGCTCGGCTGGGGCATGGTCGAGTGGTTCTGGCTGACCTTCGCTCTCGGCGCGATCTTCGTCTCGGGCCAGGTGTGGGAGTACGCCCAGCTCGTCACGGAGGGCATGCCGATCAGCGCGAACTCGTACGCGTCGGCCTTCTACCTCACCACCGGCTTCCACGCTCTGCACGTGACGGGCGGCCTCATCGCCTTCCTCCTCGTCATCGGCCGCGCATACGCCGTCAAGAACTTCGGGCGCAAAGAGATGACGTCCTCGATCGTCGTGTCGTACTACTGGCACTTCGTCGACGTCGTCTGGATCGCCCTCTTCCTCGTCATCTACTTCCTCAAGTGAGAGCGGAGCTGAAACCCGACATGGCACGACAGACCACGCGCCGCTCGAAAGGCCGCCGCAGCCCCTGGGCTGCAGCCGCACTGATCGGCATCGGCCTGCTCATCACGGGCGGCGTCTACGCCGGGGCATCCGCCGCGATGGCGGCCACGACTCCCGAGACCGTCACGAACTCCGCGCTCACCGTCGAAGACGGCAAGAAGCTGTTCCAGGCCAACTGCGCCACGTGCCACGGCCTGGACGTGCAGGGAACCGAGGACGGCCCGTCGCTCTACGGCGTGGGCGAGCTCGCCGTGCACTTCCAGATGAGCACCGGGCGCATGCCGCTGCAGATGCAGGGCCCGCAGGCTCCGCAGAAGCCCGCGCAGTTCACCGAGGAGCAGATCACCGCGATCGGCGCCTACGTCCAGTCGATCGCGCCCGGCCCGACCTACCCCGACGACGAGGTCCTCGACGGCGGCGGCAGCGCGTCCGAGGGTGGCGAGCTCTTCCGCATCAACTGCGCCATGTGCCACAACGTCGCCGGCGCCGGCGGTGCGCTCACGGAGGGCAAGTACGCCCCCAACCTTCACACCACCACCCCGCTGAACATGTACGCGGCGATGGTCACGGGTCCGCAGAACATGCCGGTGTTCAACGACATGACGCTGACCACCGAAGAGAAGCGCGACATCATCACCTACCTGCTGTACCTGCAGGACAACGAGTCTGCGGGCGGATTCACGCTCGGCTCGCTCGGCCCCGTCTCGGAGGGCCTCTTCATCTGGATCTTCGGCATCGGCTCGCTGATCGCCATCACCGTGTGGATCACGGCGAAGTCCAACTGATCGACGAACGACACACGTAAGACTTGACGAGGAGCAGCATGGCCCACGAGGACGACCCGCTAGAGCACGAGAGGGCTTCCTGGAAGCCCTCCCCCGGGCTCGCTGTGGCGGTCACCGACCCGGTGCACAACCCTGGCCTCCCCCCGCACCGCGAGCGGATGACCGACAAGGACCCCGCTTCGATGAAGCGCGCGGTCCGCGCCATCTACACGCTCTTCTACCTGTCGATCGCCGGCAGCATCTGGGCGATCGCCGCCTACATGCTCTTCCCGATCGAGAGCGGGCGGATCGTCGACATCCGCAACAACAACCTCTTCATCGGACTCGGCATCGCCTTCGCGCTGCTGGCCATCGGCGTGGGCGCGATCCACTGGTCGAAGGCCGTCATGTCCGACAGGGAGTTCGTCGAGCCCCGTCACGCGACGCGCGGCCGCGACACGACGCGTGAGGCCGCGATCAAGGCCTTCGCCGACGCGGACGCAGAGTCGGGCTTCGGCCGACGTGCGATGGTCCGCAACTCGCTGATCGCCGCCCTCGTGGCATCGGTCGTGCCCGGCGTCGTGCTCTTCCGCGGCCTCGCTCCGTTCAACTCGCCGGAGAAGCCGCACGCCGGCGACCCCGTGTACCTCCTCGAGCACACCATGTGGAAGGAGGGCATGCGCCTGGCTCACGACCCGTCGGGCGAGCCCATCAAGGCGGCCGACCTCACCCTCGGCTCCGCGGTGCACGTCATCCCCGAAGCACTCGCCGATGTCTCGCACAGCGAGGGCTACCTCGACGAGAAGGCCAAGGCGCTCGTGCTCCTGGTGCGCCTGCTCCCCGAGCAGCTCACCGAGTCCGAGGACCGCAAGGAGTGGTCGTACAACGGCATCGTCGCGTACTCGAAGGTATGCACACACGTCGGCTGCCCGGTCGCGCTCTACGAGCAGCAGACCCACCACCTGCTGTGCCCGTGCCACCAGTCGCAGTTCGACGTGACCGACCACGCGAAGGTCATCTTCGGCCCGGCGGCGCGCCCGCTGCCGCAGCTGCCCATCACCGTCGACGACGAGGGCTACCTGGTGGCCCGCAGCGACTTCCTCGAACCCGTCGGCCCGAGCTTCTGGGAGCGTCATTGAGCACCTCAACCGTCACTGAGCAGCCTGCGGCTCCTGTGGCTCCCGTCTCACGCAACGGCGACCGTCCGCTGGGCGGCCGCTTCATCGGCGCCACCGCGAACTACATCGATGAGCGCACGAGCCTCTCCGGCTTCGTCAAGGAGCTCGGCCGCAAGATCTTCCCCGACCACTGGTCGTTCATGCTGGGCGAGATCGCCCTGTGGGCGTTCGTCGTCGTGCTCCTCTCGGGCACGTTCCTGACGTTCTTCTTCCAGGCGTCGATGGTCGAGACGCACTACAACGGCGCCTACCTGCCGATGCGCGGCATCGAGATGTCGGCCGCCATGGCTTCGACCCTCGAGATCTCTTTCGATCTGCGCGGCGGTCTCCTCGTCCGGCAGATGCACCACTGGGCCGCGCTGGTGTTCGTCGCCGGCATCGGCGTGCACATGCTGCGCGTGTTCTTCACGGGTGCGTTCCGCAAGCCGCGCGAGCTCAACTGGGTGATCGGATTCATCCTGTTCATCCTCGCGATGGGCGAGGGCTTCACCGGCTACTCGCTCCCCGACGACGTGCTCTCGGGCAACGGCCTCCGCATCATCGACGGCATGGTCAAGGGCATCCCGATCATCGGAACCTGGACCTCGTTCCTGCTGTTCGGCGGACAGTTCCCTGGCGACGCGATCGTCGGCCGCCTGTACACGCTGCACATCCTGCTGCTGCCCGCGATCCTCGTCGGCTTGCTGGTGCTCCACCTCATGCTGATGGTGATCAACAAGCACACGCAGTTCGCCGGCGCCGGCCGCACGAACAGCGTCGTCGTGGGCTACCCGATGATGCCGGTCTACATGTCGAAGATGGGCGGGTTCCTGTTCATCACGTTCGGCGTGATCGTACTCATCGCCTCGCTGTTCACGATCAACCCGATCTGGAACTACGGCCCGTACGACCCGTCCCCCGTCTCCGCGGGCACCCAGCCGGACTGGTACATCGGGTTCGCGGACGGCGCCCTGCGCCTGGTTCCGCCGGGCTGGGAGATCGTGTTCCTCGACCGCACGTGGTCGTTCAACATCATCGTGCCGCTCGTCGTGCTCGGCCTGTTCATCGTGCTCGTCCTGATCTACCCCTTCATCGAGGCGTGGGTCACCGGCGACAAGCGCGAGCACCACATCGCCCAGCGTCCGCGCAACTCCGCGACCCGCACCGCGATCGGCGCGGCCGGCGTCACGTTCTACGCGGTGCTGTGGGCCGCGGCCGCCTCCGACATCATCGCCACGCATTTCTGGCTGACGATGGAAGGCGTGATCCACACGCTCCAGGCGCTGTTGATCCTCGGCCCGGTGATCGCGTACTTCGTCACCAAGCGCATCTGCATCGCGCTGCAGAAGAAGGACCGCGAGATCTCGCTGCACGGCTACGAGTCGGGCCGCATCGTCCGCCTCCCCGGTGGCGAGTACATCGAGGTGCACCAGCCTGTCGACGACTACGAGCGCTTCAAGCTGGCCGACTTCGACACCTACGAGCCGCTCGTGGTGCGTCCGAACGCCAAGGGTCAGATCCCGTGGCACGAGAACCTCCGCGCGTCCATCTCGCGCTGGTTCTTCGAGGACCGCCTCACGCCCGTCACGCAGGCGGAGCTCGACGCGGCGCTGGCTCACCAGCACCACGACCTCGACCACATCGCGGCCGAGGAAGACCTCGAGATCCAGGCTGCTCACGAGCGTGCCGGCGTCCCGGACGCCCCGCACAAGCCGCTCGACGACGGGAAGCACGGCGAGGTGCCGGTGCGCCCCTCGAACGTCATCGTTCCCGAGCCCGAGCCCGGCACGAAGGCTCCGCGCAACCGCGAGAAGGAGTCCGACCAGTAGGGTCGCCGCACTCGCAGACGGATGCCCCGGCACGATCTCCACGATCGTGCCGGGGCATCTGTCGTCCGCTGCAGCGAGCACGTGGCGGGCGCCGCCGATCGGCAGGAATCAGACGACGTCTGACCGCGCTTCCGACGGTCGAGACACGGATGCTGACTTAGCGTGGACGCATGACCGATGCCCTCTCGTACTTCTCCGCCAAACTCGCCCTCGAAACAGACTCCTCCGACGTGTACGCCGCTCAGAAGGCCGGCGAGCAGGTCGTCCTCGTCGACGTCCGAGGCGGAGAGGCATGGGCGCAGGGACGCATCCGTGGCGCGATCCACATGCCGTACCGCGAGATCGCCGATCGCGCACCGCGCGAGATCGACAGGTCGACCCCCGTCGTCGTCTACTGCTGGAGTCCCGGTTGCAACGCGGGTGCGAAGGGCGCCATCGAGTTCGCCAAGCTCGGCTACTCCGTCAAGGAGATGATCGGTGGCTACGAGTACTGGGTGCGCGAAGGCCAGCCGACGGAGAACGATGAGGGCGCACTCCCCCGCGTGTTCGACGCCCAGGTGATGGTCGTCCGCGCGCCCGTCGCAGGCTGAGCGCCCGGCTCAAGCCGACTCCAGCCCTTCCATGAACCGGTCGGCGGCCGCCCCGTAGAACGTCGTCTGCGCGGGCGCGCCGCCGACCTCGCCGGCAGACAGGACGACGTCGCAGACGACCACGGTGACGTTGTCAGAGGAACCGGCTTCGAGGGCCACCGCCACACACGCCTCGACCGCCGTTCCCGCATGCGGGAACTCCAGAAGAAGGTCGCGGATCTCGGCATCCGGGACGTAGTCTGTGAGGCCGTCGCTGCACAGCAGCCACCTGTCGCCGGCCCGCGCATCGTGAGCGGTCACCGCGGCGGCGTCACGTTCGGCGCCGCTCAGCGAGGCGGTGATGATGTTTCGACGAGGGTGGGAAGCGGCATCCGTGAGCGAGACGATCCCGCGGTCGACCAGTGCCTGCACGAGCGAATCGTCCCTGCTCGCCTGTGCGAGCTCGCCGTCTCGCAGGCGGTACGCCCGGGAGTCTCCGGTATGGGCCAGCAGAAGCCCGCCGTCACGCGCCGCGAAGAGCCCCGTGAACGTGGTGGCCATGCCGCTCAGCGACGGATCGCGCTCGACATGGGCGCGGAGGTCCCAGTTGGCCGACCGCACCGCATCGGCGAGCTGCACCGGCTCGAGACCGTCGAGGCGGCCCGCGGCCAACCGGTGGATCAAAGCCGCCGAGGCGAGGTCGCCGGCGGGTCCCCCTCCGACGCCGTCGGCCACGGCGGCGCCCCACGAGGCCGTGAACGCGGCATCCTGATTCGTCCGGCGGTGCGGGCCGATGTCGGAGCAGGCAGTCGCACGCAGAAGCGCACGGGGACCCGTCACAGACGGGCTCCCGTGCGCGTCACGCGATGAGCCATTCGGGCCGGCAGCGCCGGATCAGCGGGCGAAATAACCGCGGTAGTACTCGTAGACCCAGCCGACGATCGCGACGACGAAGACGGCGATGCCGATGGGCATCATCCAGGCGCCGACCGCGAGGCCGATCATGCCGAGCGCGGCCGAGAAGGCCAGGACGATCGGCCACCACGACCACGGGCTGAACTCGCCGAGCTCAGGGTCGCCGTCGTCGATGTCGGAGGTGAGGACGTCCTCGGGGAGTTCGCCGCCCTGTGCCTTGTGCACCTTGCCGATGTAGAACGCGATCAGCGCGCCCATCAGTGCGGTGAACAGCAGCGCGACGCTGCCGACCCACTCGATGCCGTGGTACCACGGCACGTCGGGGTGGGCGATGATGTTCCACCCGGTGTAGACGACGGCCACCGCCAGGAAGAAGATCGCCAGCAGCCACCAGAGTCCGGTGTTCGTGCGCACCTTACTTCACCTCTCCATCGGCAAGGTCGGAGACCGGGGCTTCGGGGGCGTCCTTCGCAGGACCGACGCCGACCGGGATACCCGCCTCGGGGTGGTTCAGGTCGAACGCGGGCCGCTCGCTGCGGATGCGCGGGATCGACGTGAAGTTGTGACGCGGGGGCGGGCAGGAGGTCGCCCACTCGAGCGATGCGCCGTAGCCCCACGGGTCGTTCACGGTGACCTTGGGTGCCTTGCGCGACGTGATCCACACGTTGAACAGGAACGGGATCATCGAGGCGCCGAGGATGATGGCCCCGATCGTCGACACCTGGTTCTGCCAGGTCCACCCGTCGGCCTCGGAGTAGTCCGCGTAACGGCGCACCATTCCGTCGACGCCGAGCCAGTGCTGGATGAGGAACGTCATGTGGAAGCCGATGAACAGCATCCAGAAGTGGACGTAGCCGAGACGCTCGTTGAGCATGCGCCCGGTCCACTTCGGCCACCAGAAGTAGAAGCCCGCGAACATCGCGAACACGACGGTGCCGAACACGACGTAGTGGAAGTGCGCCACGACGAAGTAGGAGTCGGACAGGGCGAAGTCCAGCGGCGGCGACGCGAGGATCACGCCGGTGAGACCACCGAACACGAACGACACCAGGAAGCCGAGGGCGAAGACCATCGGGGTCTCGAACGTCACCGAGCCTCGCCAGAGCGTGCCGATCCAGTTGAAGATCTTCACGCCCGTGGGAACTGCGATCAGCATCGTCATCAGGGCGAAGAACGGCAGCAGCACCGCGCCGGTGACGTACATGTGGTGAGCCCACACCGCCACCGACAGGGCGGCGATCGCAATCGTCGCGTAGACGAGCGTCTTGTAGCCGAAGATCGGCTTGCGGCTGAAGACCGGGAAGATCTCCGACACGATGCCGAAGAACGGCAGCGCGATGATGTAGACCTCGGGGTGACCGAAGAACCAGAACAGGTGCTGCCAGAGGAGCACACCGCCGTTGGCCGGGTCGTAGATGTGGGCGCCGAGGACGCGGTCGGCAGCGGCCGCGAGGATGGCGGCGGCGAGGACCGGGAACGCCATCAGCACCAGGATGCTGGTGATCAGCGTGTTCCACGAGAAGATCGGCATGCGCCACATGGTCATGCCGGGCGCGCGCATCGTGATGATCGTCGTGATGAAGTTCACGGCACCGAGGATCGTGCCGAAACCGCTCATGCCGAGGCCGAGCATCCAGAGGTTGCCACCCACCCCCGGGGAGAACGAGGCGTTCGCGAGGGGCTGATAGGCGAACCAGCCGAACGCGGCAGCACCCTGGGGGGTGAGGAATCCCGAGACGGCGATCGTCGAGCCGAAGAGGAACAGCCAGAAGGCGAAGGCGTTCAGACGCGGGAAGGCGACGTCGGGCGCCCCGATCTGCAGCGGCAGGATCGCGTTCGCGAAGCCCGCGAACAGCGGCGTCGCGAACATCAGCAGCATGATCGTGCCGTGCATCGTGAACAGCTGGTTGTACTGCTCCTTGGTCGGGATGATCTGCATCCCGGGCTCGAAGAGCTCTGCACGGATGATCAGCGCCATCACTCCACCCAGGAGGAAGAAGATGACGGAGGAGATGAGGTACAGGTACCCGATCGTCTTGTGGTCGGTGGAGGTGATCCACTTGACGATGATGTTGCCCTTCTGCTCGACGCGCGATGCGCTGAGCAGTGCGGCCTGACGCGGCGGCAGGGTGGTGGGGCGACCCTGCGTCGTCTCCTGGAGCGGAAGCGTCGTCGCCATGATCAGTTGTCTCCCTCTTCGGATCCCTCGCCCTGAGCGCCCGTGCCGGGCGCGTTCTGCAGACGGTCGTAGGCGTCGTTGATGTCGCCGGTCTGGCCCGCCTCGCGCAGCGTGGCGAGGTAGTCCTCGTACTCGGCTGCGCTGACGACCTTGACGTTGAACAGCATCATCGAGTGGTACTCGCCGCAGAGTTCGGCGCACTTGCCGGCGTACTCGCCCTCGCGGGTCGGCGTGAAGGACCAGTAGTTGTCCCTGCCGATGTACATGTCCTTCTTGTAAAGGAAGTCGATGATCCAGAACGAGTGGATGACGTCACGCGACTGCAGCTTGATCTTGACCGACTCGTTGACCGGAAGGACGAGGGTCGGCAGCTCGCTGATGACGTCGCCGCGCTCGTCGGTCTGCGCCTGGACGCCCATCGTCCAGACGGTCTCGTCGTCGCTGGCGCCGTCGTACTGGAAGTCCCACGACCACTGCTTGCCGATCGCCGTGATCGACACATCGGGCTCGTCGTACTGCGTCTCGAGGATCGCCTGGTCGCGCGCGGTGAAGGCGAAGAAGCCGACCACGAGGATCAGCGGGACGATCGTGTAGAAGATCTCGATCGGCATGTTGTAGCGCAGCTGGACGGGAAGACCCATCTGGCCCTTGCGACGCCGGTACGCGATCGCCGCCCATCCCATGAGGCCCCACGTGATGACGCCGACGACGAGCAGCACGATCCACGAGTTCACCCAGAGACCCGCGACCATGTCGACGTGGTTGGTGGCCGGCTGGCCGTCTTCGGTGAACCCGGGGAGGAAGCCGTGCAGCTCGGTCGGGGTGCATCCGGCGAGGACTGCAGCCGCTGCGATCCCGAGTGGGAGAACGGCCCAGCGGATACGGCGTTTCGAAGGCACGGTGCACCTTTCCGATCACGAACAGGACTCACGTCAGTCTAGGGCAACCGCCCAGGCGATTCAGGCCATCCGCTCAGGTTGGGTCGTGTCGAGGAGACGGAAAAAGGCGGGCCCGGGCGCGAATCGAAGCGCGCCGGACCCGCCGGAAAAGTATCGGATCGTTAGCGATCAGTGGAAGCTGTCGCCGCACGCGCACGACCCGGCCGCATTGGGGTTGTCGATCGTGAAGCCCTGCTCCGAGATGGTGTCCTTGAAGTCGATCGTGGCGCCGTCGAGGTACGGAACGCTCATGTCGTCGACGATCACCTCGACGCCGTCGAAGTCGACCGTCTTGTCGCCGTCGAGGTAGCGCTCGTCGAAGTAGAGCTGATAGATCAGGCCGCTGCACCCGCCGGGCTGCACGGCGACGCGCAGGCGCAGATCGTCGCGTCCCTCCTGCTCGAGCAGGTTCTTGACCTTGCCGGCGGCGGCGTCGGTCAGCAGCACACCGTGTTCGCGGGCGGTCTGCTCGGTCGTCAGTGCGGTGTCGGTCATGGCACTCCTCCGGAAGGGCCGCCCCGGATCGATCATCCACTCAGGCGGCGGGATGCGACGATTCTACGCGTGCCCGCTGGCCAAAGGCTCCGGGAGCGGCGCATTCGCGCCGATCCCGGAGCCGTCGTGCCACGCCTGCGACGTACGCGCGTCGAGCTTCTCGAGCAGGAGCGCCTCGGAGAGCACGGCATTGCGGAAGGTCTCGAGGTGCAGCGACTCGTTGGGGCTGTGGGCCTTGGCGTGCGGATCCTCCACGCCGGTCACGAGGATCTGGGCGCCCGGGAACTCGCGTACGAGATCGGCGATGAACGGGATCGACCCGCCTACGCCGATGTCGACGGACTCGACGCCGTAGCCCTCATGGAGCGCCTCGCGTGCGGCCTCCACTGCCCAGCCCGAGGTGTCGACGAGGAAGGCGTCGCCGTAGTCCTGGTCGCTGAAGGTCAGCTGCGCACCGAACGGCGCGTGCGCGCGCAGGTGCGCCTCGATGGCGGCGTACGCCTCGCGCGCGGGCTGACCAGGCGCGACGCGGGCGCTGATCACGACGGAGATCTCGGGGCTGAGCGTGTTCGAGGCGTTCACGACGCTCGGCGCGTCGATACCCGTCACCGTGATCGACGGCTTGTTCCAGATACGGCTGAGGATCGTGCCGCGGCCGACGGGCGAGACGCCGGCCGGCAGCCCGGCCTCGTCGCGCAGCGTCTCCTCGCTGTACTCCGGGGTCTCGGCATCCCGTTCGGTCAGCCCCGCCACCGCGACCGCGCCGTCCTCGTCCCACAGCGTCGCCAGGAGCTTGACGGTCGCCATCATGGCGTCGGGCACCGCTCCCCCGAACATGCCGGAGTGCGAGGCGTGCTCGAGCGCGCGCACGCGGAGCGTGAAGCGCGTATTGCCGCGCAGCGACACCGTGAGCGCCGGCGTCTTGGCGTCCCAGTTGCCGGAGTCGGCGACGACGATCACGTCCGCGCGGAGCGCATCGGCGTTGTCCGAGAGGAACTGCGCGAACGACCGGGAGCCCGCCTCCTCCTCGCCCTCGAAGAACAGCGCCACACCGAGGTCGAAGTCGTCGCCGATGCCCTCCTTGAGCGCGCGCAGCGCCGCAAGGTGGGCCATGATGCCGGCCTTGTCATCGGCGGCGCCGCGGCCGTAGAGCCGGCCGCCGCGGACGGTGGGCTCGAACGGCGACGACTCCCAGAGCGCCTCGTCGCCGACCGGCTGCACGTCGTGGTGCGCATAGAGCAGGATCGTCGGGCGGCCGTTGCGCGCTGCCCGCGTGGCGAGCACCGCGGGGTTGCCCCGCTCCCCCGTCTCCGGGATGGCAGCCGTGCGGATCTCCACTGTTTCGAACAGCCCCGTCTCGCGCACGAGCTCGGCGACCGCCTCGGCGCTGCGCTGCACCTGCGCGGGGTCGAACCCGGGGAACGCGACGGACGGGATGCGCACGAGATTGCCGAGATCGGCGAGGGCGGAAGGGATGCCGGAAGCCGCGGCTTCGCGCACAGCATCCTGTCGGGAGAGCTCAGAGGTCATGCGGGTAATCTTAAGTGCACCCCTTCTCCGCACTCCGAGGATCATCCGTGGCCAAGACACCTGCAGCTCCTTCGTCCAACGACGCACCGTCGGAGGGCACCGTGCTCAACGGCGTCCCCACCGGCCCCTCGAACAAGGGCCGCCCCACTCCCTCCCGCGCCGAGCAGGAGGCCGCACGCAAGCGCCCCCTCGTGCCCGACACCAAGGAGGCGAAGGCCCGCGCGAAGGCGGATCTCGCCGCTCAGCGCGAGAAGGCCCGCATCGGCATGGCCAACGGCGACCAGCGCTACCTCCCCGCGCGCGACCAGGGTGCGCAGCGCAAGTTCGTGCGCGACTGGGTCGACGCCGGATGGCACCTCGGCGAGGCGGTCATGCCCGCGATGGTGCTCGTCATCCTGGCGACGTTCCTGCCGATCGCAGCCCTGCAGTACTACGCGTTCGTGGGCCTCTGGATCTTCATCTTCTTCGTCATCGGCGACATGGTGATCACGTCGATCACCGTCAAGCGCGCCGTCAGGAAGAAGTTCGGCGAGGGCAAGGTCGAGAAGGGCCTCGGCTGGTACGCCGCCATGCGCACCGTCCAGATGCGCTTCCTCCGCCTTCCGAAGCCGCAGGTCAAGCGCGGTCAGAAGCCGGCCTGAGCCTCGCCAGGCCCCGGTTGATCTGCCGCGCCCACAGCGGGCCGCGGTAGAGGAAGGCCGTGTAGCCCTGCACGAGGGTGGCTCCGGCATCCAACCGCTCCTGCACGTCGGCGGCGGTCTCGACGCCGCCGACGGAGATCACCGCGAAGTGGGCGGGAACCGACTGGCGCAGCAGTCGCAGCACCTCGAGCGAGCGCGCCTTCAGCGGCGCTCCGGAGAGCCCGCCGTCGCCGGCCGCGGCCACCGTCGCGGGGTCGGTGACGAGCCCGTCGCGGGAGATCGTGGTGTTGGTCGCGATGATCCCGGACAGTCCGGCATCCACCGCGAGCTGCGCGATCGCGACGACCTCGTCATCAGGGAGGTCGGGCGCGATCTTCACCAGCAGCGGCGTCGCGCCCGCGGCGTCGCGCACGGCGTCGAGCAGCGGACGCAGGGTCTCGACGGCCTGCAGGCCGCGCAGCCCCGGCGTGTTCGGCGACGACACGTTCACCACGAGGTAGTCGGCGAGCGGCGCGAGCAGCGTCGCGCTGCGGACGTAGTCGGCGGTCGCATCCGCGACGTCGACGACCCGGCTCTTGCCGATGTTCACGCCCAGCACCGTGCGGCGCGAGCGCTTGCGGAGCGTCCGCAGACGCGCGGCCGCGGCCTCCGCGCCGTGGTTGTTGAAGCCCATCCGGTTCACGACGGCGCGGTCCGGGATGAGCCGGAACAGCCGCGGGCGCGGGTTGCCGTCCTGCGGGATTGCCGTCACCGTGCCGACCTCGACGTGACCGAAGCCGAGGGCGTGGAGGCCCGAGGCCCCCTTCACGTCCTTGTCGAACCCGGCCGCGACGCCGAAGGGCGAGTCGAAGGCGAGCCCCAGCGCGGTGGTCCGCAGCTCGGGAGCAGGTCGGGTGATCGCACGCGCGGCCCAAGAGAACGGTGGAACCCCCAGCATCCGTATCACGGCCATCGCCGAATGGTGGGCGGACTCGGGGTCCATGCGCGACAAGACGGTGCGGAAGAGGAGGGGATACATCCCTCCTAGGCTATCCGGTCACTCCGTGGCGGCCGTTGCGCTCTCGTCGCGCGCGCGAGCGCGTCCGTGGTCGACCCGAAGCTGCTCGATGGCCGTCTCGAAGTCCTCGAGCGAGTCGAACGCCTGGTACACGCTCGCGAACCGGAGGTAGGCGACCTCGTCGAGGTCGCGCAGGGGGCCGAGGATCGCGAGACCGATCTCGTTCGCGTCCAGCTGCGAGGCGCCGGTCTGGCGGATGCTCTCTTCCACGGTCTGCGCGAGCACCGCGAGGTCGGCGTCGGTCACGGGCCGCCCCTGGCACGCCTTGCGCACGCCGGACATGACCTTCTCCCGGCTGAAGGGCTCGATCACGCCCGAGCGCTTGATGACGTTGAGGCTCGCGGTCTCGATCGTGGTGAAACGACCTCCGCACTGCGGGCACTGACGACGGCGACGGATGCTGAGACCGTCGTCGCTGGTGCGCGAGTCGATGACGCGCGAATCGGCGTGGCGGCAGAACGGGCAGTGCATGGCAGAGACAGCCTACGCCGGGAATCCGGGCTCAGTCCTCGAAACGGGCCGTGATGGCCTCGCCGTGGGCGGGGAGCGCCTCCGCCTCGGCGAGCGTCACGATCGCGGCGTGGACGGCGGCGAGGGCATCGCGGTCGTACTCGATGACCTGCTGCGGGCGCAGGAAGGTGGCGGCGGAGAGCCCCGCCGAGTAGCGGGCCTGTCCCCCGGTCGGCAGCACGTGGTTGCTGCCGGCGAGGTAGTCGCCGAGGCTCACCGGTGAATCCGCGCCGACGAACACGGCGCCGGCGTGAACGAACTCCTCGGGACGCGGGTCGGCGAGGTGCAGCTCGAGGTGCTCCGGCGCATAGGCGTTGCTGAACGCCGTCGCCGCGGCGAGGTCGTCGACCAGCACGATCGCCGACTGCGGGCCGGCGAGGGCCGCGGCGACGCGCTCGGCGTGACGCGTCGCGGCGGCGCGGGGCGCGATGGCCTCGAGGACTCGGGCCGCGAGCTGCTCCGACGTCGTGACGAGGACGGCGGAGGCCTGTTCGTCGTGCTCGGCCTGGCTGATGAGGTCGACCGCGACCAGGCGCGCGTCGGCGCTGTCGTCGGCGACCACGAGGATCTCGGTGGCCCCGGCCTCGGAATCCGTGCCGACGAGACCCGCCACGGCGCGCTTGGCGGCGGCGACGAAGTTGTTGCCGGGGCCGGTGACGACGTCGACCGGCTCGAGACCGAGCGACGCCACGCCGTGGGCGAGAGCCCCGATCGCGCCGGCGCCGCCCATCGCGTACACCTCGGTCACCCCGAGGAGCTTCGCGGCGCCGAGGATGACCGGGTGCACACGGCCGCCGAACGCGCGTTGCGGCGGCGAAGCCAGAGCGATCTCGGACACTCCCGCGACCTGCGCCGGCACGACGTTCATGACGACGCTCGAGGGGTACACGGCCTTGCCGCCGGGGACATACAGGCCGACGCGGCGCACCGGCTGCCATCGCTGCGTCACCCGGGCGCCGGGACCGAGCTGGGTCACCGTCGGAGCAGGGACCTGAGCGGCGGATGCCTCGCGCACGCGCTCGATCGCCTGCTCGAGCGCGGCGCGCACGGCGGGATCGAGCGTCTCGAGCGCCTCGTCGAGGTGGGTGGCGGGGACGCGGATGTCGTGCCCGGCCACGCCGTCGAAGGTCGACGCCTGCTCCCTGAGGGCGGTCTCGCCGCGCGCAGCCACGTCGTCCACGATGTGCGCGGCCGTCGCGAGGGCTTCTGTGCGCGCCGCCTCGGCACGGGGAACGGTCGCGAGCAGTTCCGCGGGCGTGAGCGCACGCCCACGCAGGTCGATCGTCCGGAGCATCCTTCTACGGTATCGCGAGGCGGATCGGAGTCAGCCGCGCGTGACGCCCGAGACGTCGTGCAGGTAGCCGATGCGGCCGTCCTCGTGGCGCACCACGAACACCTCGCCGCGGTCCTCGATGACGAGAGCCCACGCGCTCGGGCCGATGCGGAACACGGGGATGCCGATCTCGTCCACGATGTCGCGCTCCTCGGGCACGAGCGCCCAGAAGGCCTGGTGCTGCGGCGCCGTCGCCGCGGCGGGTTCCACGGTGGACGTGGGGTTCTCGACGTGCTCGAAGGACTCCCGCGCCTGAGCGGGCTCGATCGGGGCCGGCGCGACCTGCTCCTCGACCGTCGGGGCGTCCTGCTCGTCGATCGGGATCACCGTCGTGGCGAAGTCGTCGTTCGCCGCGGCTTCAGGCGTCGCGGTGGAGCCGGTGTCGGCGGGCGCGTAGGGCGTGTATTCCGCCTCTGCCTCGGCGGCGGGCTCGGGGCGCACGGGCGCTGGGCGCGGCGACACGGGCCGCACCGGACGGGCGCTGCGGTGCGCCGGGACCTCGGGGCGCCCCTGGAAGTCCTGCGCGAACGGGCCGATGAACGGCGCGGCGACCGTGAGCACGACGCCGGCGAGCATGAGGAAGAACTCCACCCACACGACCCAGGAGGCGAGGAAGATCTGCCCCACCGACAGGCGGACGAACGAGTTCCACAGCAGGCTCAGCCAGAGCACGCTGGCGACGGAGAACGCGACCGACGCGAACTGGTCGATGCCGAGGGAGCCGACGCGGCGGATGCCCTGCGGTGACAGACGGCGCAGCACGATGAGGAACACCGCGATGGTCGGCACGCCGATCATGAGGATCCAGTCGATGCCGCCGGTCCAGACCGACGGCGCCGACTCGAATGGGCCGTAGATCGGGAAGAACGACACGACGAACGCGACGATCCACGTTCCCGCGAGGGCGACCTCGCGGATGGAGAACGGCCCGACACCGTACTGCGGCGGCTCTTCGGTCGCGACCGCCTCGTCGATGCTGGCGTCCTGCTTCTCGTCCGTCACGTTCGTTCCTTCCGGCGGGCTCCCGAGGCCCGCGTCGACCCGATATTACCTACGGCGCATGAGACGCCGATGAGACGGCGCGACGTGCGGCGACATCCGCCGACGCACGCACGCGCGCCCGTTTGTCATCCGAGACACTGCGGCCCGAGGAGACCCTTGAGCTCGCCGTACAGGTCCGGGGTGATCCGTACGGTGTGCGGCACCTCGAACACCTTCGCCACCGTGCCGCTGTGGAGCTTGACCGACACCTCGGTCTCGCCCGCGTGGCGGTTCAGGGTCTGCAGGAGCTCGCCGACGAGCGCCTCGCTCGCACGCCGCTCTGGAATGATCAGCACCAGTGCGCTCGACTCGTCCATGCTGCCGAGATCCGGCGAGAACGCAGACTGCGCGTGGAGGTTCATGCCGTCGTCGCGCCGCGACACGCGGCCGCGCACAACGAGGATCGAGTCGGCCTGCAGCATGTGCTGGAACTCGGTGTAGGTCTTGCCCATGAACATGACCGTGATCTCGCCGTCGAAGTCCTCGACGGTGATCATGCCGTAGGGATTGCCGCTCTGCTTGGCCACGCGATGCTGCACGCTCGTGACGAGGCCGGCGATCGTCACCTGATCCCCGTCGCCCACGTCCTCCGAGGCCAGCAGGTCGTGGATGCTCGTCGATGCGTGCTTCGCGAGCGGGATCTCGAGGCCGGCCAGCGGGTGGTCCGACACGTAGAGCCCCAGCATCTCGCGCTCGAAAGCGAGCTTGTCCTTCTTGGTCCACTCGGGCCGCTCGGGCACCTTGGCCGCCTGCTGAGGCTCGTCGTCCCCCCAGAGCGAGTCGAAGTCGAAGCCGACCTCGCCGTTGGCCTCGCGGCGCTTGTCGAGCACGGCGGCCTCGGTCGCATCCTCATGGATCTCCATGAGTGCGCGCCGCGTCGACCCCATCGTGTCGAACGCGCCGGCCTTGATCAGCGACTCGACCGTCCGCTTGTTCGCCACATGCACGGGCACCTTTGAGAGGAAGTCATGGAAGCTCGAATAGGTCGCGTCGGCCCGGGCGGCGACGATGCCCTCGACGACGTTCGCGCCGACGTTGCGCACCGCGCCGAGGCCGAATCTGATGTCTTCGCCGACGGCCGCGAAGTACCGGATCGACTGCCCGACGTCGGGCGGCAGCACCTTGATGCCCATGCGGCGGCACTCGTTGAGGTAGACCGCCATCTTGTCCTTCGAGTCACCGACGCTGGTGAGGAGCGCAGCCATGTACTCGGCCGGATAGTGGGCCTTGAGGTACGCCGTCCAGTACGAGACGAGTCCGTACGCGGCGGAGTGCGCCTTGTTGAAGGCGTAGTCCGAGAACGGCAGCAGGATGTCCCACAGCGCCTGCACCGCGGCATCGCCGAAGCCGCGCTCCTTCATGCCGCCGGAGAAGCCCTCGTACTGCTTGTCGAGCTCGGACTTCTTCTTCTTGCCCATCGCGCGCCGCAGGATGTCTGCTTGTCCGAGGGAGAAGCCGGCCACCTTCTGAGCGATGGCCATGACCTGCTCCTGATAGATGATCAGGCCATAGGTCGTGTCGAGGATGTCCTTCAGCGGCTCCTCGAGCTCGGGGTGGATCGGCGTGATGTCCTGCAGCCCGTTCTTGCGCAGCGCGTAGTTGGTGTGCGAGTTCGCGCCCATCGGACCCGGGCGGTACAGCGCGATGACGGCCGAGATGTCCTCGAAGTTGTCGGGCTTCATCAGCCGCAGGAGAGAGCGCATCGGCCCGCCGTCGAGCTGGAAGACGCCCAGCGTGTCGCCACGGGTCAGCAGGTCGTAGGCGGGGCGGTCGTCGAGGGTCAGGTGCTCGAGGTCGAGCTCCTCGCCACGGTTGAGGCGGATGTTGTCGAGCGCGTCCGAGATGATCGTGAGGTTGCGAAGCCCCAGGAAGTCCATCTTGATGAGCCCGAGGGTCTCGCAGGACGGGTAGTCGAACTGCGTGACGATCTGACCGTCCTGCTCGCGGCGCATGATCGGGATGATGTCGAGCAACGGCTCCGACGACATGATCACACCTGCGGCGTGCACGCCCCACTGCCGCTTCAGTCCCTCGAGTCCGAGCGCACGGTCGAAGACCGTCTTCGCCTCGGGATCGGTCTCGATCAGCGTGCGGAACTCGACAGCCTCCTTGTAGCGCGGATGCTGCGGGTCGAACATGCCGTCCAGCGGCATGTCCTTGCCCATCACGGGCGGGGGCATCGCCTTGGTCAGCCGCTCCCCCATGCTGAAGGGGAAGCCGAGCACGCGCCCCGCGTCCTTCAGCGCCTGCTTCGACTTGATGGTGCCGTACGTGACGATCTGCGCGACGCGCTCGGAGCCGTACTTCTCGGTGACGTAGTCGATCACCTCGCCGCGGCGGCGATCGTCGAAGTCGACGTCGAAGTCGGGCATCGAGACGCGGTCGGGGTTGAGGAACCGCTCGAAGATGAGGCCGTGCTCGAGGGGGTCGAGGTCGGTGATCTTCATCGCGTAGGCCACCATCGAGCCCGCGCCGGAGCCGCGGCCGGGACCGACGCGGATGCCGTGGTCCTTCGCCCAGTTGATGAAGTCGGCGACCACCAGGAAGTAGCCGGGGAAGCCCATCTGCAGGATGATGCCGGTCTCGTACTCGGCCTGCTTGCGGACCTTGTCGGGGATGCCCCCCGGGTACCGGTGATGAAGGCCCCGCTCGACCTCCTTGATGAGCCAGCTGTCTTCGGTCTCGCCGTCGGGCACGGGGAAGCGGGGCATGTAGTTCGCCGAGGTGTTGAACTCGACCTTGCAGCGCTCGGCGATCAGCAGCGTGTTGTCGCACGCCTCGGGGTGGTCGCGGAAGAGCTGCCGCATCTCCTGTGCGGGCTTGATGTAGTACCCGTCACCGTCGAACTTGAACCGGTTCGGGTCGTCGAGGGTCGACCCCGACTGCACGCAGAGCAGCGCTGCGTGCGCGTCGGCCTCGTGCTGGTGGGTGTAGTGCGAGTCGTTGGTGGCGACCAGCGGGATGTCGAGGTCCTTCGCGAGCCGCAGCAGATCGCTCATGATCCGTCGCTCGATCGACAGGCCGTGGTCCATGATCTCGGCGAAGTAGTTCTCCTTGCCGAAGATGTCCTGGAACTCGGCCGCCGCCGCGCGCGCCGCGTCGTACTGGCCGAGACGCAGGCGCGTCTGCACCTCGCCGGACGGGCAGCCGGTCGTCGCGATGAGCCCCTTGCCGTACGTCTGGAGGAGCTCGCGGTCCATGCGCGGCTTGAAGTAGTAGCCCTCCATGCTCGACAGCGAGCTCAGCCGGAACAGGTTGTGCATGCCCTCGGTGGTCTCGCTCCACAGCGTGGTGTGCGTGTAGGCACCGGAGCCGGAGACGTCGTCGCTCTTCTGCTCGGGCGTGCCCCACGCCACGCGCGACTTGTCGCTGCGGTGGGTGCCGGGCGTGACGTACGCCTCGAGTCCGATGATCGGGTTGATGCCGGCGGCCTGGGCCGCGCGGTAGAACTCGAACGCGGCGAACGTGTTGCCGTGGTCGGTGACGGCGATCGCCGGCATGCCGTACTCGGCCGCCGCCTGCGTCATCGCCCCGATCTTGGCCGCTCCGTCGAGCATCGAGTACTCGCTGTGCACGTGCAGATGGACGAAGGAATCGGATGCCACGCATCGAGTCTAGGTTCGGCCGCCGACACCGGCGGCGGCATCCGTCGTGAGTCGCGGACTCCTGCCACGAGGTCTCTTCACCCTCGACTCGAGGGTGAAGGTCAGGGTCTCAGAACTCCTCGTCGAGGGCGTACTGGCGCTGCCATGACTCGGGCCGTTCGATCCCGAGGCCGTACAGGTAGCGGATGAGCTGTCCGTGGTGCTGCGTCTCGTGCTCGAGCAGCGCAAGCGCATATGTGAGGGATGCCTCGTCCTCGGCGTCCAGCCCCGCGATCCAGTGATCGACATCCGATGAAGTCTGCGCCAGCGCAGCGCGGAGAGCCGCGGCATCCGTCGTCTCGTCCGCCGTGACCGGGCTCGTGAAACCCTGCCACTCCCCCGCCCGCGCGGCACGCGGGTAACTCTCGCGCGCCCCGAGGACGCACCAGAGCTGATGCCCCACCGTGTCGGACGGGAGGTCCGCCAGGTGCGAGCCCAGCTGCTCCGGCGAGACCGCATCGACGAAGTCGAGGTAGAGGGAGTTCGCACAGGTGAAGCGGCGGCGCAGGAGTTCGTTCACGCGTCCACGCTAGAGCTCGAGGCGCATGAGGACGCGGGGAAACCCCGACAGCACCGACTCTGTGTCGGCGGCCTTCACGAACCCGGCCTTCTCGAACAGGCGGCGCGTGCCGACGTACGCCATCGTCAGATCGACCTTCTCACCGCCGTTGTCGACGGGGTAGCCCTCGAGCACAGGGGCGCCCTGGTCGCGTGCGAACTCGACGGCACCGTCGATGAGAGCGTGCATGACGCCCTTCTTGCGATGCCCCGGCCGCACCCGGAAGCACCAGAGCGACCACACGTCCTGCTCATCGACGTGCGGGATCTTGCGGAACGTCGCGAAGTGCGTCCGCGTGCGCGGCGCCACCGCGGCCCACCCGACGACCTCGTCGCCGTCGTACGCGAGAACGCCGATCGGACCCTCTTCGTCGATGAGCCGGCGCACGCGCTCTCCGCGCTCCGGTCCTTTCAGTGCGAGGTTCTCCTTCGAGGGGATGCGGTAGCTGAGACAGAAGCACACATTGGACACCGGGTTCTTCGGGCCCACCATCGTCGCGACGTCTTCGTAGACCATCGCGGGTCTCACCTCGATCGACATGGCGACACTCTGCCCGAGGCATCCGACATCGTCCAGGCGCAGTTGCGATCGGGACCCGGCGCGCCGCATAGGGTGTGAGCATGCCCACCCCGGACTTCATCCTCGAGCTGCGTGAGAAGGTCGGCACGCACCCGCTGTCCCTGTCGGGCGTGACCGCGGTCGTGATCCGCGACGGCGCGGTGCTGCTGGGCCGTCGCAGCGACAACGGCTGGCTCACGCCGATCACGGGAATCGTCGACCCGGGCGAAGAGCCCGCAGACGCAGCTGTGCGCGAGACGCGCGAGGAGGCCGGCGTCGTCTGCCGCGTCGAGCGACTTGCCTGGGTGCACCGGATCCCGCGCATCGTCTACGGCAACGGCGATCAGGCGGACTACCTCGACCTCACGTTCCGGTGCGCGTGGGTGTCGGGCGAGCCGTACCCCGCCGACGGCGAGATGACCGAAGTCGGGTGGTTCGACCTCCACGCGCTGCCCGCCGAGATCGATGCCGACATGCGTCGGCGGATCGACTCCGCGCTCCTCGGCGACGGGGCCGCGCGCTTCGAGGGCGGACGCTGAGCGCTCGCGCAGCCGGGCACGGCGGGATCAGTCACCGCGCAGCACGCTGAGCGCATGCGCCAGGTCGGCCGGATACTCCGACGTGAACGTCACCCAGTCCCCGGTCGCGGGATGCGCGAACGAGAGCTCGTGGGCATGCAGCCACTGGCGCGTGAGGCCCAGCCGCGCCGACATGGTCGGGTCGGCGCCGTAGAGCGGATCGCCGACGCACGGGTGCCGGTGCGCCGCCATGTGCACGCGGATCTGGTGGGTGCGTCCCGTCTCGAGGTGGATCTCGAGCAGCGAGGCTCCCGGGAACGCCTCGAGCGTCTCGTAGTGCGTGACGGAGTCCTTGCCGTCGGGAGTCACCGCGAACTTCCACGAGTGCGACGGATGCCGTCCGATCGGCGCGTCGATGGTTCCGGCGAGCGGGTCGGGGTGGCCCTGCACGACGGCGTGGTAGATCTTCTCGACCTCGCGCTCCTTGAAGGCGCGCTTGAGCGCGACATACGCCTGCTCGGTCTTGGCGACGACCATGAGGCCGCTCGTGCCGACATCGAGTCGGTGCACGACGCCCTGACGCTCGGCGGCGCCGGTCGTCGCGATGCGGTAGCCGCCGGCGGCGAGGGCGCCGAGCACCGTCGGCCCCTCCCACCCGAGGGAGGGGTGCGCCGCGACACCCGACGGCTTGTCGACCACGACGATGTCGTCGTCGTCGTACACGATGCCGAGGTCGGGCACCTCCACCGGCACGACCCGCGGCTCCTCCTTCGGCGCCCACGACACGTCGAGCCAGGCGCCGCCGCGGAGCTTGTCGGACTTCGCGAGCGTCCGCCCGTCCATCGTCACACCGCCGGCCTCGGCGACCTCGGCCGCGAACGTCCGGGAGAAGCCGAGCATCTTGGCGAGGGCCGCGTCGACGCGGGCGCCGTCGAGTCCGTCGGGGACGGGAAGGCTGCGCGAGTCCACGTCAGAGCTGGGCGCCGGACTCGGGCCGCTTCGGATCGTGGCCGGCCTCGTACTCCTCCGCCTCGCGCTCGGCCTCTTCCTCGACCTCGTGCTGTTCGGCCTCGCTGAGCGGAGGCAGCCCGCGCTCGGCGGCCGGGATGCCCGCGTCCGGGTCGGCGACGGGGAACTCGTCGCCGAAGCCTTCCACGGTGCCGCCGGAGGCGAACTGGTCGCCCTCGGCGCCGAGGAGCGTCTCGTCGTCCTCGCTTCTGTTCTCGTCCTTGCGGCCGTGGTCGCGCGTACCGTCCATGTGAACCCCCACGAGTACCAAGAGTGCGATCGCGATCATGTCGCACACGATGAAGATGTCGGCGACGTTGTAGATCGCCGGGGACATGCCGGGGAAGAACCACATCCACGGCGTGTTGATGAAGTCCACGACGTGCCCGACGCCGAAGCCGGGGTCGCGGAAGAGCCGATCGGTGAGATTGCCCAGGACGCCGCCGAGGAGGAGCCCGAGGGCGACCGCCCAGAGGCGCGAGCGCACGCGCGTCGCGGCGAGCCACGCGATGACCACGGCGACGGCGGCCAGCGCGATCGTGAAGATCCACGTGACCTCCTCACCGAGCGAGAAGGCGGCGCCGGGGTTGCGGGTCAGGTAGAAGCTCAGGAAGTCACCGAGGACCTCGACCGGCTCCTGGTAGGGCAGGTTCTCGAGCGCAAGGTACTTCGCCAACTGGTCGGCGGCCAGCACCAGCACCGCGAGAACCGCGATGATGGTGCCGGCCGCCGCCTGACGAAGGGGTGGTCGGCGCGACAAGGCCTAGAGGCCCAGCGCGGAGACCGGCTGAGCGCCGGACGCCGTCGCCGTGGTCTCGAGGTCGCGCAGCTTGCCCTCGATGTAGCTGCGCAGCTGTGCGCGGTAGTCGCGCTCGAAGTTGCGGAGCTCGGAGATGCGGCCCTCGAGCGTGGTGCGCTCGCGCTCGAGCTTCGAGAGCTCCTCGCGACCGCGCGTCTCGGCCTCGGACACGATCGACGCGGCCTGCGACTTGGCGTCGGAGATGAGCTGGTCGCGCTGCGCGATGCCCTCGGCGACGTGCTCGTCGTGCAGGCGCTGCGCCAGCTCGATGATGCCGGCACTCGCGGCGGGAGCGGCGCCACCGGCGGCGGGGGCGGGCTCGGCGACAGGCGCCGGGGCGGGAGCCGGGGCAGGCGCGGCAGCACCCGACTCATACGCCGCCAGCTTGGCCTTCAGCTCCTCGTTCTCGGTGAGAGCCTTACGCCACTCGACGACGATCTCGTCGAGGAAGTCGTCCACCTCATCCGGGTCGAAACCCTCCTTGAAGCGGACGTGCTGGAACTGCTTGGTGACGACGTCATCGGGGGACAATGCCATGGTGATTCCTCTTTCGAGCGTCTGGTCGCTGGCCGATGTCGGGGCGGCCGCCGGCTGGCGGCCGTTCGTATCAGCAAAGCATAGTCATCGGTTCTGAGAGTGTCGAAGGCGACGACCGGGTCGGAGGGAGTCGGTTCAGCCTGCGAGGGTGCGGGTGATGCTGAGCAGGATGAAGCACAGCAGCATCGTCAGCGCGAACCCGAAGTCGATCGCGATCGCACCCACGCGCAGCGGCGGGATGAAGCGGCGGAACAGCCTGATCGGCGGATCGGTGACGGTGTAGATGATCTCCGCGGCGACGAGACCCGCGCCTCGCGGGCGCCACTCCCGGTTGAAGAACGGGATCCAGTCGAGGACCAGCCGCGAGAGCAACACGAAGACATAGAGCAGCAGCGCGAGGTTGAGGATCGCTGCGATGAGTTGGACGACTGCCACGTAGCCAGATTACGGCTGCGCGAACGGAACCGACTCCGGATCCGCCTGCGCCACCGCTCCGTCGCCCGACACGGCGACGTTCTCGGGCGAGAGCAGGAACACCTTGCTGGTGACGCGCTCGATGCGTCCGTAGAGGCCGAGCGACAGGCCACTCGCGAAGTCGATGAGACGCCGCGCGTCGGCGTCGCTCATCTGCGAGAGGTTGATGATCACGGGGATGCCGTCGCGGAAGTTCTCTGCGATGACCTGGGCATCGCGGTACTGCTTCGGGTGCACCGTAAGGATCTCGTTGATCGCCGCGGGCGCCGGCTGACGCACGACGGCGGGACGGTGGATCGGCGTCACGGGAGCGGCCGGCTTCTCGACGACCTGCTCGGACTTGCGAGCACGCGGCTGAGGGGCCGGCTCTTCGTAGACCTCTTCCTCGTCGGCGAGTCCGAGGTACACCATGGTCTTCTTGAGCGGGTTCGACATCTGATCCTCCGTAGTGCTCATCTGTTCCGAGGCTAGCCGCGTTCTGGTCTGGGTCCGGTGATTGCCGAACCGATGCGTAGGTGTGTCGCGCCGGCCGCGATGGCCTCGGCGAAGTCCGCCGTCATGCCGGCGGAGATCCACTCGGCATCCGGGACGACCGCGCGCACGACGCCCGCGAGGCGGTTCAGCCGCTCGAACGCCGCAGCGGGCGGCTCGTCCAGCGGCGCGACCGCCATCACCCCGCGCACGCGCAGCGAGGGCAGCGCGGCGGTGTGGGCGGCGAGGGCCTCGAGGTCGTCAGGGGCGACGCCGCCACGGCCGGGGTCGTCGGTGAGGTTGACCTGCAGGAGCACGTCGAGGACGGCGTCTCCCGGCTCGGACGCGGCGTCGAGCGCGTCTGCCAGGCGGGAACGGTCCAGCGAATGGACGACGGATGCTGCCGCCCGGATCGCGCGCGCCTTGTTGGTCTGCGCCTGCCCGATGAAGTGCCAGCGCAGACCGGCGAGGGCTCCGACCTCGGCCGCCTTGCGGCTGAACTCCTGCTGCCGGTTCTCCCCCACGTCGCGCACGCCGAGCCCGTACAGCTCCTCGACGAGGGAGGCCGGGTGGAACTTGGTCACGACGATGCGGGTGAGCTCGGACGGATCACGGCGCGCCGCGCGCGCGGCATCCGCGATCCGCTCATCGATCGTCGCGAGACGATCGGCGAGGTCGCCCACTTACTTGAGGAAGTCGGGGATATCGAGGTCGTCGTCGCCGAAGGCGGTGTCGTAGGACGACTCGGTGACGGCGCCGACCGCAACCGGCACCTGCTGGGGCGTCTCGACGACATCGCGGTCCTTCGCGGCCTCGTCGGCGGATGTCACGGGCAGCGCGGGCGTGGAGACGACGCGCGTGGCCGTGATCGGCTCGATGCGGGCCTGCGGCTCGCCGCCGTCGAAGCCCGCCGCGATAACGGTGACGCGCACCTCGTCGCCGAGGGTGTCGTCGATGACCGTGCCGAAGATGATGTTCGCCTCCGGGTGCGCGGCCTCCTTGACCAGCTGCGCTGCGTCGTTGATCTCGAAGATGCCGAGGTTCGAGCCGCCCTGGATCGACAGCAGCACACCGTGCGCGCCTTCGATCGAGGCCTCGAGCAGGGGCGATTCGACGGCGAGCTCGGCGGCCTTGATGGCGCGATCCGCCCCCCGTGCGGAGCCGATGCCCATGAGCGCCGAACCCGCTCCCTGCATGACCGACTTGACGTCGGCGAAGTCGAGGTTGATGAGACCGGGTGTCGTGATGAGGTCGGTGATGCCCTGCACACCGGCGAGGAGCACCTGATCGGCGGTGGCGAACGCCTCGATCATCGAGATGCCGCGGTCGCTGATCTCGAGCAGGCGGTCGTTCGGCACCACGATGAGGGTGTCGACCTCTTCCTTCAGGCGCGCGACGCCCGACTCTGCCTGCTGCTGGCGTCGTCGGCCTTCGAAGGAGAAGGGCTTCGTCACGACACCGATCGTGAGTGCTCCTATCGACTTCGCGATCTTGGCCACGACCGGCGCGCCGCCGGTGCCGGTGCCGCCGCCCTCGCCCGCGGTGACGAAGACCATGTCTGCGCCGCGCAGCGCCTCCTCGATCTCCTCCGCGTGGTCCTCGGCGGCGCGGCGCCCCACCTCGGGGTCGGCACCTGCACCGAGCCCCCGGGTCAGCTCGCGCCCGACATCCAGCTTGACGTCGGCGTCGCTCATGAGCAGCGCCTGGGCGTCGGTGTTGATGGCGATGAACTCGACGCCCCGCAGGCCGAGCTCGATCATGCGGTTGACCGCGTTCACGCCGCCGCCGCCGACGCCGACCACCTTGATGACGGCGAGGTAGTTCTGGTTCTGGCTCATGCCGGCCTCCGTAGCCCTGGACCTGTCGAAACCTTCAACCTCTAGTAGAGGTATAAAGAATTGCCCGGTATGCAATTCCTTTGTCACGAAAGTAGGCCGATGCCGCGCACGAGCTCGGAGCGAGTCGGCGTGTCGCGCCATCTGGTACTCGAAGTCGCGTCGGAGGGGGTTGCGCGTCAGCGGACGACGACGGCGCCCGGCGATGAGACGTCGTACGAGAACACGTCGGCAGGCGGGCGCGCCGCCATGATCTTGTTCAGGGCGAGGGCCTTCTTCGCCGAATCCTCCGCGCTCCCCCACACGACCTGCGTGTTCGTGCCGCCGAGTTCGAGCGTCACGTCGTCGGGGGTGGATGCCGTGACCCCCGTCACCTGCGCACGGATCGCGTCGGGCAGCGAGCGCATCACCTGACCGGCCGCGGCGAACGCGTCGGAGTCCACGCCACCCGTGATCGTGAGCACGGGAGTGCCGGCGCTCGGCGTCGCCGTCGTCGACAGCGCCACGCCCGCCGCGTCGACGAGGGTGTACCCCGCACGCGTCTCGATCAGCCCGATCGGCGTGCGCTCGACGATCCGCACCACCAGCTCGTGCGGCGGTCGCGCCTCGAGGGCGTAGGTCTCGATGAGCGGGAACGCGACGAGCTCGGCCTTGATGGCGCTCTCGTCGACCAGCGGCAGCGGCGTGCCGAGCTGACCGGACAGCGCGGCGCTGACGTCGCCGGCAACGAGCTCCTGCGCACCGACCACAGTGATCTTCTCCACCCCGAACAGCGGACTGTACGCGGCGCCGAGCGTGCCGAGGGCGAGGAGGAGGACGGATGCCGCCGCACCGAACCACACCGCGCGCCGGCGTCGCTGGCGCACGGTGAAGCGGCGGATCTCGGCGCGCAGCGCCTTGCGCCGGGCGTGTGCGGCACTCCACACCTCGCGGAAGCCCACCTGCGCAGCATCCGTTCCCGCGTCGGCCGTCGTGGAATCGGGGGTGGGCTTCGCGTCGCGCAGCGGCGTCGGCGACGCCAGCGGGATGACGGGGGCCGTGGGGTTCTCGTCGGGCGCCGGCTCGTCCCGCCGACGTGCCGCCGGTGCCCGCGTGGCGGCGGACTCCTCGATGGGGCGCTGCGTGCGCGTCGGCGCGGCCTTATCCGCCGTGCCGCGCGAGGCGACCGGCGGCTGCGGCAACGGCGACGGGCGGCGCATGCGGCTGCTACTTCGCCGTGCTCGTCTGACGGGCGGAGTCCTCGTGGGCGAGGGCCTCGAGCACCTGCGGGATGATGAGGTACACGTTGCCGCAGCCGAGGGTGATGACGTAGTCGCCGTCGCGCGCGACCGAGGCCGTGTAGTCCGCGGCCTCCTGCCAGTCGGGGACGTAGTGCACGTGCGACGGGTCTGCGAAGGCCGCGCTCACGAGCTCGCCGGTGACTCCGGGCACGGGGTCCTCCCGGGCGCCGTAGACGTCGAGCATGACGGTGTGGTCGGCGTACCGCTCGAGCACCTCGGCGAACTCGCGGTACATCTCCTGCGTGCGCGAGTAGGTGTGCGGCTGCTGGATCGCGATGAGGCGTCCGTCGCCGACGACCGACCGAGCCGCGGCGAGGGCGGCGGCGACCTCGGTCGGGTGGTGGGCGTAGTCGTCGAAGACGCTGACGCCCCGCTCGACGCCGTGCAGCTCGAAGCGGCGGACGGTGCCGGCGAAGCCCTCGACCGCGCGGACCGCGGGCTCGAGGGCGTGGCCGAGCGTGAGGAGCACGGCGACCGCGCCCGCGGCATTGATCGCATTGTGGGCCCCGGGAACCGGCAGCTGCGCGTCGACGGCGACCCCGTCGTGCGTGATGCGGAACGAGACAGGTCCGTCGGTGACGATGTCGCTCACGCGCACCGTCGCGTCTGCGGCCTCGCCGAAGGTGATGACGTGCGGGTGGCTGAGCTGTGCGGCGACGAGCTGCGCACCCGCGTCGTCGGACGAGATGACGACCGCCTCGCGCGCCTCGTTCGCGAACCGGGCGAACGCGGCGTAGAACGCGTCGCGGGTGCCCCAGTGGTCGAGGTGGTCGGGATCGACGTTCGTGATGAGCGCGATCGACGTGTCGTACAGCAGGAACGTGCCGTCGGACTCGTCGGCCTCGATGACGAAGAGCTCGTCCGAGCCGCTGCCGCTGGACACACCCAGCTGGGCGATGACGCCGCCGTTCACGAAGGTCGGCTGGACGCCCAGGTCGCGGAGGGCGGTGACGATCATGCCGGTCGACGTGGTCTTGCCGTGAGCACCGGCGACCGAGACGAGCCGACGCCCGCCGATCAGCCAGTACAGCGCCTGCGACCGGTGTATGACGTGCAGCCCGCGCTCCTTGGCGAGCACGAACTCGGGGTTCTCGGGCCAGATCGCGCCCGTGTGCACGACGGTGTCGACATCGTCGGCGAGGTTCGACGCGTCGTGCCCGACGTAGACGGTGGCGCCGAGCTCCGCGAGCTCGCGCAGCGCCGTGCTGTCGGCGCGGTCGGATCCCGAGACGCGGATCCCGCGCTCCAGATACATGCGGGCGAGCCCCGACATGCCGGATCCGCCGATTCCGATGAAATGGGCGGCCGTGATGTCGTCGGGAATGGGAAGACTGAGATCGGGTCTGATCATGACCGGTCAAGTCTAAGTTGGCGGGCGGATGCCGCGGCCCCGGCACGCTGGGGCCGCTCGGCGCCGACGCACTGCTTTGTGTTGACACATTGATACAGACGGCGACACAATCGAAGTCATGACCAGCGAGTTCGAGATGTGGTTCGAGGCACTCGCGTCGGGAGGAGCACCCGCATGATCGTCATCGACCCGTCCTCCCCTCTCCCGCCGTTCGAGCAGCTGCGCACGGGGCTCGTCGACGCGGTCGCGTCCGGCGAACTCGCCGCGGGCACGCGGCTGCCCACGGTGCGCCGCCTCGCCGAAGACCTGGGTGTCGCACCGGGCACGGTCGCCCGCGCGTACCGCGAGCTCGAGGCATCCGGAATCATCGAGACCCGCGGCCGCAACGGCACGTTCGTCGCTTTCGACGCCGACCCCGCCCGTCAGCAGCTGCAGCGCGCCGCGGCGGCGTTCGCCGCGCAGGTTCGCGACCTGCATCTCGACGCCGAGGAGGCGCTCGCCGTCGTCACCGCTGCGCTGCGTGCGCCCGGGTCCGCGACCGCGGGAGCCTGATCACAGCCGCGTGCTGGTGCACTCCCCCAGCTGGGTCATCGAGAGGGCGTCGGGGCACTCGTCGAGCCACCAGCCCTCGCCGTAGCGATCCTGCGTCATGTCGGTGTAGATCTCCCACCCGCCGCCAGGGAGCACGCGGTAGTACGCCGTGAACGGGTCGCCCTCCGTGGTCGGTCGGGTCACCGCCAGCTCCGCGCCGGCGACGGAAGCCTCCTCGAGGCACGCGATGTCGCCGGTCGGAACCTCTTCGCCCTGATCGAGCTCGACGGTGCCGCAGGCCGGGAGCTCTTCGCGGCCGAGGAACGCCTGCGGCGTGGGCCCGCCTTTCGGCGCACCCGGGCCGGCCGTGCAACCGCTCAGCGCCAGCGCGCACAGCGCGCTCAGCAGAGCCGCGACGACACGCATCTCAGTCGCGCAGCGCGTCGTCGATCATCGCGACGACGTTCTCGGTTCCGGTGCGGGTGCCGACGGATGCCGCGGCCGCCGCCATCGCCACGCGGCGGGTCTCATCGGCCAGGAGCGGCACGACCTCGGACCGCACGCGATCGCCCGTGAACTCCGCATCCGGGATCAGGATCGCCGCGCCGGCGCGGACCGCAGAGGAGGCGTTCAGCGCCTGCTCGCCGTTGCCCACGGCGTAGGGCACGTAGGCGGTCGGGATGCCCAGTGCGCTGATCTCGCTGACCGTGGCCGAACCGGCGCGCGAGACGATGAAGTCGGCGAGAGCGAACGCGAGGTCCATGCGGTCGACGTAGCGGCGGACGACATAGCCCGGCGCGCCGGGGTCGACGAGCTCGGAGCGCTCGCCGGTGACGTGCAGCAGCTGCCAGCCGGCGTCGAGCACGGCACGCCAGCCCTCGCCGTGCCCTTCGCCGAAGGCGGCGTTCAGGCGCTGGGCGCCGAGCGAGCCGCCGAAGACCAGGAGCACCGGCTTCGCCGGATCGAGTCCGAAGTACGCGGCCGCCTCGTCGCGCAGCGCGGCGCGGTCGAGCGCCACGATCTCCCGACGCAACGGCATCCCCACGACCTTCGAGCGCTTGAGTGGCGTGCCCTCGAAGGCCACGCCGACACCGGCCGCGCGGCGGGCGCCGAGCACGTTCGCGAGGCCCGGGCGGGCATTGGCCTCGTGCACGACGAACGGCACGTTCTCGCGCCGTGCCGCGACGTACGCCGGGGCCGACGCGTAGCCGCCGAAGCCCACGAGCACGTCGACGCCGCGCTGTGCGATGTGTGCGCGCACCTGTGAGATCGCGCGGGGGAAGCGCGCCGGGAACGTGGCGGCCGCCTTGTTCGGGCGGCGCGGGAACGGCACCTTGTCGACGAACAGCAGCTCGTAGCCGCGCTCGGGCACGAGCCGCGCCTCGAGCCCCTCGCGGGTGCCGAGCACGAGCACCTCGGCCTCGGGGTCGCGGGCGCGCAGCGCGTCGGCGACAGCCAGGAGCGGGTTGACGTGTCCGGCGGTGCCGCCGCCGGCAAGAAGGTACGTCGTCACTCCCCGAGCCTATCCGGCCCGGCGCGACGGGTTTGGGGCGCACTCTCTCCGTTGGGGCGCAGTAACTCCGCCCCAACGAAGAAATCGCGCCCCAAACCCGGATCCGAAGCCCTGACGTCAGCGGACGGCGTGGAGCTTCGCGCGCTCTCGCGCCGCGCGCGCCGAGGCGATGGCGGCCTCACGTCGCGCGACGGATGCCGGCAGTGATCGCGCGAACGCCAGCAGCACCCCGCACGCCAGCAGCACCGACAGCAGCGAGGTGCCACCCTGCGACATGAACGGCAGCGGCACGCCGAGCACCGGGAAGACGCGCAGCACGACGCCGATGTTGATCAGCGCCTGCCCGACGATCCACACGGTGATGCCGCCGGCGGCGATGCGCACGAACGGGTCGTCGGTCTTGCGGATGACATGGAAGGCGCCGACGGCGAACAGGGCGAAGAGGGCCAGCACGACGGCGCAGCCGATGAGGCCGAGCTCCTCGCCGACGATCGCGAAGATGTAGTCGTTCGCGGCCGCGGGCAGCCAGTCGTACTTCTCGCGCGAGTTGCCGAGGCCGAGACCGAAGATCCCGCCGCTTGCAAGGCCCCAGATGCCGTGCAGCGGCTGATAGCAGTCGTTGAAGTAGTCGTCGAGGCAGTTCGGGTTGAGGAAGCTCATGAACCGGCGCATGCGGTCCGGGCTCGTCACCGCGAGGAACGCGACCGCGCCCGCCGCGGCGATCGCGGGCAGGACGAAGATGCGCAGCTTCACGCCCGAGAAGAACAGGGCGCCCAGCACGATGAGCACGAGGATCATCGCCGTGCCGAGGTCGTCGCCGGCCAGCACCGTCGCGATCGCGAGGCCTGCCACCGGCACGAGCGGGATGAACACGTGCTGCCACTTCGTGAGCAGCGTGCGCTTGCGGAACAGGACGTATGCCACCCACAGCGCCAGACCGAGCTTCAGGAACTCCGACGGCTGCGCCTGGAAACCCGCGATCGTGATCCAGTTGCGGTTCCCGTCGGCGCCGTGGCCGAGGGGCGTGAACACCAGGAGCTGGAACGCGACGCCGAAGATGAGCGCCGGCCACGCCATCTTCTTCCAGAACGCCACCGGCAGGCGGCTCGCGATGAACATCAACGGGACGCCGATCACCGCGAACACGACCTGCTTGAGCACCATCTCCCACGGAGCCTCACCGGCGGCCGTCGCCGTCGCGGAGGTCGCCGAGAGCACCATCACGAGGCCGAAGACCGTCAGGAGCAGCGTCGTCGAGGCGATGAGCAGGAACTCGCTCGGCACGGGGGCGAACACGCGCCCGAGCGACACGCGAGCGGCGAGGCCGCGTCGCGCGGGCCTGTCAGCCTCGGTCGTCGTCGCCGACGTCGTCGGAGCGGGGCGTGCCGTCCGGGCCCGCGGTGGCTGCGTCGTGGTCACCCGGGTCCTCCGTTCCGATCCGATCCCTCACCGCCGCAGCGAATCTGCGGCCGCGGTCCGCGTACGACGCGAACTGGTCGAAGGATGCGGCAGCGGGAGCGAGAAGAACAACGTCCCCGTCACGCGCCACCCCTGCCGCCAGTTCGACGACCTGCGCCATGACCACTTCAGTCTCATCGGCGTGCACCTCGAACACCGGCACCGTCGGCGCGTGTCGCTCGAACGCGCCGACGACCGCGGCGCGGTCGAGGCCGATCACGATCGCCGCCTTCGCGGTCGCTCCGCGTCCGGCGACGAGCTCGGAGATGTCGACGCCCTTGAGCAACCCCCCGACGACCCACACGGCGCCGGGATACGCCGCGAGCGACGACGCCGCGGCGTGGGGGTTGGTGGCCTTGGAGTCGTCGACCCAGGTGACGCCCTCGTGGCGCGCGACGACCTCGATGCGGTGCGGGTCCAGGCGGAAGCCGCGCAGCGCATCCCGGATCGCCGTGGGCGCGACATCCAGCGACCGTGCGAGCGCTGCCGCGGCCAGGATGTTGGCGACGATGTGCGGCGCCGCGAGCCCGAGGGAGGCGAGCTCCTCGACCGTCGTGAGCTCCAGGGCGCTCTTGTGCCGGTCCTCGAGGAACGCGCGGTCGACGACGATGCCCTCGACGACGCCGAGGTCGCTCGGGCCGGGCACGCCCAGGTCGAAGCCGATGGCGCGGGCGCCCTCGACGACCTCGGCGTCCTCGACCATCGCCTGGGTGGCCGCATCCGCCTTGTTGTAGACGCACGCGACGCGCGTGTTGTCGTACACGTGCGCCTTCGCCGCGCGGTACTCCTCGAACGAGCCGTGCCACTCGAGGTGGTCGTCGGCGAGGTTGAGGCACACGGCCGCGTGCGGCGACAGCGGGTCGGGCGAGTCCTGCAGTCCCAGGTACCAGAGCTGGTGGCTCGACAGCTCGACCACGAGTGCGTCGAAGCCGTCAGGGTCGCGCACCGCGTCGAGCACCGGCGTGCCGATGTTGCCGACGGGAGCTGCGCGCACGCCGCCCGCGACGAGCATGGTCGCCGTCAGCCGCGTGGTGGTGGTCTTGCCGTTGGTGCCGGTGATGAGGATCCAGTCGGCGGGTCTGCCGTCGGCCCTGACCACCTTGTCGCGCACGCGCCACGCGAGCTCGACGTCGCCCCACAGCGCGATGTCGTTCTCGCGCGCCCACGCGATGAGCGGATGCCTCGGCGCGAAGCCGGGCGACGCCACGACGACCTCGGGCGCGAACTCGATGAGCTCGGCGGGAGGCGAATCCAACGAGCCGGTCCACAGGCGTGCGCCGATGACGGGCAGGAGGCGCTCGTACTCCTCGTCGGCCTTCTCGGTCACGACGAGAACGTCGGCGCCGAGCTCGGCGAGGGTGTCGGCGACGGAGAAGCCGGTGACCGACAGGCCGAGCACGGCGACCCGCAGGCCCTTCCAGTCGGCGTTCCAGCTGGTGAGGGCGCGGAGGCGGTCCGAGGTCATGTGCGAGAGAGCCATTCGACGTAGAAGAATCCGACGCCCGACACCGCCAGGAGGCCGGCGATGATCCACATGCGCACGACGATCGTGACCTCCGACCACCCTCGCAGCTCGAGGTGGTGGTGGAACGGGCTCATGAGGAACAGGCGCTTGCCGCGCGTGATCTTGAAGTAGAGGCGCTGCAGGATCACCGAGCCGGGGCCGATGATGAAGACGCCGGCGACCAGCACGGCGAGCAGCTCGGTGCGGGTGAGGATCGCCATCGCGGCGATGACGCCGCCGATGGCCATCGATCCCACGTCCCCCATGAAGACCTTGGCCTTGGGGGCGTTCCACCACAGGAAGCCGACGAGCGCGCCCACGAAGGACGCCGAGATGATCGCGAGGTCGAACGGATCACGCGTCGGGTAGCACGCGGCCTTCGCCGCCGCCGAGAGGGCGTCGCCGCCCCAGCACGCCTGATTGAACTGCCAGAAGGCGATGAGGCTGTAGGCGCCGACGACGAAGATCGCCGCGCCGGCGGCCATGCCGTCGAGGCCGTCGGTCACGTTCGTGCTGTTGGAGAAGGCGACGCCGATGAACGTGATCCACGCGAGGTAAAGGATCCAGCCGATGATGAGCCCGAGCGTCATGAAGCCCAGGGCCGGCACGTCGCGGAACACCGAGATGTACGGCGAGGCGGGGGTCTGGTCGAACTGGTTGGGGAAGTTCAGCGCGACGATGCCGAACGGCACGGTGACCGCGACCTGACCGGCGACCTTGCGCCAGCCGCTCAGGCCCATGAACTTCTGCTGGCGCACCTTCATGTAGTCGTCGATGAAGCCGACGGCGCCGAGCCCGACCATCATCCAGATCACGAGCAGGCCCGAGACGGTCGGCGGGTTGTTGCCGACGTAGCACCCGACCAGGTAGCCGACGATCGTGCCGACGATGAAGATCGTGCCGCCCATCGTGGGCGTGCCGCGCTTGGTCTGGTGGTTGGGGTTGCGGATGTCTTCCGGTGTCCGGATCACCTGGCCCCAGCCCCACTTGCGGAAGAGCCGCAGGAACACGGGAGTGAGGAAGAGGGTGAATGCCAGCGAGATCGCCGCCGCGGTAAGGAGTGATCTCACGAGAACGATTCTCCCAGACGATCGCCGAGGAACCGGAGCCCGGCGGAGTTCGACGACTTCACCAGCACGCGGTCGCCGTCGCGCAGCTCACCCTGCAGATAGTCGAACGCCTCGTCGGCGGTCGAGAAGAAGACGGCCTCGTTGTCCCACGAGCCCTGTGCGACGGCCTCGAGGAACATGCGGCGTGCCGGGTCGCCCACGACGACGATGCGCTGGATGCCGAGTCTCACTGCGAGCAGGCCTACCCGGTCGTGCTCCTCCTCGGCGTACTCGCCGAGCTCGCTCATCGCGCCGAGCACGGCGACGGTGCGCTCATCGGGGCCGGTGATCTGCGCGAGGGTGCGCAGAGCCGCCGCCATCGAGTCGGGGCTGGCGTTGTAGGCGTCGTTGATGATGCGCACGCGCTCCGAGCCGAGGGGCTGCATGCGCCACCGCTCGGCGATCTCGACGGTCTCCAGGCGCGCGACGGCGTCGGCGAGCGAGACCCCGAAGGTCGTCGCGGCGGCGATCGCCGCCAGCGCGTTCATGACATGATGCTCGCCCAGCACCCGCAGGCGCAGCGGCAGCGAGACGCCGTCGGCGGTCACCGTGAACGAGGTTCCGGATGCCGTGACCACGACGTCGTCGGCGCGCACATCCGTGGCGGTGGGACCGCGGCCGAACCAGCGCACGCTCGCGCCCTGCTCGGCGGCGATGGGCGCCATCGCGGCGACGCGCGCGTCGTCGGCGTTGAGCACCGCCACTCCCCCGGCGCTCAACGCGCGCACGAGCTCCGACTTCGCGTGGAAGGTCGCCTCGATCCCGCCGAAGCCGCCCGCGTGCGCCATACCGACCATCAGCACGACGCCGACATCGGGGTCGACGAGTCCCGCGAGGCGGGCGATCTCGCCGGGCGCGCTCGCGCCGAACTCGCTCACGAGGTACTTCGTGGTGCCGGTGACGCGAAGCATCGTGAGGGGCGCGCCGACCTCGTTGTTGAACGACGCCTTCGGCGAGACGGTCTCACCCTCGCCCTCGAGGATCCGGGCGAGCAGGTTCTTCGTCGTCGTCTTGCCGTTCGACCCGGTGATGCCGACGACGCGCAGGTCTCCGGCATCCTTCACCGTCTTCACCACCTCGCGTGCGAGGGCGGCGATCGCCTCGACGACGTCGGGCACGAGGATCTGGGTGACGGATGCCTCGACCCGCCGCTCGACGAGGGCCAGGGCGGCGCCCCTGTCGACGGCCGCGTCGACGAACAGGTGCCCGTCGGTCTCTTCGCCCGGCTTCGCGACGAAGACGCCGCCGGGTTCGATGAGGCGGGAGTCGGTGTCGACGGCCCCCGACACGACGGTGTCGAGGGTGTCGCCGTTCTCGAGGTGCACTTCGCCCGAAACGGCGTGGGCGATCTGGGCGATGCTGAGCGCGATCATGTGGGGAACTCCGGAAGCTCGGGACACTACCCGAACTTGGGCAGCAGCTCCGGCGACGTCGTCGAGGGCATGACGCGGTAGGTCTTGAGAACCTGGGTCATGGCCTTCTGGAACGCGGTCGCGTTGGCCGCAGACGATGTTACCTTCGTCGGCTCGTCGAGGGTGACGACGACGACGTACTGGGGGTCGTCGGCGGGCGCGAAGCCGACCATCGTCGTGTAGTACACGCCGGCCTTGTAGTTGCCCTGGCCGTCGCTCTTCTCACCGGTACCCGTCTTGCCGCCGAGGCGGTAGCCGGGGATGGCGACCGTCTTGGCGTAGGGCGCCTGCAGGAACACGTTCTCGAGCATCTCGCGCATCTGCGCGGAGGTGCCCTCGCTGATGACCCGTTCGGGCTCCGCCACCTCGGGCTCGACGACGGTGCCGTCCGCTTTGGTGCACGACTCGATGATCTGCAGCGGCATCTTCACGCCGCCGTTCACGATCGCGCCGTACGCGCGCGCGAGCTCGGGCATGGTGGTCGTGACGCCCTGGCCGAACGAGGTGTTGAGCGTGGTCTGCGCGCCCCACTGGTCCGCGGGGTAGATGAGGCCCTGGCCCTCACCGGGATACCCCGAGGCCGTGCCGTCGCCGATGCCGAACCTCTTGAAGTAGTCGTAGCGCGTCTGCTTGTCCACCTTCTGGCTGAACTTCGAGATGCCCGCGTTCGAGGAGTCGATGAGCACGCCGGTGAGCGTGTAGGTGTAGGCCGGGTGCTGGAACGAGTCGCGCACGCGCGCGCCCCCGTCGAAGTTCTCGAGGCTGGAGGCGACCACGGTCGAGGTCGGTGTCTGCCCCCCGGCATCGATGACCGTCGCCGCGGTGAGGCCCTTGAAAGTCGATCCGGGTTCGAACCAGTCGGTGAAGATGCTGCTCGTGCGATCCTTCACCGCTGCGGCCTCGAAGTCGTTGGGGTCGACGGTCGGATACTCGGCGGCCGCGCGCACCTTGCCGGTCTTCACCTCGTAGACGAGGATCGCACCGCGCTGCGCGGCCATCGTCTGCGTCTGCTCGGCGATGAGCTGCTGCATGTACCACTGCAGGTCGCGGTCGATCGTCAGCTGCAGCGTGCCGCCGTCCGTCGCGGGCGTCTCCAGCTCGGTGCCCGGGATGACGACGCCGTCCTTGCCCTTCTCGTACGTCCGCGTGCCGTCGGTCGCCGCGAGGCAGGCGTTCTGCGACTGCTCGAGGCTCTCGAGCGGCGTGCCGTCGGAGCCGACGAAGCCGATGAGGTTGCCGGCGACCGCGCCGTCGGGGTACGTGCGCGCAGGGTGCGAGACACACGCGATGTAGGGGGTCTTGAGGTCGGCCAGGGCTCGGAACTGCTCGGTCGACACGCCCTTCTTGAGCACCGCGTACTGCGAGTTGGGATCCTCCGCGAGAGCGGTGCCGACGATCGCACGGACCTCCTCGGGAGTCTGGCCGGTGATCTCGGCCACGTCGTTCGACACGTCCGCCCACAGCCGTTCATCGGAGTCGCCCGAGAGCACCTGCTCGTCGATCTGGGTGATGAGCAGCGGAGACAGCTGGCAGTCGTAGCGAAGGATGCTGCCCGCCAGGGTCTGCCCGTTCGTGTCGACGATCGAGCCGCGCGTGCCGTAGAGCTTCTGCTCTCCGGCGAAGGCGACGTCGAGGGAGTCCTTGATGTGATCGTCGGCGTTCACGACCTGGATGTCGACGAGGCGGACGATGAATCCGGCGAGGACGGCCAGGACGACGGCGAGGGCCACCACGGTGCGGCGGCGGGGACTTCTCGTGCTTCGTGTCGTCATCTGCGTCTCGTGCTCTGCGCCTCGTGCAGTGGGGCGTCTCGATCGGTTCTCGGCTCGGCGTCGTCGCTTCAGTGTGTGCTCGGGGTGGGCAGTCCGTCCGTGAGCGGAGGCGGAGTGTTGCCGACTCCGCCGTCGGGCGTCTCGGCGACCTCGACCGGCAGACCGTCGATCGTCGCGTCAGGCACGGTGACCAGGGGCGTGTTCGTGATGAGCGCGTTGGGCACGGATCCGCGGCCGATGGCGTCGACCGACGAAGTGCCCATGGCGACCTCGGACGGACCGAGGATCGCGCCGTCGCTCAGCCGCAGATAGCTGGGCGCCTCGTTGATGACCATGCCGAGCGCCGCCGCGTTCGCGGCCAGGTACTGCGGCGAGCTGAGCCCTGCGACGTCGTCGTAGAGGATCTGCTTCTCGTAGGTGAGGTCGCGCTGCTCCTTCGTCAGGGCGGCGATCTCGTACGTCCCCTGCGTCGTCATGATCGACAGCGACATCTGGGCGGCGCCGATGAGGAAAGCCCCCAGCACCGCGACGATGCCGTAGAAGAGCTTCGGGCGGCGCCGCCGGGCCGGTGCGTCGACTACCCGCAGTCGGCGGCGCGGGGCATCCGTCCTCTCCGGGGCGACGGCCCGGCCGAGGCCGGTCGTGGCGTTCGCGATCGTGCTCATGAGGCACCCTCCGCGTGCTCGGGCCTCACGCGCTCAGCGGCTCGCAGGCGCACCGGCGTCGCGCGCGGGTTGACCGCGCGCTCCTCGTCGGTGGCGAGCTCGGCGCCTTTGACGAGCAGTCGGAACTTGGGGGCGTGCTCGGGCAGCTCGACGGGCAGCCCCTTGGGCGCGGTCGACGCCGACGCGTCGGCGAACGCGCGCTTGATGAGGCGATCCTCGAGGGACTGATACGACAGGACGACGACGCGGCCACCGACCGGCAGGATGCCGAGTGCCGAGGGCACCGCCCGCTCGAGCACCGACAGCTCGCGGTTGACCTCGATGCGCAGCGCCTGGAACACGCGCTTGGCAGGGTGGCCGGTGCGCTGCACGGCGGCCGGAGTCGCCGCCTGCAGGATCTCGACGAGCCGGCCCGATCGCTCGATGGGCGCCTCGGCACGTGCGGCGATGATCGCGCGGGCGTAGCGACCGGCGAGCTTCTCCTCGCCGTAGCGCTCGAAGATGCGCCGCAGGTCGCCCTCGCCGTAGGTGGCGAGGATGTCGGCTGCCGTCGTGCCCGCCGACTGGTCCATGCGCATGTCGAGCGGCGCATCCTGCGCGTACGCGAAGCCGCGGCCCGGGACGTCGAGCTGCAGCGACGAGACGCCCAGATCGAAGAGGATGCCGTCAGCCGCGGCGAACCCGCTCGCGGTCACCGCATCTGCGATGCCGTCGTAGACGGTGTGCACGAGATGCACGCGGTCGCCGAACGGAGCGAGGCGCTCCCCCGCGATGCGGAGGGCGTCGGTGTCGCGGTCGAGGCCGACGAGCTGGAGCTTCGGGAAGCGCTGCAGGAACGCCTCGGAGTGCCCGCCCATGCCGAGCGTGGCATCGACGAAGACGGCGCCGTCGCGCTCGAGCGCGGGAGCGAGCAGCTCGATGCAGCGCTCGAGCATGACAGGGGTGTGGATGTCGCGAAGATTCATGATCGCCTGGCGGTCCTGGTCCCCAGGCCCTGATCCCCATCCGCTCCGACCTGGCACCGGGGAAGTGGCGACAGGGCACGAGCAGCTGGGAGTCACGGCCGAGGGCTCAGAACAGGCCCGGAATCACCTCCTGCTCCAGCTCGGCGTAACTCTCTTCGTTGGCCTCGGCGTAGGTGTTCCACGCCGTGGCGTCCCAGATCTCGGCATGGGCGCCTACGCCGGTGACGACGAGGTCGCGCTCCAAGCCGGCGTATGCGCGCAGCGGAGGGGGGATGGTGATGCGGTTCTGACCGTCGGGCTTCTCGGCGCTCGCGCCGGAGAGGAACATGCGCAGGAAGTCGCGCGCCTGCTTGTTCGCAAGAGGCGCCTCGCGGATGCGGTCGTGCACCCGCTCGAACTCCTTCTCGCTGAATACGTACAGGCAGCGATCCTGCCCGCGCGTCACGACGACACCCCCACCAAGGTCGTCGCGGAACTTCGCCGGGAGGATGACGCGTCCTTTGTCATCGAGCTTGGGTGTGTGCGTGCCCAAAAGCATCGGTACATCACACCCCCTTCATCCGGCCCCCCGGGATGTGCGCCACTTTACTCCACTCTCCTCCACTTTGCTACCGATCTGTGATGTGGCACTCCCCCGCGCCCCTTCGCGGCGGGATGAAGGGGCTGCGCGGGCAACAAAAAAAGCACCGACCCTAAGGTCGGTGCTTCTCGTGCCGATTCAGGCGGCGGGGACGCTCAGCGCTCCTCCTGCCGCTTGTCCCAGCGGTCGTTCATGCGGTCCATGAACGAAGAGCTGTTCTGGGGTTTGGCGGGTCGCTCGGGCTCGATGCGCATCTTGCCGGGACCGCGGCCCGGCGTGACGGCGAGGAGGACTCCACCCAGCATCACGACGAAACCGATGACGCCGACGACGATCAGCTGCTGCGACACCCCGACGATGAGACCGCCGAGCCCCAGCAGCACGAGGATCGTGCCGTAGACGATGTTGCGATAGCTCAGAGTGCGTCCATCGCGGGGCGCGCTGACGACGTCCGCGTCGTTGCGCATGAGATGACGTTCCATCTCGTCCAGCAGGCGCTGCTCCTGTTCGGAGAGTGGCATGCTTCCCCCTCTGTACTTCGGTGGCTCGATTGTACGCGTGCCGTTCCTCACTAGGCTAGGCCCGTGTCCGCCCCTCTTGAGCCGATCGAAGCCATTTCCCAGCGAGTGGACATGTTCGTCTCGGCTCAACGCGGAGGTGTGGCCGATGCGGGCCCCGAAGCGGCGCGATTCGTCGCTGCAGGGGCGGAAGCCGTCACCGGCGGAAAGCGTCTTCGCGGACGCTTCTGCCTCTCCGGGTGGAGGGCAGTGGAGGAGGCCGCGGGCCCGGCCGGCGAGCCGCCGGCGGCGGTCATCGCCGCGGCGGCTTCCCTCGAGGTGTTCCATGCCGCGGCCCTCGTCCACGACGACCTGATCGACAACTCCGACACCCGCCGTGGCCGCCCGTCGGCGCATCGCGCCCTCGAGGCGGGGCACCGCGGCTCGGGCTGGCTCGGCGATGCCGACGCCTTCGGCCGCTCGGGGGCGATCCTGCTCGGCGATCTGCTCGTCGCGTGGAGCGACGACCTCCTCGAGGAGGGGCTCGCCGAGACCTCGGCCGAACGCGCCGCCGCCGCGCGGGGCCAGTACGCGCTGATGCGTCGCGAGGTCACCCTCGGGCAGTTCCTCGACGTCGCCGAGGAGTCCGCGTTCGCGAGCGAGCCCGACGACCGCCACGCCGAACGGGCGCTCCGCGTGGCGTCCTTCAAATCTGCGCGCTACAGCGTGCAGCAGCCGCTCGCGATCGGGGCGGCCCTCGCGGGAGCGGATGCTGCGCAGACAGCGGCGCTGGCCGCGTTCGGGCATCCGCTGGGCATGGCGTTCCAGCTGCGCGACGACGTGCTCGGCGTGTTCGGCGACGAGGCCGCGACCGGCAAGCCGTCCGGCGACGACCTGCGCGAGGGCAAGCGCACCGTGCTCATCGCGTACGCGCGGGAGGCTCTGGCGCCCACCGCGCGCCGCATCGTCGACGAGCTCGTCGGCGATGCCGATCTCGACGCCGATCAAGTGGCGTCACTCCAGCGGACGATCGTCGACACCGGCGCGCTCGACCGCGTCGAGCGGCTCATCGCCGACTACGCGCACCAGGCCGATCGCGCGCTGTCGGGGGCGCGGCTGGGCAACGCGGCCGTCGGAGAGCTGCGCGACCTCGCACGCGCCGCGACCGTCCGAACGACCTGAGCGGATCCGGAGCCTGAGCTCGCCGGCGTCAGGCCAGCGTGCGGGCGACCCGGCGGACTTCGCTCTTGCGCCCGGCGAGGAGCGACTCGATCGGGGCATGGCCCAGAGACTCCTCGGGAGACAGCAGCCAGTCGATCGCCTCGTCGTCGGAGAAGCCGCCGTCGTGCAGCACGATGACCGTGCCTCGCAGCGACGACAGCGGGTGACCGTCGACCACGAAGACGGAGGGAACCTTGAGGACACCGTCGCGCTTGGATCCGACGAGGTAGTACTCGTCGAGCAGCCGGCGCACGCGGCCGAGCGGTTCGCCGAGCACCTCCACGAGGTCGGGCAGAGTGAGCCAATCGGTCTCGAAGCGCGAAGCGGCGTCAGGGGTCACGAAACCAACTATCTCAGATCGGATCGGCCACTCGTCCACCGCACTCTGGCCACACCAGTAACAGAAACCCCTCCTATTTACACCTGTTGACACCAATAAACATCCGTGACACGGTTCTCGGAGTCGACTGAGGGGGGAAACTCGTGCGACAGGTCCGCAGTACCAGGAATCGTGTCCACCAGACCGGCATCCCGTCGCGCGCGCTCCTCACCGGTGTGCCGGTGGCCGTCGCGGGGTCGATCGCGCTGACGCTGTCGGCGGTGCCCGCCCATGCGGCGACGACGGATGCTGCGCCCCTGAGCGTGCCGCGCACGTTCGGCGCGACCGCGGTGAGCGTCCCTCGCGTCGCCGCGCTGCCGACCGTCAGAGTGACCGCCGAGGCCGCGCCCGCGACCTACACGGTGCAGCGTGGAGACACCGTGAGCCGCATCGCGGCGCGGTTCGGGCTCCGCACCAACGACGTGCTCGCGCTCAACGGGCTCGGGTGGTCGTCGACGATCTACCCCGGCCAGGTGCTCAAGCTCAGTGCGGCCGCCGCCGCACCGGCGCCGGCCGCGCCGGCACCCGCCCCGGCCACGGGCACGTACACCGTGCAGCGGGGCGACACGGTCAGCGCGATCGCCACGCGCCACGGCAGCACGACGAACGCGGTGCTGGCCGCCAACGGCCTCGGCTGGTCGTCGATCATCTACCCCGGGCAGACCATCAAGATCCCCGGCGCGGCCGCGCCCGCGGCATCCGTCCCCGCTCCGGCGCCTGCCCCCGCACCCGCTCCCGCGCCGAACACGTCGGCGGGCGGTTCGCACACCATCGCGGCCGGCGAGACGATCAGCTCGATCGCGAAGCGGTACGGCGTGACGACGAACGCGGTGCTCTCGGCCAACGGCCTCGGCTGGTCGTCGATCATCTACCCCGGGCAGACCATCAAGATCCCGGGCTCGGCGCCGTCGGTGCCCGGCCTCACGGCCGAGCAGGTCGCCAACGCGCAGCTGATCGTCCGCATCGGCCGGGAACTCGGCGTCTCGGACCGCGGCATCGCCATCGCCCTGGGCACCGCGATGCAGGAATCGTCGCTGCGCAATGTGACCTGGGGCGACCGCGATTCGCTCGGACTGTTCCAGCAGCGTCCCAGTCACGGCTGGGGCACCGCTGCGGAGGTGCAGGATGCCGCCCGTGCTACGCGTGCCTTCTTCGGCGGCGCCGGCGACCCGAACGGATCACGCACACGCGGGCTGCTCGACATCCCCGGCTGGGAGAGCCTGACCTTCACGCAGGCCGCGCAGGCCGTGCAGATCTCGGCCTACCCGGACGCGTACGCGAAGTGGGAGGCCCCGGCCCACTCGTGGCTCGCCGCGCTCGGCTGAGCCGAGGCATCCGTCACAATGCGGTCTCGCCGGGTGAGCCGCTCCGCCGGCTCGCAGGCACGGATCCGTAGACTCTCAGGGTGAGCACGAGTCAGCAGACGGACCCGCTGATCGGCCGTCTCGTCGACGGCCGGTACCGGGTGCGTGCTCGCATCGCCCGCGGCGGCATGGCCACGGTGTACGTGGCGACCGATCTGCGCCTCGAGAGGCGGGTCGCGCTCAAGGTCATGCACTCGCACCTGAGCGATGACACGGTCTTCCAGAGCCGGTTCATCCAGGAGGCCCGCGCGGCCGCCCGCCTCGCCGATCCGCACGTCGTCAACGTGTTCGATCAGGGCCAGGACGGCGACATGGCGTACCTCGTCATGGAGTATCTGCCCGGCATCACGCTGCGCGAGCTCCTGCGCGAGCAGCGCCGGCTGACGATCCCGCAGGCCGTGTCGATCCTCGACGCCGTGCTCTCGGGACTCGCCGCCGCGCACAAGGCCGGCATCGTGCACCGCGACGTCAAGCCCGAGAACGTGCTCCTCGCCGAGGACGGGCGCATCAAGATCGGCGACTTCGGCCTCGCCCGTGCGACGACCGCGAACACCGCATCGGGCGCGCAGCTGCTCGGCACGATCGCCTACCTCGCCCCCGAGCTCGTCACGCGCGGCACCGCCGACGCCCGCAGCGACATCTACGCCATCGGCATCATGCTGTACGAGATGCTCACCGGCGAGCAGCCCTACAAGGGCGAGCAGCCGATGCAGATCGCATTCCAGCACGCCACCGACTCGGTGCCCCGGCCGAGCGTGAAGAACCCGGGCGTTCCCGAGCCGCTCGACGAGCTCGTGCTGTGGGCGACCGAGAAGTCGCCCGACGAACGGCCCGTCGACGCGCGCGAGATGCTGCAGCGCCTGCATGACATCGAGCGCGAGCTGGGCATCTCCCCCGTCGTCGCACGCACCGGGCCCATCGGCATCGTCCGCGACGACGTCGCCGCCACCGGCGAGCTCACAGCGGTGCTCCCCGCAACGCCGACCGGACCCGTCGCGACGATGGCGGAGGTCGACAACGCCGGCCGGCTCCGCCGCGCGACGCAGCGCCGCCGGTCCCGTGGCGGCTGGCTCATCGTCCTCGTGCTCGTGCTCGCCGCGCTCGCAGGCGGGCTCGGGTGGTGGTTCGGGTCCGGACCGGGGTCGATGGTCGCCGTCGCCGATGTCACGGGCATGACCTTCGACGAGGCATCCGCACGTCTTCAGGAGGACTCCCTCGTCGCCGTGCAGCAGGGCGAGTACAGCCTCGAGGTCGCGACGGGTCAGGTCATCCGCAGCGACCCCGGCGGCGGCACCCGCGTCGACAAGGGCGCCGAGGTGAACGTCTACGTCTCGCTCGGCCCGCAGGAGGCGACGTTCGCGTCGTTCTCGGGAATGCCCGACGCCGACGCGCGCGCAGCGCTCCAGGCCCAGTCCGTCTCGGTGCCCGACGAGAGCGCGAAGTTCTTCACCGACGCCGCGCCCGACGTGGTGATCGGCGTGATCATCCGCCCCGCGGGTGCGCCGGAGGACGGCTCGCAGGATGTGGCGTGCATGGACGGCTGCACCGTCCACCAGGGCGACACCGCGCGCCTGCAGGTATCGCTCGGTCCGCTCCCGAACGTCGCGGGCGAGAGCGAGGGCAAGGCGCGCAGCACGCTCGAGGGGCTCGGGCTCGTCGTCGCCGACCCCAGCCAGACCGAGTCCAGCGACTCCGTCAAGGCCGAGCGCGTGATCCGCGTCCTCGGCAAGGAGGACGGCACCTGGCTCGCCCCCGGCGACACCGTCACCCTTGTCGTGTCGACCGGTCCGGCGCTGTTCGAGGTCCCCGACTTCGCGGGCATGACTCTCGCCGAGGCCCGACAGGCCGCCGCGAACGCCGGCTTCTCCATCGACTACGACGACCGCTGGGACGCGTTCCCCGATCCGTTCACCAAGGTCGAGTCCCAGAAGCCGGACGCCGGCGACATGGAGCCGAAGGGAACCGTCATCTCGCTGCGCATCGCCGCCGCGCTCTGACGCAGAACAGAGAGATCCCGGATGCCTCGGGTCGAGGCATCCGGGATCTTCTTCGTGTCAGGCTGACCCGAGCCGCGTCAACGCTTCTCGAGCTCCTCGGCGACGAGGAATGCGAGCTCGAGCGACTGCATGTGGTTCAGGCGCGGGTCGCACAGCGACTCGTAGCGGGTCGCGAGGGTGGCCTCATCGATCTGCTCGGACCCGCCGAGGCACTCGGTGACGTCGTCACCGGTGAGCTCGACGTGGATGCCGCCGGGGAACGTGCCGACCGCGCGGTGAGCCTCGAAGAAGCCGCGCACCTCGTCGACGACGTCGTCGAAGCGACGCGTCTTGTAGCCGGTGGGCGTCGTGATGCCGTTGCCGTGCATCGGGTCGGTCACCCACAGCGGGGTCGCGCCCGAGTCCTTCACGGCCTCCAGCAGCGGCGGCAGCGCGTCGCGGATCTTGCCGGCGCCCATGCGCGTGATGAACGTGAGACGGCCGGGCTCGCGGTTCGGGTCGAGCTTGTCGATGAGTGCGAGCGCCGTGTCGGGCGACGTGGTGGGGCCGAGCTTCACGCCGATGGGGTTGCGGATCTTCGAGAAGTAGTCGACGTGCGCGCCGTCGAGTTCGCGGGTGCGCTCGCCGATCCACAGGAAGTGCGCCGACGTGTTGTACGGCGTGTTCGTGCGCGAGTCGATGCGCGTCATAGGCCGCTCGTAGTCCATGAGCAGGCCCTCGTGGCCGGTGTAGAACTCGACGCGCTTCAGCTCGTCGAAGTCGGCGCCGGCGGCCTCCATGAACTTGATGGCGCGGTCGATCTCGGTCGCGAGACGCTCGTACTGCTGGTTGGCGGGGTTCGACGCGAAGCCCTTGTTCCAGGAGTGCACCTCGCGGAGGTCGGCGAAACCACCCGTCGTGAAGGCGCGGATCAGATTGATGGTCGACGCGGCCGTGTGGTAGCCCTTCAGCAGTCGCTGGGGGTCGGCGCGGCGCGAGTGCTCCGTGAAGTCGTAGCCGTTGACGATGTCGCCGCGGTACGCCGGGAGGGTCACGTCGCCGCGCGTCTCGGTGTCGCTCGAGCGAGGCTTGGCGAACTGCCCCGCCATACGGCCCATCTTGACGACGGGCATCGAGGCGCCGTAAGTGAGCACGACGGCCATCTGCAGCACCGTCTTGATGCGGTTGCGGATCTGCTCGGCGGTCGCGCCTGCGAAGGTCTCGGCGCAGTCGCCGCCCTGCAGGAGGAAGGCCTTGCCCGACGCGGCACGCGCGAGGCGGTCGCGGAGGTTGTCCACCTCACCGGCGAAGACAAGGGGCGGCAGGGTGGCCAGTTCGGCGGATGCCTCAGCCACTGCGTCCGCGTCATACCACTGCGGCTGCTGCTTGATGGGCAGGGTCCGCCAATGGTCGAGTGCGTCGAGGTGCTGGAGCATCCCCCGAGTCTAGCCGCGGGACGCAGGCCACCGGCGCCGCGTGACGGCCGGCCACCCGGTGTTCAGCGGGTCTTCGGCTTGAGCCGGTCCTTGACGGTCGACGCGTAGACGTCCTCGTACTCCTGCTCCCCCAGCCGCTGCAGCGCGACCATGATCTCGTCGGTTATGGAGCGCAGGATGTAGCGGTCGCCCTCCATGCCTTCGAAGCGCGAGAAGTCGAGGGGCTCGCCCACCACGATGCCCACCCGGACGATCCGCGGGACCGTGGTGCCGATCGGCATCATGGTGTCGGTGTCGACCATGACCACGGGCACCACCGGCACGTGCGCTTCGAGCGCCATGCGAGCGATGCCGGTGCGGCCACGGTAGAGCTTGCCGTCGGGGCTGCGGGTGCCCTCGGGGTAGATGCCGAGCAGGTCGCCCCGGCCCAGCACCTGAAGACCCGTGTTGAGGGATGCCTCGGACGCCTTGCCGCCGGATCGGTCGATGGGGAGCTGGCCGGTGCCCTTGAAGAACATGCGGGTCGCCCAGCCCTTGAGGCCCTTGCCGGTGAAGTAGTCGCTCTTGGCGAGGAACGCGACGGGCCGGTCGAGCATGAGCGGCAGGAAGATCGAGTCCACGAACGAGAGGTGGTTGCTCGCGAGGATCGCGGCTCCCTCGGCGGGGACGTTGCGACGGCCGACGATCCACGGCCGCCAGATCGCCTTGACGATCGGTCCGATGACCACGTATTTCATCAGCCAGTAGAACATCGCGCTACGCCTCTGTCCCCGCGAGATCTGCCGCTCCGATGAGGCCCGCGTCGTTGACGAGCTTCGCGATCTTGAAGGTCGCGATCGGCCGGTCGCCGTATCCCGGAAGCGACTTCTCGTACGCGACGCGCATCGGCTCGAGGAGGGCGTCGCCGAGCTGGGCGACCCCGCCGCCGATGACGAACAGCTCGGGGTCGAGCACCGCCTGGAAGCCGCCGCACGCCTCGCCGAGAGCGGTCGCCACACGCCGCAGCGCCTCCGCCGCCCCGGGATCGCCCGCGAGCACGAGGCGTGACACCGCCGGTCCGCTGATCTTGCCGTGCTCGGCGCGGTGGGCCGCCAGCGCGGCGCCGATGCCGCCGCCATCGGCGATCTCACCGGCCTCGCGCTGCAGTGCCCGGCCGGATGCATACTGCTCGAGGCATCCGCGCTGACCGCAGCCGCACAGGATGCCGTCGCGGATGAAGCGGATGTGGCCGAGTTCGGCGGCCACGCCGTGACCGCCACGGAAGAGCTCGCCGTCGAGGACGATGGCGCCGCCCACGCCGGTGCCCATCGTGAGCATCACCATGTGCTGAACCCCGCGGCCCGCGCCGAAGCGGAACTCGGCCCAGCCGGCGGCGTTCGCGTCGTTCTCGATGGTGACCGGCAGGCCGATGCCCTCTTCGAGGGTCGCCTTCAGCGGCTCGTTGTGCCACGCGATGTTGGGCGCGTGGATGACGGTGGCGCGGTCGCGGTCGATGAAGCCGGCGGCTGCGACGCCCACGGCTGCGACGTCGTGCGCGCCGCGGAAGTAGCGAGCCATGTCGACCACGGCCTGGGCGAGGGCGGCGGTGTCGGTGGGGGTGTCGACGCGGAGCTGTTCGACGATGGTGCCCTCGGAGTCGACGACTCCGCCCGCGATCTTCGTTCCGCCGATGTCGATGCCGACCTTGAGCACGTTCTCCCTCTCCGTCCGCCGCACGCGCGACAGCGCCTTGAAGTCTATCCAGGCGGTGCTCTCCACATCCCCCGCGAGTCCGATGCGACACCTGATTAGACTCGGATGAGATCCACCCGAGATTAAGTCGTCCGGTACCGAAGGAGCTGCCGTGGTTCAATTCGAAGTCCCTGCCATCGTCCCCGCCGATCCACAGGCGAACATCACCGACCTCCTGGTCGAGCGCGTCAATGCCACGCCGAACCTCGCGCTGTTCGCCGTGCCGGAGGGCGACGGGTGGCGCGACATCACCGCTGCCGAGTTCCAGAAGCAGGTCATCGCGCTGGCCAAGGGCTTCGTCGCGGGCGGCATCGAGCCCGGCGACAAGGTGGGCTTCATCGCCCGCACCACGTATGAGTGGACGCTCGTCGACTTCGCGCTGTTCTACGCCGGAGCGGTCATGGTGCCCATCTACGAGACCAGCTCGAGCGCCCAGATCGCGTGGAATCTGACCGACTCGGGCGCGATCGCCGTCATCACCGAGCTGTCTGACCACAGCGCGCGCCTGGCCGAGGCGCGCCCGGAGCTTCCGCTCATCCGCTCGGTGTGGGAGATGCACGGCGGCGACCTCGACACGCTCGTCGCCGAGGGTGCGAGCGTCGCAGACGACGAGATCGAGCGACGTCGCAACATCGCGAACGGCGCCGACATCGCCACGCTCATCTACACGTCGGGCTCGACCGGCCGCCCCAAGGGCTGCGTGCTGACCCACAGCAATTTCGTGGAGCTCTCCCGCAACTCCGCCAAGTCGCTGCACGAGGTGCTCGACATGCCCGGCGCGTCGACGCTTCTCTTCATCACGACGGCGCATGTGTTCGCCCGGTTCATCTCCATCCTCACCATCCATGCGGGTGTCAAGACCGGCCACCAGCCCGACACGAAGCAGCTGCTGCCCGCATTGGGCTCGTTCAAGCCGACGTTCCTCCTGGCTGTGCCGCGCGTGTTCGAGAAGGTCTACAACTCGGCCGAGCAGAAGGCGGAGGCCGGCGGCAAGGGCAAGATCTTCCGCGCCGCCGCACACACCGCGATCGAGCACTCCCGCCTCCTGCAGGAGGGCAAGAAGGTCCCGTTCCTCACCAAGATCAAGTTCGCGCTCTTCGACCGGCTGGTCTACTCGAAGCTGCGCACCGCGATGGGCGGGCGCGTGGCGTACGCCGTGTCGGGCTCCGCTCCCCTGGGCCACCGCCTCGGCCACTTCTTCCACAGCCTCGGCGTCACGATCCTCGAGGGCTACGGTCTCACCGAGACGACGGCGCCCGCGACGGTCAACCTCGCGACCAAGTCCAAGATCGGCACCGTGGGTCCGGTGCTGCCGGGTGTCGGCATCCGTCTCGCCGACGACGGCGAGATCCAGGTGCGCGGCATCAACGTGTTCAAGGAGTACTGGCGCAATCCCGAGGCCACGGCGGCCACGTTCGACGGCGACTGGTTCAAGACCGGCGACATCGGCGCGTTCGACTCCGAGGGCTTCCTCACGATCACGGGCCGCAAGAAGGAGATCATCGTCACCGCCGGCGGCAAGAACGTCGCGCCGGCGGCGCTCGAGGACCCGATCCGCGCCAACCCGATCGTCGGCCAGGTTGTCGTCGTCGGCGACCAGAAGCCGTTCATCGCAGCCCTCGTGACCCTCGACCCCGAGATGCTGCCGGCGTGGCTGTCGAACAACAACCTGCCGGCCGACATGTCGCTCGCCGACGCCGCGAAGAACGACGCGGTCCGCGCCGAGGTGCAGCGGGCGATCGACATCGCGAACAAGAACGTCTCGCGCGCCGAGTCGATCCGCAAGTTCACCATCCTCCCCACGGAGTGGACGGAGTCGAGCGGCCACCTCACGCCCAAGATGAGCATCAAGCGCAACGTCATCCTCGAGGACTTCGCCGGCGACGTCGACGAGATCTACGCCGTGCCCGTCAACACGACGAACGTCTCGCTTTCCTAACCGGCGGACGACGGACGACGGATGCCGCAAGCCCCGGGCCCTCTCAGGGTCCGGGGCTTGCCGTTTCGCGGTGAATCGAGGGCTCAGAACCAGTCGGACTCGCGGATCTCGCGCATCGCGACGCGGCGCCGCTCCTTCGTGAGCCGATCGAGATAGAGCGTGCCATCGAGGTGATCGGTCTCGTGCTGCAGCGCCTGTGCGAGAAGACCTTCCCCCTCGAGCACGATCTCGTTGCCGTCGAGGTCGATGCCGACCACCTTGGCCCTCGGATACCGGACCGTGTCGTGCCAGAGTCCCGGCACCGACAGACAGCCCTCGCCGATCGCCTCGGGCTCGCCCGACACCTCGACCAGCACCGGGTTCAGCACGTAGCCGATGTCACCGTCGATGTTGTAGCTGAAGGCGCGCAGCCCGACGCCGATCTGCGGCGCGGCCACGCCCGCGCGGCCGGGCAGCTCGACGGTGTCGACGAGGTCGCGGACGAGGGCGCGCACGCCGTCGTCGATCTCGCCGATGGGGGCGCTGGCGGACTTCAGGACGGGGTCGCCGAACACACGGATGGGACGGACTGCCATCGGATGCCTCAGGCCGCCGACGCGAGCGAACGGAGGCCCTCGACCACGGTCGCGGCGAGCTGACGTGCGGCCTCGCGCGTCGCAGGCTGCAGCTCGCGGAACACGATGGCGCTGCCGGCCGCGATGTGCGGGTCGTACGGCACGCGCACGACTGCGCGCACGCGGGTGCGGAAGTGCGATTCCAGTTCATCGAGCTGAACCAGCGGATGGCCCGGCCGCGCGTTGTTGAGCACGACGACGGCGCTGCGCACCTTGTCGGAGTAGCCGTTGGTCTCGAGCCAGGTGAGCGTCTCGGAGGCGAGCCGGGCCTCGTCGACGCTCAGTCCGGCCACGATCACGATCTGGTCGGCGAGGTCGAGCGTTGCCCCCATAACGGAGTGGACGATGCCGGTTCCCGTGTCGGTGAGCACGACCGAGTAGTAGTGGGCCGCGAGGGCGGCGACATTCCGGTAGTCGGCGTCGTTGAACGCCTCCGACACGCGCGGGTCGGTGTCGGACGCGACGACGTCGAGGCGTGTCTCGTCGCGCGCGACGATGCTCGACAGGTCGTTGAAGCCGACGACCTCAGGGCTCATGCGCACGAGATCGCGCACGGTCTTGCCGCCGTCGCGGGTGATCCGCTCGGCGAGCGTGCCACGGTCAGGGTTGGCGTCGATGGCGATCACGCGGTCGTCGCGGGCGTCGGCCAGCGCCTGGCCCAGCAGGGTGGTCACGGTCGTCTTGCCGACGCCGCCCTTGCGCGACAGCACCGGAACGAACCGGGCGCCGCCGGTGAGGGGGGTCGCGATGCGGCGGTCGAGGTCCTTGCGGGCCTTCGCGCGCTTGCTGTCGCCGAGGTTGATGCGCTTGCCGGAGATCGAGTAGACGAAGTGCTGCCAGGCGCCCTCGGGCTCGGGGCGGATCACCTGGTGCGGGTCGAGCAGGCGGTCGGCGGTGAGCAGGTCGGCGGTCTCGCGGCCCGCCTCGAACTCGCCGAGGCGCTTCGAGGTCAGGGCGACGTCGGCGCGCGGGAAGCCGGCACGCTCGACCGCCGTGCGCTCGACGACCGGCTGGGCGCCGGTGTGGTTGGCCTCACGGCGGGTGGCGGGCGTCTGGCCGGTCGCGGTCTTCGCTGCGGCGGCAGCGGCCGGGACCGATGGCCGGGCGGGGGCCGCCGGGGGCGCTCCCGGCGCCGGAGTCGCGGCTGCCTTGTCGTCGTCGGCCGGGGTCTTGGCGCTCATGGGCTCCTCCGCGGTGTCGTCGGCCCTGCTGACATCGTCTCCGGTTGCGGCGTTCTCCGCCAGGGCGGCCTCGACGCCGTCATCGGCGAGCTCGAGGTCGAACTCGGCCGGATCAAACTCCCCGTCGAAGTCGGCGACCTCGAAGTCGGCGGCGTCGAAGTCGGCGATCGTGAACTCTTCGACGGCCGGCTCCGCCGCCACAGGTTCGGCCTCGGGCTCTTCGGCGACGGCCTCGGGCTCTTCGGCGACGACCTCGGGCTCTTCGGCGACAAGCACCTCGGAGATCGGCTCTTCGGCGAGCGGCTCGAGGTCCTCGGCGACGGCGGTCGGCTCCTCGGCTACGGGCTCAGCCTCGACCACCGGGTCCGGCTCGGCCTCGTCGACCACATCGGCGTCCTCGGCGTAGATCTCGGCCTCGAACACCTCGACGATCTCCGCGTCGGCGATGTCTTCGACAAGCGGCGCCGGGGCGAAGCCGTCGCCCTCGACGGTCCACTCCTCGAGGTCGGCCGGGTTCTCGACGATCTCGGCCTCGGTCGTCGTGGTCGGGAACTCCTCGACCGGAGCGGCCTCGATGACCGGAAGATCGGCGTCGGCCGGGATCTCGATCACGAAGGGGACCTCGTCGTCGATGACGCCGTCGTCCTCACGGTCGTCGTCGGATTCGGACGGCAGCTCGACGTTCACCTGCGCCGTCGCACCGCCCAGGATGCCGAGACCGGTCGTGTCCATGCTTCCGGTGTCGGACAGCACGCCGTTCTCGGGCTCGTCGGGCGTGTGTTCGATGCGATCGGGCGTCACTGCGGAGCTCTCCTGAAAAGACGGCGTTTCGGGCGGATGCCGCCCTCCAGGTTACTGCGCCGGACGGATGACGACCAAAAGGTCGCCGGCGTCGACCTGCGCGGTCTCGGCGATCACGAGGCGCTCGACGACGCCGTCGACGGGTGCGGTGATCGCCGCCTCCATCTTCATGGCCTCGATCGACGCGACGGGCTGGCCGGCCGTGACGGCGTCGCCGGCCTTCGCCTTGAGGGTGACGACGCCTGAGAATGGAGCTGCGACCTGGCCCGGCTTCGAGGTGTCGGCCCTCTCGGCCTGGCGCGCCTCGACCTTGATGCTGCGGTCGCGGACGAACACGGGTCGCAGCTGGCCGTTGAGCGTCGTCATCACGGTGCGCATGCCCTTGGGGTCGGCTTCGCCGATCGCCTCGAGACCGACGTACAGCTGCACGCCAGGGTCGATCTCGGCGATGTGCTCCTCGCCCGGCTTCAATCCGTAGAGATAGTCGGGGGTGCCGAGCGCCGTCAGGTCGCCGTATGTCTCGCGGTTCTTCTCGAAGTCGCGCGCGGGCCCGGGGAAGAGCAGACGGTTGAGCGTGCGGCGGCGCGTCGCGGCGTCGCCGGCAAGGCCCTCCTGCTCCTCCGCGGTGAGCGGCGGGACGTCGATCGAGATCGTGCGGCCCGCGAGCACCTTCGTGCGGAAGGGCTCGGGCCAGCCACCCGGCAGGTCACCGAGTTCGCCCGCCATGAAGCCCACCACCGAGTCGGGGATGTCGTAGTTCTGCGGGTTCTCCTCGAAGTCGGCGGGATCGGCGCGCACCGCCACGAGCGCGAGGGCGAGGTCGCCCACGACCTTCGACGACGGCGTCACCTTGGGGATGCGGCCCAGGATGCGGTCGGCGGCGGCGTACATGTCCTCGATGAGCTCGAAGTCGTCGGCGAGGCCCAGGGCGATCGCCTGCTGGCGCAGGTTCGACAGCTGCCCGCCGGGGATCTCGTGGTGGTAGACGCGGCCGGTCGGCGACGCGAGGCCGGACTCGAACGGACGGTACAGGTGGCGTACGCCTTCCCAGTACGGCTCGAGGTCGCTGACCGCCTGCAGGCTGAGGCCGGTGTCGCGGTCCGTGTGGGCGAGCGCGGCGACCAGCGCAGACAGCGACGGCTGGCTCGTGGTCCCCGACATCGGGGCGGCTGCAGCATCCACCGCGTCCACTCCCGCGGCACTCGCCGCGAGCAGGGTCGCGAGCTGGCCGCCCGCGGTGTCGTGCGTGTGCAGGTGCACCGGGAGATCGAAATTCTCGCGCAGCGCGGTGACCAGCTTGGCTGCGGCCGCCGGACGCACGAGGCCCGCCATGTCCTTGATGGCGAGGATGTGCGCGCCCGACTCGACGATCTGCTCCGCGAGGCGCAGGTAGTAGTCGAGCGTGTACAGCTTCTCGGCCGGGTCGAGCAGGTCGGACGTGTAGCAGAGCGCCACCTCGGCGATCGCGGTGCCCGTGGAGCGCACGGAGTCGATCGCCGGACGCATCTGCGACACGTCGTTCAGGGCGTCGAAGATGCGGAAGATGTCGACCCCGGTGGTGGCGGCTTCGCGCACGAAGGCGTCCGTGACCTGGACGGGGCGCGGCGTGTAGCCCACGGTGTTGCGGCCGCGCAGGAGCATCTGGATCGGGATGTTCGGCATCGCCGTGCGCAGCGCCTCGAGGCGCTCCCACGGGTCCTCGGCCAGGAAGCGCAGCGCGACGTCGTAGGTCGCACCGCCCCATGCCTCGACCGACAGCAGCTGCGGCGTCATGCGCGCGACGTGGGGGCCCACGCGGACGAGGTCGCGTGTGCGCACACGGGTGGCGAGCAGCGACTGGTGCGCGTCGCGGAACGTCGTCTCGGTGACGGCGAGACCGGTCTGCTCGCGCAGCGCCCGGGCGAAGCCCTCGGGTCCGAGCTCGCGCAGGCGGTCCAGCGTGCCGGCGGGGGGCGGTACCGAGAGGTCGATGGCAGGCAGCTTGCTGCCCGGCGACACCGAGACGGGCTTCTCGCCGTACGGGCGGTTCACGGTGACGTCGCCGAGCCAGTTGAGGAGCTTCGTCGCACGGTCGCGCGACGGGTTGCTCGTGAGCAGCTCGGGCCGCTCGTCGATGAAGGACGTGCTGACGTCGCCCGCGACGAAGGCGGGGTCGTCGAGCACCGCCCGCAGGAAGGGGATGTTCGTGGAGACGCCGCGGATGCGGAACTCGGCCAGGGCGCGGCGGGCGCGCGCGACGGCGGCCGGGAAGTCGCGGCCGCGGCACGTCAGCTTCGCGAGCATCGAGTCGAAGTGCGGGCTGATCTGGGAGCCCGCCGCGGTCGTGCCGCCGTCGAGACGGATGCCGGCGCCACCCGGCGAACGGTAGGTCGTGATGCGGCCGGTGTCGGGGCGGAAGCCCTGCGACGGGTCCTCCGTCGTGATGCGGCATTGCAGCGCCGCACCGCGCAGCTGGATGCGATCCTGCGTCAGCCCGAGGTCGGCGATCGTCTGCCCTGCGGCGATGCGCATCTGCGACTGCACGAGATCGACGTCCGTCACCTCCTCGGTCACGGTGTGCTCGACCTGGATGCGCGGGTTCATCTCGATGAAGACGACCTCGCCGGTGCGCGGGCCGGCGGTCTCCAGGAGGAACTCGACGGTGCCGGCGTTCTCGTAGCCGATGGACCGCGCGAAGGCGACCGCGTAGCCGTGGAGTGCGTCGCGGATGGCGGGGTCGAGGTTCGGCGCCGGAGCGATCTCGATCACCTTCTGGTGACGACGCTGCACCGAGCAGTCACGCTCGAACAGGTGCACGGTCTCGCCCGTCTTGTCGGCGAGGATCTGCACCTCGACGTGACGGGGCCGCTGCACCGCCTGCTCGAGGAAGACACGGGCGTCGCCGAAGGCGCTGCCCGCCTCGCGCATGGCCTCGGCCAGCGCGGGCGCGAGCTCCTCCTTGCGCTCGACCCGGCGCATCCCTCGGCCGCCGCCGCCTGCGACGGCCTTCACGAAGATCGGGAACCCGATGTCGTCGGCCTGGGCGAGCAGCGCGTCGACGTCGTCGGACGCGTCGGTGGAGCGCAGCACCGGCACGCCCGCGGCGATCGCGTGCTGCTTCGCGGTGACCTTGTTTCCCGCCATCTCGAGCACGTTGGAGGGCGGTCCGATGAAGGCGATGCCGTTCGCGGCCGCCTTCTCAGCGAGCTCGGGATTCTCGGAGAGGAAGCCATAGCCGGGGTAGATGGCGTCGGCACCGGCTGCGAGTGCGACGCGCACGATCTCGTCGACATCGAGGTAGGCGCGGACCGGGTGGCCCTTCTCACCGATCTCGTACGACTCGTCCGCCTTCTGGCGGTGCAGGGAGCCGCGGTCCTCGAACGGGAACACCGCGACAGTGCGCGCCCCCAGCTCGTACGCGGCGCGGAATGCCCGGATGGCGATCTCGCCTCGGTTCGCGACCAGGATCTTGCGGAACATGAGACCTCCGTGTGCGGCGGCGCAGGCAGGGCCCGAAAAAACGGGCTGAGTGTGCTCTCAGCCTAGGGGACGGTAACGTGGTGGCTTGTGCACGTCCTATCCGTCAGCTCGCTCAAGGGTGGCGTCGGCAAGACGACCGTGACTCTCGGACTCGCGTCGGCGGCTTTCGCCCGCGGTGTCCGCACGCTCGTCGTCGACCTCGACCCGCAGTCCGACGTCTCGACGGGCATGGACATCCAGGTGGCCGGCCGCCTGAATGTCGCAGATGTCCTCGCCAACCCCAAGGAGAAGACGGTCCGTCAGGCCATCACCTCCAGCGGCTGGGCGAAGGTGCACCCGGGCACCATCGACGTCATGATCGGCAGCCCGTCGGCCATCAACTTCGACGGCCCCCACCCGAGCGTCCGGGACGTCTGGAAGCTCGAAGAGGCGCTCGCGACGATCGAGGCGGACTACGATCTCGTACTCGTCGACTGCGCGCCGTCGCTCAACGCCCTCACCCGCACCGCGTGGGCGGCCTCCGACCGCGTCGTCGTCGTGACCGAGCCGGGACTGTTCTCGGTCGCCGCCGCCGACCGCGCCCTGCGTGCGATCGAAGAGATCCGCCGCGGGCTCTCCCCCCGCCTGCAGCCGCTGGGGATCGTCGTCAATCGCGTGCGCCCGCAGTCGATCGAGCACCAGTTCCGCATCAAGGAGCTCCGCGACATGTTCGGCCCGCTCGTGCTGAGCCCGCAGCTGCCCGAGCGCACCTCGCTCCAGCAGGCACAGGGCGCCGCGAAGCCGCTGCACATCTGGCCCGGCGACTCTGCCCAGGAGCTCGCCGCCGATTTCGACTCCCTGCTCGACCGCGTCATGCGGACGGGTCGCATCCCGGTCCCCGAGGACTCCCGCTCCTGATCCGACGGATGCTGCGGGCCCCGGCATCCGTGACGGTGAACACTTTGCTCACCGCATGAGCACATTGCGCTAAATCTGCACGTGCGGGTGAGCTCGATTTGCCATTCGTCGCGATTTCACTGACCATATCGCCATGGCATCGATGACGCTGCACCCTGACAGCCTTGCCGTGCACGCCGGTCGCGACGATCTCGCGAGCCTGGGCGTGCACGCTCTCCCCCTCGACCTCTCGTCCACCAATCCGCTGCCCGGCATCGAACTCGGAGGCATGTCGTACGAGGTCCTCGCGACCGGCGGCCACCCGTTCGAAGGCGGGTCGAACGTCTACGCGCGACTGTGGAACCCGACGGTCGCGCGATTCGAGGAGGCTCTCGCACGTCTCGAGCACGCCGAGGAGGCGGTGGCGTTCTCGTCGGGTATGGCCGCAGTGACCGCCGTGCTGCTGGCCCTCACGCACGAGTCCGAGAAGCGCCACGTCGTGGCCGTGCGTCCACTGTACGGCGGCACGGACCACCTGCTGGCGTCGGGTCTGCTCGGCGTCGAGACCACCTTCTGCTCCCCCGACGGTGTCACCGACGCAGTACGCGACGACACCGCGCTCGTCGTGCTCGAGAGCCCGGCCAACCCGACGCTCGAGCTCGTCGACATCCGCCGGGTGACGGCGGCGGCCGGCGTGGTCCCGGTGCTCGTCGACAACACCTTCGCGACACCCGTTCTGCAGCACCCGCTCGACCTCGGCGCGTCCCTCTCGCTGCACAGTGCGACGAAGTACCTCGGCGGCCACGGCGACGTCGTGGGCGGCGTCGTCGCGTGCGACGCGCGACTCGCGGCGGCGCTGCGGCGCACCCGCGCCATCACCGGCGCGATCATGCATCCGCTCGCGGCGTACCTGCTGCACCGCGGCCTGGCGACCCTCCCGGTGCGCATGCGCGCCCAGCAGGAGGGCGCGCGGGTCGTCGCGGAGTGGCTGCTCTCACGCCCCGAAGTCGCGCGTGTGCATTTCCCCGGGTTCTCCGACAGCGACCCCCGAGGCCTCATCGGCACTCAGCAGTCGGGTCCGGGCGCGATGATCGCGATCGAACTCGCCGACGGTTTCGACGCCGCGGCGACGCTGACGGCATCCGTCCAGCTCTTCACGCACGCCGTGTCGCTCGGCAGTGTCGACTCGCTCATCCAGCATCCTGCGGCGCTCACCCACCGGCCCGTCGCCGCCGAGGCGAAGCCCTCGGACGCGCTCGTGCGCCTCTCGATCGGCCTGGAGGATCCGGCCGACCTCATCGCTGACCTCGATCAGGCCCTCACCGCGGCGGCGGGCGTGCGGGAACGGATGGGGACCGCGCTGGGCTGACCCCGACGAAGCGGGCGGCGCGCCTTACGCGGTGCGGGCGGCGCGACGCACCGCGAGTTCGTCCATCGGGTCGGGCTTCTCGAACTCGAACTCGAGGAGCTCCGACTCGACCTCGCGCAGCACCTTGCCGACCGCGATGCCGAAGACGCCCTGGCCGCGGCTGACGAGATCGATGACCTCGTCGTTGGACGTGCACAGATAGACCGATGCCCCGTCGCTCATGAGCGTCGTGCCTGCCAGGTCGCGGATGCCGGCAGCACGGAGCTGGTCGACGGCAGTGCGGATCTGCTGCAGCGAGATGCCGGTGTCCAGAAGGCGCTTGACCAGCTTCAGCACGAGGATGTCGCGGAAGCCGTACAGCCGCTGCGAGCCGGACCCGCTGGCACCGCGCACCGTCGGCTGGACGAGTTCGGTGCGGGCCCAGTAGTCGAGCTGGCGGTAGGTGATTCCGGCCGCCTTCGCCGCGGCCGCGCCGCGATACCCGACCTCGTCATCCATCGCGGGAAGACCGTCCGTGAAGAGGAGTTCTGCACTGAACGGCTCGCCTGGAGCAACGTCTCCGGTCATGCTCGTTCCCCCCTCCGGATCGAATAGTTCCACGCTAGATCAGCCGCCCCCTCGCGGCAACGACATCCGTCGTTCGGGGGTCGGCGTGTCGCGCACTTCGCGCGTTTCGAGCCGCGATCTCGCTCGACGACCGGTCGGAGAGGTGCGACCTGCCGCACCTCAGGACAGCATGCGGTCGAGCGCCGCCCGCACGAAGATGGCCCGCACGTCGTCGAGGCGCCGGGTCAGTTCGGGCGCCAGCTCGCCGGCGCGGCCGCGGGACGAGGCATCCGTGCGGCGCAGCAGGGGTGCGAGAGCCGACTCGACGAGCGCGACATCGCGTTCTGCGCTCTGCCGGAGGGCTCGGACGTGGCGCGGCTCGATGCCGTGCCGGTCCAGCGCGACCAGTGCGCGCAGCAGGGTCACCGACTGCTCGGTGTACGACTCGGCGCCCGCGAGGATGCCGGTGCTGATGGCGTCGTTGAGCAGCTGCGGCGCGGCGCCGGCGGCCGACAGCAGCTCCTCACGGCGGTAGCGGCGCGGCGCCGGCACGATCGACGGCGGCGGCACGGCGGTCGGTGTCGCGGGATCGCGGCCGGCGTCGACGTCTTCGAGGTAATCGCGGATGACCGACAGCGGCAGGTAGTGGTCGCGCTGCAGGGTGAGCGCGAGGCGCAGGCGCTCGAGGTCGTCCTGCGAGAACTTGCGGTAGCCCGACTCGGTGCGCAGCGGGGTGACGATCCCCTGGACCTCGAGGAAGCGCAGCTTGCTGGAGGTCAGTGACGGGAACTCGGGCGACAGACGCGCGAGGACCTGACCGATGCTGAGAAGACCCGCGGACGACGCCCTGTCACGGGCGGAAGCCGCGGGCATCAGGCCTCCGTCGCCCTGGCGAGGTCAGCCGGTGAGACGAAGAAGTTGAGGCGGAACTTGCCGATGCGAACCTCGGCACCGTTGGTGAGCACGGCCCTGTCGACCCGCTCGCCGTTCACGTAGGTGCCGTTCAGCGAACGCTGATCGACGAGCTCGAAGGCGGTGCCGGTGCGGCTGATCTCCGCGTGGCGGCGCGAGACGGTGACGTCGTCGAAGAAGATGTCGGCCTCGGGATGCCGCCCCACGGACGTGACGTCGGCATCGAGCAGGTAGCGGGCGCCGGCGGTGGGCCCCGAGCGGACCAGCAGCAGAGCGGCACCGGACGGGAGGGCGTCGATCGCGTCGAGCTCGGCCTCGCCGAGCTCGCTGCCGAAGGGCACGAACGACAGGTCGGAGTCGTGGCCGAACGTCTGCGTCGTGTCGGCGGCGCGGTCGGAATCGTGCGCGTCGGACCCTGCGGCCCGGCGGATGTCGCCCTGATCGGGTCGGCGGTCGTGCTCCACGGTTTCCTCCTTCGTCCGGCCAGCCTATCCGATCGTCCCCGGCTCGGAAGAGGACGTCGGCCGTTGCCGCAATGTTTCGCCGCGTGTCACCCGACGTGCGAGCCGCAGGGCGGCCCTTCTACCCTGGCAGCACCGGCAAAGATCCGTTAACCAGAAGGAGACCACCGTGTCGAGCCCGCACAGCCACGTCCCGCCCCTCGAGGTGCGTGAGGCTGCGGCGTGCATGTGCGACCACGGTGACACCTGCTCGTCCTACGCCCCCGGTCACGCGCTGCACCTGATCCAGGCGCGCCTCGCTTCGGCGACGCCGTCGGACTGGGCGGACGCGATCGTCGAGGCCTCCGATGAGCGCTCCGGCTTCGTGATCGTTCGCACGCTCGCCGACTGGACCCCGGTCGCTCTCTGGAACGGCACGGGCGCTGCCGCGGCCGCGACGCCCGGCACGCCGGTCGCGCTCCACGAGCGCTACCACGTGCTCGCCGTCGGCGGCGCGCGGTTCAACGTCCTCCGCGGCTGAGTCGCACGGCCCGCACCGCGGCCGAAGAGGAAGCGACGAGCCTCAGCTCATCGCCATCATCATGTCCTTCATGGCCATGCAGGCGTCCATGCACGCCTTGCACGCCTGAGCGCACATCTTGCAGACCTCGCTGTGGTCCGCGTGCTCCATGCACTCGTCCATCGTCAGCTGGCACATCGCCATGCAGGCGTCGAGCATCGACATCATGGTCGCCGGGTTCATGCCCTGCATCCGCATCATGGCGCGCATCATCGTGTTGCACATGTCGGCGCAGTTCATGCACGCGGGGGCGCACGACATCATCTGCGTGGAGCACACCGTGCATGCCTGCTCGCAGGCCGAGCAGGCATCCATACAGGCCTGCATGACCGACATGTCCATGGCCTGCATGCCGGGCATCGACATCATGTCCTTCGACATGGCGCCCATCATCATCTGATCCATCTGCCGCATCCTTCCGCGTGTGGGGACGACGGGCAGGGGGCCCGCCATTGGCCAGGCTAGACCTCGCGGGGTCCGCAGCAAAGAGCCGGATAGGCTCGATCGGGTGATGTCACAAACTCTTCACAAGCCGCTTCCAGCCCGGGTCTGGGCATTCCTCGCCGCACTGCTCCTCGCCTTCGGCGTCGTCCTCGCGACAGCATCTCCCGCCCTGGCGCATGACGAGCTTCTGGGCAGCGACCCGGCGGCCGACAGCACGCTCGACGCGCTCCCCGCGCAGCTGACGCTCACCTTCAGCGCCGAGATCGCCGACGATGACGGCGCCTCGGTCGTGGAGGTGACGGATTCCTCGGGCTCGTCGCTCGTCGATGGCGCACCGACCGTGCAGGACAACGTGCTGACGCAGCCGCTCGCGGGCGAGGCATCCGGTGCCGTCAGGGTGCTGTGGAAGGTCGTCTCGAGCGACGGGCACCCCATCTCGGGCGAGTTCTCCTTCACCGTCACGGGCGCGCCGACGCCCACCGAGACGGCGAGCCCGACGCCGACCGCGACCACGGCGCCGACCGAGTCCGCCGAGCCCACGCCGACGGTCACGAGCGAGCCCGTGGCGGACGAGGGATCGAGCGCCCTCCCGTGGATCATCGCGGGCGTGCTGGCGCTCGCGCTGATCGCCGCGGTCGTCTACCTGCTCGTCTCGCGCTCCCGCCGCGAGAAGGCCCTCGCGAGCGGCGGCGCCGGTCCTGCCGGCGGTGCCTCGCAGCCCGACTCCGCGCCCCCCGCCGACCGATAGGCTTGAGACCATGCCTCATTACGACGTCGCCATCCTCGGCGCGGGGCCCGGCGGCTACGTCGCAGCCGTCCGCGCTTCGCAGCTCGGCCTCAAGGTCGCCATCATCGAAGAGAAGTACTGGGGCGGTGTGTGCCTCAACGTCGGCTGCATCCCCTCGAAGGCTCTGCTCAAGAACGCCGACCTCGCGCACCAGTTCCACCACAAGGCCGACCTGTTCGGCATCTCGGGCGACGTGCACTTCGACTTCGGAGTCGCGTGGGACCGCAGCCGCAAGGTGGCTGACACCCACGTCAAGGGCATCCACTACCTGATGAAGAAGAACAAGGTCGACGAGTACGAGGGTCGGGGCTCGTTCACGGGCCCGAACGCGATCCGCGTGACCAAGGCCGACGGCTCCACCGAGGACGTCTCGTTCGACAACGCCATCATCTCGACCGGCTCGAAGGTGCGCCTGCTTCCGGGCGTGCAGATCGGCGGCAACGTCGTGACGTACGAGGAGCAGATCCTCGCCCGCGACCTGCCGCAGTCGATCGTCATCGTCGGCGCCGGCGCCATCGGCATGGAGTTCGCCTTCGTGATGGTGAACTACGGCGTCAAGGTCACGATCATCGAGTTCCTCGATCGTGCCCTTCCGAACGAGGACGCGGACGTCTCGAAGGAGATCGCGCGCCAGTACAAGAACTACGGCGTCGACATCCTCACCTCGACCAAGGTCGAGACCGTCACCGACCAGGGTGACAAGGTCACCGTGACCTACACCGCCAAGGACGGCACCCAGGGCTCGATCGACGCCGACAAGGTCATGATGTCGATCGGCTTCGCCGCCAACGTCGAGGGCTTCGGTCTCGAGAACACCGGCGTGAAGCTCACCGACCGCGGCGCGATCGACATCGACGACCACATGCGCACCAACGTGCCGCACATCTACGCGATCGGCGACGTCACCGCGAAGCTGCAGCTCGCGCACGTGGCCGAGGCGCAGGGCGTCGTCGCCGCCGAGACCATCGGCAAGGCCGAGACCATGACGCTCGGCGACTACCGCATGATGCCGCGCGCGACGTTCTGCTCGCCGCAGGTGGCCTCGTTCGGCCTCACCGAGCAGCAGGCCCGCGACGCCGGCTACGACGTCAAGGTCGCGAAGTTCCCGTTCTCGGCGAACGGCAAGGCGAACGGCCTGGGCGAGCCCATCGGCTTCGTCAAGCTCATCGCCGACGGCGAGCACCTCGAGCTCCTCGGCGGCCACCTCATCGGCCCGGACGTCTCGGAGCTCCTGCCCGAGCTCACCCTCGCGCAGAAGTGGGACCTCACCGCTCTCGAGGCGGCGCGCAACGTCCACACGCACCCGACGCTGTCGGAGGCCGTGCAGGAGGCCTTCCACGGCCTCGCCGGCCACATGATCAACCTCTGATCAGCTGACGCGGAACGCCCCGGACCATCTGGAAGGTCCGGGGCGTTCTCGTGTTCAGGCGCCGAGGGTGCGGGCGAGTTTGGAATCGGATGCCGCGACCCGGCCGCCTGCGGCATGCACCGCGGCTTCGGCAGCCGAGAGCAGCGCAGCCCGCTCGTCCGCAGCCTCGGGTGCGGCCGGTCCGAGCTCGAACTCCCACTCGCGCCAGGACCGGTCAGCGCCGGAGCGCTCGTCGGTGGCTGTCACGTGGTCGTCGACGAACTCCGCCACGAGGCCGCCGTGCTCGTCCTCGAGCGCGTAGGCGGTGCGGCTGTTGCGGATGCGCGCGATCGGCGCGAAGTCCGACGCGCTCGCGATCTTCGAGACCGCGTCGGCGACAGCATCCGGGATCTCATCCACCGGGCCGATCGGCCAGTGCAGCTCGACCCGACCGCCGTCGGCGCCCCGCGGGCCCTTGATGTGCCAGCCCTCGTCGGGCCCGCCGGTGCGGTGGCGCACCGCGTAGCCGGCATGCGCGAGCGCGAGGTCGTCGCTGTCGAGGTAGGTGGCGTCGAGCTGCCGCGACTCGGGAGCGGCGACGATCGCCACGCCGGGAAGCGCCGACCAGTCGGGCAGCGGCGTCGACTCGTCGACGTCGAACTTCAGCTCGATCTCGACGCTGTGCGACGCTCCGGCCGCGTCGGGAGTGCGGTCAGTCGTCACGACCGTCGGGGTTGGGGTCGATGTCTTCGGTCGCCTCGACGTACACGAAGCGGGTCTCGGTGGGCCCGTCCTGGTCGCCCGTGTGGGTCTCGTCGCCTTCGCGGCGGTAGACCAGCTGCCCCTCGCCGTAGGGGACGATGTACGAGTCGGAGACGGTCGGGTCGAGCGGAATGATCTGTCCGTCGAGGGGTCCGCCGTGCAGTCGTGCGATTGCCATAGCGCCAGCGTAGACCCAACGACTTCCGTGCAAGCGCTTCCAGCTTTTGCCTCTAGAATCGCGAGCGTGAAGGCCATCCGAACGTTCACCGTCCGTCCCGTCCTCGCCGAATCCCTCGCACCGCTCGACCGCCTCGCCTCGAACTGGCGCTGGTCGTGGAGTCGCGCGACGCACGCGCTGTTCGCCTCGATGGATCCCGCCCTGTGGGGCGAGATCGGCGCGAACCCGGCACGGATGCTCGGTGCCCTGGGCCAGGAGCGACTCGACGAGCTCGCCCGCGACGACGAGTTCGTCGCCCGCGTGCGCGAGGAGGACGAGCGCCTCACCGCCTACCTCGACGGCGACCGCTGGTTCCAGCAGCTCGAGGGCGACAAGCCCGTGCACATCGCGTACTTCTCCCCCGAGTTCGGCGTCGACGGCTCGCTGCCGCAGTACTCCGGTGGCCTCGGCATCCTCGCCGGCGACCACCTCAAGAGCGCGTCCGACCTGGGCGTTCCGCTCACCGGCGTCGGCCTCTTCTACCGTGCCGGTTACTTCCGCCAGTCGATCGGCGACGACGGCTGGCAGCGCGAGAGCTACCCGCTGCTCGACCCGTACGGCCTCGGTCTGACGCTCCTCCGCAACCGCGAGGGTGCCCCCGTCGAGATCGCACTCGACCTGCCGGGCGACCGCCGCCTGCACGCCCGCGTCTGGGTGGCCGACATCGGCCGCATCCCGCTGCTGCTGCTCGACTCCGAGACGCCGTCGAACACCGACGAGATGCGCCGCGTCACCGACCGCCTCTACGGCGGCGGTGGCGAGCACCGCCTGCTGCAGGAGCTGCTCCTCGGCGTCGGCGGCGTGCGTGCGGTGCGCGCGTGGTCGGAGCTGAACGGCCGCCCCACCCCGGACGTCTACCACACCAACGAAGGCCACGCCGGGTTCCAGGGACTCGAGCGCATGTCGGAGCTCATCACGAACAACGGCCTCAGCTTCGACGAAGCCCTCGCGCAGGTGCGCGCGGGCACGGTCTTCACCACCCACACACCGGTGCCCGCGGGCATCGACCGCTTCCCCCGAGACCTCATCGCCGACTTCCTCTCGAGCGGCCTGTTCCAGGGCCTCGACGCCGGCCGCGCGATCTCGCTCGGCCTCGAGACATGGGAAGGGGGCGACCAGGGCGTCTTCAACATGGCCGTCCTCGGCCTGCACCTCGGCCAGCACGCCAACGGCGTCTCGGTGCTGCACGGCGAGGTCAGCCGCGGCATGTTCGGCATGCTGTGGCCGGGCGTCGACACCGACGAGGTGCCGATCACCTCGATCACCAACGGCGTGCACGCTCCGACCTGGGTGCACCCGGCCCTCAAGGCCGTGAGCGAGCGCGCGTGGGGCGACGCGCACACCGACACGCACGACTGGACCGACCGCGCCGTCGTGACGGACGCCGAGCTGTGGGGCGTGCGCCAGCAGATGAAGGGCGAGCTCGTGGCGGAGGCGCGGCGGCGGGTCGCAGCATCCGTGTCCAACGGCCACACCCCTTCCTGGGTGGAGGACCTGCTCGATCCGGAGGTGCTCACCATCGGTTTCGCGCGCCGCGTGCCGACGTACAAGCGCCTGACGCTCATGCTGCGCGACCCCGAGCGCCTCACCCGCCTGCTCACCGACCCCGAGCGCCCGGTTCAGATCGTGATCGGCGGCAAGTCGCACCCGGCCGACGACTCGGGCAAGATCCTGATCCAGCAGCTCGTGCGCTTCAGCCGCGACCCGAAGGTGCGCGGGCGCATCGTGTTCCTGCCCGACTACGACATCACGCTCGCGAAGGACCTCTACCCCGGCTGCGACGTGTGGCTCAACAACCCGCTGCGCCCGCTCGAGGCATGCGGCACGAGCGGCATGAAGGCCGCGCTCAACGGCGCGCTGAACCTCTCGATCCTCGACGGGTGGTGGGACGAGTGGTACGACGGCGAGAACGGCTGGGCGATCCCCACGGCCGACACCGCGTCGAACGACGAGGAGCGCGACGACGCCGAGGCAGCCGCCCTCTACGACCTCATCGAGCACCAGCTCGTGCCGCGCTTCTACGAGCGCGAGGGCGGAATACCGCTGCGCTGGCTCGAGATGGTGCGCCACACCATGACCGAGCTCGGCAAGAAGGCCACGAGCGACCGCATGGTGCGCGACTACGTCCAGCGCCTGTACGTGCCGGCGGCGGCGCACGACGTCGCGCTTCGCGCGAACGAGTTCTTCGAGGCGCGCACGGTGGCCGCGTTCGTCAGCCGCGTCCGCGAGGCGTGGGGGCGCGTGTCGATCGCGAGCGTCGACAGCTCGGGCATCCCAGCGCAGGCGCAGGCCGGCGACACCCTCGAGGTGCGCGCCGACGTCCGCCTCGACGGCCTCTCGCCCGACGACGTCGCAGTCGAGCTGCTGTACGGCGCCACGAACGAGGACGACGCGCTGGCGCGCGACCACTCGGTGTACCGCCTCTCCCCCGGCGCGTCCGCGGCGGACGGCGCGACCGTGTTCAGCGGCACCCTTCCGCTCGGCGTGACCGGCACCTTCGGCTACACCGTCCGCGTGCGCCCCGCTCACCCGCAGCTCGTGTCGCCGGTGGAGCTCGGCCTCGTCACCTACGCCTCGTAGGGCTTCGCACATGCCTCGGCCCGGCGCACCGCGCCGGGCCGAGGCATTCGTCGTTCCTGGTGTTGTGGCACGCACAGAATCGGAGGCTCTGGCCGACACGCCAGGGAACGGATGCTGCCACCCGGCGTGTCGGCGACAACATCCGATTCTGTGCGCACTCAGGCGAGGTGCAGCCCGCGGTCGACGAGGCCGAGGATGGCGAGTTCGACGGTATCCCAGTCGTGGACGACCAGGGCGTAGTCGAAGCGGAGGGTGACGAAGCCCCACGCCGCTGCGTTCGCATCGCGCACGAGGTCCTTGTGTCTGTGCGACTCGCTGTCATGGTTGGGCGCGCCGTCGACCTCGACGATCAGGCGCTCGCCGATCACGAAGTCCACCCGGCCGACCGAGGTGATCGACTGCTGTGTCCGCACCCGGAGCCCGCGACGCCGAAGCCGCCACCGCAGCAACGACTCGAGCCCGCTGTCGGCATCGCTGCGAGCGAAGGTGATCGCCTCCCTCGCGTCGGCGTTCGTGCCCCGCCGCAGCCAGTCGAGGTCGGTGTTCGACAGCGTGCGCCGCCGCAGAGCCGACTCCAGTGCCACGAAGAACGCCTCGAGCCCTTGGCACCGCAGGATCTGCCGCAGGACGACCCGAACCGACGGCACACCGAACGCACCGCGCGTCACGTCGTCCTGGTCGCTCCAGTGCACGACGCAGGAGCAGTCCGGGTGCGAATAGGCACGCCCGTGGGCGCGAAGTCCGACGTGCAACCCGCCACCGTGCTCCGCGACCCAGAGCCCGAGGTGTTGTGCCGCGCTCACGCAGACGACCCAGCCGCCGTGCGCCGCCGCGGTCTTGATGTCCGCACACACGCCGCGGCGCTCGTACACACCCCGCCGGGCCGAGATCAGTGAGCCATCGGCGAGCGCTGCGGCGATCTTCGACCTCGAGAGCCCCGATGCCCTCAGTTCTCGATACGTCGTGACGGCGGGCGGAGAGGCGGTGCACATCCGGCCAGACTCGCGGCCGCGGCATCCGCCCCCCTTCCCCTGGGCCGGATTGTGGGCAGCCGGCGCGCGCGAGCCGGCTGGGGAGGAAGCTCCCAGGCCCAGGGGGTCGCCGGGAATACACAGAATCGGAGGCCCTGGCCGACACGACAGGGAACGGATGCTGCCACCCGGCGCGTCGCGCTCGGCCTCCGATTCTGTGCTCAGGACCCTGCACATTAAATCGTTCCAATGTGCGCGGGAGGGCGGTTGACCCGCAGGTGGTCGCTGACTAGGGTCGTGCGGGAAAACGTATTCCTACTTTTACCCACATGGGCCCGTCCCCAGCGGGCCGCAACCTCGGGAGAGCGATTCGACGATGAATCTCCGCAGCACCTCTGTCCGCGCGCTCGTGGCCGGCTCGGCCGCGTGCGCCCTCACGCTCGGACTGGCGCAACCCGCGCTGGCCCAGCAGGCCCCACCCGCCGGCGCACAGCTCGAAGCCCTCGACCGCGGCCTCGTCGCCGTCTCGACGGGCGAGGGTGTATTCCTCAGCTGGCGCCTGCTCGGGACCGAGGCCGGTCCCGCGACCGAGACCGGCGTGAGCGGCCCGTCGTTCGCGGTGTTCCGCGACGGCGAGCGCATCGCCACGGTCGAAGACAGCACGAACTACGCCGACGAGGGCGGGTCCGCAGCATCCGTCTACACGGTCGCTCCCGCATGGAACGACGTGACCGGCGAGCAGTCCGCGCCCGTGTCGGTGTGGGGCGACGGGTTCTACGACCTGCCGCTGCAGAAGCCGGCCGATGGCGTCACCCCCGCCGGCGAGGCGTTCACGTACTCGGCGAACGACGCGTCTGTGGCCGACGTCGACGGCGACGGCGCGTACGAGTTCGTCGTGAAGTGGGATCCCTCGAACTCGAAGGACGTGTCGCAGAAGGGCTATACGGGCACCGTCTACGTCGACACGTACGAGCTGGACGGCACACTGCTGAACCGCATCGACCTGGGTGTGAACATTCGCGCCGGAGCCCACTACACCCAGTTCATGGTCTACGACTTCGACGGCGACGGCCGCGCCGAGACGATGCTGAAGACGGCACCCGGGACGAAGTCCATCCGCTACAACGCCGACGGCTCGGTCGCTTCGGAGTCGTTCGTCACGATGCTCGCCGACGACATCGCCGCGGGCTACTCGCACGACGACGACTACCGCATGAGCGCCGCCGACTACCGCCAGCACCTCATCGAGGTGTTCGAGGGCTGGTCGGAGCACCCCGAGGTCGTGGCGGGCCACTGGCCGGCGACCCTCGAGGAGGCGTTCGGCATCCCAGTGACGCACGAGTACCCGCTGTCGACCGCGTCGGCGACCGAGCTCGTCGACTACTTCATCAGCACCTACGCACCGGGCCGCAGCGCGCGCAACGACCTCACGACGTTCGAGGGATTCATCGTCGACGGCCCGGAGTACCTGACGGTCTTCGACTCGGCCACCGGCGAGGAGCTCGAGACCGTGCGCTACGAGCCCGGCCGCGACGACGACGGCCTGCTGTGGGGCGACTACGCGATGGCCCGTATCGAGCCGGGCAACCGCGTCGACCGCTTCCTCGCCGGAGTCGCGTACCTCGACGGCACGCACCCCTCCGCGGTCTTCGCCCGCGGCTACTACACGCGCACGACCATCCACGCGTACGACTGGGACGGCCAGCACCTGACCACGCGGTGGGCGGTCGACAGCGGGCATGTCCCGATGACGAACCCGTTCAACGACGGCCCCCATGGCCGCGACGGCACCGATCCGGTGTACGGCTCGATCACGACGCAGGGCTTCCACTCGCTGAGCGCCGCGGACGTCGACGGCGACGGCAAGCACGAGATCGTCTACGGCTCCGCCACGATCGACGACGATGGCGGGCTGCTGTACAGCTCGTTCGATGTGCTGCCCACCGGCAGCGCGGCGCCCGGAGAGAACGTGCGGCTCGGCCACGGCGACGCGATGCACGTCACCGACATCGACCCGAACCGTCCCGGTCTCGAGATCTGGACGGCGCACGAGGGCGCCACCTTCGCCCCCTACGGCTCCGCGATGCGCGATGCCGCGACCGGAGAGGTGCTCTTCGGCGCGTACTCGGGCCGCGACACGGGCCGCAGCATGATCGGCGACGTGCGCGCCGATGTGCCGGGACTCGAGGTGTGGGCGAGCATGCCCAACGGCACCGAGGGCTCGGGCCTGCTGAGTGCGGCGAACGCGCCGCTCGCGGCATCCACTCCCGGCACCAATCAGTCGATCCGCTGGGCGGGCGACATGACGACGCAGATCGTCGACGGCGCCCTCGAGGTCACGCCGACCATCAAGGACTGGACGCGCGGCACCGTGCTCACCGCCACCGGCACCCGCACGAACAACGGCACCAAGGGCAACCCGTCGCTCGTGGCCGACGTGTTCGGCGACTGGCGCGAGGAGCTGCTCGTGCGCACCGTCGACTCGAGTGCGCTGCGCATCTACACCAGCACCGAGGTGACGACGCACAAGCTGCCGACGCTCATGCACGACGTGCAGTACCGCGCTGAGGTGGCCCGCCAGAACACCACCTACAACCAGCCGTCGTACACGAGCTACTACTTCGCCAGCGACATGGACTTCGCGAACGTGCCCGTGCTCACGACCGCGGCGACGCCCGGCGCGCCGAAGTTCACCGACCCGAAGGGTTCGAACTCCGACCACGTCGTCGTCACGCCCGACAAGTCGTTCGACTACTACGTCAACGGCGCGAAGGCCGAGAAGCCGCTGGTCAAGGTGCCCGCCGGCTCGAAGGTGCAGGTCACTGCGGTCCCGAAGGCCGGCTTCGCCCTGGCCTCGGGTGCGGTCTCGACCTGGACGCACCAGTTCACCAAGTGAGGATGACGGATGCCCCGGCCCGGCGCACTGCGCGCCGGGCCGGGGCATCCGTGTTCCCGCCGTAGGCTGGTGCGGTGAAGCCGTTCGTCCTCCTCGCGACCCGTGCCGAGGACGTGCCGGCCGACGAGGAGTACGCGCTCTTCCTGCGATACACGGGCCTCTCGCCAGACGAGCTCATCCGGGTGCGGCTCGAGGCCGAGGCGATGCCGCGGTTCGAGCTCGATGCGCTGTCGGGCATCTTCGTGGGCGGTGGGCCGTTCAACGCATCCGACCCGCTCGAGAAGAAGTCGCCGACGCAGCGCCGGGTCGAGCAGGAGTTCGGCATCCTCCTCGACGAGGTCGTCGCGCGCGACTTCCCGTTCCTCGGCGCCTGCTACGGCGTCGGCACGCTCGGCGCGCACCAGGGCGCGGTGATCGATCGCACCTACTCCGAGCCGATCAGCGTCGTGCCCGTGACGATGACCGGGGCCGGGGCATCCGATCCCCTGCTCGCGGGGATCCCTGCGACCTTCGGCGCCTTCGTCGGACACAAGGAGGCGATCACTCAGCTGCCCGCGTCGGCGACGCTGCTGGCGTCGTCGCCGACGTGCCCGGTGCAGATGTTCCGCGTGGGCGAGAACGTGTACGCGACGCAGTTCCACCCCGAGCTCGACGTCGAGGGCATCACCACGCGCATCCACGCGTACGCCGGCTACGGCTACTTCGCCGCCGACGAGCTCGAGCTCACGCTCGCGGCCGTGCGCCGCGCGGACGTCTCGCACCCCAGCCGCATGCTGCGCACCTTCGTCGAGCGCTACGCCCGCTGAGCCTCTTCGCACAGCGGTGGTGCGGTGGTACGCTCCCGGCACCGGCTGCCTCCGCCTGGGGAGATCGAGGTGCGTCATGGGCTCGAAGAAGCTGCTCATCACGGGTGCCGTGATCGCCGTCGTCGCAGCGGCCGCGATCATCGTGCCGAGCGTCGCGTCGGGCGTTCCGCTCGCTCGGGTGCTGCCCGCAACGAGCATCGTCGCGCCGGATGACTCACCGGGCGCGCCCGGCAACGGGAAGGCGTGGGGTCACCACAAGGACGACCCCGCGTTCCCGGGCGACGACGGCAACGCCTGGGGGCATCACAAGGATTCGCCTGACTTTCCGGGGAACAAGGGCGACGGGGACGACCAGCAAGACGGCCCGGGCAACGGGAAGGGCAGGGCCTGGGGCCACCACAAGGATGACCCCGGCTTCCCCGGCAACAGCGGCGAGGACGAGCCGAGCGACGAGTAGTCGGGGCGCGCACGCTGCGCTCAGTCGGTCGGTACCGTCACGATTCGCCAGACGGATGCCTCGCCCACCGGCTCGACCGATTCCAGTGCAGGGCCGAGACCGATGTCGACAAGGACGATGTCGCCGGCGAGTTCGGGGCCGCGACCGGTGACGAGTCCCACCTTCACCGCACCGAACGTGACGGTGACGGATGCTGCGAGCACGGCGTCGTCGGCGACGCCGGTGTCGGGGTGCAGACCGCTGGGGATGTCGACGGCGATGACCCGCGGCATCCGTCCCCCTCGCCGGAGGTCGTCGCGGATCGCCGTGACCGCACCGCGGGCTCTGCCGCGCAGGGCCGGATCGCTCGCGGCGCCGATCCCGAGGATGCCATCGACCACGAGGGCGTAGTGGCGCACGACGTCGTCGACCTCAGGGAGGTCGACGCGGCGGACTCCGGCGGCGACCGCGGTGGCGAGGGCGGTGACGTGGAACCGCTCCGAGACGAGGAGCGCGTCGACATCGGCGATGCGGGAGAGGTGCGCGGCGGCGTAGAGGGCGTCGCCGCCGTTGTCGCCGGAGCCCACGAGCACCAGCACGCGTGGTCGCAGCGCCACCGGAGTCTCCCGGATCACGGGTTCGAGCACGCCGGTCAACGTGACGACGGTCTCGGGCATCGCGAGTTCGGCGCGCACGACGTCGGCGAGAGCCGCGGCGGCGCGGTGCATGAGCGGGACTCCGCGGTCCAGCAGGGGGCGTTCCGCCGCACGCACCTGGTCGGCGGTGAAGGTGGGAACGCGCTCGCTCATGTCGCCTGGCGTTCTCGCGCGGCGAGCTTCTCGCGCTCGACGTCGGCGCGCGCGTGCTCGAGCTCTTCGGTGGTCACGCGCACAGCATCCTCCGCTTGACGCACACGTCGCAAGGCGAACGTCGGGGATCCGAACCGCTCGCGGACGCGGTCGACCCGCTGACGTTCACTCACGATGATCCAGGTCGACGCGAGGAGTATGACCTGCGCCGAGAGGTTCAGCCACAGCAGCAGCGCGATGAGCGAGGCGAACGAGGCGAGCAGCGGGTTCGACCCCGCACCGGCGACGAAGAGGGACGAGAGCTGCTGCAGCACCGTGAGCCCTACAGCGCCGATGAGCGCGCCAGACCACAGCGAGCCGGGGCGGGCTTTGATCCCGCTGAGCGACACGAACGCGACGGCGACGATCGCCACGTCGAGGAGGAACACGACGACGATCGAGACGGAGCGGGTGGCGAAGTCGGCGACTCCGGTGTGACCGATGCCGAGCCAGTCGAGCACCGCGCCGACGAACGAGGTGCCGATGAACGTCGCACCGGCGGACAGCACGAAGCCGCCGCCGATGGCGATGGCGAGGAGGAGGTTGCGCAGGATCACCCAGATCCAGAAGACGTCGTCGTGCACCTTGTCGGCGAGCGTGCGCAGGGCGACGCGCAGCGAGCCGATGGCGCCGATCGCCGCGCCCACAAGGCCGACGAGCGCGATGATGCCGGTGATGGTGAGGCCTGCCGGTGCTTCGATCGTGGAGACGTCGATGATGCCGTCGTCTCCGGTTCCGAGCAGGCCGGGGATCGCAGCATCCACCGCATCGATCAACGATTGCCACGCCGCAGGGTTGTCGGCGAGCCATACGGAGGCGAACGAGAAGCCGAGCAGCACTCCCGCGAACACCGAGAACAGCGACCGGTACGTGATGCTGTCGGAGAGCATGGGACCGCGGCGTTCGAGGTAGTGGAACCAGACGCGCACGGGTCGGAGGGAGAGTGCCCAGGCCGTCAGCTTCGCGATCAGGTCCGCCATGGCACGACCCTATCGAGCACGCACGGACGAGCAGCCCAGGGTTGACGTGCGCCACATAGTATGTCCCTGGGATAGGGGTGTTGCCGTGAGAGGTCTCGCACAGACGCTGGTGCTCACAGGAGCGGTCAGAGCCGCCGACATGTCGGCCGCCCTCGCCCAGGTGGGCGAAGGTCCGGAGCTGCAGCGACTGCTGGTGAGCTCGAAGCTGGTCACCGAGAGCCAGGTCGCCGAGGCGATCGCTCTTCACACCGGCCACCGGTACGTCGACCTCGCCGAGATGCCGCTCGACCCGAACGTGGTCGCCCTCGTCCCCGGCACCCTGTGCCGCAAGTACGGTCTCATCCCCGTGGACCGACGCGGCGAACGACTGACCGTGGGCGTGCTCGACCCGACCGACATCGTCGCGCTCGATGACGTCGCCTCGATCACGGATCTCTTCGTCGAGCCTGTCGTCGTCGCCGAAGACGCGCTGCTGAACATGTTCGAGCGGTTCCTGCGCTCGGACGAAGAGCTCAGTGAGCTGTCGATGACGATCGAGGAGTCGAGCGAGTCCAACCAGGCCGCGTTCACCGAGAGCCTGGAGGAGCAGGACGACACCGCCCCCATCGTGCGGTTCGTGAACCTGCTGATCGCGCAGGCGATCAACGACCGCGCGAGCGACATCCACGTCGAGCCCGGCGAGAAGCAGCTGACCGTGCGGTTCCGCATCGACGGCGTGCTGCACGAGATGCAGAAGGCCGACCGCGCCATCCAGGACGGCATCATCTCGCGCCTGAAGATCATGTCGTCGATCGACATCGCCGAGAAGCGCAAGCCGCAGGACGGCCGGCTCTCGGTCACGCACGAGAACCGCACCGTCGACCTTCGCGTCGCGACGCTCCCCACGGTGTGGGGCGAGAAGATCGTCATGCGAATCCTCGACAACACCGGCCAGGTCATGACCATGCGCGACCTGCTGTTCTCGCCCACCAACGAGAAGCGGTTCCGCGAGGCGATCACCAAGCCGCACGGGATGATCCTCGCGACCGGGCCGACGGGTTCGGGCAAGTCGACCAGCCTGTACACGGCGCTGCGTGCGATCGCTGACCCGAAGATCAACGTGATCACGGTGGAGGACCCGGTCGAGTACCGGATCGCCGGCATCAACCAGGTGCAGGTGAACAACCGGGCGGGGCTGACGTTCTCTACCGCGCTGCGCTCGATCCTGCGATCGGATCCTGATGTGGTGCTCGTCGGTGAGATCCGCGACTTCGAGACGGCGAACATCTCCATCGAGGCGGCGTTGACCGGCCACTTGGTGCTGTCGACGCTGCACACGAACGATGCGCCGTCGGCTTTGACCCGCTTGACCGAGATCGGGTGCGAGCCGTTCCTGGTGGCGACGGCACTGTCGGCGGTGATCGCGCAGCGGTTGGCGCGGCGGCTGTGCATGCGGTGCCGTGAGCCGCTGCTGGAGACCTCGGAGGTGCTGAGCGCCCTGGGCTTCCCGCATGACCCTGCGGACGTGCCGGAGTTGTTCAAGGCGGCGGGATGCCCCGCCTGCAGCAACACCGGATACCGCGGGCGCGTGGCGCTGCACGAGATCATGACGCTGAGCGACGAGATCGAGTCCTTGGTCGTGACGCGATCGACGGGGTCGGAGATCCGTCAGGTCGCGCTCGAGCAGGGCATGATCTCGCTGCGCGAGGACGGGTGGTCGAAGGTCGCGCAGGGGCTGACGACGATTGAGGAAGTGCTGCGCGTCACGGTGTGAGAAGCGGTTCCCGCGCCGCGTCGGGTTCCGACGCACCGGCAAACTCAACGACCGGCGCCTGCGCACCGGTCGTTGAGCTCCCCAGCTTCTAGGCCTGGTTGGCGATCTCCCCGTACAGCGTGAAGATCGGCAGATACAGCGAGATGACCATGCCGCCGATCACGATGCCGAGACCCACGATGAGAATGGGCTCGATCGTCGACGACAGCTGAGCGGTCGCGGTCTCCACCTCGTCCTCGTAGAAGTCCGCGATCGACGCGAGCATGTCGACGAGCGTGCCCGACTCCTCGCCGACCGACACCATCTGCGGCACCATCGCCGGGAAGACCTCGGCCTTGGCGAGCGGTGCGGCGAACGAGCGACCTTGGCGGATCGATTCCTGCACGTCACGCACGGCCTGCTCGATCTTCCAGTTGTTCGACGCCTGACCGACGATCGCGAGTGCCTGGATGATCGGCACACCGGCGTTGAGCATCATCGACAGGTTCCGGGCAAAGCGCGCGACCGCGATCTTCGTGGTCAGCTTTCCGAAGACGGGCATCTTCAGCTTGATCGGATCGACGAACCGGCGGTACTGCTCGGTGTGACGGTTGGCCCGCCACCAGATCAGCGCGACGATGACCACCAGGACGATCGACGGGATGATCCACCACATATTGTTCGAGATGCTCACGAGGATCTGCGTCGGCAACGGAAGCGAACTGCCGAGCCCCTTGAACATCCCCTCGAAGATGGGCACGACGAACGTCACCATCACGAGCACGCCGACGATCGCGATGAAGAGCACGATCGCGGGATACGTCACCGCCGCACGGATCTTGTTGTGCAGCTCGGCTTCGCGCTGGTAGTTGTCGGCGATCGAGCCGAGGGCGCTCCCGAGGAAGCCGCCCGCCTCACCCACCTTGATGATCGACAGCATGAGCGGTGGGAACGTCTGCGGGTGCCGCGCCAACGCTGCTGAGAACGACGACCCCGACTCGACGTCGGCCTGCACCTGCACGAGCGCCGGTTGCAGCTTCTTGTCGTCGGTCTGCTCGATCAGGATGGCCAGCGTCCGCATGAGCGGCAGCCCGGCGTTGATAAGTCCGGCCATCTGGCGCGAGAACACCGCGAGGGTGCGTGCCGACACTGTCTTCGTCGCGCCGGGCAGCTTGATGTCCTTGTTCAGCCCGGTGTTCGACTTGAGCGTCACCTCGAGCGGAGTGAGCCCCTGCGCTTTGAGTTTGCCCGTGACCGCGGACTCGCTCGCGGCTTCGATCGTGCCCTTCACGACCGATCCGGCGCGCGGGTCGACGGCCCGGTAGACGAACTCCTGTACGACGGCCATGTCAGCCCTCCCCGTTCGCGGCGGCCCATGCTTCGAGATCGTCCACGCCGCCCCACTCGACATCGCGCGCGGTCGGGTCGACCCGGCCGCCGACGGTGGGCGTGCCGAAGCGCGATCCCATGCCGATGCCGGTGCCCTGCGTCGCGTTCGCTGCAGGAGCCGTGAGCTCCCCCTGCCGCCACTCTCCGGCGTGGTGTGCCCACTCCTCCGCGTCGAGGTCGCGCGGCTTGACGTAGACGCCGTCGAGGCTCTTCGGGTCGACCGCGAAATCCATTGCGACGTTGCGCGCGATGGTCCCTTCGGCGACGAGGCGGCGAAGGTCCTGGTCGAGCGTGTGCATGCCGATCTCGGAGCCCGCCTGCATCGCCGAGTAGATCTGCGCGACCTGGCCCTCGCGGATCATGTTCGCGACGGCCGGGGTGTTGATGAGCACCTCGGTCGCGATCGTGCGTCCGTTGACCTGGGCGAGCGGCAGCAGCGTCTGGCTGATGATCCCCTGGAGGGTATCGCCCAGCTGCGTGCGGATCTGGTGCTGCTGGTCGGCGGGGAACACGTCGATGATGCGGTTGATGCTCTTCGCGGCGCCCTGGGTGTGCAGCGTCGAGAGCACGAGGTGGCCGGTCTCAGCCGCCGACAGAGCAGTGCGGATCGACTCGGGGTCGCGGAGCTCACCGATGAGGATGACGTCCGGATCCTGACGCAGCACGCGGCGCAGCGCCTCGGCGAACGAGTTCGTGTCTCGCCCGACCTCGCGCTGATGAACAAGTGAGCGCTTGGACTGGTGGTGGAACTCGATCGGGTCCTCGATGGTGACGATGTGCGCCGGCACGAGCTGGTTGACGATGTCGACCATCGCCGTGAGCGTCGTCGACTTGCCCGAGCCGGTGGGGCCGGTCAGGAGGACGAGTCCGCGGGGCCTCAAGGCCAGGTCGCGGGCGATCGCGGGCGCACCGAGCTCTTCCAGCGAGTACACCCGGTCGGGGATGTACCGCAGCGCGATGGCGATCGAGCCGAGCTGGCGGTAGACGTTCGTACGGAAGCGACCGATGCCCGGCGTCGCGTGGGCGAGGTCGACCTCGCCATGCTCCATGAACTCGCGGCGCTGGCCCTCGGTCATGAGGTCGAAGGCGGTGCGCTCCACCCACTCCGTCGACAGCGGGGCGGGGTAGGCCTCCACAGGCACGAGGTCGCCGTCGACGCGCAGCAGCGGTGGCGCTTCGGCGGTGATGTGCACGTCCGACGCGCGGTGGCGGGCACCGTATGCGAGGAGCTTCTCGAAGTCGAGGTCTTCCATGGTCCTCACCCTTCCGCGTCGACGAAGGTCAGAGCCGAGATCTGGACGTCGACCGTGCCCTCGCCGCTCTGGGTCATGGTCGCGCTGACACTGTTGAGCAGACGCGGACCTGCGCGCAGCGCGTCGAGGAACGCAGTCGCCTGCTCCATGTCGACCGCCGTGGCGCTGATGACGAAGTCGACCTGCTGGCGCCCGGCGCCTGCTGCGGCTTCGGCGGCCGGCGCCGCAGCATCCGTCGGCGTCCCGGTGGTGGCGTCGGTCGCTGCCTCCGTCGCCTCCGGCGCGGGTGCCGGGACGGCCGCAGCGTCGCCTTCGGTGGCGCCGGTGGGGGTGGTGTACGCAACCTGCTCTCCTGCGGTCACCGAGGTGATCTGGACACCGGATGCCTCGGCCGCACGTGCGACGACCTCGAAGACGTCGTCGAGCTGGCCGGTGGCCGGAATCTGCGCGCGGAGCCCGGCGACGTTCGCTTCGATCTCGCCGAGATTCTCCTGCTGCGCCGTGAGCTCGTCGACCTGTGCCTGGTACAGCGCGTTGGTGCTCGCGACGGTCGCGGTCTGGCCGTCTACGGAGACCGCCTGGAAGTACAGCGGCATGGCGACGAGGAACACTCCGAGCGCGATGATGCCGAGCGAGACGATGAGTCCGATCGCGGTGACGATGTGCTTGGGCATCACTCGCTCCCATCTTCCGCCGCGTACTCGTTCGAGTACACGGTCTGGTCGAACTCGACCGTGAGGAGGTACGAGTACCGCCCCGACGAGACCTGGCTCGAGGTGACCGATTGCCCGTCGGCGTACAGCACTCCCTCCACACCGCGGAGCGAGCGGATGAGCGGGACGATGTCGATCGGCGTCGGGCTGTCGAAGGTGACCGTGCCGACGAGCCCTTGTTCGAGCGTCGGGTCGTCGCCGACCGGCGCGCCGCCGACGGCGAGGTCGACGCCGGTGAGGGTGGTGTCGAAGGGAAGGATGCTAGTGATCTTGCCGATCACGGGAGTCCACGCGAGATCGGTGGCCATCGCGTCGGTGTGATAGTCGGTGAGCTCCGACTCGGTCGCGAGCGCCTGGCTCACCTCCGAGAGCGACGCGATTTCGGTGAGCAGCGTGTTGGTGCGGGCTTGTTCGGCCACGAGGCGCTGATCTGCGAAGAACTTGAACGCGAACGCCCCGGCGATGATGAGCACCGCGACGACGATCGCACCGAGCACGATCCACACCCAGAGGCGCACGAGCTGGTCGCGCTCGCGCCGCGCGACCTCGGTGCGCGGCATGAGGTTGACGCGCGGCGCTCCCGAGAAGGGAACCGGGATGGCGGTCATTTTGCGGCCTCCCCGAGTGCGATGCCGACGGTTCCGACGAGGTTCAGCGCGACCTCGCCGGCGGGCGGCGGGGCCGACATCGAGATGACATCACCGACCGACACGATGGTCATCGGCGTGTCGATCGCCGCCCCGAGCGCCGGCAGGATGCCGTCGACGGCAGCACCGGCCCCGGTGACGAAGACCCGCGAGAGTGGAACTGCGGCGGCACGGCTGCCGAAGAACGCGAGGGTGCTGCGAAGGCGGGCCGCCAGGTCGGAGACTCCGGGAGGCGTCGCCGCGCGGATCGAGCCGCGCGTGCGGCTGGGCACCGTGAGGCCCGTAGCCGACCCGTTGCCCGCCGCCACGGCGGCGAGTTCCAGCTCCGGTTGGACGGCCTCGGTGTTGTGCCGCCGCGTGGCTGCCGTGGCGACATCGATCGGCAACAGGCGTACGAACAGCGGGACGCCGCCGCGCGAGATCACGACCTGGGTGGTGTGGTCGCCGATGCTGACCGTCGCCACAGTCTCCTCGGGCGATGCGAGCGGTGCGGTGACGCGTGCGAGGCCGAAGGCCGCGAGATCGACCGCCTGGGCGCGGACCTTGACCTTCGCGAGGGTCGAGATGATCTGCTCGATGTTCTCGGACACCGCCGCGACGAGCAGGCCGGAGACCTGGTCGCCGTCCTGCGACAGCGGGAAGAAGTCGAGCACCGCCTGGCTCGCCGGCACGGGCAGCAGGTCCTGCACCTGGTATGGCAGGGCCTCGCGCAGCAGATCAGGCCGCATCGCCTGGGTCGTGTATTCGCGCACCAGGATGCGCCGGCTGGCGGCGCCGAGCACGGCATCCTTGCTCCTGAACTTCGCTCCGGTCCACAGCTGCCGGAGCGCGACCGCGACGGCGCCCGAGTCGAGCACCTCCGAGTCGCGCGCTGCCTCGGGCGGCAGCGGCACTTCGCCGTACGCGACGAGCTGGGGCTTGCGACCGAGTGAGATCTCCGCTGCGCGGAGGCTCTCTTCGGTCACCTCCAGCCCGACAATCGTCTTCCCCATGATTTCCCCTTCCCCAAAGACCGTCGGCGTCAGGCGCCGACGAAGAGATCCACGTACCACTTGCCGACGGCTTCGCCGGCGAAAACACCGGTCCAGGCCCCGAGGATCATCCAGGGTCCGAACGGAATGGCGGTCTTGCGACCGGCTCGGCGCAACAGCAGGAGCGCGATACCGAACACTCCCCCGTACAAGAAGGCCGCGAACGCCCCCACAGCGAGCGCGCCCCAGCCGAGCCAGCCGAGGTAGATGCCGATCACCCCGGCGAGCTTGACGTCTCCCCCGCCCATGCCTCCAGGTCGCGCCGCGCGCAGCAGGAAGTAGAAGAGGTACATGCCGGCCATACCGACCCCGGCGCCGAGCAGCAGTCCCCACTCGCCCGTCAGCCAGGCGGCGACGGTGAACAGGATGCCGGACACGAGATAGCCCGGTAGAACGATGCTGTTCGGGAGACGGTGGGTGTCGAGGTCGATGAGCGTGAGGACGATCGAGATCGCCGCGAAGTACAGGTAGGCGACGATGACAAGACCAAGCGCCCAGAGGTCGGCGGGACGGACGATGCCGTCCACAGCCGGCAGCAGCAGGTACTCCGGCAGGTTCATGCCGAGAAGACCTTCGTAAGCCACAAGACACCACCACGTCACGACGGCGAACGCGATGCCTGTAACCGCCTCGACGATCGGGTACCGCGCCGAGATCGGCGCCTTGCAGTTCGCGCACTTGCCTCGGAGCGCGATCCACCCGAGCACCGGCACGTTATGCCAGGGCTTGATCGAGGTGTCGCAGTGCGGGCAACGGCTCTCGCGCATCAGCGAGATCTGTGCCGGCACGCGGTAGGCGACAACATTGAGGAACGACCCGACAAGGAGTCCGAGGATCCCCGCGATGACGACGAGGAAGATGGTGAGGGATGTCATGCGCTAACGCTCCGTCTGGTAGACGAGTTCGCCGATCCGCTGCACCAGGGAGCCTTCGATGACGCCGCCCTCGCCTTTGATCTTGCAGCCAAGCTGGTCGAATGCCGGGCTCCACGACATGGAGGCGCAGGTGTAGGTCGCGTCGGCATGCATGTGTGTCGTGTCGTTCGTGTAGAACTGACCGCTGAAGCTGGAAGTCGCTGTACCGGTGAGGCCGCACGCGGAGTAGATCATCACTCGGAGCGTCGACGATATCGATCCGCTCACATCGAACTTGTCGTTCTGGTTGCCGTTCCCGCAGTTCGGAACGGGTTCGCCGTTCGTGTACGCACGCGACGAGTCGGAATGAACGAAGAGAACCTGGTGCTTGGCCGCCGCGTCGTCGGTGATCGTTCCAGAGAGTGCGACCTCCATTCGCACCGAAGGCTTGGCGATCATGACGACATCACGCTTCACGTTCACGTTGCTGAGCGAGATCTTCACCGCGCTGGTGCAGGCCGTGAAGTCGAGCACGAGCGGGCCGCCCGCTGTCGACACAAGGCTTCCGATACTGGGGCTCGGGTTGTTGTTGAGGAGGTTGCACACGGGCGTAGCGGTGTACTTGGCACCCCAGTTGGTGTTGTCGAGATCGATCCACTTCGTCGCGGCCTTCAGCCAGGTGAGCGTGGGGTCGAAGACCGGGTCGGACGGGCTGTTCGGCGTACGCGTGCCAGGCGCGGTCCACGTCGTCCCGACCGTGACGCTGTTGCGGCTGGTGAGCGATCCGGTGATCGATGCCTGCGTGCTGCCCTGGTCGCTGAGATTGATGTTCCCCTTTGCCGAGATCGACCCGTCGATCAGAGCCCCACCGTTCGATGAGATCGAGACGTAACCGTTGGTCGTGATGTCGCCGTAAACCTTCGGTGCCTGGCTATTGCTCGTGACGTTGCCGTTCGACCAGATGTCGCCGTTGATCACGCAGTTGTTCGAGAGGGATGTCGTACCCTCCAGCACGTAGAGATCACCCGTCAACGTTCCGTCGATGTTGCACGCCCAGTTGCCGTCGCGCAGAACGAGGTCGCCCGTGTAGTGCGCGACTCCGGCGGTGAAGCCCCCGGAGAAGTAGGTAACGACGCCACCGGGCTGCTGCGAATAGGTGACCTGCCAGGGATACACCGAGTCGATCGTCACTGTTGAGCCGCCAGTACCGGTGCCGGTGGACTTGATCACGACGTAGTCAGTGGACGACGTGGGGCAGCCGGCAGTCAGGCCATTCGACGACGTCGGACGATCTCCTGTGTTGTCCGGGTACGGGTAGATCGTCGTATCGTAAGTCGGGTCGGTTCCCGTGAAATGCGTGGCAGAGCAAGAAGCCATCGTCGCCATCGCGACGTCGCGTCCGGATTCTGCGGCGATGAACGCCTGTGTCTGACCCTTGTTCGTTGCGTTCGCGCGGATCGTGAAGAGGACCGATGCCGCGATGAGACTCGCGATGACGAAACCGACAAGCATCACGATGACGATGGTCACGAGGACTGCGCCGTCGTCGTTGCTTCTCGCACGACGGAGAGACTGATTGATCACCAACATGGCGAGCTCACTCCTGTTGCTGTCGACCGCGCCGCGGCCTCTCCCGAAAACCGCACCGGTGCGGAATCGGTCTCGATGTCGAATGTATAGGTGACGACGTCGCCGTTCTCGACGAAGAACGGCGTCGATGCGTACTGTGCAATGCCGTTCTCCCACCTTGCCCAGTCCGACGCCAGCGTGGGCAGAGCCCCGGATGAGGTAGTAAAGCGAGCGTCGCCGTCCTTTAGTAGAAAAGCTTGGCAGGCAAGATTTCCGCCCAAAGATGTGCGAACGCGCAATTCTGTGCCCGTCGCATCGTCCACATCGAAGTCGAGCGCGTTTCGCATCGCACGCTCGATGGCTGATCCGATCACCTGACCTCGATTCGTCGCCTGAGTCACGCTTGCCACGTCCTTCTGCGTGCTCCAGGAATTAACGAGGACCACGGCCATCGCGGATAACAGCAGACTGGACAGCAGGATGTAGATGATCAGTTCGATCAGGGAGAGACCGGCGTCGCCCGAAATCGCCGATGTCTCGCGTGATTCAATGGTGCTCATGGCACGTACACGATCGCTTTGAGCGTCGCAAGCACATAGCCGCCTGCATCTGTCGCAGTGAGTGAAATTGTCACTGTTCTTGACGTCGCGGGACAGGCAGAATAGCTACCCGCGCTGGTTATCGTTGCGCCAGACCCGTCAGTGAACGTGTGGGCGGATGTGGCGGTTCCGATCTGCCCGCAGTCCGGATTCTCTCGAATCCCTTCGATCAAGGAGTTGAGTTCCCGCGTCGCCGTCGCGGTCGCCGACTGCTGGGAGGAATACTGAATCCCCTGCCACAGCGCTGGAAGGATGGCGACCGCGATGATCGCAAGCAAGATCATCCCAATGATGATCTCGATCATCCCGAGGCCTTCGTCGGACGCAGTCCGTCCCCTCATCAGCGCACCTCCCCAAGTGCCAAAGTCTCCACGACAACCGGGCCACTAGGGCCGGGCTGTGGCCCGGCCCTAGCGCGGTCGCTACGTCGCGGCTACGGCGCCGCTGTCACGGACTGCGAACCAGCGGTGCACGCGGGGCCTGCGGAAACCTTCTTGTTGAACCCGGTTGCGGTAACGCAAACGGCGTCCACGGTCGCCGGAACCGAGGCCTCGCTGAGAACGATCTCAGTCGTCGAGCCCTTGGTGATTGCCGAAGCTGCAGTCGAATTCGCGTCGCTGTCCGCAATAGCGGCAGCAACGGCGGTGGCGCCACTGGCGGCGGCCGCCTTCAACGCGTTGTCCTGCGCGGTCGACTGGATGTTGCCGAAGATCGGAATCGCGATTGCGACAAGAATGCCGAGAATCACAACGACGATGATGAGCTCGATGAGGGAGAAGCCTTCTTCGCCCTCTTCTTCGCGACGACGGTTCGCCGCCTCAATGTAGTTCTTGATAGTTGCACGCATGGCGCGTCTCTCCCCAGTGTGAGTTGAAAGGTCAGCTCTAACCGACCGGAGCGCGCCAATGCGCCCGGTCTCAAACACCCCAGTAACAATTCCCAGACTCTGTTAGAGCTGGGTTTGAGACACACGCGCAAAACGTGAATCCCCTCCCGCCATAGACGCTCTCATTCGCCCAGGCGGGTGTCAACGAAAGCGCGCGCAGTGTTCGCCTAAGAAAGCCTCAGCCAGACCGCGCGAATACCTTGCGTTGCGGGCCTTTGCCCACCATTCCCCTGGTCGCCCTCCTGACACAGCGGGTCGCAGGCATCCGTTGTTCGATTGACAGTGAGGCGGTCCCGATGACGGGGTCGCGGCGAACAGCGCGGCGGTCGATCAGAGAGTTCGGAGGCTCCAGCCCCGACCGGCTTCCGCAGCAGGGGTGGGATCTACGACCCAGCGACTACCCTGACCGCGCTCGTACGACGGCGCCGGCAGATCGAATACGTGCTGCCCTCACGACCCGCAGCAACGTATAGAGCATCGGTCCCTCGCATCGCGGTGAGGTCCCGGACGGCACCCGTTCCCGCCTTCGCTGGAAATGCACGTACGAGTTGGCCGGGACGTTGGCCGAGCGGGCGATAGCCGAGGTCGACGCACAACTCGCGCGCGACAGGACGGCTCGAGTGAGGCGGCGGGCGAACTCGACCCGCGCAGCGTGCTGGCATTGTCAGTCTTTCGGGTTCGAAGCTGGCTGGATTTTCTGATCGAATGTCGGAGGGGCGTAATACACTACAAACGTGAAGATATATTCGAACAGGATCGATGGAGACGCGAGGATCGACGGCGATCCCGAGCTCTTCCTCGACCCGTCGGATCTCCTCGAGCCGGGTGAGATCCTGCCGCCCCTCGAACTCGCCGAGCTCGAAACGACGGGCGCCGCGCACGAGGCCGCGATCACCGAGCTCGAGGGCATCGGCGTGCGAGCGCGACTCCTCATCGCCGACGAGTACGCCGGCATCGCGAATGTGCTGAGGGATGCTGCGGCCTCCCCAGACCCGTGGGTCGGCCCCGATCCGACACAGGACCACGCATGGCTCGATCCGCAGGGGCGATCGACGGCGGTCGTCCGCGCAGAGCGTCGGAACATCGCCGTGCGCGCCGCGGCGCTGGAGCTCGCGGTGCGCCTCGGGATGTCGGAGAACATCGTCCGCACTCGCGCCGCGCACGCTGACACTCTGCGCGAGCGGTGCCCGAACATCTGGGAGGCGTTCCGGGCCGGCCGGGTGAACGAGCGGAACGCTTCGTCAGCAGCACAGCAGGCCGCCACCCTTCCTGCCCGCTCCACCGACGCCTGGGCGAGGTTCGACGAACAGCTCGCGGGGTCGGCGCAGACGCTCGCGTCAGGAAAGTTCCGTACTCGCGCCAGGGTCGTCCGTGACCGCGTGCACCCTGAGCACATCGATGAGCGGCACAAGCGCGCGAAGGACGAGCGCAACACGTGGTTCCAGCCCGAGCCCGACGGGATGGCTTCCTTCACCGTGTTCACGACCGCCGACAAGGTGATGCTCGTGCAGCGGTATGCAGAGGCGCACGCGCGGCACCTGCGGGCGCAGGACGGCGAGGAACGCACACTCGCCCAGCTTCGCGCTGACGTGGTGCTCGACCTCATCACCCGAGGCATGTCGATCCGCACCGAGACGAGCGCCTGGCGTGCGCGTGCGTCTGTCGCGATCACCGTGCCGGTCATGACACTCCTCGGACACGACGACGAGCCCGCCACGCTCGACGGCTACGGCCCGATCGACACCGAGACCGCACGGCAGCTCGCTGGTGGGGCATCCAGCTGGGTCCGCATCCTCACCCACCCCGTTACCGGCACGGTTCTGGACGTCGATCGCACTGCGTATCGCGTACCGAAGGCGTTGCAACGGTGGCTCGGGGTTCGCGACCAGGTGTGCACCGGACCCGGATGCCTGCGATCCGCCCGAGATTGCGACATCGACCACCGCCTCGATTGGCAGTACGGCGGGAAGACCGCCGACACGAACCTCAGTCCGTTGTGCGAGCGACATCACGTGATCAAGACCAAGAGCAAATGGGTGCTCTACCGCGACGAGGCCACCGGCGCGAAATGGTGGGTCTCACCGACCGCGTTGACGGTGCCGGTCGATCCGCCACCCTTCTGAGTAACGGCTGCAGCTCAGTTCAGGATCGCGAGCGCCTGCTGCGTCGCGACGATCGACAGCCACGCCGCCAACCCGACCGACACCACGATCGCGATCCCCGACAGAAGTCTGCTCGTCCGGCGTTGCGTCGCGACGATCAGGCCGCCGATCGCGAGGAAGAACGCACCAGCCGCGAACGCCACGCTGACAAGACTGACCAGACCCGCGATCGACTCGTTCCAACCGCCGAGCCAGAACACCACCGCGAGGCCACCGAGCGCGGCCACCGCGATCAGCACGATCGACGCACGCGCCGGAACGTTCGCCGGCGCTGCCTCGGGCAGCGGCGGACGCATCTCCCCCACGTACGAACTCGACACCGGCTGGTACACGACGGGCATCGGCGGACGATCGTCGACCGGAGCCGGACGCCGGGGCGTGATCTGGTCGGGAAAGGTCTCGCCCTTTGCAGCCCCGACCTCGGGTTCCGGCACCGGCACCGGCGCATCGACGGATGCCTCGTCCCGCACCTCCGCGGGCTCAGCCAGCGAGGAAGGAGCCGGCCACACGGCGGCGGCCTGCGGCTCCTCGGCGACCGACGGCAGCGCAGCCGACCCGACCGCCACGCCAGGGATCCCCGGCGCTTCGCCCACCGCAGCCGCCGAACCCGCAGCATCCGAACCCGCAGCATCCGGACCCGCGGCATCCGAATCCGCCCGTCGCGCGCGCGACTGTGCACGACTCAGCGGCGCAGCCGCCGCATCCGCGGCACCCGCGACCTCGATCGCAGCCGTGGCGGCAGCATCCGTCGCCACCGGACGGTAGTCCTCCGTCCACGCAGCGCCGTCCCACCACCGCAGGCGGTCAGCACGCGAAGCGTCCTCATACCAACCGGGCGGCGGTCCCGCCTGAGACCCGTCCGACATCATGCTCCCCAGCAGAATGATCCTCGAGCGCAAACATACCGGAGCCGCGCGACCCGGACGACCGGATCAAACCCGAGTCTTATTTCAATCAAGATCGCTAAACTGAAACAGTGACCGCCGCTGATTCACTCTCCAAGGCACCGCTCTGGTCCGCCCACACCACCGAGATGCGGGACTGGCGGCAGTCCGTCCGTGGTGGCAGCCGGGACGATCGGATGCTGCGCTCCGTAGCCGTGTCGATCCCCCCGCGCATCGCGCACCTGACCTACACGCCGAGCCCCGACCTGACCGCTGCCGCAGAGCGGGCGCTCGTCGAGGTGGCGACGACCGACGTCGAGGCACGAGCGCAGTCGCGCGCGCTCGGGCGCTTCATGCTTCGCACCGAGTCGGTGGCGTCCTCAAAGATCGAGCGCATCTCGGCGAGCGCCGCCGACTACGCCCGCGCTCTCGCGGGAAGCCGGGCGAACAGCAGCGCCACCAGCATGGTGGCCGCATCCGCCGCGCTGCATCGCCTCGTCGACCGCGCCGGCGAGACGGGGAGCATCACCGTCGAGGATCTGCTTGCAGCCCATCGCACCCTCATGGCCGACGACTCCGCCGAGGCGCACTACGCCGGCCGGTTGCGCGACGTGCAGAACTGGATCGGCGGCAGCGACCACAGTCCGCGCAATGCCCTGTACGTGCCGCCGCCCCCCGATCTCATGGCTCCGCTGCTCGACGATCTCATCGAGTGGGCAGCGCGCGACGACACTCCCGTCTTCGCGCAGGTGGCGATCGCGCACGCCCAGTTCGAGTCCATCCACCCGTTCACCGACGGCAACGGCCGCATCGGCCGCGCGCTCGTCAGCGCGATCCTGCGCCGGCGCGGGGTCACGAAGACCGCTGTCATGCCGCTCGCGAGCGGCCTGCTGGCAGTGAGAGACGACTACTTCGCCTCGCTCACGGCGTACCGCCAGGGTGAGCCCACCGCCATCATCGAGATCATGGTGCGCGCAGCCGTCGCGGCAGCTGTCGAGTCGCGAACGTCGATCGACGCACTGCGTGAGCTCCCCACCGAGTGGCGGTCGCTCGTCGACGCGGCCGACGGCTCCGCCACCGATCGACTCCTCACCGCACTCCTCGACGACCCCGTGATGTCGGGCGAAGACGCGATCGCGGCGATCGGGAGCACCCCGGCGACGGCATACGCGGCGCTCGACCGGCTCACTGCGGCTGGCGTGATCACCGAGATCACCGGGCGCAAGCGCGGCCGCGTGTGGGCGACGAACGATGTGATCGGCGAACTGGACGACCTCGACCGTCGCATCCAGCGCCGCATGTTCGAGACGCCCGCCTGACCGCCTGGCGATCTCAGCCGTCGAGCACCTCGAGTCGCACCGTCACCGGACCGCCGTCGGCCAGGCCTTCCGCATCGCGCACCGCCTTCTTCAGCGGCAGCACGTACGAGCCCGAGTCCGACGAGGGGAAGATCGACGTCGTCCACTCCGTCCCGCCGATCTGCGCGCGCACACGCACCGAGCCGAAGCCGCGGTATGGGCGCGGGATCTCGCGGATCTCCTCGCTCAGCTCGGGCGGCACCGACGTGAAGAACCAGGCCGCATCATCTCGAGCGTCCCAGCGGAAGACGTCGCCGTCGAACTCGATGATCACAGGTGCTCGCCCGGCGCACCGCCGTGGCGATCCACCAGGCGCTGCAGGCAGCTCGACCACCCGTCGACGTGGTTGTCGCGCTCCTCGGCGGTCGCGAAGCCGGAGTGCCTGACGATCACGCGGGTGGCAGCATCCGCCGCGGACTGAAGCTCGATCTCGACATCGGTGGTGTGCTCCTCCCCCGCCCACCGCCACCCGAGCCGCAGCGCACGCGGCGCCTCGAAGGTGAGCACTGTGCCCTCGACCGCCATGTCGACGGGCACCGACCGCACCTCCCAGCGGCCGAGCTCGCGCAGCTCGACGACCGCCGTCGTCTCGAACCGCGGCGGCCAGAACCACTCCGACAGACGACCCGCGACCGTGAATTCCCGCCATGCGACATCGACGGATGCTGCGACCAGCGCCTCTTCGGTGAGCTCATGCATGCTGACACCGTACGCCGAGCCTCCCCCATAGGATCGAGCGCATGCCCAACCCGCGACCCCGCGCTCCCCTCGCGACGCCGGAGCGCCCCGGACGCGATCTCTCCAAGCCGCTGCCCGCGGCGCTCAGCTGGATCACCCTGATCGCCTTCGCCGCAACTCTCGCGGGTGCTTGCTTCGTGTTCGAGCTCGCGTGGTGGGTGCCGGCGCTCTACGGTGCCGCGAGCATCGCCGCGTTCGCGGCCTACGGCATCGACAAGGCGGCCGCGCGCCGCCAGGCGAACCGCATCTCGGAACAGACGCTGCTCATCCTCGGCCTCGTCGGTGGCTGGCCGGGAGCGCTCGTCGCTCAGCAGCTCTTCCGCCACAAGACCCGCAAGCGGTCGTTCCGGCGCGCGTTCTGGGGCACGGTCGGGGTGAACGTCCTCGCGCTCGCGGCCTATGTGTACCTGACGGCCCCGGCTCTCGGCAGCTGACCCGTCAGCGACCGTACTCGGGGGCCCAGTCGTCGCCGTCGGGGGCCCACTCGCCCGACGCGGACGCCACCCGCGACGGCTCGGCCCGGCGCCACTTCGCACCCTCGGGCCAGCTCGCCGCGAACGTCGACGCGACCTTGAACACCCGCCGCGACAGCCCCGACAGAGTCTGCACCGGACGTGCCGACACGGGCATGCGCAGCTGGGGGTCGTAGCGGACGCCGTCGGACGAGCGCAGGCGGATCGTGAGGTCGAGGTCGTCGTGGATGCGTGCGTTCCCGCGGTCGACCTGATCGCGCACGCGCTCCCAGACGCGCGTGCGCATCGCGAAGTTCGAGCCGAACACGAGCGGGATGCCGAGCCACTTCTTGATCCAGTAGTGGCCGCCGCCGATGTACCAGCGCTCGCCGAGGTAGTTCTGCAGGGGCGTGCCGCCGTAGAACTCGGCGCCGCCGGTCAGCACGCCGAGCGTCGGATCTGCGACGAAGGCACGGACGAGTCGCGCGATCCAGTCGGGGTGCGGCCGCGAGTCCGCGTCGAGCCGAGCGATGATGTCGGCGTGCTCGACCGCCACGTCGTAGCCGCGGGACACGGCCGGCCAGATGCCGATGGACGGCTCATATGCCACGACGGTGTCGTACGCGTGGGCGACGGCGGCGGAGGCATCCGTGCTGGCATTGTCGACCACGATCACGACGTCGGGCTGATGCGTCTGCGCGGCGAGTGCGGCCAGGCACGCGTCGAGGTATCCCGCGTCGTTGCGACAGGGGATGACCACGGCGACGCGAGGGGCGAGGGGCACAAGCCACACGATACTCCCGGGCTGTCGGGAGGCGGCGATACCCTGCCGACATGAACGGACTGCGCTTCGTTCCAGCGAACGAGGCCTCGTGGGACGACCTGCAGGCCATCCTCACGGGCGCCGCGGGGCGGTGCCGATGCCAGCGTCAGCGCCTCGGCGATCACGACTGGTGGCGCATGCCCGAGTCGGAACGCGCCGCGATCCTGCGCGCCGAGACGAACTGCGACGACCCGCGCGCGGCCGAGACGATCGGCATCGTCGCTTACGACGGCGACGAGCCCGTCGCGTGGTGCGCGGTCGACCGGCGAGGAGTCTACGGGCGGGTTCGCGGCTCCCCGGTGCCCTGGCAGGGCCGCGACGAAGACCCCGACGACGAGTCGGTCTGGGCGATCGCCTGCGTCGTCGTGCGCAAGGGCCACCGAGGTGAGGGGATCACGTACCCGCTCGTCGCGGCCGCCGCCGAGCACGCGCGCGCACGCGGCGCAGCGGCGGTCGAGGGGTATCCGATGCTGACCGACGGCAAGAAGGTCGTCTGGGACGAACTCAGCGTCGGACCGGTCGGACCGTTCCTCGCCGCGGGGTTCCGAGAGGTCACGCATCCGACGAAGCGACGCCTCGTGATGCGCCTCGACTTCTGAAACGACTCAGCGAGCTCTCGTCGGAAACTGCCCCTTGAGACCGCTCCCACGGTTGGTTACAGTCCGGTAAGTAAGCGGCACCCCGCCGCGTCACCTCAACGGAGAGGACTCCCCATGCCCGCCCCCGTTTCACGCCTCACGGCACCGACCGCACGATCGGGCCGGCGTGCCCGCGCCGTGCGCATCGGCACCGTGGTGACCGGCACTGCCCTCGTCGCAGGCGCGCTGATGGCCACACCGGCCGTCGCAGCGCCGCCGCGCGCCGTCGACCCGTACAACCCGGACTTCGGCCCGAACGTCACGATCTACTCCCCCGACACTCCCGTCGACGAGATCCAGGCCGACCTCGACGCGCTGCACGCGCAGCAGGTCGACGCCGAGATGAGCACCAACCGCCAGGCCGTGTACTTCCTGCCCGGCCAGTACGGCTCGACCGCCGACCCGCTGCAGGTCAAGGTCGGCTACTACACCGAGATCGCGGGCCTCGGCGCCTCGCCCGAGGACGTCACCGTCCACGGCGCCGTCGAGGTCTACAACCGCTGTCTCGCCGACGGCGGCACGGGCAACTGCCTCGCGCTCGTGAACTTCTGGCGCACGATCTCGAACCTGTCCATCGACATCCAGACACCCGATCGCGGGTGCCGCAGCGGTGCCGACTTCTGGGCCGTGTCGCAGGCCGTCTCGATGCGGCGCCTCGACATCTCGGGCGGCAACCTCTCGCTCATGGACTACTGCACCGCCGGGCCGCAGTACGCCAGCGGCGGCTTCATCACCGACTCGCGTCTGCCGTTCGTGATCAACGGCTCGCAGCAGCAGTGGCTGATCCGCAACAGTGAGGTCGCCGGCTGGTCGAACGCCGTCTGGAACCAGGTGTTCTCGGGAGTCGTCGGCGCGCCCGACGAGGCCGGCTTCCCGAACCCGCCGTACACGACGGTCGACCAGACGCCGGTCAGCCGCGAGAAGCCGTACCTCTACGTCGACGACGAGGGCCGCTACAACGTCCGGGTGCCTGCGGCACAGCGCGACACGAGCGGGATCAGCTGGGGCGCGGGTGAGACCGCGGGGCGCAGCATCCCGATCACCGATTTCTACATCGCAACCCCATCCGACTCGGTGAAGGACATCAACAACGCGCTCGCGCGCGGGCAGCACCTGATCCTCACGCCGGGCATCTACGACGTCGCCCAGTCGATCCAGGTCAAGCGCGCGAACACGGTCGTGCTCGGCCTCGGTCACGCGACGCTCACCGCGGTGAACGGCGCGGTGCCGCTCGAGGTGAAGGACGCCGACGGCATCGTCGTCGCGGGCGTCACCATCGACGCGGGCGCGCAGCTCTCGCCGGTGCTGCTGCGCGTCGGCAGCCCCAACGGGAACAAGAAGCTCGATGCGCAGAACCCGATCACGCTGAGCGACGTGTACTTCCGCGTCGGCGGCCCGCACGTGGGCAAGTCGACGACGGCGCTCGAGGTGAACGCCGACGACGTGCTCATCGACCACACCTGGGTGTGGCGCGGCGACCACGGCGTCGAGGGCTTCGACCCGAACAACGGCGTCAACGGAGACACCCAGCGCTGGAACACCAACACCGGCACGAACGGCGTCATCGTCAACGGTGACGACGTGACCGCGACGGGGCTGTTCGTCGAGCACTTCCAGAGGTACAACACGCTCTGGAACGGCGAGAACGGCCGGGTCATTCTCTACCAGAACGAGCTCCCCTACGACCCGCCCAGTCAGGCCGACTGGACGCAGCCGAACGGCACTCTCGGATACCCCGGCTACAAGGTGGCCGACCACGTCGAGAACCACGAGCTCGACGGCGCCGGCGTGTACGTGTTCAACCAGAACAACCCGTCGATCATCACGGCGAACGGGTTCGAGGTGCCTGAGGCGCCCGGCGTGAAGCTGCACCACATCATGACGGTGAACCTGTCGGCCGGCACGCTCCAGCACGTCGTGAACGGCGTCGGCGACCAGGCCGACGCCACCAACACCGGAGCCCCGCAGTTCGTGGTGGACTACCCCACCCCGTAAAGACCCCCGGAAACGGATGCCTCGGCCCGGCGCGCTGCGCGGGGTCGAGGCATCCGTGATTCAGCGACGGAGGTTCACCAGTGCGGGTGGATCGCTGCGCGGAGGTCGCGGTCGTACACGTCGTGCACGACGCGGTCGAACGCGGCCAGGTCGAAGCCACCCTCGACGAGGGCGGCCGCCGCCGCGTTGGACTCCGCCTGCCGGACGTTGCGCGCGCCGGGGATGACGCTCGTGACGCCGGGGCGCGATGCGATCCACGCGAGGGTCGCGGCGGGCAGCGAGACATCGTCCGGCAGGGCAGCGGCGAGCTCGGCAGCTGCCGCGACGCCGGTCTCGAAGTCGACGCCCGAGAACGTCTCGCCGCGGTCGAACGCCTCGCCGTGGCGGTTGTAGGTGCGGTGGTCGTCGGCCGCGAAGGTCGTGGCCGCGGTGTACCTGCCCGACAGCAGGCCCGATGCGAGCGGCACGCGCGCGAAGATCGCGACCCCGGCGGCCTCGGCGGCGGGCAGCACCTCGTCGAGCGGCTTGAGGCGGAACGGGTTGAAGATGATCTGCACGTTCGTCACGTTCGGGCGGGCGATCGCCGCGAGCGCCTGCGCCGTCGTCTCGACCGAGACGCCGTACGCCGCGATCGCACCGTCGGCGACGAGCGCATCGAGGGCGTCGTACGTGGCGTCATCCTCGATCACCGCGGTCGGCGGGCAGTGCATCTGCACCAGGTCGAGCGTGTCGACGCCGAGGTTCGCGCGCGAGCGGTCGGTCCACGCGCGGAAGTTCTCGGGCGTGTAGTTCTCCGGCTCCTGCGCGAGACGTCGGCCCATCTTCGTCGCGACCGTGATGCCGTGGCCGGGCCGCGCGCCGAGGAATCGGCCGATGATCGACTCGCTTCGCCCGTCGCCGTAGACATCCGCGGTGTCGAAGAGGGTGACGCCTTCGTCGACGGATGCTGCGAGCACCGCGGTCGCGTCGTCCTCGGTGACGGCACCCCAATCGGCGCCGAGCTGCCAGGTGCCGAGGCCGATCGCCGAGACCGAGCGTCCGGTGCGGCCGAGTGCGCGCTGCTGCATGAGGATCCTCCGAAGTGGGGTTGTGTGGCGGTGGAGCTTACGGATTGACGATGACGGGGGTTCCGAGCGGGAGTTCGGAGAGCTTGGTGATCGCATCGGGGTCGACGCGGAGGCATCCGTTCGAGATCGGTCCGGAGCGGTCGTCGTGGTAGTGGAAGGCCGTGACCGCGACATCCGCTCCCCCGAAGCCGTCGAGGGTCGGCGACTGCACCGACAGATACACGATCGGGTGGCCGCGCGTGTACGCGTACTCGGGCACCACACGCGTCGTCATGATGAACGCGCGACCGAGGGGGGTTGGCGTGCGATCGGTGCCCCACGCGAAGTCCGACGCGATGCGCTCGGGCACGCCGGCGCGGACGATGTCGATCGTGCGACCGGAGATGCTCACGACGACGCTGGTGTCGGTCGGGGCGAGGTCGATGTCGGTCTTGCGCATCCACCCGGCGGTCTGGGCCGGGTTGCCCTGCGAGGGGACGGCCTGGCGCCCGGTGAGGAGGACCTTGACCCAGTTCTCCTGCTCCTCGACCACCGGGACGGAGGTGCCGTCATAGGGGTACTCGTGCGGGAGGTAGGCGACCGGCTCGGCGGTGGGATCGGCCCAGACGGGGGCGCCGATGCCTTTTGCGACGGCGTGCGTGGGCAGCGGGGCGGTGAACGCGGCATCGTCGACGGGCAGCGCCGGAATGATGGCGAAGACGCTGATCTGCGGGAGGGTCGACACGTCGTACGACGCGGTGTTCGCGGCGAACCCCGTGGGGGTCGGCGTGGGTGCGGGCGTGGCGGTGCGGGTCGGGGTCGCCGTCACGGTCGGAGTCGGTGCGGCCGATGCCTCCGTGGCGGGCGGACGGACGAGCCACGCCACGGTCAGGGCGCCGGCGAGGAGCGCCGCGGCGAGCGCCAGCACGACCCAGACGTTCGGTCGGCGCTTCGACGGCGCGATGCTGTCGGGTTCGACCGCTGCCGGGCCGTCGGTCTCGGCATCCCCCATTCCCCCATGGTCGGCCCGGATGACGGATGACGCAACCTGACGCCGACACACGGATGCCTCGTCCCGCCGATTGTGCCGGGACGAGGCATCCGTGATCCGTCATGACCAGCCGTTGTCGAACCAGCTGTGCCACAGGGCGCCGTCGTTGCCGCGACCCACGATGTCGAGCCGGCGCGGACCCCACGACGAGATGTCGAGCGACGAGGTGAAGCCGCCGCCGAGGGTCTCCCAGCCGCTCCAGCCGTTCTCGAACCACTTGTGCCAGCAGGCGTTGTCCGTGCCGCGCACGACGACGTCGAGGCGTCCGGGGCCCCACGCGGCGACACCCGGAGACGACGTCAGCACACCGCCGAGCGACTCCCAGCCGCTCCAGCCGCCGTCGAACCACTTGTGCCAGAGCGCATTGTCGGTGCCGCGCACGAACACGTCGAGGCGACCGGGACCCCACGACGCGACCGCGGGGTCGGAGGTGAGGCCTCCGCCGAGCGACTCCCAGCCGCTCCAGCCGCCGTCGAACCACTTGTGCCACAGCGCGTTGTCCGTGCCGCGCACGAACACGTCGACGCGTCCCGCACCCCACGAGGCGGCCGCCGGGCCCGAGCTCAGGCCACCGCCGAGCGACTCCCAGTTGTGCCAGCTGCCGTCGAACCACTTGTGCCAGAGCGCGTTGTCGGTGCCGCGGGCGAAGACGTCGAGCCGGCGCGTTCCCCACGACGAGACCGCCGGGTCTGCGGTGATGATCCCGCCGAGCGACTCCCAGTTGTGCCAGCTGCCGTCGAACCACTTGTGCCAGACGGCGTTGTCGGTGCCCGCCGCGACCACGTCGAGCCGGCCGGTGCCCCACGAAGCCGCCGCCGGCCCGGTGTTCAGTCCACCGCCCAGAGACTCCCAGCCCACACCCGTCGGCGCCTGCGAGAGGCTCCCCGTCAGCCGGTACTTGACTCCGCTCGGCGTGTACGTGAGGTTGACCGGGGCCGGCGCGACCACCGGGATGGGCAGCCCCATCGAGGTGTCGACGGCCGCGAAGATGAGCGGCGTCATGCCGATGAGATCGTCGGGATCGCCCCACGACCTCAGGAAGAGCCCGATCTTGCCGAGCGTGTCGGGCTCGATCGCGGCGCGGATCTTCGCGACGGCCGCGTCGATGTCGGGTTTCGGATCGGTGAGCGACAGCTTGCCGCCCTCGACGAGGCTCTTCAGCTGCGTGCGCACCGCATTCACGAGGTCGTTGATGAGGCCGCGGACCGCGGAGAACGGCGTCGCGTCCGATTCGAACACCAGCACGAGAGCGCCCAGCAGCTCGGGGAACTGCCCCGACTTCACCTGTTCCGCAGTCGGACGCGTGACGTCGTCGAAGCGCACGGCGCCCTGATTCGCGGGAACGGCCTTCGACTCCCCCGAATCGATCCCGTTCGCCCAGTCGTCGTTCAGCACCCCGCTCCAGAACACGCTCGTCGACCCCGGCGTGAGGAATTTCGACCGGAATCCGACCATCACGATGTACGGCTCGTCTCCGTCCGACCAGAAGTCGTCCTCGTCCGCATTGTCGACGAACAGCCGCTCCAGACGTATCGTCCATGACTCGGCCATAGCTGCCTCCGTTCACCGGGACCGCCCGGCGGGCGGATCTCCACCGGTGAGGAGCGGAACCGACTCGCGGGTGATACGGCGGCTAGCCTGATTCGCGTGGGTGAGCGCACGGGGACGGGGATCACGGATGCCGGCGCGCCACCCCGCATCCGGACGCTCGGCATCATCGGCGCCGGGCGGGTGGGGCAGGTGCTCGCCCGCCTCGCGATCGCCGCCGGTCACCGCGTGCTCGTGGCCGGCTCGGGCGACCCCGCACGGATCGCCGGCACGATCGAGGCTGTGGCTCCCGGCGCGGTCGCGGTCGAGGCATCCGTTGCCGCACGCGACGCGGATGCGATCGTGCTCGCTCTGCCGCTCCCCCAGCACCACACGCTGCCCGCCGAAGATCTGCGGGGAAAGCTCGCGATCGACGCGATGAACTACTGGTGGGAGGTCGACGGGCTGCGAGCCGACTTCGGCGACCTGCGCACCACGACGAGCGAGACGGTGCAGAGGTTCATGCCCGAGACCCGGGTCGTGAAGGCGTTCAACCACATGGGCTACCGCGATCTCGACGAGGAGGCGCGGCCGGTCGGGTCCCCCGGTCGGAAGGCGATCGCGGTGGCGGGCGACGACGAGGCATCGGTCGCACTCGTGATGCGGCTCGTCGACGACCTGGGCTTCGACCCGGTGCTCGCGGGGCCCCTCGCTGCGGGCATCATGCTCGAGCCCGGCGCCGAGGCCTTCGGCGCCGACGTCGACGCCATCGAGCTCCGCGCGATGCTCGACCGCTTCCCGACCTCGCAGCGCGGAATCATGGTGGCCCGCGCCCGCGCCGCGGGCTGACCCCGGCTTCCTCCCTTCTCCCACAGGTCAACCGGGGTTCTACAGGAGAAGCGCGCGGCGTTGGTCCTGTAGAGGCCCGGTTGACCTGTTGAGGCGGGGTCAGCTGCCAGGAGCCTCGGCCGCACGCCGGACTCTGCGGATCCCGGCATCGACGGCGGTCGCGAGAATGATCGTCGCGACGTAGACCAGGAGGTCGCGGGCGTCGAACACCGTGCCGAGGACGAGCATCACGGGTGGGAAGGTCGCACCCCAGACGAGCGGGAGCCCTGTGAGCTGGAACAGCTCGACGGCGACGCACCACGCGGCGGCGATCCCGCCCGCGGCGAGCGGGGGAAGGCGCGGGGCGGTCAGCACCACCGCCAGGTACGCCGCGACGGCGTAGAGGGCGTCCCCGGCGATGTCGGTCGCTGCCGTGTCCGGCAGCAGGCCGTGCACCAGCAGCCCTGCGGCGACCGTCACGACGAGCAGCAGCGCGGCGACGAGCCGACGAGTGCGGGTCACGAGATCACGCCCGCGGCTCGAGCGGGCTCCGCGTACGCCTCGGCCAGCGTCGCCACCGTCATGTGGGCGTTCAGGCCGCTCGGATTGGGCACCACCCACAGTGCGGCGCCGCCGAGATCGTCGGGCTGCCGGCCTGCAATCGCCCGCGGCTGCGCGAAGCCCTGCCGATAGGCGGTGAGCCCGAGGATCGCGACCACGGCGGGCCTCCAGCCGGCGACATCGCGGGCCAGCCGCTCGGCGCCCTCGCGGAGCTCTGTCCGCGAGAGCTCGTCCGCGCGCGCCGTGGCGCGCCGCACGATGCTCGAGATGCCGATGCCCGCGTCGAGCAGCATGCGGCGGTCGGCTTCGGCCATGCCGTCATCCCCGATGCGCGGCATCCGTTCGATGATGCCGGCCGCGACGAGGGCCGGGTAGAAGCGATTGCCCGGGTACGCGAACGGCACGCCGGTGGCGGCCGTCCACAGACCCGGGTTGATGCCCACGAACACCAGTTTCGGGTGCGAGGGCATGAGATCCGGGATGCTGCGCCCGCGGTACGTCTGCAGTTCGGCGCGCGTGAAACCCATGCGTTCAGTCTCACGCACCCGCGGGCGCAGCCCGGCAATGAGGCGTCAGGTGCGCGTCTGACCAGCCGGCTCGAGGGTGAAGTCGTTCGAGGCGGACCCGTCGGGGCGCGTGCTCTCCTGGAACACGAACTCCAGGCCGCGCTCGTCGAAGGCGCGGAACCAGTCGTCCCACGAGACCTCCTTGAGGTCTTCGAGGTCGTTGCCGAAGTCGAAGTCGAAGCGGAGTTCGCCGACGTCGCCGTCGTCCTCGGTGCCTTCGACGATGGCCGGGGTCGCGTGACGGTCCTCCGCCCACTGGCGGATCACGTCGTGGTCGGTCGTCGCACTGTGCTCGACGGGCTCCTGCGGGATCGACTCATCCCGCTCCGGCACGGCGTTCTGGCGGGCGTCGGCCGGGGTACCGACGCGGGGGTCGGCCGCCTCGCGCTCGCGCTGCTCGCGGCGCGTGGCCGCGATCGGCTCCTCGGCGCGCGCGTTCTGCCGCGGGGTGTCCATGTGCTCTGCGTGGTCGCTCATGAGCGTCCTCCTTCTGGGGTCCTCCCAGACTGCGGCGGGCAGAACGCCGTGTGGAGGGGCTTGTCACCGGGCACGGTGCGCGCTAGGACTCAGTTCCGCGCGGCGTCGATCTGCGCCGCCATCAGCGTGACGAGCTCGTACACGACATGGCTCGCGGCGATGCCGGTCAGTTGCGCGTGGTCGTACGCGGGCGACACCTCGACCACGTCCGCCCCCACGACGTCCAGGTCGCTCAGGGCACGCAGCATCCGGAGCAGTTCCCTGCTCGTCATGCCGCCCGCCTCCGGGGTTCCGGTGCCCGGGGCGTGGGCAGGGTCGAGCACATCGATGTCGATCGAGATGTACAGCGGCTTGTCGCCGACGCGGCGGCGAACGCGCTCGATCGCGGCCTCGATGCCGCGCTCCTCGATGTCGACGCTCGAGACGATCGAGAAGCCGAGACGCTCGTCGTCGTCGAGGTCCTGCTTCGAGTACAGCGGCCCGCGCGTGCCGACGTGGCAGCTCGCGGTGAGGTCGATGAGACCCTCCTCGCTCGCGCGGCGGAACGGCGTGCCGTGCGTGACGGGGGCGCCGAAGTAGGTGTCCCAGGTGTCGAGGTGCGCATCGAAGTGCAGCACGGCGACCGGCCCGTGCCTCTTGTTCACGGCGCGCAGCAGCGGGAGGGCGATGGTGTGGTCGCCGCCGACGGTGACGATGCGGTCGACGCGCTCGCCGAGGGCCGTGGCCGCGGTCTCGATGTCGGCGACGGCCTCGCCGATGTCGAACGGGTTCGCCGGGATGTCACCGGCATCGACGACCTGCGCGGCCGCGAACGGGGACACGTCCTGCGCGGGGTTGTACGGCCGCAGCAGCCGCGACGACTCGCGCACGTGCGACGGGCCGAAACGCGCTCCCGGGCGGTAGCTCACGCCGGTGTCGAACGGGATGCCGACGATCGCGAGATCGGCGCGCGGCACCTCCTCGATGCGCGGCAGCCGTGCGAACGTCGCGATGCCGGCGTAGCGCGGGTAGACAGATGCGTCGACGGGGCCGACGGGTTCGCGGTCGTCAGTCATGACTCACCTCTCAGGGTCGAAGATTCGGTCGACGGATGCTGCGCCCCGGCGTTCTGCGGAATGTGGACGAGCTGAACGCCGCCGGCGGCGAGGGCTTCACCGAGCGCAGCGGCGATGTCGTCGGAGGTCTCGGCACGCCGGCCGGTCGCCCCGAACGCGTTGGCGAGGGCGACCCAGTCGGGCTGCACGAGATCCACGCCGACCGGGCGGATGCCGCGATCCACCTCGTTCTGCTTGATCTCGGCGTAGCCGCCGTTGTCGACGCATACGACGGTGAGGTCGAGGCGCTGCTCGACTGCCGTCACGAGCTCGTTGACGCAGAACATCAGCGCGCCGTCGCCGACAACGGCGACGACGGGGCGGCCGCCGACGGCGGGCTGGGCGATGCGGGCGCCGATCGCGGCGGGGAGCCCGTAGCCGAGCGTCGCGTAGGTCGGCGTGTACAGGAGCGAGTGCGGGCACGACTGGCGCAGCACGTTGGCGAGCGCCAGGTACACGATCTGCGACGAGTCGCCGGCGACGATCGCGTCGGGCGGAAGTGCGGCCGCGAGAGTCTCGGCGAGCGCGACCGTCCCGGGGAGGATTCCGGCCGTCTCGGCGGCGATCGCGGCGCGTTCGGCCGTCACGTCACGGAGTGCGCGAGGCTCGTCGGCAAGCGCGGCGAGGAGGTCTTCGACCACGGCGGTGCAGTCCCCCACGATGCCGACGGACGCGTCGAGGTTCTTGTGGAGCTGCGCGGCCGAGATGTCGACGCGGACCACCGCGCCGCGCGCGTCGAGTCGCGGCGCCCACAGCTCGGCCTCGCCGAGCTTCGAGCCGAGCACGAGCAGCACGTCCGCGTCCTCGGCGACCCGGCGCGCGGCCTCGAGGCGCAGGTTCGACCCCAGCGACAAGGGGTGGTGCTCATCCACGGTGGCCTTGCCGTTGAGGGTCGTGACGACCGGGGCGCCGAGCCGCTCGGCGAGCGCCGTGATCGCGCGGCCGGCACGCGTGGCGCCGCCACCCGCGACGATCACCGGGCGCGCAGCATCCGTCAGCAGCTTCACGGCGTCGCGCACCGCAGCCGCGTCACCGCGAACCGGCGCGGGAGCCGGACGAGCCTCGCGCGCCGCCGCCGGCACGTCGGCCGGAGCCTCGAGCACGTCCAGCGGGATCTCGATGTGCACCGGGCGGGGGCGCCCGGTGCGGAACAGCGCGAACGCATCGTGCACCGCGTCCACGGCGTCCGCCGCCGTCGTCACGCGACGCGACCACTCCGCGATCGCGCCGACCATCGCGGTCGCATCCTTCGTCTCGTGCAGCGTGCCGACGTCGCGGAACTCGGCCCCGAGGGCCACGCCCGGCGAGATCACCAGCAGCGGCCGCGACTCGCAGAACGCGGTGCCGATCGCGCTCATCGCGTTCTGCAGACCCGGGCCCGACGTCGTGATGACGACGCCGGGCAGCCCCGTCTGCTGCGCCCAGCCATCGGCGCCATAGCCCGAGCCCTGCTCGTGGCGGTTGGTCACCGCGCGCATGCCGAGGCCTTCGAGCGGCCGGTACAACTCGAGGTTGTGCGTGCCCGGAATGCCGAACACCGCGGTGACCCCGTAGTTGCGCACGGTCTCGAGCACGGCGCGGCCGGTCGTGTCGGAGTACTGGTCCGCGATGTCGGTCATGGTGTCAGCGCCTCGACGCGCGCCATCGCGTACCGTCGTTCGCCCGCGACCCACGTCTCGAGCACCGGGATCCGCGAGATCTCGCTCGCGTCGACCGCAAGCGGGTCGGCGCCGAGCACCGCGAAGTCGGCGTACTTGCCGGCCTCGAGGGAGCCCAGGTCGTCTTCGCGGCCCAGTGAGACCGCGCCCTCATAGGTGTGGGCGCGCAGCGCCGCATCCGCCGACACCCGGAGGGAGTCGGGACCGAGCTTGTGCCCACGGCGCGTCACGCGCGTGACGGCGGTCTGGATCGCCTCGAGCGGGATGGGCTCGGCGACAGGCGCATCGGACGAGATCGTGAACGGCACCCCGGCCGCCTCGAACTCGCCGAGCGGGTTGAACCGCTCCCCCGGGGTGCCGATCGCCTGCTCGACCCCCTCGCCCCAGTTGAAGTAGTGCTGGGTTTGGTTGACGGGACGGATGCCGGCTGCCGCCATGCGCCGGATCTGCTCCGGGGTCGGCAGCCCGCAGTGCTCGATGCGGTGGCGGGAGTCGTCGTCGGGGTGCTCGGCGAGCGCCGCCTCGATCGCCGACACGACCATCTCGATCGCCGTCGGCGACTGGGCGTGCGTCGCGGTCTGGAGGCCTGCGGCGTGCGCCTTGCGGATGAGCTCGGCGTACTCGGCGGGCTCGTGGTAGAGCTGCCCGGTCCGGCACGGGTCGCCGACGTAGCCGTCGGGGAAGTACGCCGTCCAGCCGCCGAGCGTGCCGTCGGCGTACAGCTTGATGCCGGCGAAGCTCAGGTGGGCGTTGCCGAACTGGCCGACCAGCCCCATCTCGAGCGCCTCGTCGAGCAGGTGCGACAGCAGGTACATCGACACCCGCAGCTCCAGCCGGCCGGCCTCGGCGAGGCGCAGGTACATGTCGAACTCGCGGCGCGACACCTGCGCGTCGCCGATCGTCGTCACTCCCCCGGCGAGGAACCGCTGCGTCGCGACATCCAGCTGCCGCAGGTGCTCCTCCGGCTCGTCGGCGAGGTGGAAGTTCGGACCGTGGTGGCCGATCTTCACGCCGTGCACTCCGGTGAGCATGTTGCACGCGGCATCCGAGATCTCGCCGGTGAGCTCGCCGTCGGCGTCGCGGAAGATCTCGCCGCCCTCGGGGTTGGGGGTGTCGCGGTCGACGCCGTTGATCTCGAACGTGTAAGAGTTCACGACGCCGCCGTGCCCCGACGCGTTCATGAGGTAGACCTCGCGGTCGGTCGCGACCTCGTCGAGCTCGAAACGGGACGGATGCCGCTGCTCGGCGAGGTTGCGGTGCTCATAGCCGTACCCCCGCACCGGCCGCCCTGCCGGCAGCCCGGCGGCCGCGGCCTTCAGCAGCGCCACGATCTCAGGGATGCTGCCCGCCTTCTCGGGACCGCAGTCCACCCAGGTCATGAGCTGGCCGTACATGAGCGGGTGGGCGTGGGCGTCGACGAAGCCCGGCACGACGACCGCGTCGCCGAGGTCGACGACCTCGGGGTCCAGGCGGAGGGCGGCCGCAGCATCCCGGCACTCCTGTGCCGTGCCGATCGCGACGACGCGTCCGCGGTCCGTGAGCATCGCGGTGGCGGTGCTGTCCTGCGCGTCGACGGTGTGGATGGCACCGGCGATCACCAGGCGCGGGGTCTGCTGCGCGGGGCGGTCGAAGGGAGCGAGCTTTCTCATGGTGTCCTCGGTTCGAGTTCGAGTGCGGACGGAGCCGTGCTCAGAGGGTGCGGGCAGCCGTGGTGTCGGTGCGCGGCGTGAACGAGTCCGTCACGGGCGCCTCGTCGGAGTGCTGCGGTGCGAGCCAGGTGCAGAGGCCGGCGAGCAGGGCCATCCCCATGAACATGAAGATGACCGACCAGACGCTGCCGGTCCACGCGATGAGCATGGTCGCGAACCAGGGCGAGAAGCCGGCCCAGATCGCCGCGCCGACGCCGTACGACAGCGCGATCGACGTGTAGCGCGCCTGCGGGCGGAACATCTGCGCGAGGATCGCGGCGATCGGTGCGTAGGTGGCGCTCATCGCGATGCGCACGAGGGAGGCCAGCAGGAAGATGACGGGCTCTACCTTGCCGGGCAGCACCAGCATGAACGGCACGAACGTGAGCACAGAGGTCACCAGGCCGATGTACATGATGTTCTTGCGGCCCCATTTGTCGCCGAGCCACGCGACCGGCAGCGTGACGACGAACTCGATGAACGAGGCGATCGTCATGGCGTCGAGGATGAGCTGCGGGCTCATGCTGATCGGCTCGCCGGTCGCGTACGAGGTCGCGAAGGTGGTGGCGAGGTAGTAGCCGCCGGTCGAGATCGGCAGCAGGCCGATGCCGAGCAGGATCGGCTTCCAGTTGACGCGCAGTGCGAACGCCAGGGGCATGGTCTGCTTGCGGCCCTCGACCTTCTGCTCGAAGACCGGCGACTCCTCGACGCGGTAGCGCACCCAGAAGCCGACGGCCACCAGCACGATCGAGAGCAGGAACGGGATGCGCCATCCGCCGTTCATGATGAAGTCGTCACCGAAGCGCGACATGATCGCGAAGATCCCCGAGGCCAGCAGCGCGCCGGCCGGGTTGCCCAGCTGCGTGAAGCCGCCGTAGAACGTCTTCTTGCCGGCCGGAGCGTGCTCGACGCTCATGAGCACGGCGCCGCCCCACTCGCCGCCGACAGCGAGGCCCTGCAGGGCGCGCAGCAGGATGAGGAGGATCGGGGCGACGATGCCGATCGCCTCGTACGTGGGCAGGCATCCGACGAGCACCGTCGAGACACCCATCAGCAGCAGCGTGATGACGAGCGAGACGCGACGCCCGAGCTTGTCGCCGATGTGGCCGAAGATGATGCCGCCCAGCGGGCGCACGAGGAACGCCACCGCGAACGTCGCGAAGGCGGCGGCGGTCTCGGCGAGCGGGTCGCCGCTCGGGAAGAAGAGGGGCCCGAACACGAGCGCGGCGGCGGTCGCGTAGACGTAGAAGTCGTACCACTCGATGGTGGTTCCCACGAACGCGGCGATGCCTGCGCGCCGCGCCCTGCTGGTGGTGGAAGTCATGACCGCTCCTTTGCGGATGTATCGGGGATGCGATGAGGCTAGAGACGAACGGATGCCGCTGGCAAGCGCAGAACTCCAGCGTCGGACGCGATCCACTGGGGTTCTGTCGGGCTCGGTGCACAGAATCACATGCGGCGTCCTGTTCCTATGGTTCTAGACTCGGATTCTGCGCATCAGGACGCGCGTTCTCCGGGAAATCGACGAATTCGAGGATCGCGATGGATTTCGACGCCGAACTCATCCGCGAGCTGCAGGTCGACGGCCGCGCGAGCATCCACACGCTGGCCGGTCGCCTCGGCCAGTCCCGCGCCGCCGTCTCGACCCGGCTCAACGCGATGCTCGCCGACGGCACCGTGCGCGTCGTCGCCGCCGTCGACCCGGTGTTCCTCGGTCAGCATGTGCTCGCCCACGTGTCCATCCGCACGCAGGGCGGTGTCGAGCCCGTGGCGCAGCACCTGCGCGGCCTCAGCGAGACCGTGCTCGTCTCGGCGGTCGGCGGCGCGTACGACCTCGTGACGGAGGTGCGACTCGGGTCGATGCCGGCGCTGCACGACCTGCTCGCCCAGATCCGGGCGCTGCCCGGCGTCGCCGACATCAACACCCTCATCTACACCGATGTGGTCAAGGGGTTCTTCGTGTCGGAGTACCACGGCGACGTCACCATCGACGCGATCGACACCGCACTCATCGAGCAGCTGCAGCGCGACGGCCGCAAGAGCTACCGGGCACTCGGTGAGGCCGTGCGCCTGTCCCCCTCGGCGGTGACGACGCGGGTACAGCGGCTCGTCGACGGCGGCGTCATCAAGATCAGCGCCGTCGAGGCACGCGGCCTCGTGCACCGTCAGCTGTCGATGGGCGTCGGCCTCAACCTCGCGGGCGCCGACGATCGCGTGACCGAGGCGCTGCGCACGTGGCGCGGCGTGGACTTCGCCGCGCGCACCCTCGGCCGCTTCGACGTGGTCACGACCCTCGTCGAGCCGTCGGCCGGCGCGCTGTACTCGAGCCTCGAACGGATCCGCGAGATCCCCGGCGTCTCGGGCGTCGAGGCGTGGTTCCACCTGGCGGTGCTCAAGGAGGACTACGCCCGCACCCTCCGACCCGCCGGCGGCGGCATCCCGCAGCCCCTCGGCTCGATCACCGGGTGAGCCGTGCGCCGGCGCGTGCACAGAATCGGAGAGTTTGCGCGACACGCCGGGCCGCAGCATCCATCTCCCGGCGCGCCGGCCAGGACCTCCGATTCTGTGCGGGCGATCAGAGCGGCGCGGCGAGCGCGGTGATCAGGGCGTCCTCGACCATCGTCCTCGGCATGCGAGGGACCTCGGTCGCCAGCGTGCCGAAAGTGGCCGGGTCCCAGTCGAGCTCGAGCGCCGCGTTGACCGCGAGGAGCACATCGGTGAACCGATCGACCGCGCCGAGCGGCAGCATCCCGCTGAGCAGTCGAGCGCCCCGCACCGCGCGCTGTGAGGTGCCGATGAGCTTGACTGCGCCGCGCGCATTGAGGCTGAACTCGCCGGGGCAGTACTCCCCCGGCACGTCGCCGACGCGGGCGTCGACGCCGAGCCCGCGCAGCGAGGCGGCGAGCGCGTCACCCACCTCGCGGAAGAACCGCGCCTGGTCGATCGAGCCTTCGGCCTCGCGCGCGACGACGTCGAACACGATGCAGCTCTCGTCGTAGGCGACCGCCCGCCCGCCGGTGGGGCGGATGGCCGGGGCGAAGCCCCGCTCGACCGCGGCGGCCCGGGCGACCTCGAATCCGGGCAGCCGGCTCTCGCGCCGGCTCATCGCGACCGTCGGCACCGGCGCGTACACCCGCACCACCCGGTGCGCGGCGATCGTGCCGTCGGCGACGGCTCGCAGAAGCTCGACCGACCGCTCGAGGTCGGTGGCGGCATCCGCCCGTTCCTCCTGCCGGATCACGAGAGCCGAGCCGTCACGCAGGGTCATGCGCCCACACTCTCACGCGAGCGGCGCGGCCGGGCGTTCACTCCGGGTCATTGCCGGTGTCCCGCCCGAGGCGGAAAGGCGTCGTGACGCCGTGATACGCGACGTGGGTCATGAGACCTTCCGAGGCGTGAGGGAGGTTGTGGCAGTGGTCCATCCAGACGCCGGGGTTGTCGGCCACGAACGCGACCTCGAACGACTCGCCGTGCGCGACATCGAGGGAGTCCACCCACCACGGGCTGCCCGACGACGGTACGCCGTCACGTGAGAGGACGAGGAGGTGGTGGCCGTGCAGGTGCATCGGATGCCCCTCGCCGCTGCTGTTCGAGATCGTCATGACGACGACATCGCCCTCGTCGACCATGTACATCGGCACCGCGGCCCCCATGCCGCCGTTGATCGTCCACCAGTAGCCCGGCCGGCCATCCAGGAAGCCGGGAAGGCGGCCGATGTCGTAGGCGAACCGGCGATCCGGCGCTTCGGGGTCGAGGGCGACGTCTGCCGGTTCCCCGTAGGACAGCAGGTCGAGATGCTCCCTGGGCGCTGACGTCTCGTCGGCATCGACGCCATCGGGGCCGATGGTGACCGAGGCCCCCGGCACCTGGACGCCGACTGCCCCGCTCTCGGGAACCCGTACCTCGAGGTCGGCGCGACCGCCGGCGGTGATCTGCACGCTCTGGTCGGCGACCGAGGTGGGGCCGACGAGGTCGTGACCGTCGACGGCGAGTACTCGGAAGGGCGAACCGGTCACCCAGGCGCTCGTCGGCGTCGAGTCCGTGTTGATGAGTCGCACTCGGACGATGTCGCCCCGGGCGGACTCGCGGTGGGAGTCGCCGAGAGCGCCACCGATCGTGCGCTGACCCCCGGGATAGGTGTGGATCGCTGCGACCACGTCGACGGCAGGAGGGTTCACGTCCGCGGCGGCGGCAGCATCCGTCTCCGGAGCGGGATCGAGGATCAGCGCACCGAAGAGGCCGCCGACGACCTGCGGATGCGACGCCTGGTGCGCGTGGTACCAGAACGTGCCGACCTGCTCGGCGACGAAGCGGTAGGTGAAGCTCTGCCCGGGCATGACGGCGTCCTGCGTGACACCGGCGACGCCGTCCATCGCGTTGGGGACGTCGACCCCGTGCCAGTGCGCGGTGACGCCGGCGGGCACGTCCTCGTTGCGCAGCACGACCTCGACGAGCTGGCCCTCCGTCGCGCGGATCGTCGGGCCCGGCGTGGTGCCGTTCAGGGTGAAGCCGTCGAACGGCTGTCCTCCGGCGATGCTCACGCGCTCGGCCCGCGCGGTCAGTTCGACGTGAACGTCGGCGGGCCGGTCGGGGTCGGCGGTCAGCTCGGGCACGCTGATCCCGTCGGCGCTCGCCGGCACGGCCGCGCCGGCGCCGGCGCCGGCCGCGGCGCTGTGGCCGTGCGCCACGGCGTGGGCTTCGGAGCCGGCGCCGCCCCCGAAATCCGGCACGCCCATGTCGAGCGCCGAGTACGAGCCGGGCAGCACGCTGGCCCACCACATCCAGCCGACGAGCCCGACCGCGACCAGACCCAGCACGGCGCCGAGCCGGCGGGCGAACCACGCCCACCGGCTCTTCGCCGATGCGGTTCTAGGCGGAAGCACTGGCGGCAGTGGGCGCGGCGACCGCGTCGGCCTGTGCCGAGACGCGGCGCTTCGAGGCGTTGAGTCCGGCCAGGAGCGCGGTCGTGAACAGCAGCAGCGCGTTGACGCCGTGCAGGAACCCGAGCAGCGGGATCCCGTGGCCGAAGAGGCCGAGCGTCACCTGCAGGATGACCAGGCCGAACACGCCTGCCGCGAACGCGACCCCACGCCGGATCTTCGCGAAGAAGGACACGATCAGCAGGATCAGCGCGAGCGCCGGGATGACGAACATGCCGTTCATGCCGTGGATCATGAAGCCCATCACCTCGGGGAAAGGCGGCGGGCCCTCCTGCGCGGACGCGTCGACGACGCCGCCTTCGGCGATGTACAGCCCCAGGCCGGCCGACGCCCAGGCGTGCGAGGCGGCTTGCAGCGCGACGAGCGCGCAGATGGCGAATGACAGGATGCGGTAGGTGATGCGCATGACAGCTCCTCGGTGTCGGGTTCAACGACACGACAGAGCATCTGGGCGGCCGCCTGATACATCCGCGACGCGACGCGGCTGTCCTGCACCGCCTGTCGGGGTGTGGAGGTCAGCGTCCGCGCCAGTGCGGCGGCGCGCCCGCGCTCGGGCGGAGCGGCGCATACGTCTTCCACACCATCCGGTAGCGGAACCCGCCGTAAGAGACGGCGGTCGCGACGATGGCGAGACCGACCACGACGCCGACGACGACCGCCGCGATCACGGGCATCCCGAGCGCCGCGCAGAGACCGCCGACGAACATGCCCCCGACCGACCCGTTGACGAGGATGCTGAGGATCATCGACGAGCCGAGCACCTGTTCCAGCCCGCCGCGGTAGCGAAGGAACGAGTACGTCACCATGGACCCGAGTTGGTCGTCGCTGGGTGAGGCGAGGAAATAGCCGGCGGCGGTGGCATCGACGTCGGCGTAGGCGCCGCGGATGCGGTTCATCGCGACCACGTACATGAGGTCCTCTTCGGCGACGGTCATCACGCGCATGAGCGTGAGCAGGCCGACGACCGACAGGAACCCGAGGATGCCGAGCGCCGCCGCGGGGAACCACGACCCGAACCGCGTCGCCTGCCCGAGCAGGCCGATCGTGACGAGGCCCGCCGAGACGAGCGTGAGATAGATGCTGATCCGCGTGAGCACCTCGCTCTGCGCCGTGCTGCGGGCGGCGAGCAGCCCCCAGTGCTCGGTCGCGAGGATCTGCAGCCGACGCGCGAGCGCGGCGTCGCTCTCGGCTCCGCCCCCGTCGGCCTCGGTCGCCATGGTTCATGGTCCCACCGAGGTCGAGCATGCGGTAGGCCAGGCTCACCAGCCGGGCAGGACAGGGCGCGTGCACCCCGCGCGGCGAGGGGGCCGGGAGTCTAGGCTGGCGCTGTCGGAGGAGGTTCCCATGACCGTCGACATCGAGGTCGTTCCGCTGGAGAAGCCGGACGACGTGAACGTCATCGTGGGCCAATCGCATTTCATCAAGACCGTCGAGGATCTTCACGAAGCGCTCGCCGGGGTGGGGGGAACCCTGCGGTTCGGGGTCGCGTTCTGCGAGGCGTCCGGCGCGCGGCTCGTGCGTCGCACCGGCAACGACGACGACCTCGTCGCCCTCGCCGTCGACGCCGCGCTGGCGATCGGCGCGGGCCACTCGTTCGTGATCATGCTGCAGGGCGGCTTCCCGGTGAACGTCCTCAACCAGGTGAAGGCCGTGCCCGAGGTCTGCTCCGTCTACTGCGCGACCGCGAACCCCATCCAGATGCTCGTCGCCGTGACCGACGCCGGCCGCGGCGTCGCGGGTGTCATCGACGGCCGGCCGCCGGCCGGCGTCGAGACCGAACAGGACGTCGCCGACCGCCGCGATCTGCTGCGCGCCATCGGGTACAAGCTCTGACGCGACGGCGGTGGGGATCGACGATCGCCCGGATGCCGCTAGCGTCGAAGGGCGCGGTGATGCGCCGGCCAGGAGGATCGCAGATGGAGCATTTCGACACGATCGTGGTGGGCGCGGGGGTGGCGGGTCTGACCGCCGCGCGCCTCCTGGGCAGGGCCGGCCATCGTGTCGTCGTGCTCGAGGCCCGCGACCGCGTGGGCGGCCGGGTCTCGACAGACCGCCATTTCCCGGGGATCGTGACCGACATGGGCGCCTCGTGGATCCACGGCATCACCGACTCCCCCGTCGCCGCGGCGGCGGAGGCTTTCGGCATGCGCACCGTCGAGTTCACCGTCGGCGGCTACCAGCCCGACAGCCGGCCGATCGCGTACTACGGACCCGACGGGAAGCGATTGACGGATGCCGCCACCCGGGCATTCATCGACGACATCCACGCCGTGGACGCCACGCTGCGGGAGGTGGTCGCGTCATCCGCTCCCGATGCGTCGTACCGCGACGTGACCGACGCCGCGCTCGCCGCCCAGGGATGGGACGCGGAGCGGACGCAGCGCGTGCGCGAGTACCTCGAGCACCGTTCGGAGGAGCAGTACGGCGCCTGGATCGAGGACCTCGCCGCCCACGGGCTCGACGACGACTCGATCGACGGCGACGAGGTCGTGTTCCCCGACGGGTACGACCGCCTTCCCCGGCGGCTCGCCGAGGGACTCGACATCCGTCTGATCCATGTCGTGTCCGACGTGCAGTGGTCGGCGGAGGGCGTGCTGGTCACGACCGACCACGGGCTGTTCGCCGCCGATACCGCGATCGTCACGGTGCCGGTGGGCGTGCTGCAGTCGGACGAGTTCGTGATCGAGCCCGCATTGCCTGAACCCGTCGCAGGTGCGCTGAGCAGGCTCACGATGAACGCGTTCGAGAAGGTGTTCCTGCGGTTCCCGACGAAGTTCTGGGACGACGGCGTCTACGCGATCCGCCAGCAGGGCCCGGAGAGCCGGTGGTGGCACTCGTGGTACGACCTCACCGCGCTCGACGGCACGCCGACGCTGCTGACCTTCGCGGCCGGCCCGGCGGCGGTCGAGACGTGGGACTGGACCGAGGACGAGATCGTCGAGTCCATCCTCGTGCAGCTCCGGCGCCTGTACGGCGACCGCGTCGAGCTGCCGACGTACGTGCACGTCACGGACTGGCAGGACGACCCGTGGTCCCACGGGTCGTACGCCTACATGACGGTCGGGTCGACGACGGCCGACCACGACGACCTCGCGACGCCGATCGGCGGCGTGCTCCACCTCGCCGGCGAGGCGACGTGGACCGACGACCCGGCGACCGTGCCCGCCGCGATGTTCTCGGGCCACCGCGCGGCGTCGAGGGTGCTCGGACGCGACATCGCCATCGAGGGGGCCTGGGCCGACTGACGCCCGGCCGGGCCGGTGTCGATCTTGTGGCGGGGTGCGCGGAGTGCGATTCTGCACCTGAGCCCACGAGCGTGGGCCGACCTGGCCGATAGGACGACACCATGGCCGCGTCCAGCCCCGCACCGCAGGGGAGCTTCGTGGTCGACCTCGCGGAGCTGTCGGTCGCTGACCTCGCGACCGTCGGCGGCAAGGCGGCGAACCTCGGCGAACTGATCCGCGCGGGCTTCGACGTCCCGCCGGGCTTCTGCGTCACGACCGCGGCGTATCGGCGCGCGGTGCGTGGGTCAGCGGTCGAATCGGGGACGATCACGGATGCCGCGGCCGCCCGTGCGGCCGTGCTCGAGGCGCCGTTCCCCTACGAGGTGGCCCGGGCGGTGCGGGAGGCGTACGATCGCCTGGCGCCCAGGGCAGGCGCCGTCGCCGTCCGATCGTCGGCGACCGCGGAAGACCTGCCCGGAGCGAGCTTCGCCGGCCAGCAGGACACATACCTCGACGTCGCCGGCGTCGACGACGTGCTGGACGCCGTCCACCGCTGCTGGGCGTCCCTCTGGACCGACCGAGCGGTCGCGTACCGCGCCGCCCAGGGCATCGAGGGCGCGGGAGTCGCGCTGGCGGTCGTCGTGCAGCGGATGGTCGACGCCGAGTCCGCCGGCGTGCTGTTCACGGCCGACCCGGTGACCGGTCGCCGCCGTCAGGCGGTGCTCGACGCGGCACGCGGCCTCGGCGAGGCCGTCGTGTCGGGCTCGGTCGACCCGGATCACTTCGTCGTCGACACGGCGACAGGGCGGATCCTCGATCGGCGACCCGGCGGTGAGGCCGACCAGCCGGCGAGCGTCACCGACGCGCAGGTGCGTGCGCTCGCCGCGCTCGGAGACCGAGTGGAGCGCGCGTTCGGCAGCCCGCAGGACATCGAGTGGGCGATCGACGGCGACGGGCACGCCTGGCTCACCCAGTCGCGGCCGGTGACGACGCTCTTCCCCGTGCCGGTACGCGATGCACCCCGCCCTGCCACCGACACCCGTGTGTACTTCTGCGTCAGCCTCGCGCAGGGGCTCCATCGGCCCATCACGCCGATGGGCATCGCCGCCTTCCGGGTGATCGGCTCGGGGTTCCTCGACCTCATCGGCCGACGCCCGGCCCGCATCGTCGACGGACCCGGCGCGTTCGCCATCGGCGGCGAGCGCATCTTCGTCGACGCGACGCCCGTCGTGCGCTCGGCGGTCGGCCGTGAGATCTTCCCTCGGGCGCTCGACGTGATGGAGGCGCGCTCCGCCGTCGTGCTGCGCGGGCTGTTCGACGACCCGCGGTTCACGGTGCTCCCGCGGTCGCGGCGACGCTTCGCCCGCGGCTTCCTGCACCTTGCCGCCCGCATACGGCTGCCCCTGCTCCTCGGACAGGCGTTCTTCAGCCCGGCCGCCGCCCAGCGACGGGTGCAGCGGCTCGCCGCCGAGGTGCGGGCGCGGGACATCGCCGGCGGCGACATCCCGACCCGCGTCGACGGCGTCGTCGATCTGCTCTTGCGCACGATGCCCCTGGCGCCGCGGAGCCTGCCCGGCGCCGTCGTCGGATTCGGAATGCTCGGGCTCGCCGCCCGGCTGCTGCGCGGCTCGACGCAGCCGGGAGACCTCCAGACCGTGCTCCGCAGTGTGCCCGACAACGTCACCACGCAGATGGATCTCGAACTGTGGGACGTCGCGGTGCGCGCGCGGCGCGACGCCGAGTCGGCTGCGGCGCTTCGCACCCGCGACGCCGAAGACCTCGCCGACGCCTACCTCGCGGGCGCGTTGCCGGCCGTGCTGCAGCGCGCGATGGCGAACTTCCTCGCCCGCTACGGCCACCGCGCCGTCGCGGAGATCGATCTCGGCATGCCGCGATGGGCTGAAGACCCCACCCACCTCTTCGGCGTGCTGACGGGTTACCTTCGCCTCGACACGGATGCTGCGACCCCCGCGCAGCACTTCGCCGCCGGTGCGCGCGACGCCGAGGCGATGATCGACACCCTCGTCCACCGCGCGCGTGAGCGCAGCCGGCTTCGCGCCGCCGCCGCCGGGTTCTGCCTTCGGCGGGCTCGAGCGCTCGTCGGCATGCGCGAGATGCCGAAGTTCCTCATGATCATCGCGATGCGCCGGGCACGCGCGGAACTGGTCGCCATCGGCGTCGAGCTCGCCGCCGCGGGTCGGGTCGCAGATCCCGCCGACGTGTTCTTCCTCGACTTCGACGAGACGAACCGCGCCGCGGCCGGCACCGACATGCGTGCGACGGTCCGCGAGCGCAGAGAGCGATACGACACCGAGCTCCGGCGTCGGCATGTGCCGCGCATGCTGCTCTCCGACGGCACGGAACCGGAAGCCGTCGGCGCCGCCTCTGATCAGCCCGGGGCGCTGCGGGGCACCCCGGCGTCGGCCGGGATCGTCACCGCCCCCGCGCGCGTCATCCTCGACCCGGTCGGGGCGCACCTCGAGCCCGGCGAGATCCTCGTCGCCCCCTCGACCGATCCGGGCTGGACCCCGCTGTTCCTCACGGCGGGCGGCCTCGTCATGGAGATGGGAGGCGCCAACAGCCACGGCGCGGTCGTCGCGCGGGAGTACGGCATCCCCGCGGTCGTCGGAGTTGCGCGCGCGACCGAGACGATCACGACGGGCGTCGATGTGACCGTCGACGGGGCATCGGGCGTGGTGACCGTGCCGCTTCTCAGCGCCGGTTCCTAGCGGGCCTGCAGGCCGACCTTGGGCTTCGCCCACGAGCGACCGCGGGTGTCCTTGAGGATGTCGTACTCGACGTCGACGTGCGGTTCGATGGCGCTGTACTTGTCGTTCGGCGCACCGATCACGAGCTGGAAGCCGAGGCCCCGCCACGCGCCGATCGCGCGCTTGGTGAAGTGGGCGTCGGCCTTGATCAGCGCCTCGTCCATGAACACCGGGGCGTAGCGCGGACGCACCGCACCGGCGTCGCCGAGCTGATACCGCAGGGCCGCGCCGACGATGAAGGCGATCAGCTCCTGCGACTCGCCGCCGGACTTCTCGCCGATGTGGTCGTAGAGCGCGACGTGCTGCTTGGTCGCGGCGTCGACGCGCTCGGCGCTCACGCGCACATGGTTGCGCACGTCGATCAGGTCGCCGAAGTCGGGGGCCGAGCGGCGCATGTGGCCGATCAGCTTCGACATCCGCCGGTAGACCTGCTCGCGCTCATCGTCGGACGATGCCGCCTCGATGAGCGCACGCACCTCGCGCAGTTCGCGGCGGAAGCGGCGGCGCGCCTCCGACTGGTTCTCGCGCGTCGTGATCTGCAGGCGGTGATCGTCGTCGTAGAACGGCAGGTCCTGCATGATCTCGTTGATCGGCTCGATGCGATCGCGGATCTCGCGGATCGAGCGGCTCAGCGTCGAGTCGAGGTTCGTGAGGTCGTTGCCCGACAGCTTCAGCAGGCTGTCGCGCCACTCGGCCTCGAGCTCGTGGAGCCCGCTCGTTCGGAGCGCCTCCAGGATGCGCTCGAAGTCGTCGACGGACTCATCCGGGTCGGGCAGGAGGTTCGGGTTCGGCCAGCGCTCCAGGAAGCTCACCATGATCCGCCGCACGCTGTCGCGCTGCTGCTCGAGCGAGTCGGCGGCGGCCCGGCGGTCCTCGGTCAACCGCTGCGCGGCGGTCGTGAGCGCGGCGACGAAACCGGCCAGCGCGTCCGATGCGCTCGCCGGCCGCGATGTCTCGGTCAGGCTGAAACGTTCGTCGAGGAACGCGATCTGCTCGGGGCGCAGCATCCGTCCCGCGTCTTCGGCGGCGTCGATCACCGTCTGGTCCGCGTCGACGTCGTCGATGACGTCGCTCCACTGCGACTCGATCTGCTCGCGCTCGACCGTGGTGCGCGCGATCTCTTCGCGCAGGCGTGCCGCCTTGCCCTTGGCCGCGGCGATCTGCCCCTGCGCGCGGGCGATCTCGGGATTGGCTGCCGTCACGTCGTCCTGCACGGCGAGCCAGCGGTCCCGCTCGGCCGTGACGGCGGCGACGTCGACCTGCTCCCACGTGAGATCGCGGACCTTGGCGTACACCGCGAAGCGAGCGTCGACGGCGTCCAGCGCGGCATCCGCCCGCTTGCGGTTCTCCGCCGCTCGCTCGAGCCGCGCACGGGCGTCGTCGAGCTGCCGCGCGAGGTCGGCGAGCCGCCGGTCGTTGGAGAACCCGAGCACGTTCTCACGGCCGTGGCCGCCGTGCGCACCTCGACTGCCCTGCGACATCTGACCGGTGATCGTGAGCGCCATGCGGTGCTGCGACAGGCCGGTGGCGGAGTCGACGCACACGAAGCCGAAGCGGTCGGCGAGGCGCTCCTGCAGCCAGCCCGTGAACGGCGTGCTCTGGTAATCGAGACGACCGGGCAGCGTGGTCGTGTCGCGCAGGTCCGCCTCGTCGAGTCCGGCGTGGACGCCCTCGTAGCGCAGCCGCACCGGCGTGCGCACCGCGTCGATCGCCGTGCGGAACCGCCCGAGATGGTCCACGTCGATGAGCAGCGTCGTCGCGAAACCACCCAGCGCGAGGTTGAAGGCCTCGCGCCACGGCTCGAACTCCGTGCGCACCTCGACGAGCTCGCCGACGAACGGCAGGTCCTCGACCTCGATGCCGGCCGCACGCGCCACGAGCTCGCGCGATTCGTGCAGCGCCCGCGGGATGTTGCCCTGCAGCCCGGTCGCGCGCCGCACCTCAGCCTCCAGCTCGGCGATCTCGCGTGCTGCGGACTTCTCCGCCGAGATCGCCTCGGCATACTCGGCCCGCACGCCGCCCTTCGCATCGCGGTCTGCGAGGCTTGCGCGGGCGCGGTCCATCAGCTCGGTGAACTCCGCGTGCGTGGCGGCGGCCTCGCCGATGGCGCGCAGGTCTGCGTCGAACCCCGCGCGGCGGCTCTGCGTCGCGGTCAGCCGCCGCTCGACCTCGCGCAGCTCCCGCTGCGCGGTCTCGAGGCGATCGCCGCCCGAGAGTCGGAGCACCTCGACGAGTCCGTCGCGCTCCGCCTCTGCGGCGTCGGCCAGCGCACGCTTCTCACGAAGCGTGGTGTCGGCGGCGTTCTTCCGATCGCGCAGCTCGGTCTCGACCTCGCGCAGCATGCCCAGTCGCCGATCGGCGCGCCAGAGCGTCGCCAGCGATGCCGGGTCGGAGAACTCGCCGACCTCGTCGATGAGCCGCACACGTTCCACCGCTGCCGCGATCTTCTCGCGCAGTTCATGGATCGGCTCGAGTGCACTCACCTGCTGGCGCGCCGTGAGCATGCGCGTGCGCGTGCTCTCGAGGCCGTCGAAGTGCGCGACGACGGCGTCGGCCGTGGTCATCGTCTCGGGCTCTTCGAGCACGAGCCGCTTGTACAGATCGTCCACCGTCGTGATCTGCTGGCCGGCCTGGATGCGGGCGAGCAGGCTCATCGCCTTGCCACCCGCGCCCGCGGCGCCGATCCCGAGCACCGCGTGCAGCCGCGCCGAGAACTCGCGATCGGTGCTCACGGGGTCGAGTCCGGCGTTGCGGAGCGAGAGGTCGGAGAGGCGCAGCGCCGCAGCCTGCTGGAGCGAGCTGAGATCGAACGCGCGGTCCGTCGTCGCGCGGACACGCACGGTGTCTTCGAGCACGCGCGCGCCGGCCGGGATGTACCACGCGCGCACGGCGGTGAAGCGGGACCCGTCGTGGTCGATCCACGTCATCGCGACGGCGGTCCACGTGTCTTCGCCGTCGCCGCGGAGCACGCGCATCTTCGTGCCCTCCTCGGTGCGCGACTCGTCGAGCTTGCCGCGTCCGTAGGAGAGGATGTTGCGCTGCTCGTCGCCGCGCGGACGCCCCGTCACTCCCCCGTTCGACGCGCCGTTGAACGGCGTCGTGTGGGGCATCATGAGCGCGATGTACGCGTCCATCAGCGTCGACTTGCCCGAGCCCGAGCCGCCGCACAGCAGGGTCGCCTCGGGTGAGAACCGCACGCGGTGCGCGCCGTCGTAACCACCCCAGTTCACGAGCTGCAGGTCCTCGGCGAGCCACTGCTGCCCGCGCGATGCCGCCGGGATCAGCCCGAACAGCGTGTCGAGCATCGTCACAGCGCGGCCTCCTCGAGGTCGTCTTCGTCGTCGTCTTCGGCCTCGTCGAACACATCGACGGAGGCGACGGATGCTGCGCCCCCCGCGACGGCCGGATCCGACTGGGTCCGCAGCCAGTCGCGCAGCTCGCGCAGCTTCTCGGCACTCAGCACGATCTCGACGAGTGGGCTGATGCGGAACCGGCCGGTGGTCTCCTCGTCGACGATGCCGTCGCGCGCGAGCCGGTCCATCGCCTTGCGGATCGACCGCTGGCGGCGAGCGGTGTCGCCGTCGGCGTCCACGAAGTAGCTCATGACCGTCTGCTCGACGTCCTCGATGTCCACGCGCGCCGCCGGCTCACCCGCGGCCGACTCGCGCTGATAGACGGTGCGCAGGTGCACGAGCACGAGGGTCTCGGAGCGCGTGTAGGCGGCATCCCTGAGCAGGATCGGCATCTCGAACTCGTCGGAGCGCACCTGCTGCTTGTATGCGACGCCGCGGTCGTGGTCGACCACGAGGCGCACGAAGAGATCGTTGAGACGCGACTCGATGAGCTGCTGGTTGTCGAGCAGCACCGTCCACTCCTCGCGGTTGCGGTCCGCCATGAGGAACCGCCGCTGCAGGACGTGGACGAACAGACGCCGCACGGCGGGGTCGAGCACGCCGCGGTCGCCGGGGAAGAGCTCGTCGAGGTCGTTCTCCATCGCAGCGGGCGCGATGAACGCCTCGCCCGCGGCAGCGTCCTCCACGGCGGCGTCGGTGGCGTCGAGATCGCTCTGTGTGGCGGTCTCAGTCATCATCGTGCTCCTTCGCGGTGCGGGCGGTCACGGATCCGAACGCGAACCGTCGCGTCGTCCCGTCAGGGCGCAGGGCTTCGACGACAGACACCCCGCCGGGTTCGCTCATGCCGTTGCGGTGCGCGATCTCGAGGAGGCCGACGAGGTCCACCGGTCGTCGGGCGTCGTCGTCCGCCCCCTGGAACGCGTCGCCCAGATCGAACTCGTCGCCGAGGCCGGCGACATACGCCTCGAGCTCGGCGTACCGGGGTCCGCCCCACGCGCGGGTGTCAGCATCCGTGAACACCGCGTCCTCGTCCGAGGTGGGAAGCGGAGCGGGCGCGCCGGGAGGCCGGATGTCGCTCACCGACTGCCGCAGATGGCCGACGTCGGCCATCGGAAGACTGCGCAGCGGCTCGACCGGTGCATCAGAGGACGAACTGCGGGTCCACGTCTGCAGACCCGACATGACGTCGCGGAGCAGATCGTCGACCTGACGGTCGCGGATCGGGTCGTGGGTGCGGACCTGTCCGGTGATGACGCGCGAGGCGCGGCGCTGCGCGGTGAGCACCTCCTCGACGCCGAGCTCGACGCGGCGGCCGATGGCGTCCAGCTCCTTGCGCTGTTCCCCGTCCATGAGGCGTGTGAACGGCTGGGCGAGCAGCGTGTGCAGCTGCTCGGTGAGGTTGTCGATGCGTTCCGGATCGCCGATGAGCCGCAGCGCGCCGGCGAAGGCGCGACCCTCGGCGGTGGACTGCATGACGTGCTGCCCGCGCTGAAGGTACTCACGCAGCACCTCGCCTGTCGGGCGGACGTCACGACGCAGGTCGGCGACGACGTCGCGCTGCATGGCCTTGATGGATTCGGCGACACGCGTGAAGTCCGCCGGCAGCTCGCGCGCAAGGTGCAGGACGTTCTCTGCCTCTTCGAGGAGCTGCTCGTCGTCGATCGGCTCGGACTGGCCGAGCTCGAGGCGGGCGATCTCGGCGTCGAGCGCGTCACGCTCCTGGATGAGGCGGGCCATCCGGACGGCAGGATCCGTCTCGGCGTGATCGGAGAGCCGCTCGACCGCCTCGAGCAGGGTGCGCACGCGCGAGTTCGACACGCGCGTCCGGCCGCCGGCCGTGCGCCCCGTGATCTCCAGTGCGCCCACCGCGTGCGCGGTCAGGCGGTACACCTCGGCGTCGCCGTCGATCTGCGGCACGAGCCAGCCGACCCGCACCCAGTAGCGGCAGATCTCACGGGCGGTGCCGACCGGGAGCGTGCGATCGCCCTCGTCGTAGCCCGCGGCTCGGAGCTGGTCGAGGATCTCGGCGACCTCGGCGTGCGCATCGGAGATCTCCACCGACGGGCGATCGACCGTGAACACGATCGAGAGCGCTGCGACCACGAAGGGCGCGTAGCGACCGTGGAGCAGGTCGAGGGTGGGGGTTCGGAACGCCGCGACAGCCCGCAGATATGCCGCCTCGGCACGAGTGTTCCCCATCGGGTCCAGACTACCTGCGGCGGGCACGGGACCACGATTCGGGTCTCGGCCGGTTCTATTATTGGACTCGATCCACTATCTCTCGGAGTTCTCCTTGCGTCGCACCCTGCTCAAGTCCAAGATCCACCGCGCCACCGTCACCGGCAGCGACCTGAACTACGTCGGCTCGATCACGATCGACGCGGATCTGCTGGATCTCGCCGACATCGTCGAGCACGAGCAGGTGCACGTCGTCGACGTGAACAACGGCGCGCGCTTCGAGACGTACACGATCGCCGGCGAGCGCGGCACCGGGGTGATGCAGATCAACGGCGCCGCCGCGCGACTCGTCCACACCGGCGACGTCGTCATCGTGATGTCGTACGCGCAGTACGAGCGCGAAGAGGTGCTCGAGCACACCCCCATCGTGGTCAACATCGACGAGTCGACGCCCGGGGCTCGGGCGAACAGCGTCGCGCGCGTGCTGACGACCGCGAGCTGAGCCACTCGTCCGGCCCCACGCGGGCACACGGGTCGTCCCCAGGTGATCGAGGTGAGAAAGTGATGACCTCCGCGCCCCGCACGGCTTGACAGTGCAGCGGGCAGCAGGCGAATTGATGGGGGGACGTCATTCCTTCCGACCCGGTCGGCCGGCCGGAGCTCGGCCCCCTCGTACCGCCGGCGAGCCGCCCTCGGCAGGGGAAGCGGTGTCCGTCTCGGACGCGATCCGGCTGTTGTCGGCATCCCAGGAGGCAAGGAGTCTCAGGCGCTCGGCGGAGGGCGAGCCCGGCTCGGCGGTGTAGATCAGGAGGACGTTGCCGGGTTCGGCCGTGATCGCGAGTTCCTCGTAAGCGAGGATCAATTCGCCGACCATCGGATGCTGGAAGCGTTTCGTGCCGGCCCCGTGGGTGCGGACGTTGTGTGCCGCCCACAGTGTGCGGAAGGTGTCGCTGCGCAGAGAGAGCTCTCCGACGAGGTCTTGCAGACCCTTGTCATGCGGGTCGCGGCCGGCTTCCGCGCGCATGACCGCGACGCACATCTCCGCGAACTTGTCCCAGTCGGGGTAGAAGTCTCGCGCGGCCGGGTCCAGGAACTGGAACCGGGCCAGGTTGGGCGTGCGCCCGCCGTCGCCGATGACCGGAGAGTAGAACGCCCGGCCCAGATCGTTGAAGGCGAGGAGGTCGTGGTGCTGGTCGCGGACGAACGCGACAGCGTCGGTGATCGAGGCCAGTGCCCACTGCAGACTGTGTCGCGCCGCGGTCGGCTTGCTCGCGCGACGGCGGGGGCGACCGCTGGTGGGGATGCCGTCTGCGGCGCGGGCGAGGTCCAGAAGGTGGGCTCGCTCGGTGTCATCCAGCTGCAAGGCACGCGAGACGGCGTCCAGGACGGATGCGGATGCCCCGGCGACTGCCCCCCGCTCGAGCTTGGAGTAGTACTCCACGCTCACTCCCGCGAGGCTGGCGACCTCGCTGCGCCGCAGACCGGCGACGCGCCGATTGGGACCGACCGTGAGACCGACGGCGTCAGGGGTGACCCGTGCGCGACGTGTCATGAGGAACTCGCGCACCTCTGCTCGGTTGTCCATGGCATTCAGGCTAGAGCGGTCCCGGGTCGCCGAGGGAGTCTCTGTCATGGCACCCTTCAGCGTCGTCGGTCTGTCAGAGCCGATCATGCAACGGGATTCCGGTGTGCGACTCGAGCGCTGCCAAGAGCCGAGCCTGGAAGTCCTCGTCCGCGGCCGAGGGATCGGGTTCTTGTACGCGCTTGTGGTACCAGTAGCCCCCCGTGACGGGCGTGACGTCGGGGTGGGTCGCGAGCCATAACTGGGTCTGGTGTCCCGCTGTCAGGTCGTCCGGTGCGTGCGCCCCACCCATCCGGGTCGGCACCCATCCGGGATCCACGGCGTGGCTGGTCGTGGTCGGCCACCGGTGCGCGAGGGCGGTCACCCATAGTTTGCTGTCGCCGTAGGAGGCTGCGCCGGTCTCCAGCCCCTGGAGATTCGTCGACCCGCCGCGGTGCATGGAACTGCTGAGGTAGATCAGCCGGGCAGGTTTGTCCATCAGCGCCGTGAGAGCGTACGGAGCGATCGTGTTCACCTTGACGGCGTCCGAGTGGTGGAGCGCTCCGGCGTTGTGGACGACCGTGTCGAACCGGCCGAAGTGCGCCGCCTGATGCGCGACGTCTCGCACCTGATCCAGGTCAGCGAGATCGCCGTAGAGGATGCCGTTCCAGGCCGCCGCTGCAGGTTCCGGCGGGCGACGAGACGAATCGCGCGCGTGGACGACGACGGCGTGCCCGCGGGCGGCGAGATCGATCGCGGTGTTGAGGCCGAGGCCGGCCGACGAGCCGGTGACCAGGATGAGCGCCACGTGGTTCTCCTTCGCGTCGGTCGGGCTTCTCGCCCGTCTCACGGTAATCGGCCATCCGGGGACGAAGGGTGCCCTCTCGGTACACCCCTCATCAGAGACTCCCCCTCGTCGGCGGGCGCGGTCAGGCTTGACACATGCCCGAACAGTCGCTCACCGCCCCGCCCGCAGTCCGCCGCGCACTGCCGACCCTGCTGTTGCTGCTCACGGTGTTCGGTCCGATCTCGATGGACCTGTACCTGCCCGCACTTCCTGCACTGACGGCGGCGCTGGGTGCGGTCACCTCGGTCGCTCAGCTGACGGTCACCGCGTGCCTGATCGGCCTCGCTGCCGGGCAGCTGATCGCCGGGCCGCTGTCCGACCGGTTCGGACGGCGAGGGATCCTGCTGATCGGCATCGTGGCGTACATCGTCACGTCCGCGCTCTGCGCGATCAGTCCCACTGTGGAGCTGCTGATCGCCGCCCGGTTCGTGCAGGGTCTCGCCGGAGGTGTGGGGATCGTCATCGCCCAAGCCGCCGGTCGTGACATCTACACGGGCGGGGCGTTGATCCGCTTCTACGGGCGACTGACGGTCGTCGGCGGGTTCGCGGCGATCATCGGGCCGCTCCTGGGCGGCATGCTCAACTCCTTCACCGATTGGCGCGGGCTGTTCGTCTTCCTCTCCCTGATCGGTGCCGGCATCCTCGTCGTCACCTTGCTGGTGTTCCGCGAGACCCTTCCGGCCGCGGACCGCACGCGCGGAGGGTTCGGGCAGACGATCCGCGACTATCGGACTCTCCTGTCGGATCGCGTGTTCCTCGGAGCAGTGCTGAATCAGGGGTTCTTGTACGCGGCGCTGTTCGCCTACCTGGCCGGGTCGACGTTCGTGCTGCAGGACATCTACGGCCTGTCCCCGCTCGGCTACGCGCTGGCCTTCGGACTGAACTCGGCCGGATTCATGACGTTCGGATACCTCGCCGGCCGTGCCGCCGAGAGGTGGAGCGTCCCCGGCACCCTCGCCACCGGCATCCTGGTCGCCGGATTCGGCGCCCTCGGTCTGCTCGCCGCCGGCATCATCGCCATGCCGCTGTGGGTCGTGATCGTGTCGCTGTTCCTCCTTGCCGCCGGCGTCGCCATCTCTTCACCCCCCGCCACCGCGCTCGCACTCGTGGAGTACCCCCACATGGCCGGGACCGCATCCTCCCTTCTCGGCATGGTCCGCTTCGGTTTCGGTGGTGTCGCCGCGCCCTTGGTCGGCGTCGCCGGAGCCCTCAGCATCCTTCCCCTCGGCCTCGTCACCACCGTCTCGGTCCTCCTCGCCGGCGTCGCGTTCTTCCTGCTCGCCCGTTCGAAAAGAACAGTGCCGGATGCCGCCGCCTCGAGTCGGCCCACACTCATCAGTTCGACCAACTAAGGAGAAACATCACCATGCGTCAGGTCACCATGTACGCCCCAGGCGACGTCCGGGTCGAAGACCGCGACAACCCCGTCATCCTCGAGCCCACCGATGCGATCATCCGCCTGTCGGCATCGTGCATCTGCGGATCCGACCTCTGGCCCTACCGCGGCGCCGAGCCACTGGCCGTGACGCCGCAGCCGATGGGCCACGAGTACGTCGGCGTCGTCACCGCGATCGGCGCGGACGTCCAGAACGTCAAGGTCGGCGACTTCGTCGTCGGGTCCTTCGTCGCCTCCGACAACACCTGCGAGATCTGCCGGGCCGGCTACCAGTCCCGCTGCGTGCACAACGTGATGATGGGCGCGATCGGCACCCAGTCCGAGTACGCCCGCATCCCACTGGCCGACGGCACCCTCGTCGCCACCCCTGGGCAGCCCGACCCTGATCTGATCCCGTCGCTGCTCGCGGCGTCCGACGTGCTCGGCACCGGCTGGTTCGCCGCCGTCGCCGCCGAAGCCGGCCCGGGCAAGACCGTCGCCGTCGTCGGCGACGGCGCCGTCGGACTCCTCGGCATCCTCGCCGCACGCGAGCTCGGCGCCGAGCGGATCATCGCGATGTCCCGCCACGCCGACCGACAGGCCCTCGCGCGCGAGTTCGGCGCGACCGACATCGTCGAAGAACGCGGCGACGCCGGTGTCGCGAAGATCAAGGAGCTCACCCACGGACTCGGCGCCCACAGCGTGATCGAGGCCGTCGGCACCCAGGAATCCATGGACCAGGCGATCCGCGCCACCCGCCCCGGCGGCCACATCGGCTACGTCGGCGTCTCCCACGACGTCTCACTCGACGGGCTCGAGCTCTTCTTCTCCGGCGTCCACCTGCACGGCGGACCTGCCCCGGTCCGCCGGTTCCTGCCCGAGCTGATCCAGCTGATCTGGGACCGCAAGATCAACCCCGGCGTCGTCTTCGACCTCACTCTCCCCCTCGAGGACGCCGCCGCCGGCTACACCGCGATGAACGAGCGCCGCGCCACCAAAGTGCTGCTCACCCTCTGACCCGACTCCTCCGGCGGGAGGCCCGACGACGTCCGGCTGGACAGAACGAAGAAGCCACATGAAACTGCGAAGGGCCCTCCCCGCCTGGGCCGCGGCGATTATGGTCGCCGTCCTGACAGGGTGCGGGGCGAGCACGGCGGCACCACCGGCGCCCACGACGTCCAGTGCATCGGCGACGCCGACGCAGAAGGCGACTCCCGTGCCGACGAAGACCGAATCCGCGGCCGTCGATCAGGTCGTGGGCACAATCGTCCGATTCACCTCCGACCGAACCACAGTGGACGTCACGATCGGTGGAGACAATCCCACCGTGCGTGACTTCCTCTCTCTGCTACCGGCAGAGGTCGCGGTCGAAGAGTTCAACGGCCGCGAGAAGATCGCCTACTTCAGCAGAGAGCTGACCACGCAGGGATCCCCCGGATCGGATCCGGAGGACGGCGACCTGATCTACTACGCCCCGTGGGGGAACATCGGGTTCTACTACAACGCCGACGGCATCGACTACTCCGACGCCACCATCCACATCGGCACGTACTCCGCCACCGTCGACCAGCTCGCCCTCCTCGAAGGCCAGGTCACGATCGAGATCGCCAACGAATGACCCGCTGCATCAGACCCCTCGCCGTCGCCGCCCGGAGACCTGACATGACCTCACGCCATACCGCTATCGACATCGAGCTTCCCGGTATGCACCTGACCGGGTCAGTGGATCACACACCGATCGCGTCATCGCTTCTCGCGCTGCTGCCGCTGACGCTGCAGTTCACCGATTTCGGAGCGCAGGAGAAGATCGGCAGGCTGCCCGCCGCCCTGAGGATCAGCGGCGCGCCACGCAGCAGCAATGCTCCCGCGGCGACGATCGCCTACTACCAACCCGCACAATCCCTCGTGCTCTACTACGAGGATGTCGGCACATTCCCCGGAATCATGCCCGTCGGCTGGTTGGACGAGGTCACAGGGCTGCGCGAGATCACGTCGGATTTCACCGCGACGATTCGTCGCGCGACCTGAGCTCTGAGGCGGGGTGGTCCACCAGACCACTGTTCGACTCGCCCTTCCCCGACAACGCGCCGATGGCTTGACTCGAGAAGAAAGTGAGAGGACTGGCATGAGCGACAAGACGATCATCCTGAACAACGCTGTCGAGATCCCCGCCTTGGGGCTGGGTGTACTGCTGAGCGACGGCGAAGAGGCGACGTCGGCGGTGACCACCGCGCTGCAGGCCGGTTACCGGTTGATCGACACAGCGGCGGCGTACTTCAACGAACGTGAAGTCGGGCAGGGTATCCGTGACTCCGGGGTCGATCGCGGCGACGTCTTCCTCACGACGAAACTGTGGATGACTGACTACGGGTTCGACAGCGCTCTGCGCGCGTTCGACATCAGCACCGCCAAGCTCGGCGTCGACTACCTCGACCTCTACCTGCTGCACTGGCCGTGGCCGGCGAACTGGAACGACACCATCGCCGCATACAAGGCGGCCGAACGCCTCCTCACGGACGGGCGTGTCCGCGCGATCGGAGTGGCCAACTTCAAGACGGAGCACCTGAAAGCGCTTCTGACAGAGACGGACGTGATGCCCACCGTGAACCAGATCGAGCTGCACCCAAACTTCCAGCAGCCCGACCAGGTCGCCCTGCACCGAGAACTCGGCATCCTGACCCAAGCGTGGTCGCCGATCGGCGGCGTCTACGGGTGGGCAGGCGACCAGGGCGCGGTGCCGCCGTTGCAGAACAAGGTGATCCAGGGCATCGCTGCTGCGCACGGCCGGAGCCCCGCCCAGGTGATCCTCCGCTGGCATCTGCAGGAGGGGCGCAGCGCCATCCCCAAGTCGGTGAACCCCCAGCGGATCGCGGAGAACTTCGCCGTCTTGGACTTCGAGCTGACAGCCGACGACCTGGAGGCGATCGCAGCGCTCGATACCGGCACGCGCGGCGCCATCGACCCCGACGACGCCACCCCCGACGTCATCGAGCTCACGATCGACGCTGCCTGACTTGTCCACTCCCGACGAGATCCGCAGCTTCCTCACCTCGCGGCGTGCCAGGATCACCCCCGAGCGGGCCGGCGTGCCCGTCTTCGGCGGCGCCCGGAGGGTCCCGGGCCTTCGACGGGAGGAAGTGGCCCACCTGGCGGGAGTCAGCACGGACTACTACGCGAAGCTGGAGCGCGGACGCACCCGCGGCGCATCCCGCGAAGTGCTCGACGCGATCGCGCGCGCACTGCAGCTGGATGACATCGAGCGGGAGCACCTGTTGAATCTGGTGGACGTCACCGCGGCGCCCCACCGACGAAAGCCACGACCGAAGACCCCGGCGGCCGCAACCCCCGGGACCCAGGCCGTGCTCGATGCGATCACCGTGCCGGCGATCGTGCAGAACGCCCGGCTGGACGTCGTGGCCGCCAATGCGCTCGGGGCAGCACTGTACCCCCTGCCGCCGAAGGGCGCTGCGCTGTTCAACGCGGCGGCCTTCCAGTTCCTCGATCGGCGGGCTCGGGACTTCTACATCGACTTCGCCCGCGCCAAGAGGAATGCCGTCGCGCTGCTGCACCAAGCGGCCGGGAGGGACCCCTTCGACGACGCGCTCATCCGCCTCATCGGCCAGCTGTCCACGCAGAGCGACGAGTTCCGGTCACTGTGGGCTTCGCACGACGTCATCAGATACCAGCGTGGAACGAAGCGGTACCGGCATCCGGCCGTGGGAGACCTCGAATTCGGATACGAATCCTTCGACCTCACCACCGAACCAGGGCTAACCATGCTCGTCTACACGGTCGAGCCCCATTCGCCCACCGCCGAGCGAATGGCGGTTCTGGCCTCGTGGGCGAAGACCCCCTTGGACTCGCCACCACACCGAGCGGAAACCTCGTGAACGACACCATCACCCTGAACAACGGCGTGCGCATCCCCTCGATCGGCTTCGGAGTCTTCCAGAGCTCACCGGAAGAGACAGCGGTCGCCGTCGAGACCGCGCTGAAGGCCGGCTATCGGCACATCGACACCGCGGCCGGGTACGGCAACGAACGAGAAGTCGGCGACGGCATCCGCCGGTCAGATATCGACCCCGCCGAGGTGTTCGTCGAGACCAAGGTCTGGGTCAGCGACTACGGCTACGACCAGACGCTGCACGCGTTCGAGAAGAGCGCGACCAAGCTCGGGATCTCGCAGATCGACCTCCTGATCCTGCACCAGCCCATGCCGCAGCACTTCGAACGAACCGTGGGAGCCTACCGAGCCCTCGAGCGACTCCTGGATGACGGGCACGTGCGGTCCATCGGGGTCAGCAATTTCATGCCCCACCACCTCGCGGCCCTGCGCGAACAGACGACCGTCGTACCGGCAGTCAACCAGGTCGAGCTGCACCCCTACTTCACTCAGCCTGACGTCCAGCGCGCGAACGCAGAGAGCGGCATCCTCACTCAAGCGTGGTCGCCGATCGGAGGAATCACGTTCTACCCCGGCTGGGGTGAGAATCGTGCCAGCGTTCTCGAGGACGGCACCATCCGTCGCATCGCCGAGACGCACGGAAAGACCCCCGCACAGGTCATGCTCAGATGGCACCTGCAGCAGGGACGCTCGGCAATACCCAAATCGACCGATCCGGGACGAATCGCGCAGAACATCGACGTGTTCGACTTCCAGCTCGACACCGACGAACTCACCGAGATCGATGCGCTCGATCGTGGAATCCGCGGCGGACCCGATCCCGACGGAGTCGATCCCTCCACCTGGGACGTCGAAATCCCCGAGCCCTGATACGCGAACGAGGAGCTCGCCGGCGACGCCCTGGGACCGGTTCACGACCAGGTGGTGATCGCTACGAGACTCGGATGGCGCATCACGCAGAACAAGGCCAGAAGCCGCGTGAACTCGTCGACGTCGTCGGCGCTCATTCGGCGCTCTCCCGGGAGGACGCTCCACAGACGACAGATCCCCGGTAAGACTTTCGCAGTCTCACCGGGGATTTTTCTGAACTGTCGGGATGACAGGATTTGAACCTGCGACCCCCTGACCCCCAGTCAGGTGCGCTACCAAGCTGCGCCACATCCCGTTGACCGCGCTTGCGCGTGGACAACTCCCCCATCCTACCCGCTCCGCGGAGGCCTCGCGAACCGAGGAACGCCCGGGCGTGGCATCCTCGATCGCTTGCCCGTGTCGGTGGGGCGCACTAGCGTCGCGACATGGCGCACATCACCATCGAACCGGCCACCGCAGATCGCTTCGACGACGCGCAGCACGCGCTCAGCGGCGGAGGCGACGGGCACGGCTGCCAGTGCCAATGGTGGATGATCACGAACGCCGAGTGGCAGAAGACGTCGCGAGATGAGCGCGAGGGTCTGCTGCGCGACGAGATCGACGCCGGTCCCCCTCCCGCCCTCATCGCATACGTCGACGGCGAAGCGGCCGGCTGGGTGCGGATCGGGCCGCGCACGAAGCAGGTGCGGATCGGCCGCACGCGCAACTTCACGGATGGGTCGCAGGAGCCCTGGGACGACGAATCGGTATGGTCGGTGAGCTGTTTCGTCGTGCGCAAGAACCACCGCAACCAGGGACTCAACGCGAAACTGCTCGACGCGGCGATCGATTACGCGCGCACGAGCGGCGCCCGCGTGATCGAGGCGTACCCGCTCGACCCCGGCGCCGGCAAGAAGATCCCTGCCAACGACCTGTTCCACGGCGTGCTGTCGACGTTCGAAGAGGCCGGGTTCCGCGAGGTCGCGCGTCCGAAGCCGCACCTCGCGATCGTCTCGCTCGACCTCGCGGGGTGAGCCCGAGCCTCAGTGCACCGGGGTCGCCTCCCGACGCACCCGATCGACCTCGAGCACGACGACGACGCCCACCAGGAGCGCAGCGGCGACGACGTACTCCCCCGACGGCAGCAGGCCGGCCAGCGCGATCAGCACCGCGCCGGCGAGCACGGCGGCCGACGCCCACCGCGACAGCGACGCGCGCAGCAGCACGACCCACGACCCCGCCACCACGATCGCGATGGGCAGGGTCAGTGCGAGGCCGGCGATCGCGTGCGGAATCTCGGTGTGGCCGGTGATCTCGTCGATCTCGACCTCCACACCGGCCGACACGGCGCCGACGGCCGCGAAGATCACGTAGTGCAGGTAGCCGAAGCGGAAGGCGGACTTTCTGCCTTCGAGCCGATGCTGCTGCTCGCGCGAGAAGTAGACCCACCAGATCCCGGCGGTGACGACGATGCCCGAGATCGCGAGCGTCACGAGCTCCGGGACGTGCTCGCCCTCGCCGAGCGCGTCGATGATGGCGTTCGCCGAGGCGAGGAGGCTCTCGCCGAGGAGCAGCAGGGTGAACAGCCCGTACCGCTCGGCGATGTGGTGCGGGTGCCACGCGGTGCGCCCTGACGCCTCGCCCCACACCGGCACCAGCAGTTCGAGCACGACGAGCACGAAGAACGTCCAGAACTGCGCCACATCGTCCAGCAGGTAGATGCGCGCGACCCAGAGCACCTGCACCACCGCCACACCGAGGGCCATGCGCAGCGCGGTGCTGCGAGATTCGGGATCGGATGCTGCGGCCCGCAGCCACTGCGCCACCATGGCCAACCGCATGATGACGTAGCCCCATGTCACCACGAGGAAGTCGAACTCCACCATCGCGTCGTGCACGCCCGCCGCGAGCACGAGCACCCCGCCCATCTGGACGATCGTGAGGACACGGTAGAGCCAGTCGTCGGTGTCGAAGGCCGACGCGAACCATGTGAAGTTCATCCACGCCCACCAGATCGCGAAGAACACCATGAGGTAGGCGAGCACGCCCTGGCCCACGTGGTCCTCGCTGATGAGGTGGTGCAGATTCTGCGACGCCTGCGACACCGCGACGACGAAGACGAGGTCGAACAGCAGCTCCAGCGGTGTCGACACGCGGTGCGCCGCACCGGTATCGCGTGCGGACATCCGGACGAGGCCCATCCGAGCCAGCACATCGGTCATGCGACGATTATGGTTGCCCTGCGTATCGAGGAGGATCATGCGTCGGCTCTGGATCGGGTTCGTGCCGTACATCGCGGTGGCGATCGTGCACATCGCGGCGCTCGCCGCCGGCTCCGACGCCCTGGCCGCCCCCACGAAGCTCGCCCTGATGCCGCTACTCGGCCTCGCGGTCGTGTGGGGCGCGTGGGGGTCTCCATGGACGCCTGCCCACACCCTGCTCGTGGTCGCGATCGTGCTGTCGTGGCTCGGCGACGGCGCCGGCACGTTCGTCCCGTGGCTGCCGACGGTGCCGATGATGCTGCTGTTCTTCGGCCTCGCGCACCTCTGCTACATCTGGCTGTTCTGGCGGAGGCTCGCCGTGCGCCGCGTGCCGCTCTGGGCCACCGTCTACGCCGTGTGGTGGGTGGTGCTCCTCGTCGTGCTGTGGCCGCATCTCGGCGGTCTCGCCTTCGCCGTGGCGATCTACGGTCTCGTGCTCGGCGGCACAGCGGTGGCAGCATCCCGTTGTCATCCGCTGGTGGTGTGGGGCGGCGTGTTCTTCCTGACGTCCGACTCGGTGCTCGCCTTCCGGCTGTTCACGCCCGACGCGATGCCCGACTGGACGAGCCCGCTGGTCATGCTCACCTACTGCCTCGGCCAGGGGCTCATCGCGGCGGGCGTGCTCGTGAGCGTGCGCGTGCGGCGCGCGGCGCCGACACCGGCGGTGATCTCGTGACGGATGCCTCGGCCAGGGCCGTGCGCGTGGATGCCTGGCTGTGGGCGATCCGGGTCTACAAGACACGCTCGGCGGCGACCACCGCGTGCCGCGCCGGGCATGTACGGGTCAACGGCGAGCGCGCGAAGGCCGCACAGCCGGTGCGCCCCGGCGACGAGTTGCGCGTTCGGGTGAACGGGTTCGACCGCATCCTGGTGGTCAAGCAGCCGATCTCGAAGCGTGTCGGCGCGGCGCCGGCGGCAGAGGCGGTCGATGATCGCACTCCCCCGCGAGATCCCACTCCGGTCATGGCACAGCGCGACCGAGGCGCCGGCCGCCCGACGAAGCGCGAGCGGCGCGAGATCGATCGTCTGCGCGGGCGCGACGCCGAGTGAGCGCCGCGGGTGCGGGGCGCAGATCATCGACCGCCCTGCGCCGTATCGCCGCAGGCCGCTGCGCCACGCAGAGCACGCGCATGATGGCGCACGAGACGACGTAGAACGTGTGCAGCGCCCAGATCGGGCCCGGCGGGAGACTGAACCGGCTTGCCGAAGACGTTGGCGAGGTGTCGTGCGGCAGTCTTCTCGCTGAGCGAAAGCCTGGCGCCGATCCCGCGGGCCCGCAAGGAGGCCTCCGGTCGTCCGGCGGGTCTCAGTTCTCCAGGAGGTCGAGCAGCCAGCGCGCACCGCGGACGGCGGCTCCGGCATCCGTCACCCGCGCGGCGAGGCCGCGGTCGCTCGTGACCACCGTCACCACACGGTCTGCGGCGACGGCCCGCTGAGCCGCAGCGACGATGGCGTCGTCACCGGATGCCTCGGCCCTGACCACCTCGACGCCAGGGGCACCCTCGACCCCGCGCGCCTGCCCCTCGACGACCGCAGTCCACTCCGGGTACCAGGTCTGCTCGGGCAGCTCCAGCGCGGACGCCTGCACACCGTGCACGGCGAGCTCGGCGATACGCGCGATGAGGCGGGTAGCTGCGCCGGGGCGGTCGCGCCACCAGCCGTCGGGCACCGAGCCCATGACGTTCGCGATGTCGACGATCACCGCCGGCCGCACGCTGAGGAGGCCGCGCAGCCTCTCCCACGAGGCCGCGAAGCCGGGGTGCAGCGCGTACTCGATGACCTCGTCGACGGGCACCCAGGCGAGCTCGCGACTCTCAGGGTCGCTGATGGTGGGCTCGAACGGCACCACCACGTCGCCCACGACAGTGGTGTAGCTCCAGTAGCCGAGGTCGAAGACGCTGAGCACGCGGGGTTGCACCGCGGCATCGGGCACACCGGCCTCCTCGGCTGCCTCGCGCAGCGCGCCATCGCAGGCGGACTCGCCCCGGTGGCGGGCGCCGCCGGGCAGTGCCCAGGTGTCGCCGAAGTGGCTCCAAGAGACGCGGTGCTGCAGCAGCACACCCCGCTCGGCGTCGACCGCGAGCAGGCCGGCCGCGCCGAATCGGCCCCAGTACCGCTCCCCCGTCGGCGCCACGACCCACGCGTCCCCGGGGTCGCGGGGTCCGTGCGGACGGCGCGGCTCACCGGGGGCGGGAGGCTCGATCGTCACCCTGCCAGCCTGTCACACGAGCGGGCCGCGAACGCCGGATCGGCCTCGTCGCCGTCACCTGGAGACTCGCCACAATGGGGTGCATGGATTACGAACTCGACGACGACCCGACCCGCGTCCCGCGAGACGCGGTGTGGGCGTGGCTCTCGACGGAGGCGTACTGGGGAGGCTGGCGCACGCGCGAGCAGGTCGAGACGCAGCTCGACAACGCCTGGCGGCTGGTGGCCGCCTACCACCGCCCGACCGGCGAGCTGGTCGGCTTCGCCCGAGCCGTCTCGGACGGCGTCGGTTTCGCCTACCTCGCCGATGTCTTCGTCACCGGCGCACACCGCGGGCACGGACTCGGCAAGCGCCTCATCCGCCTCATGATCGACGACGGCCCGGGCGCCGACATGCGCTGGACGCTGTTCACCGGCGATGCGCACGGCCTGTACCGGCAGTTCGGCTTCGCCGCGCCCGACGCGACCGCGATGGTGCGCCCGGCTCTGTACCGGCACAACCGGAGCTGACGGATGCCTCTGGCCGAGGCATCCGTCATTCAGAGAGCTCGCGTCAGCGCTGGCGACGCTCGCGTACGCGCATGTTGATCACGATCGGCGAGCCCTCGAAGCCGTACAGCTCGCGCAGGCGCCGCTGGATGAAGCGGCGGTAGCCCGGGTCGAGGAAGCCGGTCGTGAACAGCACGAAGGTCGGCGGGCGGGTCGAGGCCTGCGTGCCGAACAGGATGCGCGGCTGCTTTCCGCCGCGCAGCGGGTGCGGGTGCTCGGCGACGAGCTCGGTGAGGAACGCGTTGAACTTGCCCGTCGGGATGCGCTGATCCCACGACTCGAGAGCGGTCTCGAGCGCCGGCACCAGCTTGTCGAGGTGACGGCCGGTGCGCGCCGAGATGTTGACCCGGGGCGCCCACGCGACGTGAGCGAGGTCCTGCTCGATCTCGCGCTCGAGGTAGCGGCGGCGGTCCTGGCCGTCCATGTCGTCGTCGTTGAGGCGGTCCCATTTGTTGTAGGCGATGACGAGCGCACGACCCGACTCGAGGACGAGGTCGATGATGTTGAGGTCCTGCACGCTGATCGGCTGGGTCACGTCGATCACGACGATCGCGACCTCGGCCTTCTCGAGCGCCGCCGACGTGCGCAGCGAGGCGTAGAAGTCGGCGCCCTGCTGCAGGTGCACGCGGCGACGGATGCCGGCGGTGTCGACGAGGCGCCACAACTTGCCGCCGAGCTCGACGACCTCGTCGACCGGGTCACGGGTGGTGCCGGCGAGCTCGTTGACGACGACGCGCTCCTCGCCCGCGGCCTTGTTCAGCAGAGACGACTTGCCGACGTTCGGTCGGCCCAGGATTGCGACGCGACGCGGTCCGCCGACCTCGGCCTTGGCCACCGCCGACACGTCGGGCATGACCTTCACGACCTCGTCGAGGAGGTCGGCGACGCCACGGCCGTGGATGGCCGAGACCGGCCACGGCTGGTCGAGTCCGAGGTTCCACAGCGCCGCGGCCTCGGGCTCCTGGCGGGCGTCGTCGATCTTGTTCGCGACGAGGAAGACGGGCTTGTTGGCCTTGCGCAGCAGGCGCACGACGTGCTCGTCGGTCGCGGTGGCGCCGACCATCGCGTCGACGACGAACAGCACGACGTCCGACAGGTCGATCGCGACCTCGGCCTGCGCGGCGACCGAGCGGTCGATGCCACGGGCGTCGGGCTCCCACCCGCCGGTGTCGACGAGCGTGAAACGGCGGTCCATCCACTCGGCCTTGTACGTGACGCGGTCGCGCGTGACACCCGGGGTGTCCTCGACGACGGCCTCGCGACGACCGAGGATGCGGTTCACCAGCGCGGACTTGCCGACGTTCGGGCGACCCACGATCGCGACGACCGGAAGCGCCGGCAGGAACTCGATGCCGTCCTCGCCGCGGACGATGCCCGCGAGCAGCGCCGCGTCCTCGTCGTCGAGGTCGTAGTCGTCGAGGCCGACGCGCAGGGCGACGGCGCGCTGCTCGGCGAGCTCGTCGTCGAGGTCCGCGAGGTTCTCGGCGAGGTTGTCGTCGCCGGCCTCGAACTCGTCGAAGTCGGGATTGTGGTCGGCGGCCATCTCAGGCTCCTGTCTGCAGTGGGTCGACCGTCGGCGCGCTCAGCGCGGCCTGGATCACGCCGAGCACGGCGTCCACGGTCTGGTCGAAATCGAGAGGGGTCGAGTCGACGACCTCGACGCCGGGCGCGGCGGTGAGGAAGTCGACGACGGCCGAGTCGGAGGCGTCGCGCTGGTGGAGTGCGGCGGCGACGGTGGCGGCATCCTGCGTCGTGAGTTCCGCGCTGCGGCGCGCGGCGCGGATCTCGGGCGCGGCCGTCAGGAGGATGCGCACCGGGGCGTCGGGGGCCACGACCGTCGTGATGTCGCGACCCTCGACGACGACGCCCGGACGCGCGGAGCCGGCGACGAGCGCGCGGAACAGCGCGTTCACCGACTCCCGCACGGCGGGCACGCGCGCGACGCCGCTGACGGCGTCCGACACGCGAGGCTCGCGGATCGCGTCGGTCACGTCGCTCGCCCCGACCCGCACCCAGTAGGCGTCGGGATCGAGCGAGATCGCATAGTCGAAGTCACCCGAGACGTCGAGAACGGATGCCGCGTCCGACGTATCGATGCCGCGCTCGAGCGCGTGCCACGCCAGGGCGCGATAGGCCGCTCCGGTGTCGAGGTAGCCGTAGCCGAGACGTCGGGCGACCTGCTTGGAGACGCTGGATTTGCCGCTGCCGGCGGGTCCGTCGATCGCGACGACGACGGGATCGGGGCCCGGCTTGGTGATCGCGGGGTCAGTCATTGGTGGTGCTCGCTATCTTCCAGCCGCGCGATTCGAGACCGTCGATCGCCCGGCGCACGGCGCTCGGGACGACGCTGATCTCGGCGAGGCCGAACTGGGCGCCGGGCGAATGCTCCAGGCGCAGGTCTTCCACGTTCACGTCGAGGTCGCCGAGCTCGCCGAAAAGGCGTCCGAGCTGGCCGGGGGTGTCGTCGACCATCACGACGACTTGCTCGAAGCGGCGGTTCTGGCCGTGCTTGCCGGGCAGGCGCTCGACGCCGTCGTTCCCGCGACGGATCGTGTCGGCGACGGCACGGCGCGCACCCGGGGCATCGGGCTCGCGCAGGGCGTCCGCGACGGCGGTGAGGTCGGCCGCGATCAGGTCGAGCACGTCGACGACGGGCGCCGCGTTCGCGCCCAGGATCTGCACCCAGAGCTCGGGAGCGGATGCCGCGATGCGGGTCGTGTCGCGCACGCCTTGGCCCGCGAGCCGCAGCGACCCGTCGGGCGCGTCGACGAAGCGTCCGGCGAGCAGGCTGGCGACCAGCTGGGGCACGTGCGAGACGAGCGCGACGCCGCGGTCGTGGTCCTCGGGTGTCATCTCGATAGGCGTCGCGCCGAGGTCGAGCGCGAGGCCTTCGACCAGGGCCAGATCGGCCGACGGCGTCTCCTCGTCGCGGCAGACGACCCACGGGCGCCCGACGAAGATGTCGGCTCGGGCGGAGATCGCTCCCCCGCGCTCGCGTCCGGCGAGCGGGTGCGAGCCGATGTAGTGGGTGAGGTCCACGCCGCGCTCGCGCAGGGTGCGCAGCGGCTCGAGCTTGACGCTCGCGACGTCCGTCACCACGGCCTGCGGGTGGCGTTCGAGTTCCCGCTGGATGACGTCGGCCGTGACATCGGGTGGCACCGCGACGACGACGAGCGACGGCGCGTCGTCATCGGCCGCGCGGCGGCCGGCGCCGTAGTCGATCGCGAGACGCAGCTGCGAGGGTGACGTGTCGTCCAGAGCGACGTCGATCCCGCGCGCGCTGAGCGCGTGGCCGATGCTTGCGCCGAGCAGGCCGGCGCCGACGATGCGCACGGTGCCCTGCACGCGCGGAGCAAGGGAGGTCGCTATCACTTAATCCTCCTGTTGACCTGCGGCTTGGCGCGAAAGAGTCAGCAGAGCGCCCCGCTCCACTTTAGTCAACTCCCGGGTGCGCCCGGCTGGCAGCGTTCCCAGGTGGAGCGGCCCGAACTGCCGGCGCACGAGTTCGACGACCGGATGCCCCACCTCGGCCATCATGCGGCGCACGATGCGGTTGCGCCCCGAGTGGAGCGTGAGCTCGACGAGCGAGCCACCGCCCTTGGCCGAGGACGACAGCAGCCGCGCCTTGTCGGCGGAGATCGGGCCGTCCTCCAGGTCGACGCCGCGCAGGAGCCGCTGGATGGTCTGCGGCGTCACGCGGCCGTCGACCTTGGCGATGTAGACCTTGGTGACGCCGAACGAAGGGTGCGCGAGCACGTGCGCGAGCTCACCGTCGTTCGTGAGCACGAGCAGACCGCTGGTCTCGGCATCCAATCGCCCCACGTTGTACAGGCGCTCGTCCCAGTCCTTCGTGAAGCGGCGGAGATCCGGGCGGCCGCGGTCGTCCTTCATCGAGCTCACGACGCCCGTGGGCTTGTTGAGCATGACGTACCGTTTGGACTGGTCGAACTGGACGGCCGTGCCGTCGACGTCGACCAGGTCGGTCTCGGGGTCGACGCGTGAGCCGAGCTCGGTGACCACCGCGCCGTTCACGCGGACGCGCCCCTCGACGATCAGCTGCTCGGCCACGCGACGCGACGCGACCCCCGCGTTGGCGAGGGCCTTCTGCAGGCGCACGCCCTCGGTCGATTCCGATCCGTCGGTCATCGACGCACTCCTTCGTCCAGGTTGTCGCCGACCTCGTCTGCGCCGTCCAGCAGCGGCGAGATGTGCGGCAGTTCGTCCAGCGAGTTGATGCCGAGATGCACGAGCAGGGCATCGGTGGTGCCGTAGTTGATCGCGCCGGTCTCGGCATCCGCGAAGAGCTCGGTGATGAGCCCGCGCGCGAGCAGCGTGCGCACGACCGAGTCGACGTTCACGGCACGGATGGAGGCGACCTGGCTGCGGGTCACCGGCTGCTTGTAGGCGATGACCGCGAGGGTCTCCAACGCCGCCTGCGAAAGGCGCGACGGCGCCTGCCCTCCGACGTACTCGCTGACGAGATCGTCGAGCTCCTCACGCACGTAGAGACGCCAGCCGCCGCCGACCTCGCGCAGCTCGAAGCCGCGCACCGGCCCGCCGGACTTGCCGTCGTAGTCGTCGACGAGGGTCTCGATCGCCTGGCGCACTGCCGGCACCGGTGCGCCGACGGCGGCCGCCAGGCTCACGAGGCTCTGCGGCTCTTCGACGATCAGCAGGATCGCCTCCAGCCTGCGTGCCACATCGGTCGCGGTCACGACGGGTGCGTCGCCCCGGGCTGCTGAGCTCTCACTCCCGGTCGTCGAGCCTGTCGAAGCATCATCGGTCATAGTCGGCTCCCAAGGTGGCGAGGTTCTCGTCGCTCCAGCGCTGCGCGCTCCATCGCAGAGTCAGCTCGCCGAGCGGCTCGAGCTGTTCGAAGGACAATGCGGCGTGGCGGTACAGCTCCAGCACCGAGAGGAAGCGGGCGACCACCACGCCCGGCTGGCCGACGCCCGCGATGAGCTCGCGGAACGTCAGCGACCCGGCGTCCCGCAGCAGAGTCACGACGATGGCGGCCTGCTCGCGGATGCTCACCAGCGGCGCGTGCAGGTGGTCGAACCCGATGCGCGGGATCTCCTTCGGCGTCATCGCCAGCAGCGCGAGCGCGGCGAAGTCGTCGGCGCTCAGCGACCACACGAGCTCCGGAGCGGCGTTGCGGTACTTCTCGTCCAGGCGCACGGAGCGCGTGTGGCGGACGGCCTCACGGCGCAGGCACCGCTCGAACCAGGACGACACCTCCTTGAACGCGCGGTACTGGAGCAGTCGCGCGAACAGCAGATCGCGCGCCTCGAGGAGCGCGACCGACTCGGCGTCGACGAGCTCGCCCTGCGGCAGCAGCCCCGCGACCTTCATGTCGAGCAGGGTCGCGGCGACGACGAGGAACTCGGATGCCTCGTCCAGCTCTTCGCCCGGCCCCAGCTCACGGAGGTACGCGATGAAGTCGTTGGTCACGAGCGACAGCGACACCTCGGTGATGTCGAGTTCGTGCTTGGAGATCAGGGTGAGCAGGAGGTCGAACGGTCCGTCGAAGTTGGTGAGCGCGACCCGGAACCCCTCCCCGGCCGCGGGGCCCGCCCCGGTCGCTGCGCCTGTCGAAGCGTCAGGCGACGGCGCCACGGGCGACCAGCTCCCGCGCCAGCCGCAGGTAGGCCTGCGCGGCGGCGTGCTCCGGCGCGAACTCGGTGATCGGCATGCCCGAGACGGAGGCATCCGGGAACTTGACGGTGCGGCCGATCACGGTCTCGAGGACGTCGTCGCCGAAGGCGTCGACCACGCGCTCGAGCACCTCACGCGAGTGGAGCGTGCGCGCGTCGTACATCGTGGCGAGCACGCCGTCGAGCGTGATGGTGGGGTTGAGGCGGTCGCGCACCTTGTCGATCGTCTCGATGAGCATCGCGACGCCGCGAAGGGCGAAGAACTCGCACTCGAGCGGGATGACGACACCGTGGCTCGCAGTGAGGGCGTTGACCGTCAGGAGGCCGAGCGACGGCTGGCAGTCGATGAGGATCACGTCGTAGTCGCCCGTGAGCTTGCGCAGCGCCCTCGACAGTGTCTGCTCGCGAGCGACCTCGTTGACGAGATGCACCTCAGCCGCCGAGAGGTCGATGTTCGCGGGGATCACGTCGAGGTTGTCGACGCGCGTGTGCACGATGACCTCGTGCGGGTCGCGCTTGCCGTCGAGCAGCAGGTCGTAGATCGTCGGGATGTCGTGCGTCTGGATGCCGAGACCCGCCGACAGCGCGCCCTGCGGGTCGAAGTCCACCGCGAGCACCTTGCGGCCGTAGCCGGCGAGGGCTGCGGCCAGGTTGATGGTGGTCGTCGTCTTGCCGACGCCGCCCTTCTGGTTGCACAGCGCGATGATGCGGGCGGGGCCGTGACCGTCGAGCTTCGGCGGGGTGGGGAAGCCCTGATAGGGACGACCGGTGGGTCCGATCGGAGTGTCCCCCGTGGCGGCCTTCGTCGCCGCCTGTGCCTTGCCCGCCACCAATGCTCCCGCCTACGTGCTTCGTGTCCACCGATTCTAGTCACGCCCCGCCCCGGAACGCCTGCGGCGCGGCGGGCCGGACCGCGGATTCGCCGAGCCGGCGCAGCGGCGTCAGCGTGCCCGCGGATGCGATGTCGCGTACACGTCGCGGAGCGCGTCGACCGACACGTAGGTGTAGATCTGGGTCGTCGCGACGGAGGCGTGCCCCAGCAGCTCCTGGACGACGCGGACGTCGGCGCCGCCCTGCAGGAGGTGGGTCGCGAACGAGTGCCGCAGGGTGTGGGGCGACACATGCGCGGTGAGGTGAGCGCGCTCGGCCGCCGACTGGATGATCAGCCAGGCGCTCTGGCGCGACAGCGGCGCCCCCCGCGCGCCGAGGAAGAGCTTCGGGGTCGCTCTCCCGCGATGCGAGAGCTCGGGCCGCGCGCGGGTCAGGTAGGCGTCGACGGCCGCGCGAGCGTATGAGCCGACCGGCACGATGCGCTCCTTCGATCCCTTTCCCCGCACGCGGAGCACGTCGCCGTGCGCCGCGTCGTCGACGTCGAGCTGCACGATCTCCGACACGCGCGCACCGGTGGCGTACAGCAGCTCGAGCAGGGCGCGGTCGCGCATGCCGAGCAGATCGCCGGCCGCCGCTCCCCCGTTGCCGGACGCGTCGGCCTCGGTCGCCGGCGCGGGGCCCGCGGCATCCAACAGGCTCTCCACCTGGTCGATCGTGAGCGCCTTGGGCAGCCGACGCGGCTGTTTCGGCGGGCGCAGGTTGGACGACGGGTCGGCCGGCTCGATGCCCTCGCGGGCGAGGAAGCGGTGCAGCCCCCGCACCGAGGACTGCAGCCGCGCCAGCGACGATGCGGCCATCGGCGGCTGGGCGGCCGCGCGGTCGGCGATGAAGCTCGCCAGTGTCACCGCGGTGACCGCGGCGGTGTCGTCGATGTGCTGATCGCGCAACCAGTCCGCGTAGCCGGCGAGGTCGCGCCGGTACGCCGCGACGGTGTTCTCGGACAGGCCGCGCTCGATCGCGACGTGGCGCAGGTACGAGTCCATCGCTCGAGCGATCTGCATGTCAGGCGCCTCCTGTCACGAGGGTCTCACGTCCAGCCGGCTCGTCGGCGAACTCCGGAAGGTTTGTCAGGCTCCCCCGGGATCGGCCTGGCGGAGGCGCTCGGCGGCAGCGAGCAGGCCCACCGCGAGGATGCCGTTGCGCAGCCGCCCCGCGAGGATCCCCGCGACAGCGTCGGCGAGCGGCAGCCACTCGAGGCGGATGTCGGCCTCCTCGTCCTCGCGGGCGTGCACCTCGGTCGCGGGGGTGAGGCCCCGCGCGAGGAACAGGTGGACGATCTCGTCATTCCCGCCGGGAGTGGTGAAGATGCTCACGAGCGGCTCCCACGACGCGGCGACGAGGTCGACCTCCTCGGCGAGCTCGCGTCGGGCGGTCTCCAGCGGCGTCTCGCCGGACACGTCGAGCAGGCCGGCCGGGATCTCCCAGTCGCGGTGGCGGATCGGGTGCCGGTACTGCTGGATCAGCAGCACCCGCCCCTCGTCGTCCACCGCCACGACGGCGGCCGCACCGGGGTGATCGACGTACTGGCGCACGATCTGCCCGTCGCCGTACGCCACGGTGTCGCTGCGAACGTCCCACACCCGGCCCTCGTAGACCAGGTCGCTGTCGAGGATGGTGGCGTCGACGGGCTCGTCGGCGAGGAGTTCTGCCATCACGTCAGTCGTTCTCGACCTCGAACAGCTCGCTCGAGCGGTGCCGCTCGAGCGCCGCGCCGACGAGACCGCGGAACAGCGGGTTGGCGTCCGTCGGACGCGAGCGCAGCTCGGGGTGCGCCTGCGTCGCGATGTAGTACGGGTGCACGTCGCGCGGCAGCTCGACGTACTCGACCAGATTCAGGTCGGGGTTGATGCCTGAGAAGACCAGACCGGCGTCCGCGATCTGGTCGCGGTAGCGGTTGTTCACTTCGTAACGGTGGCGGTGGCGCTCCGACGCGCGCTGCGCGCCGTACACCTCGGCCGCGATCGAGCCCTCCGCGAGGTCGGCCGGGTACAGGCCGAGACGCATCGTGCCGCCCAGGTCGCCGTGGTCGAGAATGTCGACCTGCTCCTCCATGGTCGCGATGACGGGATGCTGCGTGTCGGGGTCGAACTCGCTCGACGAGGCATCCTCGATCCCGGCGACGTGACGGGCGTACTCGATGACGATGCACTGCAGACCGAGGCAGATGCCGAGCGTCGGGATGCCCTGCTCGCGCGCGAACTTGAGCGCACCGATCTTGCCCTCGATACCGCGGATGCCGAAGCCGCCGGGGATCACGATGCCGTCGAGCGGACCGAGCGCCTTGGCGGCGCCCTCGGGCGTCTCGCACTCGTCCGAGGGGATCCAGCGGATGTTGACGTGGGTCTCCTGCGCGAACCCACCCGCCTTCAGGGCCTCGGTTACCGAGAGGTAGGCGTCCGGCAGGTCGATGTACTTGCCGACCAGGCCGACCGTGACCTCGTGCTTCGGGTTGTGCACGGCGTTCAGCACGCGCTGCCAGCGCGACCAGTCGACGTCGGCGGCCTTGGACAGGCCGAGCGCGCGGACGATGTACTCGTCGAGGCCCTGCTCGTTGAGCATCGAGGGGATGTCGTAGATGCTCGGCACGTCGACCGCGTTCACGACGGCCCCCTCGTCGACGTCGCACATGAGCGCGATCTTGCGCTTGTTCGACTCGGTGACGGGGCGGTCGCTGCGCAGCACCAGCGCATCGGGCTGGATGCCGATCGAGCGGAGCGCGGCGACGGAGTGCTGCGTCGGCTTGGTCTTCTGCTCCCCCGACGCGCCCATGAAGGGTACGAGCGAGACGTGCACGAAGAAGACGTTGTTGCGGCCGAGCTCGTGACGGATCTGACGCGCCGACTCGATGAACGGCTGCGACTCGATGTCGCCGACCGTGCCGCCGATCTCGGTGATGATCACGTCGGGCTTGGGCGTCTCGTCGGCCTGGAGGCGCATGCGGCGCTTGATCTCGTCGGTGATGTGCGGGATCACCTGCACGGTGTCGCCGAGGTACTCGCCGCGGCGCTCCTTCGCGATGACCTGCGAGTAGATCTGGCCCGTCGTGACGTTGGCGGCCTGGCTCAGCTCGATGTCGAGGAAGCGCTCGTAGTGGCCGATGTCGAGGTCGGTCTCGGCGCCGTCGTCGGTCACGAAGACCTCGCCGTGCTGGAACGGGTTCATCGTGCCCGGATCGACGTTCAGATACGGGTCGAGCTTCTGCATCACGACACGCAGTCCGCGGGCGGTGAGGAGATTTCCGAGGCTGGCCGCGGTGAGACCCTTGCCCAACGAGGAAACGACACCACCGGTCACGAAGATGTGCTTGGTGGTGTCGTTCGAAGTGTCGCCGCGGAAAGAATCAGAAGTCTGCATCACGGGCTTTTATCCTATCAGGCAGTGTGTCGGTGAGCTTCGCGGAAGCTGAGGACACGCGGGGGCCGCCCCCTCGATCAGTCGACTTCGGTGCGCAGGCTGAGCAGCTCGCGTGCATGGGTGAGGGCGGCGTCAGAGTCGGGCATGCCCGACAGCAGACGCGCCATCTCGGCCTCGCGGTCGGCGCCGTCCAGGCGACGGACATCGGACGCCGTGACCGAGCCGTCGTTCGCCTTCACCACCGTGAGGTGGTTGGCGGCGAACGCCGCGACCTGCGCGAGGTGGGTGACCGCGATCACCTGCGACGACTCCGACAGGCGCGCGAGGCGGCGGCCGACCTCGATGGCGGCGGCGCCGCCGATGCCCGCGTCGACCTCGTCGAAGACGAACGTGGGCACCGGATCGACGGCGGCGATCACGACCTCGATCGCGAGCATGACACGGCTGAGCTCACCGCCGCTCGCACCGCGCGAGACGGCCCGCGGCTCGGCGCCCGGGTGCGGCGCCAGCAGGATGGCGACGTCGTCGCGCCCCGACGCGGACTCGGTGCCCGCCGTCACGGCGACCTCGAGGCGCGCGTCCGGCATCGCGAGTGCCCGCAGCTCGGTGCTCACGGCGCTACCCAGCCGGGCGGCCGCCTCGGTGCGAGCCGCGGTGAGCACACCCGCGGTCTCGTCGAGGACGGATGCCGCGGCATCCCGCTCCGCCGTCAGCCGGTCGATGCGATCGGAGTCGTCGTCGAGCTCGGCGAGGCGGGAAGAGCCGGTGTCGAGCAGTTCGATGGCTGCGTCGAGCGTGCCGTGCGCGCGGACCAGGCCGGCGAGCACGGCGCGGCGCTCTTCGACCGCGGCGAGCTCGTGCGGCCCCGATTCGTCGAGGTCGGCGAGGTAGCCCGCCAGCGCTGCGGCGATATCGGCGACGCGATAGCCGACGTCGGCAAGCTGCCCCGCGAGCTCTGCCAGCACGGGGTCGTGCACGCGCTCGAGGGCGCGGCGCGCCTCGGCGAGCAGCGCCCCGGCGTCGGGTTCGTCACCCTCGCCGGAGAGCCCGTCATGAGCGGTCGCGGCGGCGACACGGAGCTCCTCGGCATTCGCCAGACGCTCGGCGCGAGTCGCCAGCTCGGCGTCCTCGCCGGATTCCGGCGCGGCCTGCTCGATCTCGGCGAGCTGGTTCCGCAGGTCTTCGGCCTCGCGCGCCCGCGCGTCGCGGTCGTCGGTGAGCTCCGACAGCTCGCGGTCGATCGCACGCCAGTGTTCGAACGCCCGGCGGTAGGCGTCGCGTGCGGTGTGGACTGTCTCGCCGCCGAACCGGTCCAGCGCGTCACGCTGTGCGGCCGCGGATCGCAGTCGCAGCTGATCGGACTGCCCGTGCACGACGACGAGCTCGTCGGCGAGATCGGCGAGCACTCCAGCCGGTGCGGCGCGGCCGCCGACGGACGCCCGGCCCCGGCCCTCGCTCGAGATCGACCGGCCGATGTACAGCTCGGCACGACCGCCGCCGATCGGCTCGACGTCGCCGCCCGCCTCGCGCACGCGCGCTGCCACCGCTCCGTCCTCGGGGACGATCCACACGCCGTCGACCGTCGCCTGGGCGGCGCCCGCGCGCACGGCGCCGGAGTCGGCGCGCTGACCGAGCAGCAGCCCGAGTCCCGTCACGACCATCGTCTTGCCGGCACCGGTCTCACCGGTGATCGCCGTGAAGCCCGCGCCGATCGGCAGCGTCGCCTCGGCGATCACCCCGAGGTCCCGCAGGCGCATCTCCTCGATCACGGGGCGACCTCGCTGCCGACGATGTCGGTCTCGACGTCGTCGACGACCGCAGCATGCGCCTGCGACTGGGTGGGCAAGACGCCCGTGATCGCGGCCGGACCGCGCCACCCCTCGACGGGGAGGCGGAACTTGCGCACGAGGCGGTCGGTGAACTGAGCGGGGTGCAGGCGCGCGAGGCGCACCGGGCGATCCGACCGCCGCACCACGACGCGCGCGCCCGGAGGCAAATCGTGCGACCGACGCCCGTCGCACCAGAGGATGCCGGTGCCGTTGGTGCGCTCGAGCACCTCGATCGCCACAGAGTGCTCGGGGCCGACGACGAGGGGCTTGGCGAAGAGTGCGTGGGCCGACAGCGGCACCACGGCGATCGCCTCGACGGTCGGCCAGATCACGGGGCCGCCCGCGGAGAAGTTGTAGGCGGTCGACCCCGTGGGTGTCGAGACGACCATGCCGTCGCAGCCGAACGTCGACAGGGGCCGGCCGTCGATCTCGACGACGACCTCGAGCAGGCGCTCACGGCTGGCCTTCTCGACCGTCGCTTCGTTGAGCGCCCACGTCTCGTAGATCACGGAGTCGCCGGTGTCTTTCACCCGCACCTGGAGCGCCATGCGCTCCTCGACCTCGTAGTCCCGCGCGATGACGCGGCGGACGGCCTCATCCATGTCGTCGCGCTCGATCTCGGCGAGGAAGCCGACGTGGCCCATGTTGATGCCGAGGACCGGCGCACGCCCTTCGCGGACGAGTTCGGCGGCCCGCAGGATCGTTCCGTCGCCACCGACGACGATCGCGAGCTCGATGTCGGTCACCGGCACGTCGATGCCCAGTACGGCGACGTCGGCCAGCGAAGGCCCCGCCTGCACGAGGTCCTCGCCGTCGTCGAGGGCGAGGACGGGCCTGGCGCCGGCGGCCCGCAGCGCGGCGACGACCCGCTCCGCGGCAGCGACGGTGTCGGCGCGATGGGCGTGCGCCACCACGAGGATGCTGCGCTGGGCCTCGGTCTCGGCGTCGTTCATCGGCTCCCCGCCAGTCGGTTCACAGTGCTCAACCATTCTGTCGGATTGCTCCCCCGCCCCGGCGCGAGGTGCGCGATGAACTCGGAATTGCCATGGGTACCCGCGAGCGGGGAGGAGACGACACCGCACGTTCCGAGGCCCACGTCCCACGCCGCCCACAGCACGCGCGCGACTGCGTCGGCGCGCAGCACGGGGTTGGTCACGAGGCCCCCCTTGACCGCTGTGCGCCCGACCTCGAACTGCGGCTTGATCAGCAGCACGAGATCCGCATCGGATGCTGCGACCGCCCGTGCTGCAGGAAGAACATGGGTGAGCGAGATGAACGACAGGTCGCCCGTGATCACCGAGGGCTCTTCGGAGACGCTGCTCGCCTCGGCGAGCGAGTCGGGGGTCATGTAGCGGACGTTGAACCCCTCGACCGCGACGACACCAGGATCCTCGGCGACGGATGCTGCGAGCTGCCCGTGACCGACATCCACGGCGATCACCGGCTCGGCGCCGCGCTCGCGCAGCACCTGGGTGAAGCCGCCGGTGGACGCGCCCATGTCGAGCGCCACGCGGCCGCGGACGTCCACCTGGAAGGCGTCGAGGCCGGCGATGAGCTTGTGCGCCGCACGGCTGACGTAGTGGTCGGAAACAGCCACGTCGATCAGGCTCTCGTCGCCCACGGGAGTCGAGGCCTTCACCACGGGGCGGCCGTCGACCGTCACGAGCCCATCCGCGATCAGGGTCGCGGCGTGGGTGCGGGAGCGCGCGAGACCCCGGGCTGCGAGAGCGGCATCGAGGCGGCTCGTCATGACGGGGTGCCGGGGGTCGCCTCGAGGCGACGGGCGAGCGTGTCATGCAGCGTGTCATACGCTTCGGCACGCGTGGCCAGCGGCTGCGCCTCGATCACCTCGAGGGTCGACAGCAGATCGCCGTGCTCGTCCTCATGCGCGTCGGCTCCATCCATGTCCCCAGAATACGGGGGCCCACCCGACACTCCCCGCTTTTCCGCGGCGAGGATCAGGGGCGGTGGAACGGATCCGCGTAGAGACGCTCGGGCACGCGGAAGCCGAAGATCGCGCGCCCGGTCGACCAGATCGCCGCCGCGCCCGCGCGCACGAGATCGACCGGCATGCCCTCGCTCAGGATCCGGATGTCGGCGCCGTCGATCGCGACACGAGCGTCTCGCACTGTGGCGACGCCGTCCTTCACCTGAACCTCGGGGTACGGTTCGTGGAGCTCGCGGAGGTCACCGAGGATGTACGTCGGACGCGAGTTCTCCGGTGCTGCCAGCACGTGCTTCGGACGGTCCACGCCGGTGAGCACCAGGGCAGACGCGATGCCGGCACGGTTGGCGCCGAGGATATCGGTGTCGAGGCGGTCACCCAGGAACAACGGATGCTGCGCCTCGAACCGTGCGACCGCCTCCTGGAAGATCGGCACCTCGGGCTTGCCTGCGACGGTTGCGAGCCGGCCGACTGCGGTGTGCACGGCGGAGACCAGGGTGCCGTTGCCGGGCGCGATGCCGCGCGACTGCGGGATCGTCCAGTCCGTGTTCGTCGCCACCCACGGGATGCCGCCGTCTTCCTCGGGCGTCCTGAGGGCGAACGCCGCCTCAGCCAGCTGAGTCCAGCCGACCTCGGGCGCGAACCCCTGCACGACGGCCGACGGCGCGTCGTCGGCGCTGCGCGTCACGATGAACCCGGCCTTCTCGACCTCGACGACGAGACCATCGCCGCCGACGACGAGCACAGTGGAGCCGGGCGCGATCTTCTCAGCGAGCAGCCGCATCGCGGCCTGCGGGCTGGTGACGACGTCACGCGGAGTGGTCGCGAGCCCGAGCTCGCTCAGATGCGCCGCGACCGAGGCATCCGTGCGCGCAGCGTTATTGGTGATGTACGCGAGCGAGCGGCCGTCGCGGGCGCGGTTGAGGCTCTCGACCGCGTGCGGCAGAGCGCCGGCACCCGCATAGACGACCCCGTCGAGATCGGCCAGCACCACGTCGACGCCGTCGAGCGGGGCGGGCGTCGCAGCCCGCCGCCCGAACAGCGCCATCAGCGGTCGGCCTCGTCGTCGCCGGACGCGTCGACCCCTGCCTCCACGAGGATCTCGGCGACCTCGTCGTCGACGGAGATCTCCTCGGGCTCCGTGGCGTCGGGCTCGGACTCGTCGAGGTCCTCAGGCGTCTCGGCCCCGGCGTGAGTGTCGTCGGAGTCGTCGTCCTCGTCGAGAATGTCGTCCGAGTCGTCGTCTTCCTCCTCTTCGTCGTCGAGGTCCATCTCGATGACCTCCTCGACGAAGACCGTCTCGAGATCGCCGAGACCGGATGCCGCGTCGATCGCCTCTGCGGCGACCACGGCACGACGCTGCCACTGCGCCGCCTCTTCCGCGCGGCCGAGCTCCTCGAGCACCGCTGCCCGGGCCGCGAACAGCGCCGGGCTCCACTCGAACGCACGATCGGGATCGAGCTCGGGGATGTCGAGTTCATGGAGCGCGCGCTCGGGCTCGCCGAGGTCCAGACGGGCGCCCGACATCGCGATCGCCAGTTCGACGCGTACGGGCGTCTCGAGAGTGGAGCGGTCGACGGCACGGCCGACCTCGAGCGCACGATCGGCGCGCCCGACGCCTCGCTCGCTGTCGACCATCAGGGCGATCTGGTCGTCACGCCCCGAGATGCGTCGGTATGTGCGCAGCTCGCGCAAGGCGAGCGCGAAGTCGCCCGTCGCGTACGCGGTGATCGCGAGCGTCTCGCGGACGACGGCGATGCGACCGGCACGGCGAGACGCGGACAGCGCGTGCTGATGCGCCAGCATCGGGTCCTCGTCGATCAGCTGCGACGCCATCACGAGGTGACGCGCGACCTCCTCGGCGTTCTCCTTGCTCAGAGTCTTCAACTCGTTGCGTGCAGCCGGCGGCAGATCGCGGCCGGTCACATCCTCGGGAATGACCGGGTCGTCGTGCCGGGCGCGGACGGGACGGATCTCGCCCTCGCGCACGGCACGGTCGGGGCGGTCGGCTCCCCCGCGAGTCGGACGCGCAGAGCGCTCGTACGGCTTGCGGTCGTCGTCGCGCTTGACGTAAGGACGGTCGCCGTCACGCTTGACGTAGGGACGCTCGCCGTCACGCTTCGCGTACGGACGGTCGCCGTCACGCTTGACGTAGGGACGCTCGCCGTCACGCTTCGCGTACGGACGGTCGCCGTCACGCTTCGCGTAAGGACGGTCGCCGTCACGCTTGACGTAAGGGCGGTCACCCTCGCGCTTGACGTAGGGCTTGTGGTCACCGTCACGCTTCGCGTAGGGACGGTCGCCGTCACGCTTCGCGTAGGGACGATCACCCTCGCGCTTGACGTACGGCTTGTGGTCGCCGTCACGCTTCGCGTAAGGACGGTCGCCGTCGCGCTTCGCGTAGGGACGGTCGCCGTCACGCTTCGCGTAGGGACGATCACCCTCGCGCTTGACGTACGGCTTGTGGTCGCCGTCACGCTTCGCGTA